>DATJKH010000223.1:0-34416 GCA_035491715.1 Vicinamibacterales bacterium | reverse complement strand
TCGCCGGCCGACGTTGCGGCTGCGCGTTCGGTTGCGACATCCTGCCACGAGTTGTAACGGGTGATGGTCGCGAAGGTCCACTCGCTGCCTTCGAGGTGTTGCAGCAGCACGCTGCCGGTTTGTATCTTGCTCGACGGACCGACGGCGCTCAGCGATTTGAGCAGTTGCTCCCGATGCCCCGGCACTGCGCGATGGACACCGACGATGTAGACGAGGCCGGCTGCGTTGGCCGATCCGCCGATCGACATCTCCTTCGAGAATTCGCCCCACGAAGGTCCGCTCACGAACGTATCGCTGTGCCACGCGGTGAGGGCCCGTACGGCATCCGAAGGCGGCGGCGCGGTTGCCACCACCTCGGCCTTCGAACCGAGGTGCTGAATCACGACATAGTCCCAATCGTCGCCCTCCTGATGCCGAAGCACGACGAAGTGCTCGGGCATCGGCGAAGCCTTGTCAGGAGCCATGAGCGATTTCCCCAGTGCTGCCGCCTGGCCGGGCGCCGCCTTGGCGAGGTGGACGTGATAAACGTCCGTGGCCGTCGGCGGAGCAGCGGTGTTTTGTGGCGACGCAGCCGTCGCAGAGGTGATTCCGCCGACTACGACAAGACAAGCAACTACGGATCTCATTGAGTCTCCTAACCTGAACGAAGAGCCTGCCCAAAAACCCTACCTGCACTACGGGCATTCAGACGGTCCGCGGCGCCGGACACCTATTTCAACATCAGTTCACGCGCGTATTTGGTACCGACGACCTCGCGGTACTTGCTGCGGTCCTCATAGCCCTTCATCTGAGCCTGGTCAGGCCCGTCCGTCTGCTGCAGGACTGCGTCGGCCTTTTCCACATTGGCCTCCATGCTCGCGAGGCTGGCGTATTCCCGCAGAATCAGCAAATTCCATGCGCCGCCGTCATCCATCGTGCGAAGAATCTTGTACGACTTCTGGAAACCGGCCTTGATCTGCGCCTCTTCTCCCTTCTTGAAGTGACCGTCGAGATACTCCAGGTAGGCCTGGTCCATGCCCGCGGCCATCTTGATCATCGTGACCGTCCAGACCGTTCCCGGAGTGAAGAATTTATGGACCTGTCCGAGGACTGGCACCCCGCCAATCGAGGCGAGTACGCCGATCAATACGACTGCTCTCATGGTTTTCATCGTTCGTCGCTTTCTGGTGAGGGTGGAGTACGGCTCTACTGGCGGCAGACTCCCGCTGCACGCCGGTTCTGCAGAGCAACGGAGGTTGGAGAATCGTGGTGTCGTCTCCAGCCGGCGAGCGAATCCAGACGCGCAAGACTGACACCTCGCGCGTGGCGTGTCTGTTCAATAGGGAACACCGGACCGCGGCGTGCTGAAGGCTTCGCGTGTGTCGCCAGGACCCTCGATAGCCGCATCAGTGCGCCATCGCGCCGGGCGAGGGTTTCTGGCGCCCTATTGGAGACCACATTGCGTGCACTCGTCGACACGGAGTGGCTCAATCTCGGGCGACAGCGCGCGGCGGTGGCGCCGGAAACGTTTGACACGCCCGTGGACTCGGAACGATAGTCGATCGAATCAGACGTGGTCTGGAGATAGACCGACAAGGTCGGCCTATGCCATAGGCCCCAAGGAGCGAGGCAGCCACCATGCGTACCGAAGATCAGCGCAGGTCCAGCAACTTTGAAGATCGCGGCACCGGCAGCGGAGGTGGCCGGGGCGGCGGCGTGCCGATCCAGGCGCTGTTCGGTCTCGTGAGGCTGCTCGGAGTGAAAGGCACCCTGATCGTCGGAGTCGTGGGGGTCGTTGCGCTCTTTGCGATGCCTTCAGGAATCAGGCAGCAGCTCTTGGGAGCGTTGACCGGCGGCGAGGGAGCTTCGACGCCAGGAGCTTCCAGCGTCTGCCAGGCGTCGGAGGCGAACGGCGCGGCGTGTGATTTCTCCCGCGTGGTTCTCGCTTCGACCGAAGACGTGTGGACGCCGATCTTCGAACGCGGGGCACTGCCGGCCTACGGCAGTTCTCCGGCCGCCTACCAGCATCCCACGCTCGTCGTGTTTGCTGACAGCGTATCGACTGGCGGCTGCGGCAACGCAACCTCCGCCACCGGCCCATTCTATTGTCCGGGAGATCAGAAACTCTATATCGATCCGAGCTTCTACGGCGTCATGGAGAAGCGCCTGCGGGCGCCCGGCGACTTCGCGCAGGCATACGTGATCGCACACGAGGTCGGTCACCACGTTCAGAACTTGATCGGCGCCACCAGGCTGCAAGCGAGAGGTGAGACATCGAACCAGAACTCAGTGCGCGTCGAGCTCCAGGCCGATTGCCTCGCAGGCGTCTGGGGCCGTACGGCGCGATCGGCACTCCAGATCACGGACGAGGATCTCGGCGAAGCTCTCACCGCCGCGCACGCGATCGGCGATGACACTCTCGGCCACTCCGACGAGAGGAAGTTCACACACGGTTCGAGCGAGCAGCGTAAACGATGGTTCCGCCGCGGTTTCGACAGCGGCGATGCTCGCCAGTGCGACACGTTTGCCGTGCAGACCTCTCACGAACTATGAACCTCGGCCCGATCAGGGGAGAAAGTAGATTGCGACCGCGATCAGCGTGTAGAGCGCAAGCAACTGCACGCCCTCGAACCAGTTGGACTCTCCGTTCAGGACGAGATAGGCCACGATCGCCACGGCCAGGCTGACGGCGACAATCTCGAACGGCGTGAAGACGAGATCGAGCGGATGTCCCATGGAGAACGACAGCAGTACGAGTACGGGCGTGACGAACAAGGCGATCTGCACGCTCGCTTGAGTGACGATGTTCAGCGCGATATCCATTCGATCACGATAGGCAAAGCCCACCGCGCTCGAGTTCTCGGCGGCGTTGCCGACCATCGCGAGGACGACGACGCCCATGAAGACCTGGTTCAGCCCGAACTGATGCCCGACGGCTTCGACGGCGCCCACGAGCCCCTCGGCCACCAGCGCCATGACCACGCTCGTCGCCGCCAGCGTGAGCACGGATCGCGGCATCGTCCACACCTCATTGCCGTCGTCGTGCGCGCCATGGCCGGCGCTCAAGAGATGTTTGTGTGTGCGAAAGGTGAACCACAGCCCGGCGGCATATGTCACGAGCAGGACGAGCGCCGTCCCGACTGACACTTCGTGCATCAGCTCGACGTGGCTGTTCCCGCCCGCCGTGTAGAAGAAGATCGCCGGCAGCAGGAGCGCGGCGATGGCGACGACCATCTGGCCGGCGGTCGCCTCGGCAGCAAGGCGGTTGAATTTCTGGTGATCGCGTTTCCACCCGCCGACGAGCATCGACAGGCCGCCGACGAAGAGGAGGTTGCCGAGAATCGATCCAGTGAGCGACGCCTTGACGACCTCGAGCAGCCCGGCGCGAACCGCGAGGCCCGCGATGATCATCTCCGCGAGGTTGCCGAAGGTGGCGTTGATCAAAGCGCCGGAACTCGGACCCAGATGGCGAGCGAGGTGGCCGGTGCTCTCGCCGATGAACGCGGCGAGCGGGATGACCGCAAGCGCCGAGAAGACAAAGACGGGGACGGCGCCCCATTCGAGCATCTCTGCGCCAAACGCCACCGGCGCGGAGGTCAATAGGATCCACTTCCAATAGCGACCAATCACGGTGAAGAAGTGTCGCACAAACCGCGGCGGAATTGGACGCGGCGCGGCACGCGCGTGATAGAACTCTCATCCATGGAGATCATCGAAGTCATTCCGAACGTCAGCGAGGGGCGCCGCACGGAGGTCGTCGAGCAGTTGGCGGCCGCGATTCGGGCGACGCCGGGAGTTCGGCTGCTCGACTACTCGTCGGACGCATCGCACAACCGGTCGGTCCTTACCTTCGTCGGCGATCGGGCTGCCGTCAAAAACGCCACGCTCGCGCTGTTCAAGGCGGCACTCCCGGCCATCGACCTGCGCACCCACCGAGGTGAACACCCGCGATTGGGTGCGATCGATGTGATTCCGTTCGTGCCGATCGAAGGCGTAACCATGGAGGAGTGTGTCGCGCTGGCAAAGGAGGTCGGCCGCGCAATCGCGGAGCAGTTCGGTGTGCCGATTTATCTGTATGAGGAAGCGTCGGCCAATCCGCTTCGAAAGAACCTCGAGGACATTCGCCGGGGTGAGTTCGAAGGCCTTGCCGCAAAGATGCGCGCGCCGGAATGGGCGCCGGACTTCGGCCCGCGCGAACCACACGCCGCCGCCGGCGCGTCGGTTGTCGGCGCGCGGATGCCGCTCATCGCCTACAACATCAACCTCAACACGAATCGCCTGGATGTGGCAAAGAAGATCGCGGCCGCGATCCGCCAAAGCAGCGGCGGATTGCGCTACGTCAAGGCCGCCGGCTTCATGCTGGAGGACCGAAATCTCGCGCAGGTCTCCATGAACCTGACGAATTATCAAAAAACGCCGATCTTCCGGGTCTTCGAGATTGTGAAACGTGAGGCAGAGCGTTACGGCGTGTCGATCCTGGAGAGTGAAATCGTCGGCCTGGTTCCGTCAGCCGCCCTGGTCTCAGCGGCGGAGTTCTATTTGCAACTCGAGCGGTTCGGGCCGGAACAAGTCCTGGAGAACAAGTTGAAATAGGGTGCCGGCGTGCCGCGAGTGCCAGGGTACGTGCCGGGTGTGGCGAGAGCCGACAGCCAGCAGCTAGACGGACTCCTCCTCTTTTCGAGCCGGCACAATGCCAAACGCCCGCATCTTGCGATAGAGGTTGCTACGCTCGACGCCGAGGATCTCCGCCGTGCGCGAAATGTTCCCCTGCTGTGCCGCCAGCGCGCGCAGAATGAAATCGCGCTCGAACCGTTCGCGGGCATCGTGCAGCGTGAGTGGAGGCACCCCCTCCGTCTCGGTGGCCGCCATCGCGGCTCCCTCGAGAAACTCGAGATCCGCAAGCGTAATGGTGTCTCCTGGCACCATGATCATGAGTCGTTCGATCACATTCCGCAGCTCGCGCACGTTGCCCGGCCAGCGATAGCTTCGCAGTCCTGTTGCCGCTCCCGGGTCCAGCCGCTTGGAGCGCCGCCCGTATTCACGGGCAAGTTCCGACATGAAGTGTTCGGCAAGGAGTGGAATATCAGCGTCGCGATCTCTGAGTGGCGGAACAAAAATTGGAATGACGTTCAGACGGAAGTACAGGTCCTCTCGGAACCTGCCGGCGCGGATCTCCGCAGGCAGGTCCTTGTTGGTGGCGGCCAAAATGCGGACATCCACTTTTACGCTGGTGGTGCCGCCAACTGGTTCGACAATCTGCTCCTGCAGGGCGCGCAGAACCTTGGCTTGGGTTTTCACGCTCATGTCGCCGATTTCGTCGAGGAAGAGCGTCCCACCATCCGCCGCCTCGAATTTGCCACGACGATCGGAGACCGCGCCGGTGAACGCGCCTTTGAAGTGACCGAATAATTCGCTTTCGATCAGCTCCTCCGGAATCGCGGCACAGTTCACTTCAACGAACGGACCCGCGCGGCGCCGGCTCAAGGCATGGATGCTGCGCGCGACGAGCTCTTTTCCCGTCCCGTTCTCGCCGAAGATCAATACCCGGCCGTTGGTCGGCGCCGCCATCGCCACCTGCTCACGCAATTGAGCCATGACGTAGCTCTCGCCCACCATCGTCAGTCGCTTGTCGACGTGAGCGCGAAGGGCCCGATTTTCGGCCTCGAGCTGGCGCTGCCGCACAGCGTTTCCGACGACGAGCACGGTCTTTTCGAGTGACAGTGGTTTTTCGACGAAATCGAAGGCGCCCATCTTGATCGCGCGAACCGCCGACTCGATATTGCCGTGGCCGGAGATCATGACCACGGGTGCGTCCACGCGCCGCTCACGAAGCCGCGCAAGCGTCGCCAACCCGTCGATGCCGGGTAACCAGATGTCGAGGACGATGACGTCGTACGGCGCGCGCGAGACCCTGTCGAGGCAAGCTTCGCCGCTGTCGACGACATCGACCGCGTACCCTTCGTCGCGGAGTACTCCGCTCAGCGCGCTTCGCACGCCGGCTTCATCGTCGACGACTAGAACGGTGGGTTTCATTGCAAGCTGGAAGCTTACACAGGTAATTCAACCGTGAATACCGTGCCGGTCGGCGTATTGTCGCCGGCCTCGATGCTGCCGCCGTGTTCGGCGATAATCCGACGCACGATGGCGAGACCGAGGCCACTGCCCCGCCGCTTCGTTGAATAGTACGGCATGAACAGTTTGTCGCGATCTTCAAGCGGGATGCCCGGACCGTTGTCCGACACCGTCAACCGGACGACGCCGTTTGCCGCATCATGAAGGGTCGCGACGACGATCGAGGGTGGATCGCCATTAGCGCGCAGCGACGCATTCGCGCCACCCAGCGCTTCGACCGCATTATCCACGAGGTTGATGACCACGCGCCGAATCTGCTCGACATCGAGTCGCACAGCCGGCAGCCCGGTTGCGAATTGCTGCTCGATGACGATACCGCGAAAGAGTCCGTTGTAAAGCGCGAGGGTTTCGGTGAGCAGCGCGTTGACGTCTGATGGTATCGCCTTGGGCGTCGGCATGCGGGCAAACTGCGCGAACTCGTCGACGAGCGCCTTGAGCGATTCGACCTCACCGACGATCGTGGTCGTGCATTCGTCAACCAGCGCACGTGCCGGTGCCGGAGCTGAACTGAACTGGCGGCGCATTCGTTCGGCGCAAAGTTGAATCGGCGTCAACGGATTCTTGATTTCATGCGCCAATCGCCGCGCCACATCACGCCAGGCGGCGACACGCTGCGTTCGAATGAGCGGCGTGACATCGTCGAATACGAGCACGGAGCCGGCAAACGCGCCGTCCTCTCCTTGCAGCGGGGTCGCGGCCGCAGCCAGATGAAGTTCCCGCCCATCGCGCGTCAGGGCAATCTCCTGCGCCGCCGCTTCGCTCGAAACTGTCTGCATTCGCGCCAGCAACCCTTCGAGTGGACGCAGATCGTCGCGGCCGAACACTTCGGCGGCCGAGCGACTGACGACATCTGCTTTCAGATCGAGCAGTCGGAGCGCCGCGGTATTGATCGTTTCGATTCGTCCGTCGGCGCCCACCGAGATCACCCCGGTCGCGATTCGTTCGAGCACGGTTTCGATGTAGCGGCGCCGCTCGTCGAGCTGCAGGTTCTTGCGCTCGAGATCCACTCGTGATCGCTCGAGCTTTCGCTGACTCGCCGCCAGCTCACCAGCCATCGTGTTGAACGCTTCGACCAGCGATCCGAATTCGTCGCGCGTCTCCGGCTCGATGCGGTGGTCGAGGCGACCGGCGCCGATTTCGCGCGCGCCGGCGGCAAGCAACTGCACAGGCCGGGTGATGCGTTTCGCCAGATACAGTCCGGTCCATGTGGCGCTCACGAGAATCATCAGGGTCATCATCAGAAACAGCGAAAGATAGACCCCCTGCAGCGGGCGCCGCAGCACCTGTAGCTGGCTGTAATTCTCGTAGGCTTCAGTAATGTTTCGCGCATGGGTGGCCACATCACCGGACAGAAATCCGCTCGCGATCACCACTCCGACCGGCCGATTGGTCGTCGGTTCGCGGATGACTGAGCCGGCGCGGACGAGCTCCCCGCCGCCGTCCATCGAATCAAGTATCCGTGTTTCGCTGCTGCCCGACAGGACCTTCTCGGCCAGCCGATCGGCCACGCCTTTTTGGTGTCCCCGCGGCACCGACGGCGATTCCACCGCCACCAGCGCTGTCGGCGCGCCTGCACTGGCGACGCGATAAACCTCGACCAGTCCCAGGCGGCCGAGAGTCACTTCAGGCGCAATCGCCGCTCGCACCGCCTCGATGTTGCCGGCCGCCACCGCCGACGCGGGAATTGCTTGTGCAAGACGCTGGGCGTGATCGGCCATCAGGCTTTCATGTTCCCGGTAATACGTACCGCCGATCTCGTTGGCGTGTCGCAGCACCTTGTCCAGCGGTTGGCTGAACCACAACTGGGTCACGCTTCGTATCAGTTCGCCCCCGACAGCGAGCACGAGCAGTGATGGAACAATGGTGAGGCCAAGCAGCGCGAGCACGAGCTTCGCGCGGAACCGCGAGAACGGGAGACCCCGGCGCCGCTCGACGAGCAGCTTGACAATATTGCGCGCCAGCACGAATACCAGCGCGACGACCATGGTGAGATCGGCGGCTGAAAGCGCGTAAAGCAGGACCTCACTCAGAAAGTCCGGATTGAGCTGCGTCGACTTGTCGGCAAGGAAGATCATCGCCGCCAGCGCGGCGAAGAGCAGCGCGATGCCGAGGAGAATCAGGCGGGGATTGTCGCGGAAGGGACGACGTTCGGCCGGTGCTGTTTGTACCGGCGCGGCCGGGCGCCGTCGTTCGCCAACGGTGGTCATCACCCCTTGGATTTCTGCAACTCGTCGACCTCTCGCTTGAACTGGCCGACGTCGCGGAATTGGCGATACACCGAGGCAAACCGCACGTACGCGATTTGGTCCAGCTGCTTCAACTCCTGCATCAAGCGCGCGCCAATCTCTTCAGTCGTCATCTCGCGCTCGGGTCGCTCCTGCAACTCCGCTTCGACGCGATCGGCAATCGCCTCGAGTTGCTGGATACTGACAGGTCGTTTTTCAGAGGCCGTCAACAGTCCAGCGATCAGCTTCTGCCGCTGAAAGGCTTCTCGATTTCCGTCTTTCTTGACCACGCGATACTCGATATCTTCGAGCCGCTCACGGCTGGTGAATCGCTTGCCGCAGTTGAGACACTGCCGCCGGCGACGGATGACGTCCCCCTCTTTGCTCTCGCGCGAATCGACCACCTTGTCGCCGAGATGGCCGCAATACGGACACTTCATCTCAGGCCTTCGCTGCTCATCGCACCCGCGGCACTCGTGGCACCCTTGGCACTCGTGGCACTCGTGGCACCCTTGGCACTCGTGGCACCCTTGGCACTCGTGGCATCCTTGGCACTCGTGGCACCCGACGCAATCTCCCTCGCCCTGCCAAACGTCAACCCCTCCCGCGCCATGAACGCCAGGCCCAGCAGCGTGACCGGCACGAACGAGAGTGCATGCAGCACGATCGCCGCGCCGACCGCCTGGTCGACTGAAGCGGCGAAGAATTCGGTCACGGCGAATTGATATGCGGCGTGAAATGCGCCAAGGCCACCTGGCGTCGGTGCCGCCACACCGACCACGAGAATGGTCATCACCAGGAACGAACCCGGGTAGGGAAACGTAATGTGAAATGCGCGTGACGTCAGCCAGATTCCTGCCGCGATCGACATCCACATCGGAATCGACAACAGCACCGCGGTTACCAGCCGCGCGGGATCGCGCATGACGGCAAGCCCCTGCGCAAAGGTTTCGACGAAAGACGCCAACATGCGGGCGAGTCGAGTCGGCAGCACCCGCTCGACGCGGAGGGCAGCGCGGCCTAGACGTTCGGGATGACCGGCAAGGGCGAACAACACAATCAACCCGCCCACTGCCGACGCGGCCGCGATTGCACCGCCGGCCTTCACGAGCGAGAGGCGGGCCGGATCGCCGGAAATGATCGCCGTCGCGGAACCGAAGACGAAAAACGCAAACAGGATGAGCACCGCCGCGAGATCGAGCATGCGTTCGAGAATAATCGTCGCAAACGCCGACATCGCATTCAGCGACTCGCGCCGGGCGAGCAGGTAGGGGCGGAGCACTTCACCCACTCGGCCAGGAATCAGTGAGTTCGCCGCGAACCCGATGACCGTGGTTTCAAACGCCACGGAGTAACGAGTCGGTCCGATTGGTGCAAGGAGGGATTGCCATCGAAGGGCGCGGATGGCGTAGGTCAACGCGGTGACGATCGTCGCCAGCGCGATCAGCCACGGATCGGCTCGGCGAGTTTCCGCCCACACGGCTGCCGGGTCGGCCTTGCGAAAGAAGAATGCAAGAAGTCCAACCGTCAGCAGAACAATAACGGCCGTGCGAAGGTGTCGGCGCATCGAGTAAACAGCCTTGCCGAAAGGCGCGCAGGCGCCAGGACCGGCAGGCATTAGAATAAGTTCCGCTCCAATTCTATGGGAAAACGCGAGTTACTGCTCATTGCCGCGTTCGTCGTGGTCGGGGCGATCGTTTACCAGTTCACCGCCCCTGCTCCGGCACCCGGTGAGCGCAGCTTCGGCGCCGGACAGGTGCTCGACCACATCCGCCGCGCCATGCGGGGAAATCGCGCGTCTGCCGAACTGACGACGCGGAGCTCGCATCCCGTCGACGCAGACGTGTCCGAGCTCCGGTTAGCTGACCTGAAGTCGACCAACGTCACGATCACTGGCGAAGACCGATCGGACATCGAAGTGGAGCTGCAAGTCCGTTCCAACGCGTATGACGAGCAAGAGGCGCAGCGAACGGCCCAGGAGAGCGTGTTGAAGGTCGATCGCGCCGGGACGCGAATGGTATTCACGGTGGCCTATCCCCAGGCGGGTGTGCAGCGAGGGTCGGTCACGATGAGAGTACCGAAGCGTCTAGCCGTACAAATCCAGGGAGGCGGCAACGATCTCCGCTTCAATCACATTGCCGGGCTGCAGCTTGGCGGGGCTCGCGGGAAGCTCGCAATCACCGACGTAAAAGGACTCGTGTCGGGGGCGCATCGCGGAGGCGAACTGAGTGTGGTGAACGCGGGCGCCGTGAAGTTGACGACAAACGGCACCGACGCGGAGCTCGAACGCATCGGCGGCGAAACGTCGATGACGATGCGCGGTGGCGAATTGAAGTGTGCCGAACTTGCCGGACCGATCGATCTTGACACCCAGGGCACCGAGATCACCATCGATCGGCTCGAAAAGACCAGCGGCATGGTGCGCATCACTGCCGTGGGTGGATCGCTCGACGTGAAAGGCTTGCGAACCGAGGGACGTTTCGATGTCCGCGCATCGGCCGTCGATGTCATCATCGACCGCGCGGCGCCACTGGCCATCTATGGCGAAGGAGGCGGCTCGATCGAGATCACTCCGCCGTCAGGAGGCTATCAACTCGACGCGGTTGCGACCGACGGCGAGATCGAATTGCCCTCCGACCTGCTCGAGGTGACGTCGAGCGGCTCGGAGCGCCGCGCGACCGGGCCGATCAAAGGTGGAGGTCCGACAATCACGATTCGAAGCCGACGAGGAAGTATTACCGTGCGAGAGAGAAAATGAAATTGCTGATTGCTGATTGAAGCAAGGTCGTTCACCCAAACCCATCAATCAACAATCGACAATCAGCAATCAAGAATTTCGGCGCGTTGAGTTGACGTCGCGTCTCCAGTGCCGTAAGCTTTTCCCTCTTCTCGCGAGGTCACCGTGCTCTCCACTGCTCCCCTGCTTGAAACTTCACTCGAAGGCCTGACCCTCAATCGACGCGGCAAGGTCCGTGACGTGTACGATGTGACGCTCGCCTCTGGTGAAGCGGCTCTGCTCATCGTCGCCACTGATCGCATTTCAGCGTTCGATTACGTGCTCGGCTCAGGGATCCCCGACAAGGGCAAGGTGCTGACGCAGCTCTCGGGCTTCTGGTTCGAGCGCATGGGCGATCTCGTTCCGCATCATCTTCTGTCGCTCGAGGTCGACGAGTTTCCAGAGACGGCCCGCCGGCACGCCGACATTCTCCGCGGACGGACCATGCTCGCCCGGCTGACCAATCCCGTGCCGGTCGAGTGCGTGGCGCGTGGATACCTGTCGGGTTCGGGTTGGAAGGAATACCAGCAGAGCGGCAGCGTCTGCGGCATCAAACTGCCGGCGGGTCTGCGCGAGTCCGATCGTCTCCCCGAACCGATTTTCACTCCGGCGACAAAAGCGGAGAGCGGCCACGACATCAATATCAGCGAAGAAGAGGCGGGACGACTCGTCGGCGCGGAATTGATCGCGAAGCTGAAAGCGCTCACCTTGGAGATCTATCGCCGCGGTTGCGCGCACGCGGAATCGAAGGGGATCATCATCGCCGACACCAAGTTTGAATTTGGACTGGTGGGCAAGGAGATCATCCTGATCGATGAAGTGCTGACGCCCGACTCGTCCCGCTTCTGGCCTGCCTCGCAATACGAACCAGGGCACGGTCAGCCCAGCTTCGACAAGCAATACGTCCGCGATTACCTCGAACGGATCAAGTGGAACAAACAACCTCCGGTGCCGTCGCTGCCCGATGACGTCATTCGGCACACCCGCGAAAAATATCTCGACGCGTTTCGCCTCCTGTCCGCACGAGAGCTTCGCTGACCGTGCGCGATCAACTCGAAAGGCTCGTACAGGAACTCCTCGAAAAGGGAGTTCTCTACGACGATGCACGGCGGGAGTTCGAGAAGATGTTCATCGCCCGCGCACTGCAGCGGTCGAAAGGGAACGTCGGCAATGCCGCCGAACTGCTCGGCATGCATCGCAACACCATTGCGCGCAAGATCAGTGAGTATCGAATCAAGAGAAGCGCCTAGCCGCCCCGCCTTGACCGCAGACAATTCACCACGCGACAAAATTCACCAATTCACCAACCGCTAGCACTCTCCCCCCGCGACTGCTTGACACGCTCAATCGCCTTCCATAGAATTAGCAGTCGGCCAGGCTGATTGCTAAGCTCCAGGGCCGGAACACTTCATTTACACAGGAATCGGCCTAATAACAGCTGGGCTGGCCGTCCCGCCGAGAAGGCCACGGGCGGTGCGCCCCCAACAACCCGGAGAGACGAAGACTATGGCAACAACCGCAACCGCAGTGAAGATTCGTCCCTTGCACGACCGTGTGATCGTGCAGCGCCTCGAGGAAGGCGAACAGAAAATCGGCGGGATCATCATCCCCGATACCGCCAAAGAGAAGCCGCAGCAGGGCAAGGTCATCGCTGTAGGCAAGGGCAAGGTCGAGAAGGACGGCAAGGTGACGCCGCTCGACGTCAAGGAAGGGGACACGATTCTCTTCGGCAAGTACTCCGGCCAGGAAATCAAGATGGACGGCGAGGAGTACCTCATCATGCGCGAAGAGGAGATCCTCGGGGTCATCACGAAGTAACCATCCACAAACCAGCGGAGATTGAAGAAATATGGCTAAACAGATTATTTACGGCGAGGAGTCGCGCCAGGCTATCCTGCGCGGCGTCAACCTGCTCGCCAATGCCGTGAAGGTGACCCTCGGTCCCAAGGGCCGCAATGTTGTGCTCGACAAGAAGTTCGGCTCCCCGACCATCACCAAGGACGGCGTGACCGTCGCGAAGGAAATCGACCTGAAGGATCCGCTCGAGAACATGGGCGCCCAGATGGTGCGCGAAGTGGCGAGCAAGACGTCCGACATCGCCGGCGACGGGACGACCACGGCCACCGTTCTTGCGCAGGCCATCTTCCGTGAAGGGGCGAAGAACGTCGTCGCCGGCGCGAACCCGATGGAGCTGAAGCGCGGTATCGAGAAGGCTGTCGAGGCGGTCATCGAATCGCTGAAGAAGCAGTCGAAGCCCGTCGCCGGCAACATGATCGCCCAGGTCGGCACGATCTCGGCGAACAGCGACGATACGATCGGCAAGATCATCGCCGAGGCGATGGAGAAGGTCGGCAAGGACGGCGTGATCACCGTCGAAGAAGCCAAGACGCTCGAGACATCGCTCGAAGTTGTCGAAGGGATGCAGTTCGATCGCGGCTACCTCTCACCCTACTTCGTGACCGATCCGGAGCGCATGGAAGTTGTGCTCGAGAACCCGGTCATTCTGATCCACGAGAAGAAGATCAGCTCGATGAAGGACCTTCTGCCGCTGCTCGAGCAGGTGGCTCGCGCGGGCCGTCCGCTCGTGATCATCGCTGAGGACGTCGACGGTGAGGCGCTGGCCACGCTCGTCGTGAACAAGCTGCGTGGCACGCTGCAGGCTGTCGCGGTCAAGGCCCCGGGCTTCGGCGATCGCCGGAAAGCGATGCTCGAAGACATCGCGATCCTGACCGGCGGACGCGCAATCACCGAGGACCTCGGCATCAAGCTCGAGAACATCAAGCTCGAGGATCTCGGCAAGGCGAAGAAGGTCACGATCGACAAGGACAACACGACGATCGTGGAAGGCTCGGGTAGCCAGAATGCGATCGAAGGCCGGGTCAAGCAGATCCGCACGCAGGTCGAGGAGACCACGTCGGACTACGATCGCGAGAAGCTGCAGGAGCGGCTCGCGAAGCTCGTCGGCGGCGTCGCCGTCATCAAGGTCGGTGCAGCAACCGAGACCGAGATGAAGGAAAAGAAGGCGCGCGTCGAGGATGCGATGCACGCGACGAAGGCGGCGGTAGAAGAGGGCATCGTTCCGGGCGGCGGTGTGGCGCTGATTCGCGCGGCGAAGGCGCTCGAAAACCTGAAGCTGGAAGGCGACCAGAGGGTGGGCGTCGACCTGATCCGCAAGGCGATTGAAGAGCCGCTGCGATGGATCGCGACCAACGCTGGCCAGGAAGGCTCGATCGTCGTGGCACGCGTCAAGGACGCCAAGGGAGCCGAGGAAGGTTACAACGCAGCCACCGACAAGTACGAGAACCTGGTGGCGGCCGGCGTCATCGACCCGACCAAGGTCGTGCGCTCCGCGCTCCAGAACGCCTCGTCGATCGCATCACTCCTTCTGACCACCGAAGCGCTGGTCTCCGAGATCCCCGAGGAGAAGAAGGAAGCGCCGTCAATGCCGGGTGGCGGCGGCGGCATGGGCGGGATGTACTAATGACCAATGCTCAATGAGCAATGTTCAATGAGCATTGAACATTGAACATTCAACATTGAACATTGTGATTGGGCCGGTTGGGAGAAATCCCAGCCGGCCTTTTTTTATCTCAGTGTGAAGGAGATTTCGACGAGGATGAGAACGGGAACCGGCTGGCCGAGACGCATACCTGGCTTGAAGCGCCATTGCCTGAGCGTCTTGATCGCTTCTTTGTCCAGACCGAACTGCTGATCGAGAGAGTGGACGACGCGGACATCACCGACGGCACCATCCGGCATGACGATCGCTTCGAGCTTTACGAGCCCCTGGATACGGGCACGCATCGCTTCGCCGGTGTAATTCGGCTTTGTTTCGTGAACCAGCACCGGTGAAGTGACGCCGTTGCCTTCGCGGTAGGCGCCGCCACCGAACCCGCCGCCGTATCCTTCGCCGTACCCGGATCCGGTGCCCGACCCCACGCCACTTCCCGTTCCAGTCCCACCGCCCCCGCCGGTCGACGGCCCCTGCGCAATCGTGGCATCCGGAGCTTGCGTTGTCGCGCCGGGCAGTTCAGTGACCGCAGTGACGGCCGGAATATTTGCCTGCGGAATCTTCGGCGGCTCGACGGCCGGCTTGGGTGGTGGTTCCATCGCGCGCGGCTTAGGCGGCGCGATCTCGGCTTTCTTAGGCGGATCCGGCATTTTGTTGCCGCCCCCCCCGCCACCACCCCCCGGGCCGGGCGATGCGATCCAAGTGATATCGGGGGCGTTGATGACTTTCGCTAACGTGTCCATCGCGCCGGTTCTCGTAATCACCCACAGGAACACACCGAGCCCGATCAGGTGGATCACGACAGACCACGACGTCTTCAGCAGATAATTCTTCCAGGACGTCTCGCTTACTGGAAGCGATCCGGCGAGAAAACGAGCATTTGGGCTGGAGCCCGGAAAGGAATCCGGCATTGAATATTCAGAAATAGCCTGAACTGTCATTGTCGCCGACTCAATCTCTATCCGCAAGGTGCAATAAGGATGCCTCGAATGGCAGACCTTATGCCGCCTTACCGAACCGAACGTTATCCTTGTTTCGTCCCAACATTAGGACGCCAGAACCGGCAGAGTGGACGACGGATGCTGGCAGATTCCTGGTTCGGGTTGCCGCGCCAGTCTCATTGCTCCCAATTGCCGGTTTCAATTTTTGTCGCGCCCGCCGATTTCAGGATGGATTGAATCTCTACGAGCCGGGGCTGGACGGTGTGGACTGCAAGCAGGATCGCCCCGTTTTCGACCGCGGCTTGTAACGCTTCTGCGCGATCGTCCGGAATCCCCGCGCCGCTGAGGGCCGTCGCAATACCACCCGCGACATGGCCGGCGGCTTCACCGAGCCCCGCCGCCAGCGGGCCGGCGGCGACGATTGGACCAATACCAGGAAGGACGAGCGCGATGGCTGCGAGAAGATGTCCCGAGAGCTCGCCGAACCGAGCGGCCGTCCGAGAGTCTTCGATTTCGGCGCCAGGCGTTCCACCGATTTGTGCGGCGTAATCCGACTCCTCGTCGTGGTTACGGCTGATGATCGAGAGCTGATCCGAGGTGATGCCCGCGGCATGCAGCTCACGCGCTGCCGCAGCGGCCTGCGACAGTTCAGGGAACATGGCGACTACGAGTGGATGGGACATATCAGTCTTTTACCTTCTACCTTGTTGCAACATCTCCACGAGCAACCCAAACTGCAACGTACCCAGCAAGCGTCCGCGAAGTCCACGATACGACTGATGCCCGGCGACCAGATCGGTCATGATTGCGCGGATCCTCGCGCTTTGCATGAGCGCACGAAGAAGGAGCGCAATAAAGCGCGGATGGAAGAACCGCGACTTGAGGAGCGCAGCGCGCATCAACTCGTCGTAAACGATCGATCGGACCTGCTGCACATAGCGCTCCGCGGGATCACGGTCGTCGAGAAAGCTATCGGCGGCAGCTTCGGCCGACAGAAGCGCAAAGAAGATCCCCTCCCGCGTGATTGGATCCACCATGCCCCCGGCATCCCCGAGGAGCATCCATCGCGAGCCCGCCGGGCGCTCGCGATCGAGCGTCGCCCACCGAAGCGACGGAATCGGCCAGCTGTATCGCTGCCGCGTGCAAGGGGCGCTGATGTGGCGCGCGATCCACGCCGAGGCGGTGGCGAGCAGCGTTGAAGGCCGCGCCGCATCCGCCTGCGCGCAGACCCCGACGGCAAGATGATTCGGCCGGGGAAACGACCAGAGGTAGCCAGGCGGGTCCTCTTCAAAGCCGATCGCAACGGTCCGCGACGCCACGCCATGCACGAAGAAGCCGGCGGCGACCGACAGATCCGCGCGATCGAAGGGACGGCCGACACGACGGCGGACGAGGCTGCTCGGCCCATCCGCGCCGAAGACCCACGCGACGTCAGTTGAACCACGCGCTGTCGAAATGCGCCATCCATGCGGTCGTTGCGAGAGGTCGCGCACGCGTTCCGCCCGAAGCGTCGCACCAGCGTTGACGGCTGCCCCGAGCAGCGCACCGTCGAATACGGCACGCGGCGCAACCGCAAGCTGCGGTGTGACGCCGCGCCGGCCCGCAAGCGACACGTGTGCCCGTCGCGTGCGATCCTCGAACGTGATGTCGCTGATCGCCACCGCCTGGATGTCAGATGTATCGATCGCATCGCGGACCAGATCGAGCGCCCGCTCCGTCACACCACCTCCGCATGGCTTCTCGCGAGGATGGCTGCCGTCGAAGACCGCGACCCGCACTCCGGCGCGTGCGAGACGCCACGCTAACCGGCACCCTGCCGGTCCGGCCCCCACGATCGCCGCGTCGAAGTGTTCCAAATCTTTTCTCACTGCAGGCGCTTTACCTGATCAAGTATCCATCGCGCGCGCGCACTTTCACATCAGGCTTTTTGACCGTGACGGAGATCGATCGCCATTCGTTCGATCCTGGAACCGGTGGCTTCGTAGGTGTGTAGCCGAGAAGATATTGCCAGCGCAACTCGCGCGCGATCGCACGCATGATGTCGGTGAGTGTCGAGCCGGGCGTCGCGTGTGAGACGCGTCCGCCGGTGAGCGTCGCCAGTTCGGCGAAAAATGGTGGACGTACCCGGCCGATTGAAATCGGAAACACCATCACATCAGAACGCCGCGCGCGATCAAGGACGTCGGCGGCAGACGCGCGACTATAGCGATCGTCTCCATCGGACAACACGATCAGCGCGCGTCGTCCTTTGGACGCCTGCACCGCGTCGATCGCCTCGATGATTGCGTCGTGCAATCCCGTCGTTCCGAACGCGTCGAGTCGCGCGATCGCCTCCCGCTGCGACGATCGGTCGATCGACAACGGCGCCACTACCTCCACCTGGGAGCCAACCGCGATGATCATGGCTTCGTCTTTGGGCCGCAGCTCGGCCAGAAAGGTTTCGGCGGCCGCTTTCGCCGTCGTCAGCTTCGCGCCGGCGACACTGAAACTGCGATCAATGGCGACCGCCACCGACAAGGGGAAATCGCCTGCGGTAAAGTTCGCTATCGCCTGCAGCTCGCCGTTTTCGCGCAGCTCGAAATCTGCCTGTTTCAGCCCCGTAACCGGGGTGCCCTGTCCGTCCGTGACGCTGGCGTACACCTCAACCAGATTGACCCCGGACGTGAACTGCCCGGCGCCGACGCCAGCCACCACGGCAGGCTTCAGAGCGACAACCGATAGACAACAGGCGATCCCGGTAACGGTGATAGAATTGGCCAACTCTCCGCGAAAACTGCAAGGAGCTCGTAAGATGGGTAGTCTGGGTTTTCCTGAGCTGATCATCATTCTGATCATCATCATCATGATCTTCGGAGCAAATCGCCTGCCGGAGATCGGACGCGGTATTGGCAAGGGGATTCGCAATTTCAAGGAATCGACGCGCGAAGGCATGAAGCGCGAGGATTGACCGGTCGCCCGGGCACTGGGCCGTCCTTCCTATAAGACCACGCGCGCGTCTCCTACCCGTCGCGTGATTCGTTCCCGATCGAGATACTCCAGCAGCGGAATCGCATATTTGCGCGTGATGCCGTAGCGCTCCTTGAACGCCGGCACGTCGACGCGCGCATTGGCTTTCAGCCCGCGCACATCCGCCTTCAATTGTGCGAGCGCGTCGGCATGAAACAGGAGCGCGTCCAGTTTGACGAGGGTCTTCTGTCTCACCAGCAAAGCGGCGATGCGATCGACGATCGGAGCCGGAGCGTTCACCAGCGTCTGCAGTGTCGCCGCATCCGGCGGCGCAAGTCCCGCGTCCCTGAGAATACGTTCGATTTCGTCACGCGTCCGCAAGTCTTCGCCGGAAAGCGCCACACGGTGGCCGGCCAGCGCCAGGCGATCCCGTACGACAATCTGACGCTCTGCCGCGAGCGTCGCCAGCACGTGATCGAACACGTGTAGCGACGAACGACCGAACAATCGTTCGCGTGCCTCCTCACGCGGAAGTCCCTCCGACAGCGGCTGCGCCTGATGGTGTGTTTTCAACGCCGTGAGTAACCGTTCACCAAGTCCCCGCAGAACCAGCGGTGAGACGAGCAGATCCGCGACCCTGACGATCGATCCGGCGCGAACGAGGCGTCCGATGCTCGCCTCGGCACTCGATGGGGCCAACCCGGCGCGGCTGATGAGCGCGTCGGTCGGAAGGCCGCTTTCGCCACGTTCGTCGACCATCGCCAGGACGGCGCTATCGACACCCTCGGTTCCGTCCGGTCCGTCAAGTCGCCGAAATCGCTCGAGGGCCGTGGTCGTCCGTACGCCGATGCGAGGCGGATGCGGATCGAGAACCACGCCTCCGCCAATCGTGATCGAAGGTGAATACGCTCGAAGGATGAACCGGTCACCACGCGTGAGCACGGCCGGCGTCTCGAGACGGATGCGCGCGTACGCGTCCATGCCCGGTTCAATCTGCGCGAGCGTCGCCCTCTCGACGCGATCGGCAGCGACGGCGACGCGGCCGAGCAGTTCCGTCGTACCTTGATGAAAACGTACGCGCGATCCATGGCGCAGCGGTCTGGCATCGGGCAGCAACTCGACAAGTGCGTCAAGGCGTTGGGTGGGTTCGAATGCCCGTCGAGCGCACAGCGTGTCGCCGCGCGCAATCTCCCCAACTTCGACTCCGCCGAGATTCACGGCGACACGATGACCCGGATCCGCTTCCGCCTGCCCCTGCCCATGGACCTGCAGTCCACGGACTTTGACCACACGCTCGCGCGGCAGGACGACGAGCTCGGTTTCATCGTGAATCGTGCCGGACACGAGCGTGCCGGTCACGACGGTGCCGAATCCCTTGACTGAGAACACGCGATCGATCGGCAGTCGCACGTGCCCTTCACGGTCGCGTTCCCGAACCGATCTGGCAAGATCGACGAGGGTGTGACGCAATTGATCGAGCCCGACTCCGGTCCGGGCCGACACGACGACCACGGGCGCCTCGGCGAGAAACGATCCGGCCGTCAACTCTCGAACTTCAAGTTTCGCGAGCTCGATCGTGTCGGCGTCGGCAAGATCGGCCTTGGTCAACACAACAACGCCAGCCGGAATGTGCAACAACCGGCAGATCTGAAAGTGCTCGCGTGTCTGGGGCATCACCGATTCATCGGCTGCCACTACCAGCATGGCAAGGTCGACACCACCGGCACCGGCCAGCATATTCTTCACGAAGCGCTCGTGGCCGGGGACGTCGACGAAAGCGAGGTTGACGCCGTCACTCTCGAGGTGGGCAAAGCCAAGATCGATTGTGATGCCGCGAGCCTGTTCTTCCTTCAACCTGTCCGGATCGATCCCGGTCAGCGCGCGGACCAGCGCACTCTTTCCGTGGTCGATATGGCCGGCAGTGCCAATGACGATCGATCGCATAAGTTCAGGGCTTTCGTCGTCGCGCCGTCCGTTCTCTGCGCCCGGGTCGTTGCGCCCGCCGCCGCTCCGATTTCGTGTTCTTGCTGCTCTTGGTTCGGCCGTGAGACGGCGACAGTCCTTCGCGCCCCGAACGGACGTTTGCGGCGCGTGAAATCCGCGGCCCACGATTGCGTTCCGACTCGCGGACGCGATCGAGAATCTCGGTGAGGCCGAGATCGACCTGCCGTCGCTCCATGTCGACCTTGATGACCTGAACCGAGACCTTGTCCCCCAGCCGGTACGTTCGTCCCGTGTTTTCCCCGCGGAGGATGTGCGCGCGTTCCTGGAAGCGATAGTAGTCGTCCGCCATGGTCGACACGTGGACGAGTCCCTCGACGAAATGTTCGACGAGCTCGATGAATAGTCCAAACGCCGTCACGCCCGTGATGTAACCCTCGAACTCGTCGCCGACCTTGTCGGCCATGAAACGGACCTTCTTCCACTGCACGAGCTCGCGCTCGGCATCGTCAGCGCGACGCTCGCGATCCGACGTGTGTCGCGCAATCTCGGGAAGGTCTTCGATCAATTCGTCCTTGCGATCCGTATGCATCGCATCGTGGCGCGACTCGCGCAGCGTGCGGTGGACCACGAGATCCGGGTAACGGCGGATGGGCGACGTGAAATGCGTGTAGCTCTTTGCGGCGAGCCCGAAATGGCCTCTATTCTGCTCGTCGTATCGCGCCTTCTGCATCGTCCGCAGCATGAGAAAAGCGATCGGTTTCTCTTCGGGCGTGCCCCGCATCCGCTCCACCAGCTTTTGGAAATGGCGGGGCTTCACGTCGTTGGCGGGGGCGCTGAGCGTGTAGCCGAGGGTCGAAACGAATTCTTCGAACTCCTCCACCTTCAATGGATCCGGTTCCTCGTGAATTCGATAGAGCGTCGGCACCTCGTGATCGTCGAGGTGCTGGGCCACGGTTTCATTGGCGAGCAGCATGAACTCTTCAATCAGGCGATGCGCAATGTTACGCTCTGCGGCCACGATCGCTTCGACCATGCCTTCATCGTCGAGCACGATCTCCGGCTCTTTCAAATCGAAGTCGATCGATCCCCGCCGATGGCGTCGCTTGTTGAGGATCTCGAACAGGTCCCGCATCCGTTCAAACAACGGCACGAGTTCTTGGTACTTCTCACTTGTTGCCGGATCGCGGTTCGTGAGAATGGCATTCACGTCCGTATACGTCATGCGCGCCCGGCTATGAATCACTCCGTCGTGTAATTCGTATCGAACAACGGCTCCCCGCCGATCAACTTCCATCAGACAGGATTGAACCAGCCGATCGACTTGAGGATTAAGACTGCAGAGGCCGGTCGCCAATTCGCTCGGAAACATGTGAACCGCGCGTTCGGGAAAGTAGACCGATGTGCCGCGCTCGTAGGCCTCCTCATCGAGTGCGGTTCCTTCCTGCACGTAATGGGCGACGTCGGCGATGTGAACACCGAGCCAGAAGTGACCGTTCGGAAGCACGTCGAGACTGATCGCGTCATCGAAGTCGCGGGCGTGCTCTCCGTCGATGGTGACAATGGTCAGCGGCCGAAAGTCGGTGCGGCCGCGCAGGTCCTTGTCGCGCACGGCAGCGCCAATACGGCGCGCCTCTTCAATGGCCTCGGGACTGTGCTCGTCGGGAATCCCGTATTTGCGGATGATGATCTCGTTGTCGACACCCGGTTCGTCGATGTCGCCGAGCACTTCCGTCACTCTGCCAAGCGGACCGCGAGCGGGAGTGGGCCACCGCGTGATCTCCACGACGACCATGTCGCCGGGTTGCGCGTCTCCACGCTCGTCCGATGGGATCTGGACGTCCATGATCAGACGTCGATCGAACGGCAGGACGAAACTCAGGCCCGATGCGTCGATGTCATAGCGGCCGACGACGGATGCCGAACCGCGCTCGAGGATGCGAACGATTCGCCCCTCGGCGCGGGTCTCACTGACCCGCTCGATGCGCGCGACCACCCGATCGCCGTGCATGGCCTGATTCAGGTTGCTGCCGGCAATAAACACATCCCCCTTGACCTCTTCCAGCGGCCGGTCCGGCACAACAAAACCGAAGCCCCTTGGATTGGTGACGACCTTGCCGACGACCAGGTTCATGCGGTCCGGAAGACCGAAGCGGTTGCCGCGAGTCTGCACGAGGGCGCCGCTTTCAACGAGGTCAGCCAGCAGTTTCTTGAACGTCGGCCGCTCGTGTCGCGGTAATTTGAGGCGCTGGAGGAGTTCGCGCGGCGTCGCCGGATGGTCGAGCTTGTCGCGAATCAGCTTCAGGAGCTGCTCGTGATTCAACATCTGTTTCGATTCTAAGTTCGAAGTGCAAAAACGGCCATAATCGACGGATTTCGTAAAAGGTGGCTGGCACCTTTCTGCGAAAGGTGCCAGCCACCTTTTACGGAAATTTCCAACCGGACCTGATGTGGACCAGTCTACAGACTGTGTGACAGGAACCGAGCCCTCCGCGGCCACCGACCTGGACCTCGTGCGGCTCGCCCAGGCGGGCGACGTCGATGCGTTCGGCGAACTCGTCGAGCGGAATCGACGCGCCGTCTTCCGCGCGGCGCTGGCCTGTGTACGCTCGCCGGCTGAGGCCGACGACGTCGCGCAGGAAGCCTTCGTCACCGCGTATCGAAAGCTCGGAACGTTCCGTGGCGATGCGCAGTTCCGCACCTGGCTTCTGTCCATCACCTGGCGTAAAGCCATCGATCGCCGTAAAAGCATCTCGCGGTGGCTTCGCCTGGCCGTAGCGCCGGCGCGCACGAACACAGGAGAGGATTCGTTCGATCAAATGGAACGCGTTGCCACGTCGAACCGTTCGCAGGAAGACACCTACGTCGATGAAGAACTGCAGCAGAACGTCACCCGCTTGATCGGCACGCTGCCGCGAAAGCTGCGCGATGCGTTGCTGCTTGCCGGAGCCGGTGAGCATACCTACGAAGAAATCAGTCACATCCTTGGAGCGCCCCTCGGAACCGTCAAATGGCGCGTTTCGGAGGCCCGCCGCGTGCTGAAGAAAAAACTGGCCGCGCTGGGATACGCCTATGAATAATGAATTCTCCTGGAGTGCCGCCCGTGAAGCGCGCATCGATCGCGCGATCGATCGTGCCGTCCGCGAAATGATGCAGGTTGAACCGCCGCCCGGCCTGCGGCGGCGCGTGCTGGCGCGATTGAACGATGCCGACGAGCGGCGCGCGTCTTTCCTGCCGCGGTACGCGTTCGCCGCAATGGCGCTGGTAGTTCTTGTGCTGTCGATGACATTGCTGCCCAACCCCGTCGAACTACCGACACCACCGAAGGCGCCGATGGCGGCGATCCCTGCCCCCGCACCCGCGATTGCGCCGCCGGCCGATTGGGACGTTCGATCTGACATGGCGATCGCGGGCCGGATCACCAAACAGCCAATCCGCATGCCGCGCGTCGCCAACGTGTTTGGGAATCCGTCAGGTCATATATCCGCGGCGACGGTCGACGCCGGCAAGCGTCAGATTGCGGTGCAGCCGCTGACGATCGTGCCGCTTTCGGCGCGACCGATTGTGATTGATCCGCTGATCATTCCGCCCGCGTCGAAGGGCGGACAGTGACCGTCACTTCGCCGCAGCCTTAAGGGCCTCGAGTGCCTGACCGGCTTTGTTGTTCGCCGCAGGATCCAGTTTGCCGGCCATCCGCTGCGCTTGGTCGATCAGCGTCGTCGCGGTGTCGATACTCGCCGCAGCCTCTCGCTTGCTCCCATCCTGATATCGCTGTTTCACACGGAGAAGCGGCGCTTTGGCGGTCTCGAAGTGGCGGCTCGCATCGCCAAAATTATTGTTATACAGACTGACGCGTCCGTCCAGGATCTCGCCACGCGCTTCGGCCAGATCGAGTTGCTGCTTTACGTCGTCGACCGTGCTTTGCAACTCGCCGCGCCCCGACCTGCCGTAGCCGAAGCCGACGCCGAAACACACGAGCAACGCGATAACGACGCCGAGAAACAGTTTGCCGCGTGAAATCGCCATGGCGTGATTGTAATCGGGCTTAGGGGTGAAGGCTCAAGGCGTGAGCTATGTGATCAACACGACGTGAAGATCTCCCACGTTGGTGCCCGTAGGGCCCCAAACGATGAGATCACCGAGCGGATCAAAGAAGTCATAGGCGCCGTTCTCTTTCAATGCCGCCTCAGCACGGAGCCCCCGTTCAGTAGCACGCGTGGTCGTTGTCGTGTCGACCAGGGCGCCTGCAGCGTCTGTCGGTCCATCGATGCCGTCGGTTCCAGCGCTCGCAAGCACGACTATCGATTCCTGCGCGGCACTGTCGATTGCAGGCACCGCGCCCAGCGCGAACTCCTGGTTGCGGCCACCGCGTCCACCGCCGCGAACTCGGACAGTCGTTTCACCGGACGCGATTACGCACGTGCGTTTGCCCTTTCTCAGGGCCAGCGCGGCCGTCGCAAATCGCTCTCCGGCTTCTCGCGCCTCCCCGCTCGTGGCCTCGCGGAGGACGTGAACGTCATAGCCGAGCGCGGTCGCTTGCCGGACCGCTCCGTCCATGGCGAGTTGCCGACTGCCAATCACCTCGTAATGGGAATGACGAAGTCGCTCGTCGCTGGGCTTCGGTGATTCATCGCTGCCACGCTCCAGATGGGCGAGCACACGCGCAGGCAGTGACTCCTTGACACCCATCTGGTGGACGATTCGGAGCGCGTCGGCAAAGGTCGTCGGATCGCCGACTGTCGGACCCGACCCGATCACAGCGGGATCGTCCGCAATCGGACCGTGTACGTCGGAAATCGCCAGAGTGACCGTGCGACCGGCGGCCGCAGCTGCGAGTCTTCCACCCTTGATGGCCGACAAGTGCTTCCGCACACAGTTGAGTTCGGCGATGGCAGCGCCGGCTTTCATCAACGCGCGTGCCGTGACCATCTTGTCTTCGAGCGACAGTCCCGTCGCCGGCACTGCGAGCATCGACGACGCCCCGCCGGACAAAAGAACGAGCAACGATCCCCGTCCGCGCGATTCAGATGCAAGCGACAGGGCACGTCGTCCCGCCGCTTCGCTCTGCGCATTCGGCGACGGATGTGCGGCTTCGAACCACTCGAATGAATCGGGAATATTGAACGACGTCATTCTCGGCCCGGCCACGATCCCTTTGGAAACGCTTGCCCGGCTCGGGTCGAGCGCGGCCGCCATCAACCACGCCGCTTTGCCTGCCGCAATCACCGTGACATCGTCACCCGAGAAACGGTCGGCAATGCCTCGAGCTAATGCACGCCGGACCAAGTCGAACGGATCGACGTTCGTGACACCAGCACGAAGAATTTGATGGAGATCAGCGCGTAATGGAGGGAGAGAAACGGTCAGTGAAGCTTATTTGGATCCGACCAGCTCGAGAGGCCGGTCACGGCGTTGAACTTTCGAAGCAGTTGGCCCATCACCTGGGCGGCATCATCCTTCGCACAGAGCTGATCAAGATGTCCAAGCACAAGCGCTAACGCGTGGTCTGCCTCGGTGATCGCGCGCTCAGAAAAATATTCGCGCTGCTGCTTGAGACATTCGCGGTGTCGAATGAATTCCTGACGATAGAAGTCGGAAGCAATACTGACAGGGGCGCTCAAAACCCGATCCGGGCTGACGACGCGTGCCATGCGACTCCTCGCGTGCGGCATGTGAAGGGTAAAACCAGTGTAGAGCGGAGTTCTGGCGGCTGTCAAACGCGACTGTAAGCCACCGATGAATACCGGTCCAGACGGACCGGTCGCCTATCGGCCGCGAACACCGCGCGCAACGATCAAACCGCCAAGGCATCCCAGCAGCATCCCGCCCAGAACGATCAAGAGGCTGAGAAACCATGGCAAAAATGTAATCGCCCCAAGGCCCACCGCCTGCGCGGCGGCCGGACCAACCCGGGCGTTTGCCGCAGCAAAGGCCAGCCACAGCAGCGCCATAGCGACCAGGGCGCCGACCCCACCCTGGAGCACTCCTTCAACGATAAACGGCCCGCGTACGTAGGCCAGCGGCGCCCCTACAAGGGTCATGATTTCAATTTCGTCTTCCCGTGCGGTTGCGGCCAGACGGACGACGCTGGCGACGGTGAGCGCAGAGGCGAATCCGAGAAGCAGGATGATACCGAGACCGAGCGAGCGCAACGCGCGAACGAGAGAATTCAGCCTCGCCAACCACCGCCGATCGTAGCGAACGTCTGCCACCCCCTGCAGGCCTGCCAGGGTTGTCGATAAATTGTCGACGGCCGCACCCGCGTCGCGAACTTCAGGCTTCAGACGGATTTCAAATGACGCCGGGAATGGATTGCTTTCCAAACGGCTCGTCGCACCAGCCAGATCCGGAAAGTCTTGTTTGAAGCGCGCGATCGCCTGGTTCTTGGAAATGTACTGCCGCTCGGCCGCAAGCCCACTGCCCGCGATCAGATCGTCAACCGTGCGCAGCTGATCTTCGGTCGCCTCGTCTTTCAAGTAGACCGACAGTTCGGCCGACTCCGTCCACCGCCCGACGAGCCGCTGCAGATTCGCGTTCAGGACAAGAAAGAACCCGAGCACGAACAATCCGCCAGAGATTGTAAGGATCGACAGGATCGCGGCCTTGCGGCCGCGCCACAAGCTTGCCGCCGCCTCAGAAAGGAAGTATTTGAACGCGCGCATGCAACCTTATCCGTGCGATTCCGTGTTAGTGCGTGGCGTCAAACCAGTTCCACGATGTTGCCGTGATCGAGCGTGACCGCACGTCGGCCAACGCGACGGATCAGTTCGCGATCGTGGGTGGCGACCACGACCGTCGTACCGCGCGCGTTGATTTCACGAAACAGGTTCATGATCTCGAGTGAAAGATCGGGATCGAGATTGCCTGTCGGTTCATCAGCGAGAATGATCGCCGGATCGTTCACGAGCGCCCTCGCGATCGCTATCCGCTGCTGTTCACCGCCGGATAGTTCCAACGGATAGGCGTTCATCCGGTGCTGCAGACCGACCCACTTCAGCACCTGGAACGTGCGACGCTGCTGCTGCGATTCCGCCATACCGAGCACGCGAGGCACAAACGAAACGTTCTCGAGCACGGTTTTGGCGGGCAGCAGTTTGAAATCCTGGAAGACAAAACCAAGCGAGCGGCGATAGCTCTGAACCTGGCGGGGGGTGAGGGTGGAAAGGTTACGGCCACCGACCATGAGCTGCCCCTCGGTCGGCACGTCCTGCCTCAACAAGAGACGAAGCAGCGTTGACTTCCCTGCTCCGCTCGGTCCGGTGAGGAAAACGAAATCTCCCTTTTCAACCCGGAGTGACAGATCGCGCAACGCGTAAACGCCTCGCGCATACGTTTTCGAGACGTGATACGCCTCGATCACGCGGGATCCTTGTCGAGCTCGCGGCGCACGAGGTTGTTCACCAGTTCCGGATTCGCTTTCCCGCCCATGGATTTGATGACCTGCCCTACGAGAAATCCATACGTCTGTTTTTTCCCAGCGCGATACTGTTTCACGGCATCGCCGTGCGCGGCGAGGACCTTGCTGACAGCAGCCTGAACGGCGCCTTCATCGTCGATGCGCCCGAGCCCTTCGGCGTCGACGATCGACTGAGCCGATCGACCCGACGCGTACATCTTTTCGAAAACCTCTTTTGCCGTGGGCCCGCTGATAGTGCCCGAGTCGACGAGCCGAATCAAGCCCGCAAGGGCATCGGGCGTGAGCGGCACCTGTTCGATGCGGGTCCCGTTCTCGTTCATCTTGCGCGTCACGTCGCCCATGATCCAGTTGCTGGCGGCTTTTGCGTTGCCTGCCGCGGCGGCGGTGGCTTCGAAGTAGGCGGCCAGTGCGTGCGACTGCGTCAGCAGTGACGCGTCGTACTCCGGCAGCGCATACTGCGCCATGAATCGGCGTCGCCGGGCGTCGGGCAGTTCCGGCAGCGTTCGCTTCAACTCTTCGATCGCGGCGGATTCGACCCGAAGCGGCGGCAGATCTGGTTCGGGGAAATAACGGTAGTCGTGCGCTTCTTCCTTGCTGCGCATCGAGAACGTGCGCCCGGACTCAACGTCCCACAGACGCGTTTCATGATCCACGGCCCCGCCGCTCTCGAGAACAGCGCTCTGCCGCTCGATTTCGTGCTCTAGCGCGCGCTGGACATGGCGGAACGAGTTCAGGTTCTTGAGTTCGGTCTTGACGCCGAAGGGTTCGCCCGGACGACGCACCGACACGTTGGCATCGCAGCGCAGGCTGCCTTCTTCCATGTTGCCGTCGGTGACGCCGGCAGCGACCAGAATCGCCCGCATGCGGCTGAAATACTCGCCCGCCTCGGCCGCCGATCGCACGTCGGGATGACTCACGATTTCGATGAGCGGCACGCCGCTGCGATTGAAGTCGAGCGATGTCATCCGATCCGAGTCGGACAGCCCTTCATGCAGTGATTTGCCAGCGTCCTCTTCGAGGTGAACCCGGATGATGCCGACCCGCCGTGCTTCACCGCGCATGTCGAATTCGAGCGCACCTTCCGTCGCCAGAGGCCGATCGTACTGCGAGATCTGATACCCCTTCGGCAGGTCAGGATAGAAGTAATTCTTCCGCGCGAAGATGGAGGTCGAATGAACGGTGCATCCCAACGCCAGTGCCGCCTTGATCGCCAACTCCACGGCCCGCCGGTTCAGCACGGGCAGCGCGCCAGGCAATCCGAGACACACCGGACACGTGTTGGCATTCGGCGGCGCACCGAACCGCGTACTGCATCCACAGAACAGTTTGCTCTCGGTCTGGAGCTGAGTATGAATCTCGAGACCGATGACAGGCTCAAACGACATTCGCTGAAATTGTTGATTGTCGAATTCTGAGTGCTGATTGTAAACGATCGGATTCAAGAACAATCAGCAATCAACCATCATCAATCAGCAGTTTCAGATGATTTTCATCACTTTCCCGAACGCCTCTACCACCAGTGAATCGAACTGCGTGCCGCTGCAGCGTTCCAGTTCCAGAAGGGCTTCGGACGGAGTGATCGCGTCGCGAAAGACGCGCGGTCTGGTCATTGTGTCGTACGCGTCGGCGACCGAGACAATGCGCGCGCCGATCGATACTTCGGCGGCGTGAATTCCCTGCGGGTAGCCCAGGCCATCCATTCGCTCGTGCGCTTCGCGCACGATCGGCACCACGGCGTGCAGGTAGGGCACGCTCGCGACCAGATCGCCGGCGATGGCGGGATGTCGCCGCACCAGCAACGTTTCCTCGACCGTCAGCGGTGCGGGCTTGCGGAGAACGGCTTCGGGCACTGCCAGCTTGCCAATATCGTGCAGCAGCGCTCCCTGTTCGATCGTCGTCAGCGCCTCGTTCGGTAGCCCGAGAATGCGGCCAACACTGACCGCCAACGCGGCCACTCGATAGCCGTGCTCATACATCTCGCGATCGGCGAGCGTCAGCATCGCGAACATCGAATCGATCGTGTCGTCACTGTCGACACGGACACCAGCGATGGCGTCGCTCAGGCGCGACTGCCGAATGCTCATTTCCTGCTCGAGAGATTCGCGCCATCGGCGCGCGTCCCACGCCGCTTCGTGCCACTCGAGGCCGCGTGTGACGGCTTCCCGTAACCGGTCGCGCCCAAATGGCTTCGTCAGGTAATCGATGACGCCTTGACGCAAGGTTTGAACCGCCGGGCCGACGTCCTGGACACCGGTGGCCATGATCACCGCCGTCTCCGGGTACTCCTGCCTGATTCGCTCGGCGAGCCAGACCCCGTCGTGTCCGGGCATGCGAATGTCGCAGAGTGCCACGGCGGGCGGCGACTCGTGCAGGCGGCCGAGTGCTTCTTCGGCGCTGCCGGCCGTCGTGACGCGAAACCCTCCCGACTCCAACCAGCGCGCCAGCAAACTTCGCACGCTGTTTTCGTCGTCGACGATTAGAACGCTGTGCGCCGCGCGATCGAAAGTCGCGGCGGCCGGATCTTTCCGCGTGGTCATCAGTGGTCTCCCGGCGGCATCACGCCTCGACCATCACCGCGTTGTCGCGGCGACGCGTGATCGTATCGGACAGGTCGAGACGTTCGAGCCTTCGATAGAGCGCGCGCCGGCTCAATCCCAGCATCTTCGCGGCCGCCTTCTTGTTACCGCCGGCTCGCACCAGCGCGCGTTGAATGTGATCGCGTTCCACCGTCGCCAGCAGGTCCCTCTCGGAGACATCGTGCGAGGGGGCATCGGCCGCAATGTGAACGTGTCCGCTCGCCGTGGGCATGCTCACCGCGAGCTCGCGCTCCGAGATCAACTCGCCATCGACGAGAATGCAGGCACGTTCGATGACGTTGCGCAGCTCGCGAACGTTGCCGTCCCAGCGGCCCGACGCAAGCAACCGCTCGGCCGCCGGCGTCAATCCCGCAACGGATTTCTGAAGCCGTTCGTTCGTCTCCCGAACGAATGCGGCCGTCAGGTACGGGATGTCCGCGCGCCGGTCGCGAAGCGGCGGAAGCTTGATCTCGACGACGTTCAGCCGATAGTAGAGGTCGCTGCGGAATCGGCCGGCGGCGACCTCCGCCCGCAGATCGCGATTGCTCGAGGCAATGACGTGCAGATCGACATGACGCGCCTCCACCGAACCGACGCGCGTGATCTCGCCCGTTTCCAGGACACGCAACAGCTTCGCTTGCAGCGACTGCGGCAGCTCGCCGACTTCGTCCAGAAACAGGGTGCCGCCATCGGCGAGCTCAAAGAGTCCCGCCCGGTCTTCCGCGGCGCCGCTGACAGCCCCGCGTACGTATCCAAACACTTCGCCGTCAAACAGTGACTCGATCACGGCCGAACAGCTGACCGTGACGAATCGTTTGTCGGCGCGCGGGCCGGATCGGTGCAGCGCGCGTGCGACTAATTCCTTGCCGGTGCCGGTCTCTCCCGTCACCAGCGCCGTCCGAACATGAGGGGCGAGCCGGCGCACGGTTCCGAAGAGCTCCTGCATGGCTGGGGCCCGACCCACCATCCCGCAAAATTCAAGGCGACGCGCCACTTCGCTTTCCATTGCCAGTACGCCGCGGCGGCGTTCGGTGTCGTCGCGCACATCGGTGAACAACCGTTCGAGTCTCGCAAGGTCCAGCGGCTTGCTGAGATAGTCCAGAGCGCCGAGCTTGATCGCCTCGACTGCGGTGTCGACGGTTGCGAAGCCGGTCATCAGCACGGCCTGGCAGCGCGGATCCATGTCGCGGATCGCGCGAATCACATCGAGGCCGCCAAGATCGGGCATCCGCAAATCCACGAGCGCAATATCCACATGTCGCGTGCTCAATTCGGCGAGCGCCTGCATGCCGCCGGCACACGCCACCACCTCGAATCCGTTGCGTCGCGCCAGTCGCTCGACGATTTCGAGAATTCCCTGGTCGTCGTCGACGACGATGAGCAACGGTGGCTGACCCGTCATACACACTCCTTGGTACTCGCCCGAACTGCGGATCGAATCGCCCGTAGCTGAAATGGCGGCGAGAGCACCGCGCTGGCGTATTCCCTTCCAAACTGCTCCACGTCGCCATCGTCGGCGGTCATCGAAATGAGCACGAGAGGGATTCCGCGTTCTTCGCAGGCCGATCGCCACGCCGGCAGATCCGCTGCGACGACGCCGCGCTCGATGAACACGGCCTGTAAAGGACGACCGCTGTAGATCTCGATCGCGTCACCGCTGGTGGCGGCGGTGACGATCCGGCTCCCCCACCCGTTCAGTGCAGCGGCGAGGTAGTCCCGTTCACCTTGGTCGGCGTGGGCAATCAGCACCGGCTCGGTGGATGCGACCTCGTCGACTCGCGCCGGCAACAGAACGGAGAAGGTCGTGCCGGTATTGACGACGCTCTCGACGGTGATTTGTCCGCCGTGATCGCGAATGATTCCGTAGCAGATGCTGAGACCGAGTCCGGTGCCTTCCCCGACATCACGCGTCGTAAAGAACGGATCGAAGATCCGCGAGAGATTCGCGCGATCGATGCCGTGTCCGGTGTCCGTCACGAACAACTCGACCGCGCTGGCGTTCTCGTCGAAGCGCGCGCCGACCTGCAGGCGCTTGGTCGGACGTCCGCGCATCGCTTGCTCCGCGTTGAGGACCAGATTGAGAAGTGCCTGCTGCAGCTGACTTCCGTCGACCACCACGGCCGGCAGCGCGGGCTGGAACTCGGTCATCAGCTCGATCCCGTTCAAGCGAAGTTCATAGGAACGGAGCGCAATCACGCGGCCGAACAGGTCGGCAACATCCTGCGGCGCGCGCTCAGCGGTCTGGCGGCGTGCGAACGCGAGCAGATTGCGGACGATCTTTGCGGCGCGTTCCGACTCTTGAGCGATTCGACGCACGTCCTGGGCGAGCTGCGCGCCCGTTCCGTTGTTGTCTGCGGTGTCGAGTTCCTCCTCGAGCAGCTGTGCGTAGCCGATGACGCTCGTCAGCGGATTGTTCAGTTCGTGGGCAACGCCGGCGACGAGTTGTCCGATCGCCGACAGCTTCTCGGCTTGAAGCAGCTGCGCCTGGGTCGATTTCAAACGATCGAGCGCGGCAATGGATCGCGCGTTGGCCAGCGCCAACTCGTCGCTGAGCTGCTGCAGCCGACGCTTGCCGCGAATGTCCTCAGTCACGTCTTTTGCCACCTGGACGACCGAGGCACCGTTGCGTCCGTCTACGACCGGGAACGTGGTCACGCTGAAGATCTGGCCGTCGGCCAGCGTCACCTCGCTCTGGCTCGCGTCGTGTGCCACCGCCCGGGCGATCACACATCCGGCGCCTGTGCCATTGCAGAACCCGACGTCCTGGCAGGTCGCGCCGCGCAGGGCCGTGACATCGCGCGACAGATGGGCGGCCAGTGCCCTGTTTCCGCGGAGCAGAGCGCCAGTGCTGTCGAACACCGCGATCGGGTCGGCAATCGCATCGAAGGTCTGTTCCCAGTCGCGCTTGCCGCGGCGGACGAAATCATGGAGCCGTGCGTTCTGGACCGCGACACCGATCTGTCCGGCGATGACCCCAAGCAGCCGCTGGTCTGCCAGTTCGAACCGACCCGGACTCTCGGCCGCGACCGTCATCGTGCCGAGCAGCTCATCGCCGGCGAGAACCGGGACCGTCAACGTACTCAGCGCGGGAAGTGCCTGACTCTCATTGCTCGGCAGGAGCGTGCGGACGTCCTCGACGATGAGCGGCGTGCGTGTGCGGATCACCCGCTCGCTCGGCGGAAGTCCTTTGTCCTTGAGCCGTGTCCACAGGTCGCGCATCGAAGGCGGTCCGACGAACGCCTTCTCGATGAACAGGCCGTCGGTCTCTTCCCGTAACCGGATCAACCCGCCAAGGACGCCAATCGCGCGCACGGTGCACTGCAGCGCGCCGGCAAGCACGTCTTCCAACTCGAGCGATCTCGCAATACCGTCAGTGATCTGGTTGATGGTCTGCAGTTCCCACAGCAGACGCCGGTTATCAAGGTTCATCTGCCGACGTTCGAGCGCATGCGCGACGGTGACAAACAACTGCTCGATATCAAACGGCTTCTCGACGATCGCGAAGGGAGATAATCCGGACGAATGGATCGCGGACGCAAAGGACCTGTCCGGCGAGAGCACCACGATCTCGGTGTCAGGCGTGTGCGCCTTGATCCGACGGATTACGTCCAGTCCGGACTCGGCGTCAACGCTCAAACTCACGAGCGCCGCATCGAAGACTCCTCTGGCCAGTGCTGCGGTCACGGCGGCGGGCGACGCCGCGTGGTCCACGCGATACCCACGCGCCGTCGCCGCAGCATCAACTCGCGGATCATCGTGGTCGACGATCAGAACCGAGACGGGACGAATAGGCATGGACTCGTTCCCCCGGGCTGCGGGCGCGCGGGCGGTGCGCGCAGACTGCGCGCCTCAACTGGCAAGACTTACGCCGCGGCGCTGACGCTGTGAAGCGGGCGCAGTGTCGTGCAGAAACGGCCATTTCGGGTGACTTCGGGCGCGACCGGCGGCAGGCGGCGTGTGCGGTGTTTCGTT
>DATJKH010000222.1:0-20650 GCA_035491715.1 Vicinamibacterales bacterium | reverse complement strand
ACCTTCACTTCTCCGTCTTTGTCACTTGGATCACATAGGCGAAGTTGATCCATTTCTGAATACGGTCAACACCAAAGCCGTCTGCGCTGCCGCACTTGATCCAACTTCCTTCCACCGCGACGACGCGGCAACGCATCGAAGTGGCGTTCGGGTGCGTGTCACGCCCGAACTGCAGGACAACATCGTCGCCGCCAAAGACGGTAACTGGAGCGCCGGTAGTCGGCACGTTTTGAGCCCTGACGGATGCTCCAGCTAGCAAATAGCCGACCAGAACGCCGCAGAAGAGACACGCTGCCGCCGTTCGATTCACCATCGCAACCTCCATTTGCAAACCCGGTATCTTGACGGCGCCGCGACGTTCGAGGTTAGAAAATTTTGGACCCCGACCGCTGACCTTTCCTTTCCCTTTTCCCGTTTCCCTTTAATACAATCGCAGAAGAGGTCTCCAGTTGACCGGTTTCGCAGTTCGGGCTTGTGCCGTGGGAATCGGGCTCGTCGCGCTGACGGCACTCGGATCCTCGCCGACGGCTCAGCAAACTCCGCAGCAGCAACAGCAGCCGCCGATCTTCCGCGGCGGCACGAACATCGTACGCGTCGACGTCACCGTCACCGATCGACGTGGCGAGCCAGCCACCGAGCTGACGCGGGACGATTTCTCGCTGACCGAGGATGGCGCGCCGCAGACGATTGAATCATGCGAACTGGTTCGCGTCACCGGCGAGCCCACTGACGATCGGTCGCTTGAAATCTACTCGGCGAGCCAGGTCGCCATGGAGGCTGCTCGCGACGATGTGCGGTTGTTTCTGATTTTCTGGGACGAATATCACATCGGACAGTTCATTCCGGCGACGCGCGGCCGGGAGATATTGACCGAATTCGTGCACACCGCATTCGGTCCGACCGATCTCGTTGGGATCATGGACCAGCTCACGACAGTCGAATCAATCAAGTTCACCCGCGAACGATTGCACCTGGTTGACCAGGTCCACGCGTTGAAAGGACGCCTCGGTGTCTACGTGCCCCCTCGAAGCGCCGTGGAGCAAGCCCACCTGCAGGATTTTCGCTCGATAGGCCGGTTGCGCAACGAGGTCACGGCGTCTGCCCTCAACGCGGCCGCGGCGTTTCTCGGAAATTTCCGCGAGGGGCGCAAGGCGATCCTTTTCGTGAGCCAGGGATTCCCGCTCTACGGGCGCAATGACGAGTCGAACCGCTTCATGGAGATCGTCCGCACAGCCAACACCAACAACACGGCTATCTATACCCTGGACCCGGCTTCCGAAGTGGGACGGCGTCCCGATTCTTTGTTGTCGCTGGCCGAAGAAACAGGCGGGCGCCCATTTGTCGGGTCGAATCGCCCGGAGCTTCAATTGCCGCAGATCGTGCGCGATTCCAGTGCCTATTACCTTCTCGGATACCGATCGCCGGCGCCGGTAGATGGCAAGTTCCACCGGATCAGAGTCCGCATGAACAAGGACGGTTACGAGGTTCGTGCGCGAAGCGGATATTTCGCACCGACCGTCGGCGAGATGGAGCGGGGTCGGGCGGAAGCCACTGCTGCGGAGATTCCGGCGGACGTGGAGCGCGCACTTGGCGAACTGTCGCTCAACGACCGGTCCGATCATCTCATCGACTATTGGATCGGCACGACTCGAGGCGATCAAGGACGAACGCGGCTGTCGATCGCGTGGATGCCCAAGGGATCGGCAGCGACCGGGAAGGACCTCGGACTCGCGATCCAGGGTGCCTCATCGGACGGAACCAGCTATTTCGCGTCGGGCCGGACGACGTCGCGACAACTGGCGTTCGACGTTCCGCCTGGAGAGCTGGTGTTGAAGCTGAAGGTGATCGATGGGCGCGATGAGGAACTCGAGAACGCGAACCGGAAAATCACCGTTCCCGCCTTCGACGACGCGACGCTTGCCGTGGGTTCGCCGATGATCCTGCGCACGCGAACGGCGCGCGAGGCGCGTGCAATCACCGAGGGGGCCGAGGGGCAACCGGAAGCACGGCGCGAATTCGATCGAACTGATCGCCTGTTTGTTCGCTTCCCTGTTTACGGCGGCGAGGGCATTGCGACCGCGGCGCGGCTGCTGAACCGCAGAGGAAAAGAACTCGGAGTACTCACCGTCGCTCCGCTCAAAGACGGCATCTACCAGGTCGATCTTCCGCTCAGCACCAGCTTGCGCGACGACTACGTGATCGCGATCGAAGCCACGCGCGGAACCGATTCGGCCAAAGCATTCGTGCCGTTCAGGGTTCGGTAACATCAGAGCGCCAACAGGCGGTTACCCCTCGCGCAGGACAGTAGCAGGCTCGATGCGCGACGCGCGGCGTGCGGGCATCCAGGCGGCGAGCGCCGTGACGAGCAGCAGGGCGACAATCGACGTCGCGAGAACCGAGGGATCCCGAAACTCCGTGTTGAAGAGAAGCGCCTGAATCAACCGGCTTCCCCAGAGGCTCAGGACGAAACCCAGGAGGACGCCAAGTGCGGCCAGGACGGCCACGCGACCGACAACGAGCCGTACAACCGCCGGCGCGGTTGCACCAATCGCCATTCGAATACCGATCTCCATCCGCCGTCGATTGACTGCATGCGCCGTGACACCGTAGACGCCGATCGCGCCAAGTAACAGCGCGAACAACCCGAAATAGCCCGACAGCAGTGCAAGCAGCCGCTCACGGATGTAGTACACGCTGAGCGTCTCGGTGAGCGTCTGGAATGACACCGTCGCTGCACCATCGATTCGTCCGATGGCGGTGGCAATAGTGGTGGCGAGCCGCTCTGGCGGAATCTCCGCGGCCGGACGGATACTGAGGCTCATCGAGGGAAACGACTCGATCAAGGTCGGCTCCAGCGATTGCGCAAATGCCATGTAGAACGTTGGCTCGATCGGATCGCGCACAGAAGTAAAGGCGGCATCCTGCACGACACCAACAATCTCTACCGGCTGACGATCGGTCGGTTCTTCGCCGACCATGATGCTCTGTCCAACCGTATTGCTTCCAGGAAAGTGCCGCCGCGCAAAGGCCTCATTGACGACGGCCACTTTCGGAGACGTCACACGGTCCGAGATCTCGATGTCGCGCCCGCTGATGAACCTGGTGCCAAACGTACGAAACCAATCCGGGCTGACGGGCGCCATCAGCACCAGAACTTCCTTTCCTTCAAACGTCGGATTGCCGGACTGGTGCACGTCTCTCAGAAATCGAATGCCGGCGCTGCCAAGAGGAGTGGCCATTGAAGTGGCGGCACTCTCGACGCCAGGGGCGGCGGCAACGGCCCGGCGAATCCGCTCATACAGCGCGGGACGATCGCGTGGGGCCGTCGCACTGGCTCGCACGTCGACGACGGCTGTCAGTACGCGGGTGCGATCGAACCCGAGGTCCCGATACACCAGTGCCGCAAACGACCGGACAAACAGCGCCGCGCCGATGACCAGCACCAACGCCAGAGCAACCTGAGCGACGACAAGAGCATCACCGGCAACTCCCAGGCCCGACGTCGACACGCCACGCCGTGACGTATTCAGGGCTTCGACCGGATGGACTCGTGCGGCGCGAATCGCCGGGACAGTCCCGAATAGAACGGTGGTCGCAACAGTAACAACTGTGGTGACCCCCAGCACTCGCCAGTCTGGTGTCAAGTCCAGGACCGCAGTCGATGCCCAGGTCGAGAGCTGCGCAACGACGACGGTGCCTGCCCATCGCGCGAGAGCAAGACCGATGACGGCGCCAATCGCCGCGAGCAAGAGGCTTCCAATCAGCTCGAGCCGGGCGATCCGGCCACGCGGGGCGCCGAGCGCGAGCCGAACACCAAACTCATAGCGGCGGCTCGCGGTTCTGGCGAGTTGCAGGTGCGCGATGTTGACGCATGCGACAAGCAGAACGAGTCCTGAGATTGCCAACAGCGTCACAAGCGCCGACTGATAGCGGCTCCGCAGACGTGAACTTCCGGTCGCCGCCGATCGCATCGTCCACGGCTCGCGCAGATAGTTGTCGCGATCTTCGGCGCGGCTGAAGTCAGGCAACGTGGCCTCGCGGATCCCAGGCTGGGCCGCTCGCATCGCAGCGGTGGTGCCATCGAGCGTCATTCCCGGCGCCAGCCGGCCGGTGACGTGCAGCCACGGCCACCTTGTGGTTCGCGGAGGAATCCGGTTGAGCATCGGCTCGGTTTCGAGTGGCACGACGAGGTCGACATCACTTCCGACGTTCAGGCCGTTGAATCCGCGACCAGTGACGCCGACGACGGTGAAGGGAATTCGTTCGAGGGTAATCGTTCCCCCGATCGACGCTGCGGGGGTCCCGAACAGACGATTCGCGGCTTTGTAGCTGAGGACGGCGACGGGACCTGCCGTTCCGCCGCCGCGTCGATCGTCAACCTCGCTGAGCCCGCGTCCGGCATTCATCGACAAGCCGAGGACATCGAAGAAACGGCCGCTGGCCCAGATGGTTTCGAGTGATTGCGAATTGCCACCGACCACCGACGTCACTCGATCCGTCGCCCACACAAACGAATCGTTCAAGACCCGCCGGTCGCGGATTTCCCGCCACACCGGATAGGTCATCGCGGCATCTTCACCGACCCGGTTGGACGCGAGCGCAACCAGCGTCTGCGGGTCGCGCACCGGCAGCGGCTTGAGGAGAAGGCTGTTGAGAATGGAGAAGATCGCGGTGTTGGCGCCAATGCCCAGCGTCAGTGACAGGATCGCCGCCGTCGACAGCAATGGACTACTGCGAAGCGCTCGCACAGCGTCGCGAAGGTCCTGCATCGTACCCCCTGAAGTAGGACTACATCACCCTCGCTATGAACGTGACCATGTGCGCGTCCGGCGTCCACGGCTCGGCGAGCTCCACTATAAACCCGGACGATTCGAGAAGGGCGACCAGCTCGCGATACGGATACGCGCGATGCGACCCGCGTCGCGTTTCAATGTGGCCATTCCTGGCAAACGTGTACTCGATATTGAGTCGTCCGCTCCCTGGTTCGTACTGATTCTCGACGAGCAAATACACGTCGCCGGCTTTCCACCATGGCCGCGCCTTGAGGTGCGGGAGGAGGTTCTCGAGGACCATCGGCGTTTCGAGCACGAAGCGGGCGCCAGGCTTCAGCGTCTCCCTGACCGCGCGGAGAAACGCGTGGTTCCCCTCATCGTCAAGATACCCAAAGCTGTTGCCGAGACAGAACGCGGCGTCGAACCGGCCGGCCCATGGCAGGTCGCGCATGTCGCGCTGTTCCCATTGGATCTGATGTGAAGCATTCGCTCGCGCGTGGCGCAGGCAGTCGGGCGACCAGTCCACACCGGTCATCCGGTATCCGCGCTCGGCGAGAACTGACGCAAGGCGCCCGGCGCCGCAGGGCACGTCAAGAACTTCCGCACCCGGGCGGACGGCAAGCAGCGTCTCGAGGCGCTCGGCCTCCTGCCGTGTGTGTTCCTCCGGCACGGCCTGGACCCACATGTCGACGGCAACACCCGTAAAGAAGGTCTCCCACCAATTCGACTGGACATTCATTTCGTAGATCTCCACTCTCTGGTCCGCGCGCGCGGACACACGATTCCTGTGTTGATTGGGTGAAAGCGGGACGATCTAGAAGCGGACGGCGTTAAACAGCGGCGGACTCGTCGGGGAAGATATCATGAGTCAATCCCTGATCACTAGTCACTAATCCTGAATCACTGATTCTTGAATCACTAATCCCTGAATCACTAATCCTCGAATCCAAGAATCCCCGAATCATCCATCGAAGCCGTGGGTGGATTCTTGTCCGAGGCAAAGATCCGAGGATTCAACGATCCGAGGATCATGGATTCGACGATTCGAGGATCAGTGATTCGCGATTAGTGATTAGTGATTAGTGATTCGGTAGTCTCTCTTCAGGGATACCGAGTGCAAGCGCGATCCTGCGTAATGACTCCTTGATGGCGCGCGCGTTCTGCGGTCCGGTGCGAAGCAAATGTTTTTGACCGTTCGTGAGCGCTTCGAGCTTCGGGTCGACGAAGCCGTATCCAATCCCCTTGGTCTGGACCAGGATCGGATCCTCCGGGATCGGCGTATTCAGCAGCTGCACAATCGCCCGCTCGAGCGTTCGATCGAACGATGCATCACCAAGCTCCCGCGCCGCTTCCTCGATCCGCGGCTTCAACGTGGCATAGACGCGGGAAATGGCCGCCGGATCGATCGATTGAGCTGCAGCCGCGATGCCGTCATACCGCTTGTAACTTCGCGGATCGATGGCGAGGTCGTTGCCACGCTGGATCACCTGAAAGCTGGACGAGGGGCGTAGCACCGTGAGCTGGCGAGTGGCGCTCTCGCCTTGCGCAACGTTCGCGACACCAATCGTGAAGTCCCGAATGAGGTCGTCGGTCGCGAGCCATGCCGCCAGTCGGGGATGCGACGCCGCCTTCTGCACCAGTTCTCGAACGAGCGCATCGGTCTCGTTCAACGGCGGCAATTCAATCGGCTCGGCGTCACCACCAAGCGGACGCGCGGGTCGAGGGGGAGCCTCGCTGTGGGCGGTGGTTGTTGGAGTCGGTGTCGCGCGGCGCTGCCACATGAGCACCAGCAGGGTCACGAGTGCGGCGCCCAGTATCAGCGCGACAGTAATCCAGAGTCCCACGGATCGACGCGAGTGCGCGTGCTGGTCCGTCGTTTTGAACAACTCGTAATCAGAGACGTCTGGCATCGATCACCTGAGCTTGCAGCTTCGCAGGCGCTAGATCTCGTATACGCCTATTTGAGCGCGCGTGCAATCGCTGCCTCGGCGAGAGGGCCCATGATCGCATAACCCTTCGCGTTCGGATGGAGATCGTCTTCGGTCAGCTCCGCGCGCATCAGGCCCTTGTCGTCGATCATCCCGGCGAAATAATCGAGGTACACGTCGCCGTGCGACGCCGCGTACGACTTCATCCACTCGTTCATCGCCTTGACGCGCTCCATAGGCCGCGTCGTCGTCTGCGGCGTACCTCGCACGTGGTATTCGCTCACCGGCGTAATGCTCGACAGGACGACCTTGATGTTATGGGCGTGCGCCAGCTCGCTCATGGTGGCAAGGTTGCCCTGGATCTCTTCATTGGTCATGGGGCCGGTGTTGCCCGCGATGTCGTTCGTCCCGGCCAGGATCACCACGGCTTTCGGACGTAGATCGATGACGTCGCGACGAAAACGCAGGAGCATCTGCGGTGTCGTCTGACCGCTGATGCCGCGATCGACATAGGGCTTTCCGGGGAAGAACCCGCCGTAACGCGGCTGCTGCCACCCGTCGGTGATCGAGTCCCCCATGAAGACGACTCGCGCTTCCGAGTTCGACGGTGGCGAAAGTGTCTTGTTGGCCTCGCGGTAGCGCGCCATCTCCGCCCAATCACGCATTCGCACATCTCGACTGAGAAGCGTCGTGAGCGCCGTCGCCATCTCCGGGCATGTCGCGGCCGGCGCGGACGATTGTGTGGCCGCAGGCGAGGCGGCCGGCGGCTGTGCTGGCGCCTGGGCGCTGACCACCGTTCCAAGAAGCAACAACACGATAAGCAGGCGCGTAGCCATACAGTCACCTCGCGAGTCGAAGACGATATTATGCAGAGATGATACTTCCGACGAGACCGCTCGGCACGAGCGGTATGAATCTCACGCCAGTCGGGTTTGGCGCGTGGGCCGCGGGTGGCGGCGGATGGTCCTTCTCATGGGGGCCGCAGGACGATCAGACGTCGATCGCGGCAATGCGCCACGCGATCGATCGCGGTGTGAACTGGATCGACACCGCCGCGGTTTATGGGCTCGGACACTCCGAAGAAGTTGTCGGACAGTTCCTGCAAACGGTCGCCCCTGCCGATCGGCCCTATGTCTTCACCAAGTGCGGCCTCGAGTGGGATCCGCAGGATCGGATGAAGGTCTCGATACGAACGCTTCATCCGGATTCCATACGGAGCCAATGCGACGCGTCCCTGCGACGACTGGGTGTCGAGCGAATCGATTTGTTTCAGTTCCATTGGCCGGACGAAGGAGGCGTTCCAATCGAAGACTCCTGGGACGCGATGACGCGGCTGGTCGAACAAGGAAAGATTCGCGCTGCAGGCGTGTCGAACTTTACGGTCGAGCTTCTAGAGCGCTGCGAAGCGCGACGGCATGTGGACTCGCTGCAGCCTCCGTTTTCGATGATCAAGCGCGAGATGGCGGCCACGCTCCTTCCCTGGTGCGAAGCACACCGCACCGGCGTTATCTCTTACAGTCCGATGCAATCCGGAATACTGACCGACGCGTTCAGTCGTGAACGAGTGTCGGCATTCGCGCCAGACGATTGGCGGCGTCGCGGCGTCGAGTTCAAGTCTCCGCAGCTGGAGCGCAATCTCATCCTGCGGGATGCGCTCCAGCCGATCGCAGCCCGACATCAGACTACTGTCGGTGCCGTCGCGATCGCGTGGGTACTCAGCTGGCCTGGCATTACCGGCGCCATCGTCGGGGCGCGTTCGCCGGATCAGGTTGATGGCTGGCTTCCCGCAGCCACGCTCGCTCTCGACGATGCAGACCTGGACGCGATTAGTCATGCGATTGAGCGTTCGGGCGCGGGCAGTGGACCGTTAAGGAGATTGGTGAATTGGTGAGTTGCCGAACCCTACGAGCGCCAATTCACGCACTCGGCAATTTCACAAATTCACCAATTCTCCGGTTACAGAACTTGACGGCATGATGGCTGCAGGTAAATGCAACCGTATGGAGGTTTTGCCAGCCCGTCCGTGTAAATAGCACTAACCGCGAATGGGTTTGAGTCTGGTTTTTGTCGCGTGCGTTTTCGACTCACCAGCGCAACCTCCGGCGTTCGAGAAGGTTATACGCCCGAACTTCGGGACCTCTGCTGGCGCGGCTTTTGACCCCGACCAGGCAGGAACGCGTTAGCTGTAGGAGCCCCCAAATGCCGAGCGAAGTGCGATTTACACGAGCTCAGAAATGGGATCTGGTTCGAATATCAGCGGCGGCGGTAGCCTCGACTGTCTTCTTCACAGTGCCGATGTTCCTCGTGCGCCCGCATCCCGCGGCCGTTCGAATTGAAGGCCGCGCACCGGAGTCGCGCGACATCGCGCTCGCCACCGACCGACCTGTCGTCTCGGTAGTAACCGCGACGGAGTTCGCCATCGCGACGACCCCTGCTTTTCAAGGCCAGGCGCTCGCGCGGTCTCGTAACGGCAAACCGGCACAAGTGCGCGCGCGCGCCACGACTCCCGCTCCTGACCCTCCATCGCTGAAGCGACGCCTCACCCGCTTCCTCGCAGGAGACGGCAAGTACAACGTGAGGCCGTTTCCGACGGTGAGTACATCAGGTAGCTGATGTACTCCGGCTAGGCCGGAAGTCACGGAGAATTACTGGCTTCCGGCTTAGCCGAGATCTCTATCTCAATATTGCGTCGGCAAACTTGATCCGCCGCAAAGGCAAGTCTGCTGTTGTACCTTCCGGCACATTGATGCGCACGGCGCTCTTACGTAGCCGATCCAGCACAACCGGATCGCGCCACTCCTCCTGGTCCAGGTCGTCGACGGCGACGACATAGTATTCGCCGGGGCGAAGCCCAGACATCACTTCACGACGCGGCGATGCAGGCACCGCCGCAAGTCCCGGTGTCGGGCTCGACAATGGGGTCCGTTCCTTTGTTGCCGTCGTCGTGGGATCGATCATTGGCGGCACAAAAATTCTCGCGGCCATCGCCCACCGTGATCTCTGAATTGGAAAGGCGACCGCGACGTATTCACGCGTGGCCTGTCCGGATTCATCGGACACGTGAAACACCATTTCCGATCGCTTGTCGGTCACGATCACCTGCACGTTGCGATACTGCTGGTCGGGTTGAAACGTCACCGGTGTGTCGGCGATGTTCTCGCCGTTGACGATCACCGCTTTCAGCACCCACTTGCCGAACGTCGCGTTCGGCGGTTGTGAACACGTGCCGTTCAGACCTTCGAGCTTGAAGGTCCAGTCGGCGGCAATTGTCGCTTCACTGGAACGGCATTCCCCGTTTTCGGAAAAGAGTGGAATACGCGCCTTGCCCGGACTTGGAGGCACGGGCGTGGCGCCTTCGAACACCACACGTCCGGTTGCGGTTGCGCCGCGGCCGACGGCAATCGAAACGGTGTCCTCCGCTCCGCTCGCGACGTTGACTTTCAGGCTACCGAACTGCTCGTCTTCCGGACGCGGCGGGCCGCCCATCGTTCGAGGAGACAACCGGGCATCGAGCTGATATTCACCGGGCGCGAGCACGAGACGAAACGTGCCGTCGGCGCGGATGCTCGTGCCGAACGAATAACCGTCCATGCCGCGAGGCATATCGGACAGTACGCGGCGAACGTTGACATATCCGTTCATGTCGGAAGAAGACGCGCCGTTATTGGCCGTCAAGGTGCCAAGAATGACGCCTGGCACGCCCTCGGACAGAACGACCTCTATGTCGGCCGCCGCCTGCCCCCGGTCGACCACGATCGGCTGAGCCTGATCGATTGAGAGGGCGCCGGGATAATAAGTCGGAAGCGGCAGTGGCAGCGGGGGTGTCGTAAGGGCGCCAGCTGGCAGCATGTCTTCAGGGTTCGGGCCGCGCCGCCCGATGACCTGAACAATGTAGCTGCCCGGTTCCAGTCTGCCGATCCGAAACTCTCCACGGTCGTCGGTGGCGGTTCCGCCGCGCATCGTCGGTCGGCCGACACGGCCGGCGGCGGGAATGCGGAGCAGGCTCACCTGCGCGAACTCGACGGGATCCCCGCTCGCGTCCACGACGCGTCCAGAGATCGAACCACCATGAAAGATCGGAATCGACACGCCTTCGAGCGCCTGACCATCGGCGAGAAGGAGCGGCCGCATGCTCGATCGGACCGTGCGTCCAGTTGTGGGATAACGGTTGCTGAGATACGTCGACTTGTCGACGGAGATGTTGATGGCACCCGGAGGCAGATTACCAAACGCAAATGCGCCGCTCGCATCGGTTAGTACTGTTCCTCTTATCGTCCCAGTGAGGGTAACGCGCGCTCGAGCGACCGCGCCACCGCTGACCCCATCGACAACGCGGCCTTTGATCGACGCCGTGCCGGTGCGCGGAGGCGGCACACGGTCGCGTGCAGCTATCTGCACGTTACCCGGCACGACCGCTTGTGCAGGCGCACTGGATGACATTGAGAGCAGGAACAGGAGAGCAAGCGAGGCCGGGCACCCGAGGCGACCGATCAGCATGGGGAGGCTCCGTGACAAGAACTGCCGTCCGCAGTTAGACACCGAAATCATCTCGGTGGTTTGATCTTCGTGCCTGGAGGCCTACGCAAGCTGATGCTTGCGCCCCCGCGCGTCCGAACGGTACACTCGCGCGACTTGGGTAGGAGGGGCGGCTGTGCCAGTGCTTGATCTGTGGTCCATGGCGTTCGTGTTCCTGTTGGCGACTTTTGTCGGCTTTCAGGTCATTCAGAACGTCTCGCGTTTGCTGCATACGCCTTTGATGTCGCTGACCAATGCCATCTCTGCGATTGCCGTGGTCGGCTCGGTCATCATTGCCGGCGAGCAAAAAAGCACATTCAGTACGATCCTCGGGACCGTGGCGGTCGCGGCTTCGGTGACCAACATCGTCAGCGGCTTTCTGATTACCGACCGCATGCTGAAGATGTTCCGTGAGCGTCGGCCGAAGTCATGAGCACCGCTGAACATCTCACGCAGGCGAGTTATCTCGCAGCGGCGGCCCTCTTCATCCTCTCGCTCCGGTGGCTGAGCGATCCGCGGACGGCCAGGCGCGGCGTGGCCGCAGGCGTCGCCGGGATGGCGGCGGCGATCGTCGGCACGCTGCTCCATCCGGAGATCGTCAACTACACGTGGATCGTTGTCGCGTTCGTCGTCGGCACCGCGATCGGTGTTCCGCTCTCGAAGGTTCCGTTGACCGCCGTCCCACAGCGAACTGCGCTGTCACACGCATTCGGCGGTCTCGCCGCCGGACTCGTCGGCACGGCCAAGTACGCGCTCTGGCTGCATGACGGCGAACTGACGATGTTCCGGACCGGGGCCATCGGCATCGAGGTGATCCTTGGATACCTGACATTTACCGGAAGTCTGATGGCGGCCGGCAAGCTCCAGGAAATCATTCCGACTCGGCCGATGACCTATCGCGGTCAGAACGTCGTCAACCTCAGTCTGCTGGCGATTGCCGTCGGAGCGGCGGGGTGGCTCCTGTTCCGCCCGGAGATGTGGCAGCTCTTTCCCGCGATCATCTTCCTGTCGTTGCTGTTTGGCGTTCTGCTGATCATGCCGATAGGAGGCGCCGACATGCCGACGGTAATTTCCCTGCTCAACTCATACGCGGGATTGTCCGCCGTCGCGATGGGCTTCGTGCTTGAAAACAAAGTGCTCATCACTGCCGGCGCGCTCGACGGGTCATCCGGTTTGATTCTGTCGATCATTATGTGCCGCGCCATGAATCGCTCGTTCACCAACGTCCTGTTCGGTGCCTTCGGGCAGGTCCAGGCGGGTGCAGCAGCGACCGAGGCGCGGACCGTGAAAAGTGGAACGCCGCGCGACGCGGCCGATCTGCTGGAGAACGCGGGGAAGGTCGTCATCGTTCCCGGTTACGGGATGGCTGTCGCTCAGGCCCAGCATCGGGTTCGTGAAATCTACGATCAACTCACCAAGCGCGGAGTCGACGTCAAGTTCGCCATCCATCCGGTCGCCGGACGCATGCCGGGACATATGAACGTGCTGCTCGCGGAAGCGGAGGTGCCTTACGACGCGCTGATCGAAATGGATGACATCAACCGCGACCTTCCACAGACCGATGTCGTGCTCGTGGTGGGCGCGAACGACGTCGTCAACCCGGCGGCCCGCCACGATACCAAGAGTCCGATCTACGGCATGCCAATCATCGACGCCGATCGCGCCAAGTTCGTCATTGCCAACAAGCGATCGATGAACCCGGGATTCGCAGGGATCGAAAACGAACTGTATTACGCCGACAACACGTTGATGGTGTTCGGCGACGCCAAGGGCGTCCTCGGCGACATCGTCAAGGCGCTCGCTGGCGAAAGCGCCCACTAGCCATTTCCGCTCGTTCCTGTTCATGCAGACACTGATCGATCTCTTCCTGCACCTTGACGTTGTGCTTCCGGAATTCGTCGGCCGGTATGGCGTCTGGGTTTACGGGCTGCTCTTCGCGATCATCTTCGCGGAGACCGGCCTGGTCGTCACTCCGTTTCTGCCCGGAGACTCGCTGCTGTTTGCCGCCGGCGCGGTCGCGGCAACCGGAGCCCTCGATGGCTGGCTTCTCTTTCTATTGCTCGCCGGAGCCGCGATTCTCGGCAACACCGTGAACTACAGCATCGGCCACTTTATCGGGCCCAGGGTCTTTCGCGCAGATGAAACGCATCCATTGCTGAACCGTCAACACCTCGATCGGGCGCACGCGTTTTTCGAAAAGTACGGCGGAATGGCCGTGGTGTTGACACGCTTCGTGCCCATCATTCGGACCTTCGTGCCGTTCGTCGCAGGCGCCGGTGCGATGCGGTACACGGCATTCGCCCTGTTCAACGTGCTTGGTGGCGTTCTTTGGGTTGGAATCTGTCTTGGTGCAGGCTACGCGTTCGGCAACGTTCCGGTCGTCAAGAACAACTTCTCGCTCGTCGCCATTGGCATTGTGGCCGTGTCGCTCATCCCGATGGTGGTCGAATGGCTGCGACACAGAAAAAAAGGGCGGTCCAAATAAGGACTGCCCCTCTTCGTATCAACTTCCGCTGAAGGCGGAAGCCACAAGCATTCAGTCAATCTACGCCAGCCGAACGTTCTCCGCTCGCGGTCCCTTCGGGCCCTGCGTCTTGTCGAACGTCACTGCCTGTCCCTCACGAAGATTGTCGAACTTGCAGCCGTTGCAGGCGGACTGGTGGAAGAAGTACTCGCTGCCGTCGCTCGCGGCAACAAAGCCGAAGCCTTTTTCGCTGACCAACCGCTTGATCGTCCCATTAATCGTTGCTGCCATCTCGAATCTCCTGGTGCGTGTGACGCTTCGCAGCCGCGCGCGGACATCCGCGCAGTCACAAACATGGCTGGCCGCTTTGGTGAGGACTGGATCAGATACCGATGCGATCGGGTCGGAGACAGGCTCAGCAAGCAGATCAGCCAAGCATTCTATCACGAGTAGTTCACTTCCATCGTTTCTAGGGCGTTTCGCCCGGTGCGTGCCGATGAACTCACCAATTCATCTTGAATCCGACGCTCCGTGTAATCCGTTCACGATTTTCACCTGGCCGAGGTTGAACCTCGGCTAGAAATTCCACGTTGATGCTCTGCAGAGGCCGTCGTGGCACCTCGCTTGCCTTCCTTCCCAATCAGCGAACGAATCGAAAATTTTGAGCTCGAATCGAAAATTCGAGCTTCAGGAGGCGCAACGATGAAACGTTCAATCAACCGATGGACAATGTCGCTGGCAACGGCCGGCGTCCTTGCTCTGCCGGTGACCAGTTTCGCTAAGGTGTCGCAGCAACCGGCGCCGCAGGAACAACAGCAACCGCAACCGGCGCAGCCACAGCCGGCGCAACCGCAACCGGCGCAGCCACAGCCAGAGCAGCCGCCCGCGCAGCCACCTGCGCAGCCGCAGCCGACGCAGCCACAGCCGACCGAACCGCAGACTCCGCGGCCGACCGCTTCCGCGACCCAGTCAGCACCTGATCAATCCGCGTCGCCGCAGGAACATCTGCGACAGGCGCAGGATGCGGTGAAAGCGATTTCGGCGGACGTCGTACCAGCAAAGAATCGGTCAGACCTTGCCAAGCTCAAACAGCACCTGAGCAACCTCGAAAAGATGGGATCGTCCCCGAGCGCGAGCGCGGCGGAACCGACCCGTCCGGCCGCGGGCAAGTCGGCGAGCGAGCCTAAAGCCAACTGGGGCACGGAAGTCGCCGCCATCGACAAGATCATCACCGAGATGGTCGGTAGTGAAACCGCATCACCGTCGACATCGACACCGGGTGCGACGGGCACGACTGGCGCGGCCAAATCGAGCGCGACGATTGACGATGCGACGCGCGCCAAGTTGATGGAAGTGCGGACGCACATTACTGCGTATGCCGCGGGCATGGCCGGCGCACCGTCAACGCCGAAGAGCGAAGAGACCGCGAGTGCCGCGGCACCAACCGGGGCTGCCGCTCCGTCGTCGACTGCGGCTCCTTCGTCAGCGGCGTCTGCTGCGACCGCCTCGCCAGCAACCCCAGCGTCGCAGCCCTCGGCCGCTGCGCCGTCGCAGGCTCCGCCGGCTAGTGCGCAGAATCCAGCATCAACCCAGCCCGATCCAAACGCGGCGCAGCCGCCTGCTGCCGGCCAACAGCCGCCCGCGGCGGGACAGCCGACTACTGCCGCTCAGCAGCCAGCGAACACCGACGAAGCGCATCGTCATCTCGTCGCAGCACGAGACACGCTGAGTCAGTTGACGCAGCTTCCGGCCGCGGCGCAACTCAGTGGTGAAGCCCGCACCCAGGTGGCGCAGCTCATTAGCAACTTCAATGAGTTGATTGGCAACCCGCCAGATTGGCACGCGAGCTATCAGAAGGTCTCCGCCAACCTGGCGACCCTGCTCGGCGCGGAGAACACTGACGCCGAAGCGCAGGGTGGCGCGCCGGCCACCGCTCCCGCAACACCAGCTCCGACAGCAACGCCTGGAGCAGTGGGCACGGCCGGCACAGCAAGCGTCGAACTGGATCCCAGCATCAAGGCGAAGCTCGTCGAATTCCGCCGCAGCTTGAGTCAGTTCGAAAAGGCCGCGGGCGCATCGAAGTAAAAGGGCAAGGAACACGGAAAAGGGACAAGGCGAAAGGGGATCACTCCTTTTTCCTTGTTCCTTTGTCTGATACGCTCGTTTTACTTTGGTTCAGAGCAGCGGCCGTTTCCTCATAGCCGCGGCGCTTCTTGCCGCGGTGACTGTCTCGGGTCGCAGCCTAACCACTACGCCGCTTGAAGAAGCGGCCCTTGCGTGGGATCGCGGCGACTACATGGCCGCGCTCAAGACCTATCTTCAAATCCTCGACTCCCCCGACGCAGCGTCTGCACTGGAAGCGATCGCGCTGCAGACGGGCGAGTTGTATCGCACGACTGCCTTAACCAACGACGGGGAGTCGCCGACTTTTTCACCCGATGGGAAAACGGTTGCCTACGAAACAGGGACCGGGTTGCGGCGCGTCACGAAGGTTGTGCGATTCGACGACGATCGAGGTCCTGCTGTCGTGGCTGAACTGCCGGGATCCGGTGCGTCCTTCTCGATCGACGGAACGAAGATCGCGTACCTGCGCGTGCCCGCCGGCACGACAGCGACGTCCGCGCAGGCCGCACTCGATAGCGCGCCCCCTACAGAACGACAACAACGGCTCAGTGCTCTCAATCAGCTGATCGCGAACGATTCCAGGATTGTCGTCCGCGATCTCGCATCTGGTGGCGAATCGACGCTCGACACCGGAGCGCTCCGCGTGAGCTCGATTCTCTTCGCCGCCAACTCCGTCGTCGCCACGGCGAGGCCACCGGACGGCGGCGTGGCACAAGTCTACGAATTGACAGAGGGACGTGCGCCTGCGTCGCGGACGACAGGCACTACCGAAACAGTTCTGCAGTCGAGAAATGCGGCCGGCACGGCTGTCCTTTTCACGACGCGAACGCCCGGTATCGGGCGTGGTGGACGCGCCGGTGGCGCGGGCGCTCCGGCGACATTCGGATTGCTTTCGCTCACAGACGGCCGGACGACGACGATCAACGGCTCGGCGCCGGCGTTCTCGCGTGACGGCGCACGTGTCGCATTCGTCGCGCGCGAGGGAGCCGACACGCGGCTGATGACCGCGCGCGTCGCCGATCCGGCTCACCCGCTGGCGATCCGTTCGGGTTCCGAGCGCATTGACGCGCCCGCGTGGTCCCCAGACGGCAACAAAGTCGCCTTTCAAATGATGCTGAAAGACGACTGGGAAATCTTCGTGATCGGCGCCGATGGTTCCGGCGAGGCGCGAGTCACGCGCGAGATCCAGCACGATCTCCTGCCCGTGTTCCTGACCGCGGATCGCATCCTTGCAGTGATCGGAGAACCACGACATCGACGTTCCTACCTGTACGATCTGCCGTCGATGACGCGGACGCGTCTCTTCCACAACAACACCGTGCGAACAATCGCCCCTGAGTACTCCTGGATGCCGAATGCCGACGGCACCAGGGTGCTCATCGCCGCAGAGCGTGACGGCGACACTGTGTCTCCCGAACGAGGCCTCTACGTGATGGATTTGTCGCGGCGCGTGACGCGCGACGAGCTGCGCGAGCGGGTGAAAACCAGTCTGGACGGCGAGCAGGCGCTGACGACGAAAGGCAAACGTTTGTTTGGTCCGATTGCCGCCGACGTCAAGTCGGTCGTCGCCGAGACGTCGGTTTCGCGGATCTTTGGCTATGAAAAGATGCTGTTCGACTTCGATTCAAAGTACGTGACTCAACCGGGCAACCAGCTCGCGGCCACATATCTTTTCGATCGCTACAAGTCGTTCGGCTATGAACCGGAGTATCAACGATTCGAGTACCGCCTGCGCACCGGCCCCACCGGGCAGACTGCGAACGTCGTCGCGACGCTGAAAGGCACGACCAATCCTGAACTCGTGTACGTGGTCAGCAGCCACTACGACTCGGTCGCCGTCGGACCTGGCGCCGACGACGACACGTCCGGGACGGCGGCGCTGCTCGAAACGGCGCGCATTCTTGCGCGACATCCGCTGCCCGCGACCGTCATCTTTGCCTCGTTTACCGGTGAAGAGGCCGGGCTCCTCGGTAGTCGTGAGTTCGTACGCCGCGCGGTCGATGGTGGACTGAAGATCGTCGGCGCACTGAACAACGACATGGTCGGATGGTCAAACGATTACCGGTTGGATAACACCATTCGCTATTCGAACCCGGGCATCCGCGACATTCAGCATGCCGCGGCGATGCAGTTTTCGAATCTCATCACCTACGACGCGCTGTATTACAAGAGCACGGACGCCGCCGCCTATAATGAAGCGTATGGTGACATCGTTGGTGGCATCGGCTCGTATCCGGTGCTGGGCAATCCTCACTATCACCAGTCACACGATCTGCTCGAAGGCATCAACCATCAGCTGATCGCCGAGGTCGCAAAGACGACGGCCGCAACGGTGATGTTGTTGGCATCGAGCCCATCCCGCCTGAAGGACCTGCGAGTCGACAGCTTCAAGAACGGCACGGCAACCGTGACGTGGACGGCGAGCCCGGAAAAGGGAGTAAACGGATACCTGGTCGCGTACGGCACGCCGGCAAAACCGGATGGACAACAGGTTCGTGTCGTCAAACCTCCCGCCATGCTGACCGGCATTGCCCCGGGCACGATCGTGTCGGTGAAAGCGATCAACACGAAAGGGCTCGAAGGGTGGGACTGGGCACGCGTGACCGTGAGGTGATTACCGACCAAACATTCGTGGCGCGCACACCCCGGCTGAGTACTTCACGTGCACCTCGACCCGCTTGGGCGAGGGCTGCGCGATCGCGTAGCCCTCGCGGCCAAACCCTGAGAGCTGAAATGCCCAGAACGTTTTCCCATTGGCCGTCAACAGTCCGAGCGGGAGCATGTAGGTCACATCACGACGATCGCAGTAGGTCACCTGCGCGGCGAGTTTGCCGGAACGTTTGCTCTCAGGACTCACAACCACCCAGCCGTTCGCCGAGGTCATCAGACCGCAGTCGTCGTCTTCCGGGCCTGGTGCGTACTTTTTGACCGCTTCGACGTAGTAGGCGGTCCATCCCGGTTCATCCATCGGTGCGCGGTACAATTCCTCGACTTCGATCGCGATCTTGCGGCGAGCCGCGCGCGGCACGGGATGCTTCCACGACGTGAATTCTTCGATCGCCGAAGCCTCGGCGCGGTCGAACTCGGGCGCGAGAAACGTCGCCGTTTGTGTCCAATCGGGAGAGTCACGCGAGACGATTTCTATCCGCTCGACCCGCTGCGTGCCCGACACGGCGAGACCGTCTTTTGGAAATGGCGGCTCAAACGAGGGCGGCGTCAAGTCATTCGATCGATAGTCAGACACGAGCGCGATACGCGACTCGCACATCAACGGCAGGACCGTGGGACGCGCCAGCTGAATCGCCCCGCGATTGACGCCCTCGACCCACGCGGTCATCTCGGAGACCGGGCCAGCCTTTCCCCACCACTTGGCGGGAATAGCCTGCATCCCGATTGGCAAATCGACCGAACGCAGGTCGGTCGGCCACGGAGCCGTCCACTCCTTGCCGTCGAAGACGGCGAACGGACTCACGATCCCGTCGCGGCGCAACACGCCAACGGTGAACGGTACCGAATGTCCCTTGTCGGAGGCTGCAGGCGGGGGCTGATGTCCGGTCTGAAAGGCGAGCGAGAGGAGCAGGAGCAGAAAGGCCGACATCGACGCACTATCCTACGGTCGATCGAGCACTTCGCGTACCTTGGAGAGAAGATCTTCCCGAGAAAACGGCTTCGACAGGAAATCCGTCGCAAGATCGTCATCCTCCGGCGTCGGGTAACCGGAGACGCAGATCAGCTTGAGCGAGCGCCGGCGCGCGCGTAAGAGTTGCGCCAGTTCCGTTCCACCGATGTAGGGCATTCGCAGATCGGTCAGCAGCAAGTCGATGCTATCGCCATGCTGCTCGAACAGCTTCATCGCTTCCTGACCGTTACGCGCTTCGTACACCTGGTAGCCCGCGCGTGCCAGCGCCTGCGCAAACAGCTGACGCACGGCGGGTTCGTCCTCGACAAGCAGGATGGATTCAGTGTTCATTCGTTCGTCTTCGTCTCCTTGATTTCGGCTTTGGCTCGTGCTTCCGCTTCTGCCCGCTCACGCTTCAACCCCGCCTGGCGCTCGAGTGACCGCTCGATCATCCAGCACAATAACGCCCACGATAACCCAAGCAGCCACCCGGCGAGAACGTCCGTCGGATAGTGAACACCGAGATACAGTCGCGACATCCCGACGAGCGCGGTCGCAATCATCGCGACCGTCATGCAATAGACCTTCGTCAATCGACGCTGGGCAATGTGCATCGAGAGGGCACCGAGCGTCAGGTAGACGGCGGCCGAGGTCAACGCGTGGCCGCTCGGGAAGCTCATCGACATCGCTTCTCTCAGATGAGGAACCACGTCGGGCCGCGGCCGCTGGAACAATTGTTTCAGCGCGCTGTTCAGGAACCAGCCGCCAAGACTCGCTGCCGTTACGAATAACGCGCGACGCCAGAGACCCTGCAACAGCAGGAAGCCTGCCACCGCGAAGACCGTCAACCCGAGAACCGTTGCGCTCCCCAGCGCCGTGATATCGAGCGCCGCACTGAGCATCCAGCGCGGACCAATCGGGTGCGACAAATCAACCGGATCTCGGAGGGCCAGCAGGATTTTCTTGTCGAAACTCTGGGTCTCCCCTTCGAACACTTCGCTCGCCAGCTTCATGAACACGACGAGGAGGAGGAGGATGGCAATGCCGCCGATCAACACCAGGAGTTCCGTCCGGTCGCGCGGTTTGAGTCGCGTCAGGTGTTTCATCCACCCCGCTTTGGCGTTCTTACCCATCACATCGATTATCCAATCTGGCGAGCAGGACGGTGACGGGAACAAAGTTCCCAAAAAGTGCTTGTGCTAACTGAAGAGCTAGCATAGCATCCGGG
>DATJKH010000221.1:0-43380 GCA_035491715.1 Vicinamibacterales bacterium | reverse complement strand
CTCGGAATCGCACGGCCATTGAGGAACACGCCAAGCGACTTCGCAAATCCCGCACGCCAGTCTTCGTCCGACATCTCGGATCCTCCCGGCGTGAACCAGCCAATGTCGCTCACCTTTGTTCCGTGAATGGCCCGGCCCTGAAACCAGCGGCGTCGCCAGAAGACAGGATGCCGGTTTCGAAAGGCAATGAGGCGTCGTGCGAACTGCAGAAGATCCTTGTCGACGTGCTCCCAGTCGTACCAGGAAAGCTCGTTGTCCTGGCAGTACGCGTTGTTGTTTCCTTTCTGCGTCCGTCCCATCTCATCGCCGCCGAGCAGCATCGGGACCCCCTGCGACAACAGCAGCGTCGTCAGGAAATTGCGCGACTGCCGGATACGCAGTGCCAGGACCTCAGGCTTGTCGGCTGGACCTTCCACGCCGCAGTTCCATGAGCGGTTGTGGCTTTCTCCGTCGCGATTTTCCTCACCGTTCGCGTCGTTGTGTTTCTCGTTGTACGAGACGAGATCGTGAAGCGTAAACCCGTCGTGAGCGGTAATGAAATTGATGCTTGCGTAGGGACGCCGTCCGGTCCCCTGGTACAAGTCGGAACTTCCGGTAAAACGCCAGCCAAACTCCGCCAGCGTTTGATCCGTGCCGCGCCAGAAATCGCGAACCGTGTCGCGGTACTTGCCATTCCATTCAGACCACAGCGGCGGAAAATTTCCGACCTGATAGCCACCCTCGCCAATATCCCAGGGTTCCGCGATGAGCTTGACCTGACTGACGACCGGATCCTGTTGAATCAGATCGAAGAACGATGACAGGCGATCGACGTCGTGCAGTTCGCGCGCGAGTGTCGCCGCCAGATCGAAGCGGAAGCCGTCGACGTGCATCTCGAGCACCCAGTAACGCAAGCTGTCCATGATCAACTGCAGCACGTGCGGGTGACGCATGTTCAGCGTGTTGCCGGTGCCCGTGTAGTCCATGTAGTAGCGGCGCTTGTCGGCCACGAGCCGGTAGTACGCGGCGTTGTCGATCCCCTTGAACGACAGGATCGGTCCGAGATGATTACCCTCCGCCGTGTGGTTGTAGACGACGTCGAGAATCACTTCGATGCCGGCGGCATGCATCGTCTTGACCAGATGTTTGAATTCGAGCACCTGCTCACCGCATTGTCCGCCGGCTGAATACTCGTTATGCGGCGCAAGGTATCCAATCGAGTTGTAGCCCCAGTAATTGCGCAGTCCTCGTTCCAGAAGCGTGGAGTCCTGCACGAACTGGTGAACCGGCAGCAATTCGACCGCAGTGATACCGAGATTCTTCAAGTACTCAATCGAAGATGGATGGGCAAGACCGGCATACGTGCCGCGCAGCTCTTCAGGGATGGCCGCATTCGTGCGGCTGAAACCTTTCACGTGCGTCTCGTAGACGACCGTCCGATGCCAGGGTGTATTGGGCTGGCGATCGTTTCCCCAGTCGAAAAAGGGATTGACGACGACGCTCTTGGCAACGAAAGGGGCGCTATCGAGTTCGTTCTTGGAGTTCTCGGGCGATGCGAAGTGGTATGGAAAAACCGCTTCGCTCCAGTCCCACAACCCGTCGATCGCCTTTGCGTAGGGATCGAGCAGCACTTTGGACGGATTGCACCAGTGGCCGTTCTCTGGCTCCCACTTCCCGTGAATCCGAAATCCATAGCGCTGGCCCGGTCGGACGTTTGGCAGGTAACCGTGCCAGCACAGCGCTGTGCTCTCGGCGAGATCTATTCGCGTTTCCCGTTCGTGATCGTCGAACAGACACAGTTCGACGCGTTCGGCCGCTTCTGAAAACACCGAAAAGTTCGTACCAGACCCATCGTACGTGGCCCCCAAGGGATAAGGCTTTCCGGGCCAGATCTGCATGCTGCGCTCCGATTAGGAATCGTACGGATCGCAGCGATCCTCGCCGCCGCTGTCCGTCTTTCGGGCTTCGCCCGTGCGATGCCGCGGACGAGTTCAATTCTCGTGCCGCGCGCGCTCATTGTAAGCTTCCACGAATGGAGCTAGATGGCTGAGGTTCTGATGCGCACTTGTTTGCTGACCGTCGCTGCCCTTCTTCTCTTCACTGTTTCTGATGCTTCGCGAACCAGCGACCTGGGCGTCGAGGCCAGGAACGGCGTCGTTGTCTGCACGTCGGCAACTGCCTGCGATGCAGGAGCGTCGATCCTGGCCCGTGGTGGAAATGCCGTCGATGCTGCCGTCGCGACGGCATTCGCGCTCGCCGTCACCCATCCGAGCGCCGGCAATATCGGCGGCGGCGGGTTCATGATTGTTCGCACACCGAACGGCCGCACCACGGCTTTCGACTATCGGGAGCGCGCACCGCTCGGATCCACTCGACAGATGTATCTCGGTAGCGACGGCCAGATTGTGAGGGAACTGACCAACACCGGATATCTGGCACCCGGCGTGCCCGGAACAGTGCGCGGTCTGGAGTTGGCGCACAAGCGCTTCGGGAAATTGCCGTGGACAGAGGTCGTCATGCCTGCGGTTGTTCTCGCCGAGCAGGGATTCGTTGTGCCGGCCGGACTCGCGCGCGACCTCAACGCACAACTCGCAGGCGCGATGAAACCATTTCCGGCGTCAGTCGCGGCGTACGGTAAACCCGGTGGCGGTGAATGGATCGAAGGCGACCGGATCGTACTGACCGATCTCGGCAAGTCGCTTCGCGCGATCGCAACTGAAGGGCCTGATGTGTTCTACAAGGGCTGGATCGCCGATCGCATCGCCGACGACATGAAAGCGCACGGTGGCCTGATTACGAAGCAGGACCTCGCAACATACCAGGCAAAGACGCGGCAGCCGGTCAAGGGAACCTATCGCGACTACGAAATCATCTCGATGCCGCCACCGAGTTCCGGAGGGGTCGCGCTGATCGAGATGCTCAATATCCTCGAACCGTACAACCTCAAATCGAAGGGCTTGCTGACGCCGCCGTCGATGCATCTTCAGATCGAGGCGATGCGTCGCGCGTATCTGGATCGCGCGCGCAGCCTCGGAGATCCCGACTTCGTGAAAGTGCCAGTCCGCGAGCTGACATCGAAACGGCACGCGCGCACGGTTGCGGCGACGATCGATCCGGCAAAGGCGTCCAGCAGTGTGGAGCTCGGTCACGACATCGTTTCGGCGGTACCGTCGCAGGAACCTGACGAAACGACCCACTTCTCCGTTCTTGATCGCAGCGGCCTGGCCGTGTCGAGCACCTACACGCTCGAAGGTGGGTTCGGTTCGCACGTGGTGGTGAGCGGGGCCGGATTCATCCTCAATAACGAGATGGGAGACTTCAATAAGAAGCCTGGAGAGACCAACACGCGCGGCGACATCGGTACTCCGGCAAACGTAATCGATCCGGGAAAGCGCATGCTGAGCTCGATGACGCCGACGATGGTCACAAAGAACGGGAAGCTGGTGTTGATTACCGGATCACCAGGCGGCCGAACCATCATCAATACGGTCTTCACGATTGTGTTCGGGGTCGTCGAGTATGGCCTCACAGGTCGCGAAGCCGTCGATCTCCCGCGGCTGCATCATCAATGGCTGCCCGACACGGTCTCCATTGAGCGTGATGGCGCGCCACCCGAAACGGTATTGAATCCGCTCACCGCGATGGGACATTCACTCCGGCAAGGCAATCGGCAGGGAGATGCTGAATCCATCTGGATTTCCGCTGACGGTACGGCCTACGGCGTCAACGACAGGCGCTCCGACAATTCAAAGGCATCGACACCTTCCAATTTGACAGCGCCGGACGCGGAACGATAGGCTGTAGAGCAATGTTTGCCGCCCACGTTCACCGGCACCATCATCATTCCTGCTACAGCGGGCCGGCCGGGCTGCATTCCGACTAACGTTATTCGACACACAGATCGCAGCTAACCAAGCCCCGCTGGAAACATTCAGCGGGGCTTTTTTATTTTGAGCACCATGGACTATTCGAAGTTGAACGGACTCGTTCCGGCCGTCATCCAGGACGCGTCAACACGGGAAGTGCTGATGGTCGGCTTCATGAACCAGGAAGCGCTCGATCGCACCCTTGCGACCGGCTTCGCGACCTTCTTCAGTCGCACGCGAAACAAGTTGTGGACGAAGGGAGAAACGTCCGGCAACCGTTTGCAGGTCGAACAGATCCTCGTTGACTGTGACGACGATACGCTGCTGCTGCTCGTCACAAGGCTTGGGGATGGCAATGTGTGTCACACGGGCGAACGGACGTGTTTCTTCAGAGAGATGAAAAACGGTTAACGATCATGCCGACATTGAAACTCGGGATCCCAAAGGGTTCTCTCCAGGACGCGACGATTCAGCTCTTCGCGCGGGCGGGCTTCAACATCTACGCGAGCGCGCGGTCCTACTTTCCTGCGATCGATGACCCGGAGATCGACTGCATGTTGATTCGCGCGCAGGAAATGGCTCGGTATGTGGCCGACGGCGTGCTCGACGCCGGCCTGACCGGACAGGACTGGATCGCGGAACATGCCGCCGCCAACGGCGCCGGCAGCGGCGTGACGCCGCTGGCGGATCTCATTTACGCCAAGCAAAGTTTCGGAAAAGTCCGCTGGGTGCTCGCGGTTCCGGAAGAATCGCGGTATCACAGCGCCCGCGACCTCGAAGGCGCGACGATTGCCACCGAACTGGTGCGCGCCACGCAGGCCTACTTTGCGCGGCAGGGAATCACGGTGAACGTGGAATTTTCCTGGGGCGCTACCGAAGTGAAAGCGCCGCGATTGGCCGACGCGATCGTCGAGGTCACCGAAACAGGATCATCGCTTCGGGCCAATCGCCTTCGCATCATCGATACCGTGCTCGAATCCAACACCCAACTGATTGGCAATCCGGGGGCGCTCTCGGATCCCTGGAAGCGCACCAAGCTGGAGAACATTGCGCTGCTTCTCAAGGCGGCGATCGAGGCGCAGGGACGGGTGGGCATCATGCTGAATGCGCGCCGCGCCGATCTCGAAGCCGTGCTGGCGCTCCTTCCCGCGCTGCAGCGGCCAACCATCTCTCCCCTGAGCGACAACGAATGGGTGGCGATCAACACGATCATCGAAGAACGCACGGTCCGTGATCTGATCCCGCGCCTCAAGGCCGCGCGGGCGCAGGGCATCGTCGAGTACCCGCTCAACAAGATTGTGATGTGATGGCTTTTCAGGTTCGCATTATTGACTCGGACAGCGAGCGGCAGGTGCGCCAGCTATTGGAACGACGCACGAGGAACCACTCCTCACTGCAACGCCGGGTTGCACGCATCGTGGCCGACGTCAGGCAGCGCGGCGACGCTGCCGTTCTCGATTACGCCCGACGTTTCGACCAGCTGACCAGACCGATCGAAGTCACCACTGACGAAATGCTCGCCGCAACAGAACAGTTGCCTCGAGACGTCCGCCGCGCGATCTCTGTTGCGGCCGCGAACATCCGCCGCGTCGCGGTACGTCAGCTACCGCAATCCTGGTCGGTCCGGCCCTCTGACGGCATCCGAATCTCACAGCGTGTTCGTCCCCTCGACCGCGTCGGGTGCTACGTGCCGGGCGGCAGATATCCACTGCCCTCGTCGCTACTCATGACGGCCACACCCGCGCGGGTGGCGGGCGTGAAGGAAGTAATCGTGATGTGCCCGCGCCCGGACGCGACGATCATGTACGCCGCCCACGTCGCCGGTGTCTCGCGACTCTTCCGCCTTGGCGGCGCGCACGCGATCGCCGCGCTCGCATACGGCACCAAACGAATTCCTGCCGTCGACAAAATCGTCGGACCGGGAAACGCCTATGTTGCCGCCGCCAAGTCACTCGTCTCGGCCGATTGCGCGATCGACTTCCATGCGGGTCCGAGCGAGATCGTCATCGTCTCGTCCACCGGGCGTCCGTCATGGATCGCTGCCGATCTGATCGCCCAGGCCGAACACGATCCGGACGCGCGGGCAATCCTGTTGACCCATTCGCGACGTCTTGCCGAAGTCGTTGCACGGGAGTTGAGCACCCAGATGCCCGCCGACGGGCCGGCAGCAAGCGCCATGCGCGCCAACGGCGGGATTGTCGTGACCCGCACGCTCGTCGAGTCGATCGAGCTCTGTAATCGTATGGCTCCCGAGCATGTCGTCTGCGACACCGACGGCATTGCAACGCGGATCACGCGCGCAGGCACGATTTTCGTCGGGCAGTACAGTGCGCAGGCCGCGGGAGATTACGCGACCGGTTCCAATCATGTGCTGCCCACCAACGGAGCAGCGCGGGCGCGTGGCGGACTCAGTGCGAGCGATTTCGTTCGGGTGGCAACCGTCCAGCACGTAACCGCTCGAGGATTACGGAATATCGGTCCTGCAGTCGTCACGCTCGCCAACGCCGAAGGGCTTTCGGCGCACGCAGCATCGGTATCAATTCGACTCGACCGTGAGAGGTCGTCGAACCGCAGACGTGGAGCCAAGCGATGAGTTACGAATACGAACGCGTCGCGACCCCTGCCAACGGACTGCGGCTCCACCTGAATGAGAACACGGCCGGATGCTCACCGGCGGTGATCGACGCGATCCGCGGGCTGACACGGGAACAGATTGCCGAGTATCCCGATTACGAGGCAGTCAATGCCGCGGCTGCGGCCCGTCTGCATACCAGCGCAGACTCATTGCTCCTGACCAATGGTCTCGACGAAGGCATCCTCGTTGCCTCAATGGTCGCGCTGCGCGCCACCCGAGGAGATGGCGAAGGCATCGTCGTCGTTCCCGCCTTCGACATGTATGCGGCGTGCACGGATGCGCTAGGTGGACGAGTCATTCAGGTTCCGCTTGGAGAGGAATTCGAGTTCCCTCTCGAGCCCGTGCTCCGTGCAATCACGGATCGAACGCGGATCGTGTGGCTGACCAATCCAAACAATCCGACAGGACAGAGCATTCCGCGCGAGGCGATCGCGCGCGTTGCCGCAACGGCGGGTCACGCGATTGTGTTCGTCGACGAAGCGTATGCAGACTTCGGTGGCACCACGCTCATCGGAGACGCCTTGCTGCGTCAACAACCGAACGTGATCGTTGGTCGGACCTTTGCGAAAGCATATGGGCTCGCGGGTATTCGGGCCGGCGCCGTGATCGGCGATCCCGCCACCATTGCATCGCTACGCCGGGTCGCCCCTCCATATGGGCTCAATGTCTGTGCGGCAGCTGCGCTCCCGCCGGCGTTCCACGATCGCGCGTATTACGACTGGTACGTCGATCAAGTGGCGCAGTCCCGGGAGATGCTCTATGCAGGATTCGACCGGCTGGGGGTCCGTTTCTGGAAGAGCGATGCGAACTTCGTGCTCGCGAACTTTGAAGGACGAGGATCCGCGATCGCGTCGGCGCTGGCCGCGCGCGGGGTTCACGTGCGGGATCGCTCGAACGACCCCGGCTGCGCCGACTGTCTGCGCGTAACCGCCGGCGTTGCCGACCACACAGGGCAGTTTCTCGCCGCGCTCGAGGCAGTGCTATGAGAAAGGCGACTATCAACCGGAAGACAACCGAGACACGCATTGCGCTTCGGCTTTCACTCGATGGCAAGGGGCGCTACGACGTCCAGTCGGGGATCAGATTTCTCGATCACATGCTGGAGTTGTTTGCGCGCCATGGCGCATTCGATTTGAAACTCGCCGCCGACGGCGACCTCGACGTCGATCAGCATCACACGGTGGAAGACATTGGCATTGCTCTGGGAGAAGCCGTTTCGAGCGCGCTCGGGCATCGTCGAGGAATCAACCGAGCGGGATATTTCGTGATGCCGATGGATGAAACCCTCGCCGTCGCGGCGATCGATCTCGGCGGCCGCATACACACCGTCGTCGATCTGCAGCTGAAGGTGGAGCGAGTCGGCGATTTACAGGCAGAACTGGTGACCGACTTCTTCGAAGGCTTCGCCCAGGGGGCGCGGGCCAACGTGCACGTCAAAGTGCTATACGGGCGTTCGAGTCATCACCACGTCGAGGCGGTTTTCAAAGCGTTCGCCCGCGCGCTGCGCGTTGCCTGTGCGCGCGACCGTCGACTCGCGAAGATGCTGCCCAGCACAAAGGGGCTTCTGTGATCGCGTTGATCGATTACGGGGCCGGGAATCTCACGTCGGTGCGCAAGGGTTTCGCCGCCGTCGGTGCGGAGCTCTACACTCCGGCAACACCGCGCGATCTGGAGAAGTCACACGGGATTGTCGTTCCGGGCGTCGGCAATTTCGCCGCGACGTCGGCACTGAAAGGCTCCTGGACAGAGACCATTCGCGCCGCCGTCGGCCGCGGCGTTCCGCTGCTCGGTATCTGCCTTGGACTGCAATGGCTCTTTGAAGGCAGCGACGAGGCTCCAGATGTCGCCGGCCTCGGCGCCATCAAGGGCACATGCTCGCGCCTGCCACAAAACGATGGGCTCAAGGTTCCCCACGTTGGCTGGAACTCTCTGCACGTGCCTCGCCCCTCGCGACTGCTCGATGGCGTGCCCGAAAGCGCACAGGTCTACTTCACGCATTCCTACGCGGCGCCGGTCACGACCGAGACCGCCGCCACGTGCGAGCATGGCGCGATCTTCGCCGCCGCGATCGAATCGGCCAACATCTTTGGTGTGCAGTTTCATCCGGAGAAGTCGAGCGACCCCGGACTCAGGATTCTCCGCAACTTTGTCCAGGTGGCGCGAGGCTGACCGATGCTGTCCAAGCGGCTCATCGCCTGCCTCGACGTTCGTAACGGGTGTGTGGTCAAGGGCGTGAACTTCGAGGGCCTTCGCAACGCCGGCGATCCGGCAGCGCTCGCAAAACGCTACAACCAGGAGGGCATCGACGAGGTCGTCGTCCTCGACGTGACCGCGACGCTCGAAGGGCGCCGCGCGTTCGAAGCCACCATCCGCGCCGTCTCGAGTGAGTTGTTCATCCCGTTGGCCGTCGGCGGAGGAATCCGCACTGAGGCGGACGCGGCGGCCGCAATTGACGCCGGTGCGGACAAAGTTGGAGTGAATAGCGCGGCCCTGGCCGATCCAACGCTGCTGACTCGCTTGTCAGCCCGCTACGGCAGTCAGGCGGTCGTTGTCGCAATCGACGCAAAAAGGGTCGACGGCCGCTTTCAGGTTTTTTCCCGCAGCGGCAGCACTCCGACGCCGCGGGACGCAGTGGAGTGGGCGATCGAGGCCGAGAAGCGCGGCGCAGGTGAAGTTCTGCTGACTTCGATCGATCGTGATGGAACGCGCGCCGGATTCGACTGCGAACTTACCTCCGCCGTCTCGAGCGCGGTGTCGATTCCGGTGATTGCATCGGGGGGAGCGGGAACATTCGATCATTTCAGCGAGGTGTTTCAGGTGGGGCGCGCCGATGCGGCCCTCGCCGCGTCGGTGTTTCATTTCTCTGAGCACGCGGTCGCAGAGTTGAAGCAGCACCTCCGTCAGGGAGGCATTCCGGTCAGATGTTGATCCCGTCGATTGATCTTCAAGGCGGAAAGATCGTTCAACTCGTACAGGGCGAGCGACTCGCCGTCGAGACGAGTGATGTAGACGCCTGGATTCAGAAGTTCGCTGCCTACCCGAAGGTTCAGTTGATCGATCTGGACGCAGCGAAAGGCGCCGGCAACAACGAGTCACTCGTAGCTCGCATCTGCAGGGCCCTTCCGTGCCGCGTCGGAGGTGGCATCCGAACGATCGAAAGAGCACAAGCGATCCTGGCTCTGGGGGCAAGAAAAGTCATTCTCGGTTCGTCCCTGTTTACCGGCAATCTGGTCAACATCCACTTCGCCCGAGATCTTTCAGACCAAATTGGGCCCGATCGGCTCATTGCCGCCGTTGACGGGAAGGGGGGCAAAGTCGTCGTCCACGGTTGGCGGACGTCGCTCGAGATCAGTCCGGCCGAGGCGATCCGGATGCTCGAACCGTTCTTCAGCGAGTTTCTCTACACCCACGTCGATCTCGAGGGGCTGATGAAGGGCACTGATATGGCCGCCATCCGAGCACTGCGCGAGACGACGACCCGCGCCCTCACCGCCGCAGGAGGCATCACTACACACGAGGAGATCGACCTACTCGATGCGATGACGGTAGATGCCGTGGTAGGAATGGCGCTGTATACGGGACGGTTGAAGGTTTGAGACGCACCCAATAAACGCCGCAGGCGGCGTTTCCGTCTAACCAACCGCCATGAAAAACACAATCCTAGCCGTCCTCCTCCTCGCGCTGGTGGCCGCTCCAGCGGCGGCCCAGAGAAAAGAAACCGAAACCGTCGACCGGACACTGCCGTTCCAGAGCGGCGGTACCGTCAAGCTGAAGAACTTTTCGGGCGACGCCCGGATCACCGGAACTGCCACGAACGACGTCGTCGTGCACGCGGTCCGGAAAGGCACCCGCGAGCAGCTCGACAACATCAAGCTCGACATTCAGGCGTCGGGTTCGACGATCGAAATCGAAGCAAATCGGCGGAATCCCAGCTGGGACGAGCACGACAACAACGTCGTCGAAACCGAGTTCGAGATTCAAGTCCCGTCTGCGACGGAACTGGACCTTCATGCGTTCTCGGGAAACCTGATTGTTCGTGGTACGACGGCGAGCATTGAGGCCAAGACCTTCAGCGGCGATGTCGACCTGGATGTTTCCACCGCATCGGCTGCCCCCGACGTCAAGGCGGAAACCTTCAGCGGCGATATCGCGACAAGACTCCCCGACGTGTCGAACGGTCACATACGGTTCAACAGCTTCAGCGGAGACTTTCGAAGCGATTTTCCGGTAATGCTGAAGTCGAGATCGAAGCGCGACATCTCGGCCGATATCGGCAGCGGTGGTGGCGCCAACCTCGAGTTCAAAACGTTCAGCGGCGACCTCAAACTGGTCAAGTAATCGACGGTTGCATTACGCTGGCGAGAATGTGCCAGCGTAATGCTGCAACCCTCCTCCTCGTTCTCCTCCCGGCAATGGCGGCCTGCGGCCGCAACCCGGGCGTTTTCTCCGAACAGAACGCACGCGCGCACGTCTCGATGCTCGCCGGCACAATCGGCAGCCGTCCCCTCGGAAGTGAAGCGAACGCCCGCGCCCGCCTCTACGTGATCGATCAGTTGAAGCTGTATGGGTACGACGTTCGGGTCCAGGAGACCGACGCGAGCCGCCCGGAAATCGGGCGCACGGCGCATGTTTCCAACATCATCGCCACGCTGAGTGGACGCCGGCGGGAGGCCATCGGTCTCGTCGCGCACTACGACTCCGCTCCCGAGTCGCCCGGAGCTGCCGACGACGGGCTTGGTGTGGCGGTCGTCCTCGAGACCGCGCGGGTACTTGCCGCGCGCACGGATCACCAGTGGACGACATTCATTCTCGTGACCGATGGTGAAGAAGCAAGCCTGATGGGCGCTGCTGCGCTGGTCACCGATCGCGTCATTGCGACGAACTTGAAGGCCTACATCAACGTGGAGGCGGCCGGTTCGGACGGTGCGGCGGTGCTCTTTCAAACCGGACCAGGGAACGGTTGGCTGACGAGCGCCTGGGCGCGCCGGGCTCCTCATCCGAGGGGCGGATCCTTTGGTATCGAGGTCTATCGGCGCCTTCCCAACGACACCGACTTCACAATCTTCGCACGCGAGAACATTCCTGGACTCAACTTCGCGGCCGTAGACGATGGCTATAGCTACCACACCGCGCGGGATGGACCAGATCGTCTGTCGCGGGAGTCATTGCGCATGACTGGCGAGAACACGCTCGCTGTTGCGACGATGCTCGACGGTGTGGACATCACGAAGCGGCAGCGATGGGAGGCAACGTACTTCGACATCGGACGAACCTCTGCGCTGAGCTATGGGATGGTCGTGAGCTGGGTCATCGACGCCGCGGCACTGCTGCTCGGTGTCGCCGCCTGGATCCGAGTCATGTCGGAGGTTATGAAAGTCTCAGGTCCGCTGCGGTGGAGTGTTGCCGCGATCTGGTCACTGATCGGAATCACGGCGGCCGTCTTCGGAATGATTGCCGCCACGTGGGCCTTGCGTACGGGGCGCGAAGTCTACCATCCGTGGTACGCCCATCCGGATCGATTGGCGATGCTGCTCTTGACCGTCGCGCTCACGGCCGGATGGGGGATGGCGAGACTCGGAGCGCTCCTTCCGGCGCGTGTTCGTCCAGTACGCGATCCGATGATTACGTGGAGCCTGACGCTGCCGCTGTGGATCATCCTTGCGGCGGGCTCAACCTGGTTTGCACCGGGTGCCGCCTATCTGTGGACGGTGCCGCTGCTGGCTGCGGGGTTATGTCTGATTGGGGCATCGACAGTGCCGCAAGATCGGATCCCGAACCACGGATCCCGGATCCCGGTGAGGATCGGTTCCATCATCATTCTCGCGGTGACCGGAACCCTCTGGCTGCGGAATACCGTCGACCTGTTGCGATTTGCCACCGCCGTTTTTGGCAGACTGCCATTGATCACTCCGGTCTATGTGTTTGCGGCAATCATCGCCGCGGGGCTGATCATGGTCGGACCGCCGATCGTTGCTCTCATTACACGTCTCTCAACCCGCAGGCCGGCGCTCCTCACTGCCGCGCTCCTGATACTCATCGCGATTGCGACTGCCGTCGCCGTGCTGGCACCGGCGTACACCTACGAGCGTCCCCTGCGCCGGCATGTCCGAGCGTTACAAGAACCGGACAGCGCCACTTCGATATGGGAAATCGCCTCCATCGAACCAGGCGTCGATCTCGCTGCTGGTGCGCCGATTGGATGGACGCGGCAAACGGATGCCGTCGCGGTGAGCGTTCCATGGGGACGTTTCAATCACCCCTTCGTATTTCGCACCCGGACTGAACCGCTTGGACCGGCACCAGCTGACGTCACCGGATTCATGATCACACCGACGGGAACTGGCGTGGACCTGTCGGTCAGCGTCGTTCCGCGCCGTCCGGCAGTTGCGATCTCATTCGTACTCCCGTCAGGTCTGGTCCCATCGCGTTCGAGCTTGCCCGGCGCGCTGAGGCTCCGTCAGTGGGTCGCGACGTTTGTCGCGCCGCCGAGGGAAGGAATCGCCTGGCGCGCCACCTTCGATGGCACTGCCGCATCGCGGCTCAACGACCTCCGCGTTATCGTCACCGATTCAGGTTTTCCGGGCGGCAGCGGTTGGCAGCGGCTTCCCGACTGGCTCCCGCAGGACCGTGCAGTCTGGACCGCGACCGCGACGTGGGTGCTACGCCCCCCGGTTGAGTCCGTGCCAGCATTACGCTAAACTACGTAACGGTTACGTCGTTTGACGTAATGGTGAACTGGCGTGAACAACCCCTTTGTCTACGGTGAAGTCGTGCCGGCAACCGCCTTCGTCGATCGCGAGGCGGAGCTCGACCGCCTGACCGGCGACCTCCTTGCCGGCCAGAAGATCTTTCTCATTTCGCCGCGCCGATATGGCAAGTCCTCGCTCGTGCGGCAGGCCCTTCGCGCATCCGGTCGCGCCGGGGCACTGACCGTCGACGTCACGGTCAGTAGCTACAGCTCGTACGTGGCGTTTCTCGAGGGATACGCCCGAGCACTGCTTGCGGTTGAAACACGCCTGGATAAAGCGCGGACGTGGCTGCGCGACATGCTCGGCGCGGTTCGCCCCGAAGTACGGGTCGAAGCCGACGAGGCAGGCACCGCCCAACTCGCGCTGTCGTTCCCATCGGCACGAACCGAGCGCGACGTAGCGCGGCTCGCCCAGGACGTGTTTGCCCTGCCCGGACGCATTGCGGAGATACGCCGCCGCAAAATGGCGATCGCACTCGATGAGTTCCAGGCGATTGCGTCATTCAATGGCGGCAGCGTCGAGCACGCGCTGCGCGCGGCGGTGCAACACCAGCGCGACGTCGGCTACGTGTTTTCCGGTTCCGAGCCGAGTCTGATGGAGCGCATGCTCGGGCGCAGTCGCCCGTTCTACAAGGCCGGACCGGTCATGCGTCTCCAGAAGATTCCGGCCGAGCGGTTCGCTGACTTCATCGAGGCGCGTTTCCGCGCCACGCGGGTGCGACCCGCAGCAGGACTCGGCGCCGCGATCGTCGAGCTCGCCGGGAACCTGCCGTACGACGTGCAACGGCTCGCTCACGAGCTCTGGGACGATGCGCGAGGGGCAAAGAGCGTGGGCGTTGACGAGCTGCACGAAACCTTGCGGCGGCTGCTGGGAGAACACGAAGCCATCTTCGAGGCGACCTGGCAGCGACTGACGCTGGCACAGCGAGCCACCCTGCGCGGCGCTGTTCTGGAGGATGGGCGCGAACTGTTGTCGGCTGACGTCCGGTCGCGCTACCGCCTCGGCGGCGCGTCGACGGTGCAAGCATCGCTGACGGCGCTGGTGCGGGAAGACATCCTCGCGCGTGAAGACGGCCAGTATGTCGTCGTCGATTCGCTGTTTCGGGAGTGGGTGGCGAGGAAAACGCACTGAATGCCAGCCTCCCCGTTCGTCCGCTTCCTCGCGCGCACCGCCTGCCGGCTGTTCTATCGCGTCGATCGCGTCGGCAGGCCGCCTGAATCCGGCGCGGCGCTGCTGCTGCCCAATCATCCCAATGCGCTGCTCGATCCGGCCGTCATCTGGGCGACGGCAGACAGAGACGTCCGGTTTCTCGCAAAATCGACGCTGTTCGACGGTCCGCTTCGTTTTCTGGTCGCCGGGTCCGGTGCGATTCCGGTCTATCGCAAGTTGGATCAAGGGGTCGACGTATCGAAGAACACGCAGACCTTCGCGGCCGTCGGCGAGGCGCTCGCCCAGGGAGATGCCATTTGCATTTTTCCCGAAGGCATCAGTCATTCAACCGGCCGCCTTGTGCCGCTGCGAACCGGCGCGGCGCGGATGGCGCTCAGCGCCGAGCAGGGCGGCACGCGAGTCAACCTTGTCCCCGTTGGTCTCAACTTCGAACGAAAGACCACCTTCCGATCGCGCGTGACCGTTATCTACGGACAGCCCTTCACGGGCGAGGATCTTGCCGACTCCAGGCTCCATCCCGATGGCGTGCGTGAACTGACCGATCGCATGGCCGCCGCCATGCGACGACTCCTGATCGAGGCGGAATCGAAGACCGACGCGGCCATCGTCGAACGAGTCGATCGCATGTATGCCGCGGCACGAGGAATCGGTCGAGATCCACACGAGCGCGTCGAACGTCGCCGCGTCATTGCCGCCGGAATCGAACGGCTGCGCGCGGCCGATCCGCAGCGCTACGACGAGATCCTCCTCCGCTTGCATCGCTATCAGAAACGGCTGGAACGATTCGGTCTCCGAGATCGCCATCTCGACTGGACCATCTCGACGTCAGACGCGGCGAGTTTCGCCATCCGCGAGGCGCTTGCAGCGATCGTGCTCGGCCCGCTCGCGGTTGCCGCGTTGATCATGTTTGCGGTCCCTTACCACCTGACCGGGTATGCGGCGCGGTGGTTCACGAGCGAACCGGACGTGGCAGCAACGGCGAAGGTCGTCGGCGGGTTTCTCGTCTATACGGCCTGGCTCGTCGCGCTCGGCGTGGCCGCGCGGCTCGCCGGCGTTCCACATGCCCTGTTGCTTTCGCTGGTGCTTCTACCGCCGCTCGCCGTTGCGGGTCTGTTCGCGATTGAACGAGAGTCGGCGGTTCTCGATGCGGTGCGGGCATGGTGGGTGCTGACCCGGACACGCACCGACACACGTGAACGGCTGCGGCGGCGCCGATCCGAGCTTGCCGACGTTTTGGATGAAGTGAATACGTGGCTGACCGAGAGACGTGAAAACGCTTAATTCAGCAGATATTGCTTGATGAACGTGATCCAGGTGTAAAACCAGAAATTGTTATTGGCTGCTCGCGCCCAGAACTCATGCCCCTCGTCCCCATAGATCGTCAGCCAGACCGGAACTCCATTCGCTCGAACGATTCGCGCCATCTCTTCGGCCTGCGCCGGCCGCACGCGCGTATCATTCGCTCCGTGAACGATGAACAATGGAACCCGCAGCTTCGAGGCATTCGTGATCGGTGAGATGCGCTTCAGGAACTGGCGCATCTCCGGGTCGCGTTCATCTCCGTACTCGGCGCGACGATCCTCCGGTCGCGTCGGATCCGTCGTTTCCAGGTAGGTAATGAAGTCCGAGATGCCCGCTGCTGCAAGCGCGCCGCGCAGCCGCGAGCTGTACATTTCGGCCACGGCGTAGGTCATGTATCCGCCGTAGCTCACACCGTTCACCATGACTCGATTCTTGTCGAGCGCCGGCTGCGTCTCAATCCAGTCGAGCAGCGCCCCGATATCCTTCACCGAGTCTTCCCGTTTCATCCCATCATCGAGCCGGCCGAAGGCTTTTCCAAATCCCCAGCTTCCGCGAACGTTCGGAAATACCAGCGCGATGCCCAGCTCGTTCAAGAGGTACGCGCTTCGGCCTTGATATCGCGGGCGTTCGCGAGAGGTCGGCCCGCCGGGGCCGCCGTGGATCGTAATGATCACCGGCCGTGGCCCGGTGAATCGCGCAGGCGGACGATACAGGATTCCGGAAATCATCAACCCGTCGAAGCTTTTCCACCGGACAATCTCCGGTTCTGGCAACGAGTCCGGATCGAACGCGCCAAATTCGCTTCTCGTCCAACGCTCGACCGCACCTGTGCGCGCATTCACCGAGAAGACATCACCAAACGTTCGAAGTGACCAAAGGGAAAACGCGACTTCGCTGCTGTCGGGCCGCCACATCGGCGACCGTCCCAGAAGCTGACCGGCGGGAAGCTTGGGAGCCCAGCGACCCTTGAAGCTGTTCGCATCGATCAACTCGACCCGGCTGCTCGTGGTGCTGTCGAACACGGCGGCGATGTTCTTGCCATCAGGAGAAAGTGCAAAGGACTCCAAATCGTCAGTGTCGGAGGTAATCGGTTTCCACGTCCCGTTTGCCAATTCACCGCGCCACAGACGAAGCGTCTCCGAATCCCGGTTCGTGAGCACGTACACGTATCGTCGGTCCGGAGAGAAGACGGGCGATCGCCATACCGCGGGACTGCCCTCCGGACTGACCTGCGTTTTCTGACCCGACTTGACGTTGACCCGCCACACCGAGGTTCGCGTATTTGCCGCAGGCGCATTGACGACCAGCAGCTCGCTATCGTCGGGCGACCAATCGCCAACGTTCCAGTTTCCCTCGACTTCGGCGACCAGTCTCGCCGTGGACGGACTGGTGGGATCCATCACCCACAGATCGCGATCGGCACCGCCGTGGCCGCCCCGCCGTGTCGACTCGAATGCAACAAGGCCCGAGCGATGTGACCACACCGGTAATCCATTACGCGACTTCCCATCAGTCAGGAGCGTCGTCTTCCTGGTCGCACGATCGAAACGAAACAGCTGCATCGCTTCGCCGCCGCTCGTCGCGTCCTTGCTATAGAGGACATACGAACCGTCCGGTGAATACCACGCACCGACGGTTCCCGAGGCAACGCCTCCCGCGGCAATGCCGGCGCCGGTCGGAAAAAACGTCAGTTGCTGTCGATCCATTCCGGGCCCGGCGACGGAATGGATCTGAAACGTGTTTCCCTCAAACGCAGTGGTCACCAGAATCTCGCGACGTGTTGGATGCCAGCCCAGCAGCAGCGCCCTTCGCGACGACGCGTAGGGAGCGAGATCCTGAACGATGGAGGCGGGGATCGGCGGGAGACCTTGCGCCTTGACATTTGCCGGAACTGGAACGAATTCCTGAGGAGAATCACGGCTGGGTTCGGAACGCGGAGCCGGCGCCTGGGCAAAAACAGCAGTCACCAATGCTGGCCCGGCAACAGCCAGGAGCGCGGCGCGGCGAAATGGATTCATGAAACGGCCGGGGGAGCCTGTTCATTATAGTGCAAACTCAAAACCCTTCCCGCACGTCCAATGCGCCGTATGAGAATCGTTATCGGCGGTGGCACGGGATTTCTCGGCGTTGCACTCGCGGAAACCTACGCGGAGGAGGGGCACGACGTTCGCGTGCTGACGCGGCAGCTGAAACCCGGCGAGTCGCGCCATGATCCGGGGACAGGTGTCCCCGGCGTTACCCGCGTCGGCTGGCTCCCTGATGGACGCGCCGGCACTGCAACGGACATCGTCAACGGCGCTGACGCGGTCATCAATCTCTCCGGCGCGAGCCTCGGCGACGGGCGCTGGACTCCGCAGCGCAAGGCCGTGCTCCACGACAGCCGGATCCTTCCGACACGCAGTCTCGCCGCCGCCATTACCGAGTCCGCGGCTCGACCTCCCGTGTTCATCAGCGCCAGTGGTGTCGGGTACTACCGCGCGGGCAACGAGCCGATCACCGAGAGTTCTCCGGCAGGCACCGATTTTCTCGCTGAACTCTGCAAAGAGTGGGAGCGCGAGGCAGTGCGAGCGCAGAGTGCCGCGACCCGCGTTGTCCTGCTGCGTTCCGGCGTTGTCCTCGAGCGGAGCGGAGGCGTGCTGCCGAGAATGATGGCGCCGTTTCGTTTCTTTGTTGGTGGGCCGATCGGATCAGGACGACAGTATCTGTCGTGGATTCACCGGCTTGACTGGATTGAAATGATTCGGTGGATTATCGACACGCCGTCGACGAGTGGTGCGGTCAATGCGACGGCGCCGGTGCCTGTCACCAACCGCGAGTTCGCACGCGCGCTAGGCCGCGCCATGCATCGCCCGTCATTGATGCCGGCGCCCGCCTTCGCACTGCGACTGTTTCTCGGGGAAATGGCTGATCCGCTTGCACTCACCAGCCTGCGGGTGATTCCCCAATGCGCACTGTCACACAAGTTCCATTTCAGGTACCCGGAGATCGATCTGGCCTTTCGTGGCATTTTTGGCGAATGAAGACCGGAGAAGCGGGGGTCTCCATTTTCTTCCTGTGGGATGGTGACGAGGAAAGGCGCTCCTAAAAGATCGCCGGTGCTCCGTTCCGGAAATTCCCCCCGAGGACAGACACCGAATCCCCACCGAGCCACGAATCGACGACCTTCGCGTAAACGGATCGAAAATCGGTCTCGTAGCGAACGTCGTTTCCACTGTTTTCAAGCGTTGGATTGTCGGGCGTGCCGCGAAGGTTTGGCGCGGTGCCGTAGATGCCGCCGCGAACACCGCCGCCGATTGCCATCATCACGCTGGCTGCGCCGTGATCGGTTCCCTGGCTGCCGTTCTCACTGATGCGACGGCCAAACTCGGAGAACTGCAACACGAGAGTATCGTTGAGCAGTCCCTGATTCAGAAGATCGGTGTAGAAGGCCAGGACCCCGTCGTTCAACGTAGCCATCAGCGTCGCATACGAACCGTTCGCCTGATTCGGGTTCTGCGCCGCGTGCGTATCGTAGCCGCCGGTCTGCACCCAGAATACTTTGGTGCCGACTCCCTTCACCATCGCGCCGGCGATCATCCGCAGAGCCTGGCCGAATCCATTATTGGGATAGGTCACGCTCGCCGCATATGTGCCAACCTGGGCGACTCGATCCAGCGTCGCGAGAGCCGCCTGCGACGACGCGTTCACGAACGCGAGATGCGGTTGATCGAGGGGCAGATGCGACGCGATGCGCGTCGCGCTGTCGCGCGCGAACTGCACCTCTGTCCCCGAGTTGGGACTGGCGAACGCGTATCCCTGAATCGTGGGGATCGACGGCACGCCAACCCGGTTCGCCTGCAGCGTGCGAGGAATCGTCCCGGCAGTCGACCACCCGGTGAGTGGATCGACCGGCGACGGCAGCGTATCGAGATAGCGGCCGAGCCAGCCGTTGCCCTGCGGCACGCGCGGATCCGCCGTCGACCAGATGTCTGTCCCTTCGAAATGCGACCGGCTTGAATTCGCGTACCCGGTCCGTTGAATGAACGCCAGCCGCCCTGCGTTGAAGATTGTTCGGAGGCCGGTCAGCCGCGGATGGAGACCGAGCGCAACGCCGGAACGATCGCTCCCAATCTGCAGGATATTGGCCGCAGGAATGGCGATCGTCGGCCGGCGGCTGCGATACTCCGGATCGTTATACGGAACCAGCATGCTGAGCGAGTCATTCCCCCCGCTCAGATAAAGGACGACGAGGTTCTGCCGAGAGCGGCCCTGCGCTCGCGCGAGGTCCGACAAAAACGCCGGCGCCGCGAAGCTGACCGTGAACGCTGCCACGCCGCCGCGTACGAACTCGCGTCTCGTGATGGCCATGTTCGTGTCTCCTACACGAGCTGGTAATCGCCGGATCCGACGATCAAATGCGCAAGGCCGGGCGCCTTGACGAGCAACTGCGCATCCGAACCAGTCCACGCAGTTCCCGCACGCGCGTAATCGAGAAGGGCCTGGTATGGTTCTCGCGCGAACGGTGCAGCCGTCAAACGATCGAGCATCAGCGTGACGAGCGCCTCGGGCGACGAACGTCCTCCACGCGCGGTGTCGCGCAGGTTGAATTTCTGATTGGTTGCCAGCTGCGACGCGAAGTTCATGCGCGTCAGCATCGCGCCACTTGAAAACCAGTTCGCTCCCAGGTCCCACCCTGCGACATCGGGCGGCTCGAACAGTTGCTGACCCATGTTCGACATCGGGCCGAGCGCATCGTTGACTGAAAAGCCGATCCAGCCAACTTCTTTGATCGAGCGGGCGACGAACTCGGCGGGCCACGAGTAGCGCGAGTATCGATTTGCCGCGGCGACAAACTGCGTCGACAGGAACAGCCGTTGGAGGACGGGCTTCATCTCGAAGCCGCTTCGATAGTACGTGGTCGCGAGCTCTGAAATCAGTCCGGCATCGGGCTCCGATACTTCGCTGATGAAATACTGATAGAGCTTTCTCGCCAGCCTCGGGCCGGTCGCCGGATGGGCGGCGACCGCGTTGATCAAATCGACGCCGTCCTGCATGCCGGCGTCGGCGGACCGCGCGGGAATCACCTTGCTGCCGTTGGAGTAGATCGGGAAAGTGAACTCTTTGGCGGTTGTATCGTGCTGCCCTGCGACGTAGCTGAACGTGTAATACGCGTTCGACGGACGCGCGAGGTTCCACCCGGTGAAAACGCGCGCGCCGGCGTAGACGTCCGCCTCGGCGAACGTGTCGACGCCCATCGTGAAAAGCTCCATCAGCTCGCGGGCAAAGTTCTCCTGCGGCCGGCCTTTGATATTCGTCCGGCCGTCGAGCCACACGAGCATCGCCGTATCCTTCGCTACGGCGAGAAGCAGATCACGGAAATTTCCAACCGCGTGTTGACGAAACAGTTCGATCTGTCCCTTGACCTGGTTGGGATCTTCGGTCGGCTTCGCGGCCATGTAGCGCGCGCCTTCTTCAGCGCCCAGCGCTCCGGCGATCTTCGTGTAGGCGGTCGCGAAGTGGTTATGCCAGAAGAGCGTCATCTTCTCCTGGAGAGGACGTCGCGAATGAATCATGCGGAACAGCCAGCGCTGACGCGAGTCGTTGATGACGGTGCGCGGCAGAAACTGTCCCCGAGCGGTGATGGCGACGTAACCAGGACTCCCGATCAACTGGTCCACATCGTCGGGAATGGGCTCGTAGTTCAGCAACTGCTGGACAGCTGCCGAGAACCCCAGCTCCAGGTAATCGTCGATTTCATCCTGGCCTGCGCCGAAACCGGCGCGGCGAAGCAGGTGCTCGATGACATGCTCGCCGTGTCGGACCCGCTCCCGTTCGATCGGATCGCGTCGTTGCTGCATGGTAGGGGCTCCCCCGCCCGGCATAATACGCCTCACCTCAGGTGAGGACTCAAACTTCTTTTAGACAGGGCGCCGGCGCGCGGCGTTACGCGCCGCTACAGAATCCTGGAGAAGCCGAACAGATCGTCCCCTTTGGCAGGGTCCTTCTGGTACTGCCTCAGCAGGATTCGGGCGGCAAGCCACGCAAACGCGGCGCCACACCGGCCAGGCGCCATTGCGAATAAATGACGCGGAAAATTGCGGTGAAGGCCCACAAACGGCAGTCGATCGACACTTTCGTAATGCCTCGATGACCACGCCCATTCGGCGGGCTGTCCCGAAATCGCGGGATACATCACTGATAGTTCATACATCAGCTGACCGCAGCGCTGAACGAGCGCTTTGTCGCGGACGCGGTCGGGAACTACCTCCTGATCGGCGCCGGCAAACAGTGCGCGATCGTCCTTCAACCATCGAAGTGTGTGCGGCGGCGCTTCAGTGTCGTGGAGCGAACCCGCCCGGCCTCCGAGTTCGCGCCGGACTGCGGCTGGTAGCGGCGCGGTCACGACCGCATACGTGTCCGAAACTCTGATGTGACGACGAAGGGCGCGTAGATCCTGGAGTGGCGCAGACGTGGCGACGACGACTGCCTCCGCCTTCAGCGTTCCGGCTGCCGTTGTGACCTGGACACCTTTGCGTCCGGCACGAATGCGGCGCACCGGCGAGTGCTCGCACACCGCTGCACCACGTGCCGTGGCGGCCGCCGCAAGTCCCACGCATGCACGGTATGGATCGAACGAGAATCCATGTGTCCGAATCGCGCCGTCAGCGGCGATGGCGGTCTCGCGTTTCAATGCTGCAGGCTTTATCCAACTCTCCTCTAACCCTGCGTCGCGTCGACTTCGATACTCGCGTGCGAGCATTCGCGACGTCTCTGATCCGATGCGCGCAATCGTCAGGAAATCGCAAGGCACGAGATCGCAGCGGATCTCGAGCCGTCGAAGCGCGGCCGCCATATCGAGCGCCGCGCGCCTCATCGTCTGCCACATCGCCCGCGACGCTCTCAGTCCGTGCGCCTGGACGGTCTGTCGGAAGGACGCGTCGAAGTCCTCGCGGATGATGCCGACCGATTCAGCAGTCCCGCCGCGGCCAAGCGCTTCCGCTTCGAGCAGCGTCGTGCGGATGCCGGCGTTGGCGAACGACCACGCGCAGGCGCATCCGGTCAGACCGCCGCCAACGATGACGACCTCGGTTTCGGACTCTCCTTTGAAGCGCGGGTATGAAGGACGACGGGTTTTCGGAAAGCGATCGAGCCAGATTGGGATGTCACGAATCGGCATGAAAGCGTTTGCCCTCGCGGCTGCTCGGCGCGACCGCCACGCTGAGGTGTGGACTGTAGTCTACTTGGCGCGCCAGAGGGCGGGCAACGCGTGCGGGTCAGACCGGGGTCAGACGGGGGTCAGACCGGGGTCAGACCAGGGTCAGACCGGGGTCAGACGAGAGATCCGGCCCGATGAGATAGCTTCACGTCTATTCCTCTCACTGTGGCGTCGGACCCCCGTCGGACCCCCGTCGGACCCCCGTCTGACCCCGGTCTGACCCCCGTGTGACCCCGGGTACACGGTTTGCGGATGATCGGCGGCAGCCGACTAAATGCATGAGGAGTCCTATGCCGCTGACTGAACAGCTCGACCGGCTCGCCGGATTTGAACCCGCTCCCTACCCCGTCGTGAGCCTGTACCTCGATACGCGTCCGAACCAACACGGGCGAGACCAGCATCAGGCATTTACCCGCAAGGAGCTGAAGGCGCGAAGCCGCACGTATCCGGCCAATTCCCCTGAACGCGAGAGTCTCGATCGGGACATCGAACAGATCGTTCGTTTTCTGGACAACGATCTCAATCCTTCGGCGAACAGCGTCGCCATTTTCGCGTGCTCCGCTGGTGAACTCTTCGAGACGGTCCAATCGAGTGGTGTGGTCCCGCAGCACGGCCTGTACATCGGTGATCGTCCGCATCTGTATCCGTTGGCCCGGCTCGAGTCGCAATCGCCCCGCTACGCCGCCCTCGTCACCGACACCAACACCGCACACATCCTCGTCATCTCGGCGGGTGAACTGGTCGCGGACCGAGAAGTCAAGAACGTCAAAACAAAAGCGACATCACAGGGCGGCTGGTCCCAAGCGCGTTATCAGCGCCACATCGAGAATTTCCATATCCAACACGTGAAGGAAGTCGTCGCCGCACTCGATCGCGTGGTTCAGGATGAGGGCATCACGCACATTCTGATTTCGTGCGACGAAGTGGCGCTTCCACTTCTGCGCGAGCAGTTACCGAAACAGCTGGCAGACAAGGTCGTCGATCACATTCGCGTCGAGGCACATGCCGCGGCGAGTGAGGTGCTGAAGGCGTCGATGGACGCCATGCACAAGCTGAATGCGAAGACCGATCGCGAAAAGGTCGATGCCGCCATTGGGGCCTATCGCGCCGGGGCACTGGGCATCGTCGGCCCGGAAGATACGCTCGCCGCGCTCATCAAGGGTCAGGTCGACGAGTTGCTCATCACCGCGGACCTGCAGCGGATGGAACCAGTTGCTGTAGGTAAAACCGTCGGCATGGCCAATGACGCCCGTATTCCTGAGCCGGTGCTCGAATCGACCTCTGCAGGAGAACCTGCCACCACACACCCCGAGGTCGTTCGGCTTGCCGACGAACTCATCGCAAAGGCGAAGCAAACATCAGCGCGAATCACATTCGTCGAGGATCCTGAACTTCTGTCCGAGTACGGAGGAGTGGCGGCACTGCTGAGATTCAAGATCTGACGCGTCGGGTCGCTCGCCGCGGTGCGTATCCTCGTTCCCGCTTCGAGCTGCGATAGAGGGCGATGGCCGACACGAGAGTGCCGATGATAGCGATGACGGCGAGAATGCCGACCGTGACGGTGAAGGTGGTGGACTGCATCCAGCCGATAATGCCTTTGCCATAGCGCGCCGCAAGCGCGCCTTCGGTGATGAAGCGAATCGTCCGCACGGCTCCGAGTGTGACGAAGAAGATCCACGGGTTGACACGACCTGCCCCGCTCGTCAGAACGAACGCGGTGAACGGAAACGGGGGAGGGATAATGGCCAGGGCGGCGACGGTCACCGCCGCACTCGCGCCTACCCGTTCCTGCACCCGTTTGAGCCGCGAGGGCTTGACGAATCGCGACAGCCCGTGTTCGCCAACTTTCCTTCCAATCCAGAACGTTCCGGCGGCTCCAAGCATCGAACCAACGGTGGCCAGAAGTGCATACAGCCAGAACAACTCAGGCTTTCGCGCGGCGAGCAGAATCAAGACGAAGTCGATGCCGAGAGGCAGAAAGAAGACCATCGAGGAATCGAGTGCGGCAAGCAGCACGAGTCCTGGCGGAGTCAGAAAATATCCAAGGAACGAATAGAACAACGCGCGCATTGCACCTGCCGTATCAAACGCCGGACCATCGCGGTTTACGCTGACGATCGCGAAACATTGGCCAGAGTAGTAAGCTCAACCACGAGGAGTCCCATGAGAACCGTCATTCTGGCGGCATGTTGCGTCCTTGCGTCTGCCGGGCTAGCCATTAGAACCGACGCCCAATCGGGCGTGGCGCAGGGCACGAAGGGCAGTGCGATGGACAGAATCGCGGAGCAGTACGTAAAGCTCGTGCTGGCACTTGGCCAGCATGACGCCGACTACGTCGACGCCTACTACGGGCCCCCGGAATGGAAGAAGGACACCTCGGCCACGAAGATCGACCTGGATACGATCGCGGCCCGCGCACAAGCACTCATCCTCGACATCGCTCGCGAGCGCAGTGGGATGCGAACGCCAACGCCTGGCGGCGACGACGAGATGATGGCGCTGCGGGTGCAATATCTCGATCGACAGCTATCAGCGCTCTCCGCGCGCGTGCGAATGCTCAAAGGTGAGCGCCTGTCGTTCGACGAGGAGTCGCGAGCGCTGTACGACGCGGTCGCGCCGACATTCCCGGACTCACACTTTCAAGAGATTCTCGATCGGCTGGACAAACGGTTCGCCGGTTCGGGTCCGCTCGTCGAACGCTACGACGCGTTTCGCCGCTCGTTCGTGATCCCGCGCGACAAGCTCGATTCGGTTTTTCAGCGGGCGATTCAGGCATGCCGCGAGCGAACGCTGGGACACATGAAGCTGCCCCCTGATGAACGATTCACCGTCGAGTACGTCACCAACAAGTCATGGAGTGGCTATAACTGGTATCAAGGCGGGTATCGCAGCCTGATTCAGGTCAACACGGACCTGCCGGTTTACATCGATCGTGCCATCGATCTCGCCTGCCACGAGGGCTATCCAGGACACCATGTGTATAACGTCCTGCTCGAAAAGCATCTCGTGAAGGATCGCGGATGGATCGAGTTCACCGTGTATCCGCTGTTCTCACCGCAATCGCTGATTGCGGAAGGCACGGCGAATTTCGGCATCGAAGTCGCGTTTCCCGGAAAGGACCGAGCTGAATTCGAGCGTGCTGGCCTCTTTCCTCTTGCCGGGCTCGACGCCTCTCGCGCCGCCGAATACTACGAGGTGCAGGCGCTGATCGATCAGCTGTCGTACGCCGGAAATGAAGCGGCGCGCCGCTACATCAACAAACAAATCGATGCGACGCAGGCAGCCGCATGGCTCGAACGGTATGCACTGATGCCGCGAGACCGCGCGGCGCAACGGGTTCGGTTCTTCGATCAGTACCGAAGCTACGTCATCAACTACAACCTCGGGAAGGACATGGCGCGACGCTACATCGAGTCGCGCGGCGGAACGGCGGCGGCGCCTGAGAAACGCTGGGCGGAATTTGAGCGGCTGATCTCCTCACCGCGTTTGCCCTCGGGCTTGAAGTGAGCCGCCGAGAAAGGCGGGTGGTCTGAGGGCCGACCCTCGCTCGACATGGGTGCTGCGCGCAGCCCTTGTGCTCTGCCTCACGGGCTATGTCTTCGTCTACACGAGCGGACGTGCGGACAATCCAATCCGATCGGACGGGTTCAGTTATTACGTCTACTTACCGTCGTGGTTTCTGTTTCACGACACGACCCTGTCGTCGGTCGCACGTGACTGCTGTGGCGGTGTCTATCCGGCCTATACCGCGATCATCCGATGGCCGACAACACGCCGTTGGGTCAACGCTCATCCCATCGGCGTGGCGGTCATGCAGGCGCCATCGTTCGCGGTCGCTCATGGGCTGACACGGTGGACGAACCTGTCGCCCGACGGATTCACGCTTTACTATCAGCACGCCGCCGGCCTGTCAGGTCTCTTTTGGGTCATCGCCGGCCTGATGGTCCTATCCAGGCTGCTCCGTCGTCACTTCGCCGATCCGATCGTTGCAGCGACCCTCGGCGCAATCCTGCTCGGAACAAATCTGTTTCACTATGCGACCTTCGACAGTTCGTACAGTCATGCCTACTCGTTCTTCCTCTTTGCGGCGTTTCTCGATCTCACAGAGCGATGGTATGGAGGGCCACGGGTCCGAACCTCGGTGTTGCTCGGTATCGTCGCCGGACTGATCGCTCTTGTCCGTCATCCCAACGTCGTCTTTTTGATCGTTTTTCCGTTGTATGGCGTCGAGCGCGCTGACCTCCTCCGCTCGCGGGTTGCGCTCCTGTGGGATCATCGCCGGCTCGTCACGATCGCGCTTGCCGTCGCTGCTTTCGTTATCGCGCCGCAACTGGCGTTTTATTACCAGGCGACCGGCCGAATCCTGGTGAGCTCGTACGGCGACCTTGGTTTCAATTTCACAACGCCTCGGATTCTCGGCGTGCTCTTCAGCGTGCAAAAGGGGCTCTTCTTCTGGTCGCCGATCTTGCTCACCAGCTGTGCCGGACTCGCGTGGCTTCTTCGATCCCGGCATTCAGCGCGTGCGTTCGTCCCGCCGGCCCTCGTGTTTCTGGTGCTCGACACCTACATCATCGCCAGCTGGTGGGACTGGCAGTTTGGCGGCAGCTTCGGTCATCGTGGATTTGTCGATACGTTGCCGATCTTCGCGATCGGCACGGCCGCGTTCTTTGAACGTGTCAGTCGGCAACCCGTTACGCGCCGGGTAGTCGGCGTCATCGTCTTCCTCGTTATCGCGCTCAATCTATTTCAGATGCTTCAGTACTGGAATCACGTGTTGCCGTTTAGTGATACGACGTGGGAGCAGTACCGGCGAGTGTTTCTCCAGTGGCACTAATGATCCGGCGTCAGGTCATGCTGGCGCTGCTCATCGCCGCAGCGACGATCGCTGCGATCATGTATCTCCGCGATCCACCGTGGCTTCTGTCGACGACCTCCGGCATGCGTTCGTGGGAAACGGACGGATCAGGAACGCGAATGAGATGGATGGGCGGACACGCGTCGTTCTTCGTCGCCGCCGATGCGCGCACGATTGAGATTCCCATCCGAACGGCGTTCGAACGGCCCGACGATTGGCCGATCACCGTCAACGTGTCGATCGACGACCGGCCTGCAAACCGAGTCGTGCTGACCGATGCCGCCTGGCACCGCATCGTGCTGACGATGCCGCCGCGAGGTTCCCGGAAGGTACGTCGGATTGACTTGCGGATGGACCGCACGCGCGACGACAACCGGGCCGCCGCCATTGGCGAGGTCGTGGCGAGATAACGCCTAGCGGGTGAGCGTCGCCAGCGCGGCACTCCGAGTGATCGGATAGGTCGCCTCGGCGGCCAGGCCTCTCAGTCGTGAGGGCAGCGCTCCTATCGCGCGGCGACAATGCCCCCTTGCCTCTTCGAGCGACGGTTGCGGGGTGACGCGCCGGCCAACGCGCATGACCGGTTCGAGAAGCGCTCTGGCGGACGACGGAGCTGGCTCATCGTTCAAAGAAATCAAGTCACCGGCGGCGATGCCGCCTTCGTCCGAGCGCCAAACCTGTTTCGCGCCCGGCCACGTCCCCTTCCCCTCACTTCGTTTCATCACTTTGCGAATGACGCCGCCCTCTTCGAGCTCGACCAGTTTGTACACGCCTCCCAGTGCCGGCGCATCGTCCGATGTCGCCAGTGCGGTGCCGACGGCGAAGGTATCGACGGGCGCTCTGGATGCGACGAGATCCGCGATCTTCCACTCATCCAGATCGCCACTGACGATGAGGCGCGTGGATGTGAGACCGGCGCGATCGAGTTGATCTCGCACCGAACGGGACGCGGCCGCGAGATCGCCACTGTCGATGCGGACACCCTGCGGCCGCAGGCCCGCGTCGATCAGAGTTTTCACCGCGACATTGACATCGAACGTGTCGAGCAACAGCACCGTTTGCTGGTCGAAGAGATCGGCGTAGGAGCTGAAAGCCTTCGCCTCGGACGGTGCGGCGAGAATCCAGGAGTGCGCCATGGTGCCGGAGAGCGGAATGGCGAATTTCCGGCCGGCCTCGACAAACGAGGTTCCGACGCACCCGGCAAGATACGCCGCCCGAGCCGCGAGCAGCGCCGCCTCGAGTCCATGCGCGCGACGCGCCCCGAACTCCATCACCGGTCGATCGCCGGCGGCATGAACAATCCTGGCAGCCTTACTGGCGATGGTGGTCTGGAAGTTCAGGATTGCGAGCAGTGCGGTCTCCACGAGCTGCGCTTCTGCGATGGGCGCTGATACTCGAAGCATCGGCTCCATCGGAAAGAACGGAGTCCCCTCGCGCATCGCCCACACGTCGCCGGAGAACCGAAACGCGCGCAGGTATTCAAAGAATTCCGACGATACGCGACGAAATGCCGGCTGGTTTCGCAGCCAGTCGATGTCCTCTCCCAAAAAAGTCAGCGATTCAAGATACTCGAGCGCCTGATCCAGACCGGCGGCCACGAGGTACGCTCTGTTGCGCGGGAGCCGCCGCACGAACAGTTCGAACGTCGCCCGGATCGGCAGCATGCCGCCGCTGAAGTAGCCGGCCATCATCGTCAGCTGGTAGAGATCAGTAGAGAATGCAGGTATGGGCATGCGGCTTGCGAGACCTCAAACGGATGGGCCCTGGAGAGGGTGTGCCTGCCGGAGTAAATGGTGAAGAGCTGGTTGGACGTCGTCGACGCGTTGTACGAAGGGGCCTGGAACGAAGATCTGCAACGCTTCCGCTCGCCGTTCGCATTTCGCGGCCTCAATAGCGTCGCGCATACTCTCGCCAGTTCGCTGCTTCGGCTGGCCGAGCCGGAAGCAGACATCGCTCGCCTCGAGGTTGCGCTGCTGCGCAACTTTCGCAAGTACGGTCACGGTCTGGCGACCGGCGCCGATTCGACCTGGGACTGGCTCGCGCTCGGTCAGCATCGGGGTCTTCCCACCCGCCTTCTCGACTGGACGTACTCGCCGCTCGTCGCGCTCCACTTCGCGACCGAGAATACCTCCCACTTCGATCAGGACGGCCTCGTCTGGTGCGTCAATTTCGTCGAAGCCAATACGCGCCTGCCCGGCAGGCTCAAGCGGATGCTACTGCAGGAAGGATCGGATACGTTCACTGTCGAGATGCTGTCGGCGTTTCGATCCCTCCGCGACTTCGACGCGCTCGGCCGAGAGCCATTCGTCGTGTTTCTCGAGCCGCCGGCCATCGACCAGCGAATCCTGAACCAGCTCGCGCTTTTCTCCCTCATGTCGAGCCCGTCGGCGTGTCTCGACGACTGGCTCGCGCAACACCCTGACCTCTGTCGGAGCGTCGTCGTCCCCGCATCTCTCAAGTGGGAGATTCGCGACAAGCTCGATCAGGCAAACGTCAACGAACGAGTGCTCTTCCCAGGGCTGGACGGCCTGAGCCGGTGGCTCGCGCGCTACTACACGCCGGCTGCGCATCGGGGCAGGAAGAAGTCATGAGCATCCCGATCGAAATGACCGCGATCGAAATCACCAAGCCGGGTGGGCCAGAGGTGCTGCACGCGGTGCGGCGGCCCGTGCCACGTCCCGGGAATGGCGAAGTGCTGATTCGTGTCGAGGCGGCCGGCGTGAACAGGCCCGATGTCCTCCAGCGCCGGGGACACTACCCGCCGCCGCCGGGAGCGTCCGACCTCCCGGGTCTCGAGGTCGCCGGCACGATCGTCGAGATTGGTGCGGCCGCTCCTCGATGGCAGGTGAACGATCGCGTCTGCGCGCTGGTCGCGGGTGGCGGGTACGCGGAATACTGCGTCGCGCCGGCACCGCAGTGTCTTCCGATCCCGGAGAACCTGGACGTCGTCGCGGCCGCAGCGATTCCCGAGACGTTCTTTACCGTCTGGACCAACCTGTTTCAACGCGGGGCGCTTCGCGCGGGTGAACGCGTGCTCATTCACGGCGGTTCCAGTGGCATCGGGACGACCGCCATTCAACTCGCGCATGTGCTCGGCGCAGTCGTTTACACGACGGCCGGTTCGGACGACAAGTGCGCGGCATGTCAGCAACTCGGCGCCACGGTGGCGATCAACTATCGCGACAGCGACTTCGTGGAGGTGATCCGGCGCGACACCAACGGCGCGGGTGTCGACGTCATTCTCGACATCATCGGGGGCGATTACTTCAATCGCAACATTGAGTGCCTCGCCGTCAACGGACGACTGATTCAAATTGGATTGCTGGGTGGCTCGACGACAACCGTGGATCTCGGCCGCGTGATGCGGCGGCGCTTGACGATCACGGGTTCGACTCTTCGCATTCGAACGATTGAAGAGAAAGGCGCTCTCGCGCGCGAATTGGAAACCAACGTCTGGCCGTTGCTGGCGGCGAAGCGGGTTGCCCCTGTGGTTGACCAAACGTTTCCCTTGACCAACGCATCAGCTGCCCACCAACGCATGGAGAATGGCGAGCACATCGGCAAGCTCGTGCTCACAATTATTGGTGAGTGAAGCCGCGCTCGACCGCCCTTCTCAAACGCCCCGCTGTGGCGGTTGTGCGCGTGCACCGAGATGTAACTGGGTTGGAGTATAGGACGTAAGTGAAAGCTTCAGAGCCCTTTGCGTCAGCAGGCGAAGAATGTGGCCGCGGCAGTCGCATTGCACTGAGGTGTGGCACTTACAACCTTTTGCTCTTTCCGAGGAGGCATCCGTGAAGAAGATCGTTCTCGCACTTGCCGTTGCCGTCGCCACTGCCGCGGCGGCCAATGCGCAGACCGCAGCCACCAAGGCACCTGCGGCGAAGCCAGCGGCTCAAACCAAGGCGCATGCCGAGAAGGCTGCACCGATGAAGGCTGAGGTCGTATCGACCGATGCAGCGGCCAAGACCATCACCGTGAAGGACGCGTCGGGTTCCAACGTCACGTTGACGGCGACCGGCGGGGCGGTTGCCGAGCTGTCCAAGGTCAAGGCGGGCGACATGGTCATGGTGACGAAGGCCGACACCAACGCCACCAAGATCACCAAGGTCAAGGAGACGACGACCAAGGCGCACAAGGAGAAGAAGTAAGACAACGTCACCCGGGTCGAGGCAACTTTGCACGCGGCGGGAGCGCGGCATCCCGTCGCGTGCTTTTCTTGTCACTCTTGCGTTTTGAGGCGGGCGCGCACGCGTTCCTCACCGAAGCGCACCAGCCGCTTCAATGCCTGCACGCGCTCGGACCGTTCGATCCCTGCTCGATTGACGGCAGCACGAAGGACCTCGACGGTCTTGTCGTATGTGCCCGTGTCAACGGGGTACGGAAACCCATCCTTGCCACCATGGGCGAATGAGAAACGCGCCGGGTCACGCGTGCTTGCCGGAGTGCCGTAAATGATTTCCGAAACGAGCGCGAGGGCCCGCAGCGTGCGGCCGCCAACGCCTTGCATTCCAAGCAAGGTCTCGAAGTTCTCGGGAGCGCGCTCGTAGGTCTTCAACAGGATCTTTTCCAGGTACGCGGGATTGACATCCGAGAGGAGGACCGCATGCCGCCTCGGCATGGTCAGCAGTGGCACCCGCTTCAGCGTTTCGATGACCGTCGACGGATGCTCACGCGACAACTCGGCGGACGTGGCACGCACGCGCTCGCTTTCGCTCGCGACCAGATTCAATGTCGGCGCCTCGGCCTCGGCGCAAATCGCCGCGTGCGGTTCGTTGACGTAGCTGGTGACCGACGATGACAGCCAGTGATAGCGGCGTGCCATTCCATTGTCGTCGTTCATGCCCTGTTGAACGACGCACCAGCCGCCTGAGCGGGTAAAGAAGAACGCGTGGTGATAGAGCTGGTAGCCGTCCTGCACGGCGGCGCTATCGACTTTGGCGGACATGCGGCTGGCGTACACGAGCGGTTGCGGGTCGAGCGACAGCACTTCACATGCCGTCGTGATCTCGGATGGGGTTTTGCGCGATGCCGCCCCCTTGCCTCCGCCGGCATAAAGCCCGAGATCGGATTCGAGTCCGCGAATCCCTTCCTTGACGGCGCCGGTGACCGTCGTGGTCACGCCGCTCGAATGCCAGTCGAAGCCAAGGACGCAGCCGAAGGCCTGGAACCAGAACGGATCGGAGAGGCGGCGCAGCATTTCGTCCGATCCATATTCCGAAACGATGTGGATGGAGATCTCGCGCGCGAGCCTGACCATGCGCGAGAACAGCCAGGCGGGTGCTCTGCCCCCGTGCAATGGAAGCTGCGCTGTCCCAGTTCGGCCGCGCATGGTGCTAGACGTCTAGTTCTTCTGCCTCTTCCGCACGCTCCATGATGAATCGAAAACGCGCTGAAGGATCTTTCCCCATGAGTTCGTTGATCACGCGATCGGTGATGATCTGATCGTTGATCTCAACCTTAAGTAAACGGCGGGTGCGCGGGTTCATCGTCGTCTCCCACAACACCTTGGGCATCATCTCGCCGAGGCCCTTGAATCGGGTGATCTCCGGATGGGAACGTCCGTTTGCGTGGAGCTTCAGCAGGCGATCGCGATGACCGTCGTCGAGCGCCCAGTAGGTCTCTTTGCCGAGATCGATTCGATACAGCGGCGGCTGCGCCAGGAAGACTCGTCCAGAAGTGATCAATCCGGGCATGTGGCGGTAGATGAACGTCATCAGCAGTGTCGCAATGTGATGTCCATCTGAATCGGCATCCGACAGGATGATGATTCGTCCGTATCGCAGCTTGGCAAGATCGAAGTTCTTGCCCAGCCCGCAGCCGAGTGCGACGACGAGATCCGACAGTTCTTTGTTCTCGAGCACCTTTGCCAGCGATGCACTTTCGACGTTCAGTACCTTGCCGCGCAGCGGCAGGATGGCCTGGCGCGAGCGATCGCGTCCTTGCTTGGCCGATCCTCCGGCCGAGTCTCCTTCGACGATGAAGATCTCGCTGTCCTCGCGACCCGGCGCCGTGCAGTCGCTGAGTTTTCCAGGCAGCGTCAGCCGTCCCGACGTCGCGGTCTTGCGGACGACCTCCTGCTGCGCCGCGCGGCTTGCTTCGCGCGCGCGCGCGGCGAGGATGACACGCGCCACGATCGACTCCGCCACACTGATGTTCGTATTGAGCCAGTGCTCGAGCGCCGGGCGCACCTGCGAGTCAACCGCGGACAATACTTCCGGATTGTTCAATCGATCCTTGGTCTGTCCCTGAAATTGCGGCTCGGCGACAAAGATGCTGAGTACTGCGACAAGCCCTTCCCGGATGTCTTCAGCAGTGAGCGTGACGCCCTTGGGCGACAGGTTGTGCGTGTCGATGAAATTCCGCACCGCCTTACCGAGACCGGCGCGGAAGCCGTTCTCGTGGGTTCCACCGGAACCGGTAGGGATGCCGTTGACATAGCTGCGCACGTGTTCGTCGGTCGACTGCGTCCACTGCAGCGCCAGGTCGATTCTGAGATTCGTTTCGTCGCTGTCCTTCGTCACCGTGAATGGCGACTCGTGAACGGGCGTCGCCGTCCGTTCACGCAGAATTGTTTTCAGGTAGTCGGCAAGACCTTCGTTGTGCTGAAAGACCTGCTTCTCTTTCTTGCTCTCGTCTTCAAAGACGATCTTCAGTCCTTTATGGAGATAGCTGGAAACTTCGAGCCGCTGCTTGATGACCTCGGGATCGAATTCGACCTTCGGAAAGATGGTTGAATCGGGTCTGAAGAACACGGTCGTGCCGGTGCCGCGCGCCGCGCCCAACTTCTTGAGTGGTCCGACCGGCTGCCCCTGCTTGAATCGAACCTCCCATTCGGCGCCGTCGCGACGCACCCTGGCAACAAGCTCTTTCGACAGCGCATTGACGACGCTGGCGCCGACACCGTGCAGACCGCCGGCAGTCTTGTAATTTCCAGCCTCGAACTTGCCGCCGGCGTGGAGCATCGTGAAGATCACCTCGACGGCGCTCTTCTTCGTTTTCGGGTGCTTGTCGATCGGTATACCGCGCCCATCGTCCGCGATCGTGATCGAACTGCCATCGGCGTGCAGCGTCACCGTGATGTTCGAGGCGTGGCCGTTCATCGCCTCGTCTATGGAGTTGTCGAGAATCTCCCAGACGAGATGATGCAGGCCAGTTGCACCGACGCCACCGATGTACATGCCGGGGCGTTTTCGAACCGGTTCAAGACCCTCGAGAACTGTAATGTCTTTAGCAGTGTAAGAAGGCATTCGGGATCAATCGATCAGTAACGCCCCCGGATCTTCGACCAGCTGCTTGATCCGGACCAGGAATTGGACGGCCTCGGCACCGTCGACGATACGGTGATCGTAAGTCAGTGCGACGTACATCATGGGGTGGACGACGACCTGGCCGTTCACGGCAATCGGACGCTGCTGGATCGCATGCAGGCCGAGAATGCCAACCTGCGGAGGATTCAGAATCGGCGTGCTGAGAAGCGAGCCGAACACACCACCGTTGGTAATGGTAAACGTACCGCCTTTGAGATCGGCGAGCGACAGCGTTCCTTCCTCGGCGCGCCTGGCGAATTCGCGGATGTGCTGTTCGATCCCGGCAAACGACATGCGATCGGCGTCTCGAAGTACGGGGACGACGAGACCTTCGCTCGCGCCGACGGCGACACCGATGTCGTAGTAGTGCTTCAGGAGCATCTCGTCTCCCTGGATCTCTGCATTGAGCCGGGGAAACGCGCGCAGCGCACCAATCGAGGCCTTGACAAAAAACGACGCGATGCCGAGGCCGACGCCATGGCGCTCCTTGAACGCCTGCTTGTGGCGTTCACGAAGTGCCATGACCGCGGTCATGTCGACCTCGTTGAACGTCGTGAGCATCGCTGCGGTGCTCTGCGCTTCGACCAGACGCTTGGCGATCGTCGCGCGGCGCTTCGACATCCGGACGCGCTCTTCGGTTCGATCGCCGGCGGGCGGACGCGATTCGGCAACAGGAGCGACAGGGCGTGCCTTTGGCGCTTCAACTGGCGCCGGCTTGGGCGCGGCAGCGTCGCGACCGTTGCCATCCGTGGCCGCCTGCTCGACGTCGCGGCGCATGACGCGCCCGGCATCTCCGCTTCCGCGAACGCGACTCAGATCGACGTCGTGTTCCTCGGCCGCCTTGCGCGCCGTCGGTGTGGATCGCGTTTTCTCGGCCGGCCGGCCTTCCTCTGCCGGTTTGGCCGGGAGTGGCGCCGCTGGTGGCTGCGCCACCGCACCGGTCGCGTCCTCAATCACGCCCAGCACCTCGCCGACCTTGACGTCCTCGCCGTCCTTCCGATCGATCCGCTTCAGCACGCCGCCTTGTGGCGCGGAGACTTCCAGGTCGATCTTGTCGGTCTCGAGTTCGACCAGCGGATCGCCGACGGCGACGAGCTCGCCTTCACGGCGCAGCCACTTCGCCACGCGCGCATCGACGATCGACTCTCCAACTTCAGGGACGACGATATTGGCTGGCATCGTTATCCTTTGGTGCTCGTGAGCTGTGCGACAGCGCCGTCAGCGCGAACGCCTGCGCGATCTGCAAAAGCCTGGTTCACCAGTGCTTGCTGATTGAGCGTATGCCGTGCCGCCGAGCCCTCGGCGGGGCTTGCGCTCCGCGGCCGCGCGATACGACGCACCGGGCGACCATTCGACACCTCGACGAGATGCGGCCGAATGAAATCCCAGGCGCCCATGTTTTCCGGCTCTTCCTGGACCCACACGATCTCCTCCGCCTTCGAATACGCATCGAAGGTCGCGCGCAAATCGCGCATCGGCACCGGATAGAGCTGCTCCAGCCGGCAGATCGCGACATCAGGTCGCGCCGCGCGCCGATCGCTCGCGACGAGATCCGCGTACACCTTCCCCGAACACACAATGATCCTGCGAATGTCTGCGGTATCGGCCGCCTCCGCATCGGGCAAAACCATGCGGAAGCGTCCCTCAGCAAGATCTCGTGGCGTAGACGCCACCACGGGGTGCCGCAGAAGGCTCTTGGGAGTGAGCACGATGAGCGGCAGTGGATCGACATGGAGCAGAGCAGCCTGTCGCCGCAGCAGGTGGAAGTATTGCGCCGCAGTCGTGCAGTTCGCGATTCGCATGTTGATGTCGGCGGCCAGCTGGAGAAAGCGCTCAGGTCTTGCGCTTGCGTGATCGGGACCTTGCCCTTCATGCCCGTGCGGCAGCAGGAACACCAGCGACGGGCGAAGTCCCCACTTGCCACGCGCCGAGACGATGAACTCGTCGATCATCGTCTGGGCGCCGTTGATGAAATCTCCGTACTGCGCTTCCCAGATGACCAGCCGAGACGGCTCCTGGATGTTGTAGCCGAACTCGAAGGCGACGAGCGCGTTTTCGGTGAGCGGACTGTTGTGGATCTCGAAGGCGGCGCGCGCCTGCGGCATCGTTTGCAGCGCGACGTGGAGTTTGCCGTCGTTGGCATCGTGCAAAACCGCGTGACGATGGCTGAACGTGCCCCGCTCAACGTCTTCCCCCGTCAGCCTGATGCTGATTCCATCCGCAAGAATCGACGCGAGCGCGAGTTCCTCTGCGGCTGCCCAGTCGACTGTCCGCTCCTCCGGGTTGTCGAGCATGTGCGTGCGCTTCTCTCGCACACGTTCGAGCTTGCGATGAATCGTGAAGTCGGACGGCATGCGGAGCAGCGCGTCGTTCATCTCGCGCAGCTGCGAGAGCGACACCGCCGTTTCGGCCTTTGCGGCGGCGCCCGGGGGTGGAGCTTCCGGTTGCGGTTCGATGAAATCACGCTCAGGCTTCAACGCGTCCATGACGCCTTGAAGCTCGTCGGTGTACTTCCGAACCATCTCGTCGGCAACGCCGGGTTGCAGGATGCCGCGCGCCTCGAGCGTCCGCGCCCAGACTTCCCGCACCGTCGGATGGCTGGTGATTCGCTGATACATCAGCGGCTGCGTGAACGCCGGCTCGTCGCCTTCGTTATGTCCGTGACGGCGATACCCGATCAGGTCGATCAAAAAGTCGCGTTGAAAGCGCTCACGATAAGCAACCGCCAATCGCGCAGCCTCAACGCAGGCTTCAGCGTCGTCGGCGTTGACGTGCACGATGGGAATCTTGAAGCCACGAGCGAGGCCGCTCGCGTACGAGGTGCTGTAGGCGTCCTCGGATCCGGTGGTGAACCCGAGCTGGTTGTTGACGATGATGTGAATCGTGCCGCCGGTTCGATACCCCGGCAGGCGGCTCAGATTGAGGGTCTCCGCCACGACACCCTGACCGGGGAATGCCGCGTCTCCGTGGATCAGGATCGGAAGACTGCGCATCGGATCGAACGTCGGCGGGCCGGGGGAATCGACGACGGTGCCTGCCGCGCGCGCCATCCCTTCAACCACCGGATCGATCGCCTCGAGATGGCTCGGGTTCGGCGGCATCGAGACGACGACCTCGACCGCCCGGCCGCCCTTCATCGCTCGACGCGCGCCAGCGTGGTATTTCACGTCGCCGGTCCAGGCCATGTCTTCGCGGAACGATCGTGACGAGATGGGTTCTTTGAATTCGGCCAAAATCTGCGCGTACGGTTTGTTCAACACGTGCGCCATCACGTTGAGGCGCCCGCGATGCGCCATGCCGATCAGAATGTTGCGCGTCCCCGCCTCCGCCGCCTCGCCGATGACTTCGTCGAGGATCGGCACCAGCATGTCGAGCCCCTCGATCGAAAAGCGAGTCTTGCCGGGAAACGCGCGCTGGAGAAACCGTTCGAAGACCTCTACCTGCGTCAACCGCTCGAGCAGCGCGACCGGACTGATCGGATCGGCGGGGGCGCGGAATCGCCCTTCCTCCGCGGCCTGACGCAACCAACGACGTTCCTCAGGGACGAAGACGGAGTTGTAGTCGTAGCCTGTCGTCGAGGAGTAGAGCGCGCGGAGCGCGGCAATCGCCTCGCCCATGTTCGCGGCGCGCTCGGTCAGCGGAGAGGAAATCAGCGTCGGCAACTGACGCAGATCGGCCTCGGTGACGTTGTGTGTTTCCGGCAACAGAGACGGGTCGCCGCTCGGCGCACGCAGCCCGAGCGGATCGAGTTTCGCGGCGAGATGACCGTATCGCCGGATCGACTGCGCGAGGCGCGCGGCGCCGACGATTTTCTCGTAGGCCACGCCGTCGGGAACCGCGGCCGACTCGGCAGGCGGCGACCATTGCTGGAAAATCGCGCGCGTTTCAGGATCAACCGACGCCGGATCTTGGCGGTATTTCTCGTATAACTCGAGAACGTACCCTCGGTTGAGCCCGGCGAAGTCCTGCCACGCTGCCATATCCCCTTAATCCTAACCCGACTGGGTAGTAACTATTGAGACAACCCAAAGCAGTAGAGCGAATTAAGGGTGCGAATGTAGATGCGCTTGTCGACCAACGCAGGTGTCGCGTAGATGCTGTCCTGAAGATCATTGACCGCCAGCGCATCCAGACCACCGCCGGGCGGCAATACCAACACCTTCCCGCTCTCGCTCGCAATGTAGATCTTTCCGTCCCCGGCAACCGGCGACGCGTAGTATCGGTCGCTTGGCACCTTGAGTCGTCCCTGAAGAATCAATGCGCCTGTATCCGGATTCAGGATCGTCACAACACCGCCGGCGTCGTTCACCATGTACAACGCGTGCTCGTAGAGCAGTGGTGACGGTAACTGCGGAATCCCTCGCTGATACCGCCAGCGCACCGCTGTCGCGGTCATGTCTCCCGAGCCGCCCAGCGTGATCGCGAGCATGCCGTTCTCGGACGCCATCGCCGCCTTGTAGTAGTCCCACTCGTCCCGATCGATCGTCTTGTCGCCGTTCAGATCGAAAAATGGAAGTGAGTCTCTCGCATGCGCGGTCGGCAGCTCATCGCGCGTGAGCCTGCCGTCTTTATCTGCATCGCGTGAAGCAAAGACCTCGGCGGTCGGCATCACGGTGATCAACGCGCCGGGCTGGTTCTCTGGTGATCCGAAGCCGTTGATGTAGAGCGTGTCGCCACTGATGACTGGAGTCGACTTCAACTCGAACGACAGACCGCCCACCCACCAGAGTCGCTTCCCGTCACGCGGATCGTACGCAGACAGCAAGAACGACCCGGGAACGACGATTTGCGGGCGGCCGCCCGCGGGTGTGTAGATGACCGGCGTTGAATGGCCGCTACGCGCCTCGACGCGCGGCGTCCGCCATCGCTCGCGGCCGGTCTTCCTGTCGAATGCCGCAATGAACGACCCGATGCTCTGATCGCAGGTGAGCACCACCACATCGTCGACGACGATCGGCGAGGCTCCCATGCCATAGATGTTGTTGAAAGGACCGAGTGGCCGGCGCCACAGTTCCTTGCCGCTGACGTCGTAGGCCAGCAGGCCGTAGTCGGCAAAGAAGAAAAAGACACGCTCGCCATCCGTCGCCGCCGAGGGCGACGCCGGATGATTCCGCGAATCGAGTTTCTCCTGGCGGCTGCGCGGCGCGGCTCGTTCCCACAGCACCTTGCCGCTCGCGCGGTCGACAGCAAAGCTGACGAGGCGTCCATCGCGAAGGCCGGTCAGGAAGATCCGGTTGCCAGAGATGATTGGCGACGAATACCCGGTCGGCAGATCGGTCTTCCACATGAGGTTGCGGCTCGGGCCGAACTCCACAGGCAGTCGACTGACCTCCGCAACCCCCGAGCCGTTCGGTCCGCGGAACCTGGCCCATTCTCCAGGCGCGTCGGGGGAAGCTGCCGCAATGGTGACGGCGAGCGCAAACAACACCTTGAGCATCGTCAGGCTTCTCACTATTCCGAGAACGGCTGCGGCGCCTCGGGAATCGACCACACGATTTTCGTGAACTGACCGCGCTGCAGCAGCTCGCGTCCCTTGCCACCGCGGCCAGTCACTTCGTACTTGCCGGTGCTGATCGTCTGCTCGGCACCCCGGCTCGTCTCGACGGTCAGGATGTCACGATCGCCGGTTGAGGCAATGAACCCGAGGACACGATCTGCATCGGACGCCAGCTTGATCAGAATGACACCACGGCCCGGACCCGACAGGAAGTTGACTTCCTCGACCCCGGTCAGGATGGCGCGCGCCTCGCGCGTCGCCGCAATCAACGTTTCTTCGCCAGTGACGCGCGCGACGCCGACAAACTCGGCACCATCGGCGGCGCGGGCGAAACGGCGGCCGGCCCGCGTGCTCGGTTCGACGAACGGCGCGAAGCTGAACCGCATGCTGTAGCCGTCGGTCGTGACCGCCACCGCGTGCACGTCCGGCACATCGCCTTCTTTTTCCGCGGCGATATTTCCGGCGACGCGTGGGTCGAGACTCATCGCCGCGACGATCCGCTCACCGTCTTTCAATTTGAAGAAACGCTGGATCGGTTCGCCGTAGCCGGTCGACGCCGGAATATCGGTGACTCTCGACGTGTATGCGACGCCAAAGTTGCTGAAGAACACGACCGACGCCCGCGTGCTGCCAGGGAGCACGGCCATGACCGCGTCCCCTTCGCGCACGCGCGTTGCGGCGACGTCCTTCACTTCCTTCTGCCGCTTCACCCAGCCGTCGCGAGACACCAGGACGACGTTGTCTTCCTCAACGATGAAGTCTTCGGCGGTGTATTCGGCCTCCCCTTCATCGCTGGCGATGCTCGTTCTTCGCGCATCACCGTATTTTTTTTGCACTTCCTCGATCTCGACTCTTACGATGTCCCAGCGGCTGTCCTCGTCCTTCAGCAACGTGTTGATCTGCCGGATCCGCCGGCGGCGATCCTCGAGTTCCTTGCGGATGAGCAGGATCTCGAGCCTGGCGAGCCGATAGATTTTCAGTTCGAGAATCGCATCGGTCTGTTCGGCATCGAGACTGAAGCGTTTGATGATCTGCTGCGCGGCGTCCGCTTTGCCTTCAGACTTTCGAACGATCTTCAGGATCTCGTCGAGCGCGTCGAAGACCTTCTCAAACCCTTCAAGGATGTGGACTCGCTTCTTGATCGACGCCAGCTCGTGTTCCAGCCTCTTGGTGACGACATCGAGCCGGAAGTGGAGGAAGTGCCACAGCATCGAGTGGAGATCGAGGCGCTCGGGCCGGCCGACTTCCGGATTCTCGGTCGGGATAAGGCACGTGAGGTTGACGATGAAGCTGGTCTGGAGCGGCGTATGTTTGAAGAGAAACGCCATCACCATCTTTTCATCGGCGTCTTTCTTCAATTCGAGCGCAATCCGCACATCGTCGGTCGAGAGATCCTTCACGTCGACCAGCGGCGGCAACTTGCGGCTGAGCGCGACGTCGGCAATGCGCTCGACGAGCGTCGCCTTGTTTACCGTGTAGGGAACGCTGGTGATGAAGATGGTCTTTCCGCTTCGCGTAACCGGTCCTTCTTCCCACGTCGCGCGCAAACGGATCGCGCCGGATCCTGTTTTGTAGATCTCTTTCAGTTCCGCCGGCGAGTTCAGCATCTCGCCGCCGGTCGGAAAGTCCGGCCCTTTCACGTAGCGGCATAACTGCACGCTGCTCAGATCCGCGTCACCGAGAAGCTTGATCAGGGCCGTGCAAATCTCGTTGAGATTGTGCGGCGGAATGTTGGTCGCCATCCCGACCGCGATGCCCGTGGCGCCGTTGATCAGCAGGTTGGGAATACGCGCAGGCAGCACGACCGGTTCGGTGCGCGTGCCGTCGTAGTTCGGGCGGAACGGCACCGTGGTCTGATCGATTTCGGTCAGCTGCTCGTCGCTGATTCGCGCGAGGCGACACTCGGTGTAGCGCATCGCGGCGGCGCTGTCGCCATCGAGCGATCCGAAGTTCCCCGAGCCATCGATGAGCGGATAGCGCAACGAGAACGGCTGCGCCATGCGAACGAGCGTCTCGTACAGCGCGGAGTCGCCGTGCGGGTGATAGTTCCCCATCACATCGCCGACGACCTTGGCGCACTTCCGATGCTTCGCGTCGGCTGTGAGGTTCTGCTGCCACATCGTGTAAAGGATGCGACGCTGCACCGGCTTCAGGCCGTCGCGGACATCCGGCAGCGCGCGCGACGTGATCACAGAGAGCGCGTAATTGAGATACCGGGTTTGGGCGGCCTCGTGGAGGGCGACCGCCTCGGGATCATTCGGACCGGCTGGGCCACCGGAGCCCCGTGTATCGACAATCGCTCCACCGTCGGCATCGAAGAGCGATGGTTCTTTCTTTCCCCGTTTCGCCACGCTAAATCCTCCGTTGGGATCGATTGCAGATCTTACTCTCAATCAGCATCGTTCACCGTCACGCTGCATTCATGTTTAAGAGTCGGAAAGGAGAAAGGAGAAGGGAGAACAGAGAGAACTATCCGGCTAATGGAAAATGTTCATTGAGCAAACCGGGACCATTCCCTGAATGCACCTTGTTCTGGCAATGAAAGTCTGGAATTGTAGTACTCCATGCGCTACCTCCACCTCGATGTCTTCACCGACACTCCCTTCGAAGGAAATCAGCTGGCCGTGTTCCCCGAGCCACATGGCCTCGACACCGCGAAGATGCAGACGATCACCCGCGAGATGAACTTCTCCGAGTGCACGTTTATTTTTCCCGCGGAGCGCGGCGGTGATGTGAAGATGCGGATCTTCACGCCGGGTGAGGAGCTGCCCATGGCCGGCCACCCGACAATTGGATCGACGTTCGCGCTCGCCGCCGAGGGAACGATC
>DATJKH010000220.1:0-11978 GCA_035491715.1 Vicinamibacterales bacterium | reverse complement strand
AAATGCGAAGCGCGTACTTCGTCGTCGCAGGTGCACTCTCAGGTCTGCTGATCGTGTCGGCTGGCTGCGCCAGATTCGGGTACACAAATCGCGTCTTGCACCGAGTGCCATCACCGAACGGCCAGGTGGTCGCGATCTGTCAGGAAGTCCCGGTTTTTGACGGTCCGGAGTTCGACGTCAGACTCGAGCGCGCGGATCGGAGTCTGATTCGGCAGCTGTTTCACATGGGCGATGGCGGCGGGTGTGGCGAGGTCGTCTGGTCTTGGGACAGCCGGACGCTCGCGGTGCTCACGAGTCACGTCGCCACTGTTACGGTCGTTGATGTGGACTGGGCCTTGTCGCACCCGGCAGTTCTGGAACGTCATTGGTTTACGCGCGAGTTCAGCTTCTCGTCGAAATCCGAATTAAACCAGGCCACTGAGCTGACCTTCGTGGGAACGTCTGAGATCGAATTCAGACTCTGCCGGTACTCGATCCAGGAGACCCAGCGTAACCACGGCCGGATCAACTGCTCAGAGCCTGCTCGGCCGCAACGTCTTCGAATCCCATCTCCGTTAGTCTCCGGCAGACCTTCCTGAGCATCGAAGCAAAACATTCAACTGACGATCGCTTACCCGCGCACGAAGTCAGACAGGTGCCCGATCAACTCGCGCGCGTCGTCTTCAATACCGTGAATGAAGCTCGACTTACGCCGGCGTAACACGGGCAGGCCCAACACGTACATGCCCGGCGAATCGACGACGCCGCCTTCGTGGCGCAAGTGTCCTTTCTCATCCACGACCGGCACCTGCAACCAGCGATAGTCCGGGCGGAATCCTGTTGCCCACAGGACCGAACGTATCTCGCCGTTGTTGAGATCGAGTTGCAGCCGTGAGGACGGCGGCACGCGGGTCGGTTCGAAGCGCTCGGGCTTGTCGACGTCGGTGTTGCGCGCATTGACACGTGCCCATTCGTCGAACGTGTCCAGCAAACGCTCCATCTTCAAGTCGGCGAGCGAAAACATGTTGCGAAGGCCGCCTGAAAACAGCGCTCGTCGGTCGCGCACGGCGGCGAGCCGGCCGACAAGCTCAATGCCCATCGTGCTCAGAGCGTTGAGGTCGAGCGTCGTCCGATCCGGCGTGCCAACCAGCTGCGGCGATGGCAGGCTGCGCGCACGCGCCAGATCATCGATCTCGTCCAACCGCTGGTTCCATACACCGGAGGCGTCCATCCACCACAGCACGTCGCGACCGCGATAGGTGCGCGGCAGACGCACGTGTTCACCGACCGACAGCGTCACCGGGCGGCCGGACTGGTGAATCTCCGCCGCGAGCTGTATCCCCGTTGCCGATGCGCCGACGACGAGAACGCCGCCGTCGGGTAGCGAATGTGGATTGCGATACTCGAATGGGGTGAACTGCTCGATCGTCGTGGGAATCGACGCGCGAACCGATGGAACATTGGGAAGATTGCACGCCCCACTCGCGATCACGAGCGATCGGCAACGGAGGTCTCCGTTGCTCGTCGTGACGTGATACCCGCCGTCCACCCGCGTCACCGATGTGACGTTCGTGTTGGTGCGAACGGGCACCGCCGAGCGATTGGCATACTGGGAGAGGAATGCAATCAGCTCCCCCATGGCCATGTAGCCGTCGGGATCCGAACCGGCGTACCGCTGGCCAGGCAGACAGGTCTGCCAGTTCGGTGTCAGAAGCCGAAGAGAGTCCCATCGCTCGCGGCGCCAGGAATTGGCGACATCCCCGCGCTCGAGCACGACGTGATCGATCGTGCGCTCGGTCAGCAGCCGGCTCGCCGCCAGGCCGGCATGACCGGCGCCGATCACGACCGCGGTCACGCGTTCGATGGGCGCCTCTCCGGTTTCCTCGGATGTCCGGCTAGACGACTTCGACGGTGACGTTGACGGGATTGGTGATCACGTCGTAGACGGCCGATCGCTTCTGCGACTGTGCGACGATCGCCTCGATGTCTTTCTTCGGGGCGTCCGCATCGATCTTGAAGGTCACCTTGATGTCGTCGTAACCGTTGCGCACGTCGCTGTCCATCCCGAGAATGCCGCGGATGTCCATCTTTCCTTCGAGCCTCGACTCGACCGATCGAAGCTGGACGCCGCGATTCTGCGCGACAGCCGCAACGCCGGCCGTAAGGCAGCTGGCGAGACCGACCAGGACGTACTCGATCGGGGTGATGCCCTTGTCTTCCGATGCGAAAATCTCAGGGTGATCGGCGTCGAAGGAACTACTGGTTTTATGCTTCTGCTCCTCGCCGAGACCGAAGAAGCTCTCGACATTCGTCTCGCTGTGCGTGCCGTTCTTCCATTTGCAGGACGCCCGCCACGTGAACTTTGTCGCTTCCGGTGCGCCCTTCAAGGCTTCGCGCGCATCGAGCAACGCCTGGACGTTGACTCCGTTGTTCACCGTCGTCATAGCCATCGTACAGCCCCCTTGACCTCTGGTTGAATTAGCTCGAAGTGACCGATCATATAACGGACGTGACCTGACGGACAGAGGCGATATGATCGCGCGCATGGCCTCGCCCGGATTCAAGACCGCGCCCGGATCGGCCGGCATCGTCGAAACCCGGTACCTCAGTCTGCCACGGCCGCTGCGCCTCGACTGCGGCCAGGACCTGCATCCGATCCAAATCGCCTACGAAACCTACGGCACGTTATCGTCGGCGCGGGACAACGTCATTCTCGTCTGCCACGCATTGAGCGGCGATGCGCACGCGGCGGGCTTTGCGAAGACGCCCGGTGCAGCAAGCACACGCGACGGATTTGCCGCCGACGATCGCGACGGCACGAGCGGAAAATCGCTGGGATGGTGGGATGGCATGATCGGTCCGGGCAAGGCCTTCGACACCGATCGCTTTTTCGTCGTCTCGACAAACCTCCTTGGCGGTTGTCGCGGCACCACCGGGCCCTCGTCACCCAATCCCGCTACTGGTCGGCCGTATGGATCCGACTTTCCCGTGATCACCGTGGCCGACATGGTACGTACGGAGCGCGCATTCCTCGATGAACTTGGGATCGATCGGCTGGCGGCGGTCGCCGGCGGGTCGCTCGGCGGTATGCAGGCGTTCGAATGGGCCGTTCTTTATCCGGACCAGGTCGACTCCATCGTCGCGATTGCAAGCACGCATGCCATTCAACCACAGGGCATCGCCTGGAACGCGATCGCTCGAAATGCGATCATGGCCGATCCCGACTGGCAGGGCGGTCATTACTACGGCACAGGACGAAGGCCGGATGCGGGCATGGGCATCGCGCGAATGGTTGGCCACATCACCTATCTGTCGGCCCAATCACTGGGCGCAAAGTTCGCGCGGCGATTGCAGTTCGCTGACGATATTCGCTACACGCTCAGTGAACCGGAATTCCAGGTCGAGAACTATCTGCGCTATCAAGCCGACGCGTTCGTCAAGCGCTTCGACGCCAACACTTACCTCTACACGTCGCGCGCGTTGACCTACTTCGATCTCGCGCGGCAATACGGCAACGGCAGTCTGGCCGCTGCGTTACAGAACGTGTCAGCGCGCACGTTGCTCATCGCATTCAGTTCAGACTGGTTGTATCCGCCGGGCGGTTCCGAAGAACTGGCCGCGGCCCTTCGAACCCTCGGCAAAGATGTCGAGCTTCACATCATCGATGCACCCTACGGCCACGACTGCTTCCTGCTGGAGGAAGCGCGGCAGACGCCGATGGTGCAGCAGTTTCTGGCCAGGCAAACGGTATAAAGCAATGCCTCGCACGCAGGAGAACATGGAACGTAACCCTCGCACAGAAGAACGCCGTCAATTTGGATTCGAAACTCGTCAGGTGCACGCAGGGCAGCGGCCCGACCCGAACACTGGCGCCCGCGCCGTGCCGATTTATCAGACGACCAGCTACGTTTTCGAGGATCCGGAGTCCGCAGCGGCATACTTCAATCTTCAGGAGTTCGGGAATACGTATTCGCGAATCATGAACCCAACGGTGGCCGCGTTCGAGGAGCGCATGGCGAATCTCGAGGGCGGCTGCGGAGCCGTGGCGTTTGCCAGCGGCATCGCGGCACAGGCGGCCGCCCTGTTCACGCTCCTGCAACCCGGCGATCACGTGGTGTCGTCGTCGGCGCTCTACGGCGGTACGGTGAACCAGTTCAAGCACCTGCTGCGCAAGATGAATGTCGCGCTGACGTGGGTCGATCCTGATGATCCGGCCGCATGGCGCGGGGCGATTCGCGAGAACACCAAAGTTCTGTATGGGGAAACGATTGGCAACCCTGCGGGTAACGTTCTCGATATCGAGGGCGTGGCATCGATCGCGCGCGCGAATCAGATCCCGCTGATCGTCGATAACACGTTCGCGACTCCGTACCTCTGCCGCCCGATCGAATGGGGAGCCGATATCGTTGTGCACTCGGCAACGAAATTCATCGGTGGCCACGGCACGAGCATCGGCGGGGTGGTCGTCGACTCCGGGGCATTCAACTGGTCGAATGGACGGTTTCCTGTGATCGCGGATCCATCTCCGGCGTATCACGGGCTGCAATTCCACGAGACGTTCGGCACATACGGCTACGTGATGAAGCTCCGCGCCGAAACGCTGAGGGACCTTGGCGCCGCGATGAGCCCCTTCAATGCGTTCCTGTTCCTGCAGGGACTCGAGACGTTGTCGCTGCGAATGGATCGTCACGTCGAGAACAGCCTTGCCGTTGCGAACTACCTCGAGCAGCACGCGCTGGCATCAAATGTGACGTACCCCGGCCTCCCGACGAGCCGCTATCGTCAGGTCGTTGACAAGTACCTGCCACGCGGCGCTGGGGCGGTGTTCTCGTTCGACTGCGTTGGTGGACGGGCGGGCGGACAGGACTTCATTCGCGGCGTCACGCTCTGGTCGCACCTGGCGAACGTCGGCGATTCGAAGAGCCTCATCATTCATCCCGCGAGCACGACCCACCGCCAACTCAACGACGACGAGCTGCGGGCCGCAGGTGTCGGTCCGGGCACGATTCGTCTGTCGGTCGGCACGGAGTCGGTCGAGGATTTGATCTGGGATCTCGAGCAGGGATTCGCACGCGTGACCGCGGGCGCCGCAAAGGGAGTGGCCATCGCATGACACCGTCGACGACATTCGATCTCGCGCGTTATCAGGATCCGCTGACGATCCAACGCGTGCTGTATAACGCAAAGACCATCGCCATCGTCGGCCTGTCGAAGAACGAACTGCGCGCGAGCTATTTCGTGGGTTATTACCTGCGCCGGCATGGCTACCACGTGATCCCGGTCAACCCGCGCGAGGCGGACATTCTCGGCGAGAAGAGTTTCAAGAGTCTCGTCGATGTGCCGGTCCCAATCGACGTCGTCAACGTCTTCCGCGCTCCGGATGCCCTACCAGCGATTGCAGAGGAAGCGGTCAAGATTCACGCCGGTAGCCTGTGGTGCCAGTTTGGCGTCATCAACGAAGAGGGCGCGCGCATCGCCGAAGCGGGCGGCGTGTCGGTGATCATGGATCGTTGCATCAAAGTGGAGCACGCACGCTACATCGGGCGCATGCACTGGCTCGGTTTCAACACCCAGCGGATCACGTCGGTTCGCGGCGGGCTGCAGTAGGTACGCCAAAAGGCGTATCATGAGCGCTAAGGAGCAACTCCATTCGCCAGTGGCTTCACGTCGGCTGTCTGGTTACCACCCTCGCCATCGGCGGCCAGAGAGCCGTCGCACCTGACAATCCAGCTTCGCCATCACTCAACACTGATTCCGTAGTTCAGGTCTCAAAGCCACCCGACTACATTGGAGACGAGCGAGCGCTCGTCGCGCTCGGCAAGGCCCTGTTCTGGGATATGCAGCTTTCGAGCGACAGCAGCGTTGCGTGTGCGTCCTGTCATTTTCATGCTGGTGCGGACCACCGACTGTTCAATCAAGGCTCCTCGATCAAAGCTCCACTACCTTCTCCCAGGCTTCTGAAATCAGCGGATTTTCCGTTTGCTCGAGCAGCAATGAATTCGGGGTATCGGGTCGCGTCGGCCGGTATTCATGCGCGACGTTTTGTGGCGATCGGACGAGAGGGTCTTCCCGACACCGGTGCGCCACTTTCGGCAGAAGGGAGCGCTCCGTCTCAGAAACGAACGCGGCAGGTCGCTTCGCGCAACGCCCCCAGCGTCATTAATGCTGTCCAGTACTACCGTCTGTTTTGGGACGGTCGCGCCAGTAATACCTTCAACGGCCGAACTTCATACGGCGAAGACGATCCGACGGCATTCATCCTGGTCGAAGACCGCGGCCAGCTCACGGCAAGCAGCGTGCGTATCGAAGACGCGGGCCTGGCGTCGCAAGCCGTGGACCCACCAATCAACTCGAAGGAGATGTCATACGAGGGTCGTTCGTGGCCCACTATCGGGAAGCGAATGTTGTCTGCCCGCCCTCTGGCCAAACAGCGGGTCGCGTCGGACGACAGCGTGTTGGGACCGTTCGTCGGTGATGCGAAGCGCGGTTTGTCGCCGGCATTGACGTATCTGGAATTGATCCAAGCCGCTTTCAAACCAGAATACTGGCGCTCAAAGGAATTGGTGAGTGCCGGTGGTCGCGTCGAGGGTGGAGCGGCCTCCGCGGACAGCGAGTTTACCCAGGCTGAATTCAATTTCTCGCTTTTCTTCGGCCTGGCAGTTCAAGCGTACGAATCAACGCTCGTCGCTGATGCTTCACCGTACGATCGGTATGCGAGTGGCGACGCAAAGGCGCTGACGTTCGTTCAACAGATTGGCCTGGGCTTGTTCCGACAACACAGGTGTGCATCCTGTCACGTGGAGCCCGAACTGACACTCGCCACGCCGGTTGCGGTTCGCGGGTCGAAAGATTACGCCGCCCTCGGGCCCGACGCCGGTTTTTTCTTTACAGGAGTCGAACCGACGGACAACGACTCTGGCCTTGGAGCGCGGGATCCGTTCGGCAACTTTCTGTCGACCACTGCACGAAACCGTCCACAGGCCGCGACGTGGATGCGCGGGATGTTCAAGACTCCAAATCTCCGAAATGTGGAGCTCACAGGTCCTTACTTTCACACCGGCAGCAAGTCCACACTGGAGCAGGTCATCGAGTTCTACACGACCGCTGGCGATTACCCGACACCCAGTTTGCTCGTGTGGGGACCACATCCGATGGATCGAATCGCCATGCCAGCGCTCCTGAAGGCGCTGACGGACGAACGGGTGCGTTTCGAGCGCGCGCCGTTCGATCATCCCGAGTTATGCGTACCCGGCGAGGACCGCTGGGCAAGCATCCCGCAAGTCGGCGCACGCGGAAACCGCGTACCTCTCCAAACGTTCGAGGAGTTGCTGCGCGGCGTCGGGAGAGACGGCTCACGCGCGCACAACTTAGTCACCAGCTGTTCTATTCTGCAGTAGGAGCTGCACGCCTGCCACCAGGCGGAGCGCTCGTCGCCGCGAACTTTAGAACACGAACTTTGCCGACAGCTGGACTTGACGTGGATCTCCCACGCCAAGACGCAGGAACCCATCGAAGTTGAACAGCGCCGGCGTCACCAGCGGATTGATGTTGTTCTTGTTGTTGAATGTGTTGAACATCTCGAGTGTCGGAATCAACTCGTAGCGGTTACCGAACCTGAAGGGGCGCATGATTCGCCAGTCTAACGTGAAGAACTCGTTGTCCTTCCGGATGCTGTTGCGCTGCTCGGGACCGCCCCCGGCCGGCGTGATTGGCTGTGCGGAGCGCGCCTGTATTCGAGAGTTACCGATGATTCCCGCTGGCAGATTGCCGTATGCGAACAGGTTGAACTTGTGGCGGATATCCCGGTCGGACGGCGCGTAGAGGCGATCTAACTCGGATAGTGGCAGATCGAAGCTGCGGTCGGTAAAGGGATCGCGCTCGCTAGAGTCGGTGTCCATGTCCTTCGAAAGCACGTAATTCGCCTCGAGCTGGTAGCCACGTGAGAAGCGCTTGCGGACCGCAAACGTGGCGCCGCGGTAGAGAGCGTGCGCGAGGCTCGTGTGAACGAAGACGTCACTCAGCTGCGGGCTGAACGGCGCTCCTCGGCCTCCAGTATTGATGTTGAGAAACTGACTCAAATCGACGCCCTTCGACCAGGTGAAGTCGAGATACAAAGACCAGTCTGGCGCCAGCGCCTGTTCGAGCGCAGCGTTGACGGTCCCGATCTTCGGATTGTGGTAATCAGACGCGGTGACGCGTACGGCGGTGAATAGCGGAAACTGGCCAGACGGAAGCGGCGGGATCTCGACGAGGCCCGGCCACGTCGGCATGGGAACCACCCCTGGAACGAGACCGGTGACGAGGCCGCGAACCGCTCCCTGATTCTGAAGTCCGTTGGCGGTGACGGACCCGGCCTGACTCAGCATGTTGTTCCGCGCGTAATACAGGCCGGCGTTTGCGCGGACGACGGTTCGACTGTTCGACTTGACATCCCAAGAGATGCCAAACCGCGGCTGGAACTGTTTCAGTTGATTTGGAATCGTACCGTCCGATAGAAACGCCGGGTTCTTCACGAACGACGCATAAGCGGTCGTCGCCGGATCCACGGTATCCGCCATCACTTGCGCGTCCCATCGAAGCCCGTAGTTCATCGTCACATTGGGACGGACCCGCCATTGATCTTGAGCGAACAGCGCCAGGTCTTCGTTGACGAGGAGCGATTTCCCGGGCGGATCAACATTGGGAAAGCCAGTCCCGGTCTCCTGGATGTAAAGGAGTAGCGGTGTTCCGGCCAGCGTGCTGCCCGCCGGGCATGGCGTGGGACTGGTAACCCACGAGCCGTTTGAGCAAGCGACAGCGTTAGGACCAAAGCCGCCGGCTGCCGCAGGCGAGGCATAGCGCAGGAAACCACTCACCGTGCTGAACAGGTATCGCCCCTCGAAAAAGCCACGGAAGACCTGGTCGTTCACGGTGTGAAGCCACTCGCCTCCTACTTTGAACGTGTGTTGTCCCGACACCATGGACAGGTTGTTTTTGATCTGCGTACGCCAGAGCGTTTCGTCGACGCTGGGACCGAGAAAGTACGGATGGCCGAAGCGAAAGGCGGGATCGCCCATTCCCGTGTCCGCCGGCACGTTGGATTCGACCGCGTTGCGTGGACGCAATTCACGCGCGTAGGTCACATGGAATTCATTGAACTTGTTCGAAGACAGCGTCGACAGAAAATTCACGTTGAGAACGCCAATCTTCGACGGCCCTTCGATGCCATTGGCGGAATTACCGTAGGTGCCCACATCAAACGTCTGGTTCTCGTTGTTTGAGTGATCGAAGTTGTAGGACACACTCAGGTTGTTGGACGGGTTGACGACCGCATCGACCTTTCCCAGGATGGCCGTGTTGTCGATGGTGTGGTCGATCGGGTCGCCTTCCTCCTGGTTCCGGCTCGTGCGGAAGAAATTGAGCAGCGCCCGGCGCTGGCATTCGGTGTTGCCGTTGATCAACGCTTCGTGCGCGGGGTTCGTAATGACCGGCACGTCGACACTGCACGTGCCGAGGGGTTGACTCAGATTGGCCCGCTGGAGGTTCTCGTTGATGTGCTCCAGAGCCAAGAAGTAGAACGCCTTGTCCCGCTTGATCGGCCCGCCCACCGTTCCGCCGAACTGCTCGCGGTGGAAGTCGGTCGGCGGCGTTCCGTCCGAAGCGTCCGCGGTCAGTCCTTCGAGGCGCTGGAAATGGAAAATGCTGCCGTGTACGTCGTTTGTACCCGACTTGGTGATGACGTTAACGACGCCGCTCGCCGTGCGGCCGAACTCCGCGTTCGCGCCACTGGCCACGACCTGGAATTCCTTCACCGCCTCCAACGTGATGTCGATCGCCGCGCGCTGGCCGCCAAGCTGCTCGCCGAAGAACCCGTTGTTGTAGTCGCCGCCATCGAGGCTGATGTTGTTGTACATGCCTCGTTGTCCACTGAACGTGATCTCGTCGCCGTCCGGCCCCTGGACGACGCTCACGCCGGGAGTGAGCGTAAGCAGATCCTCGAACTTGCGTCCAAGAATGGGCGTGGTGCTGACGGTGGTTTCATTGAGGGTGTTGCTGACCTCCGTCCGCGTGACGTCGATGAGCGACGAACCGGTGACGGTGACCGTCTCCGCTGCTCCTGACACCTTCAACACGGGATTCAGCGTGATCGCCTGCCCCACCGTGAGGTCCATGTCCTTTTGCACGTGTGTCGCGAAGCCCTGCAGAGTGACCGTCAGCGTATAGCGGCCGGGGCGGAGCTGCACAAACACGAAACGACCGTCCGCGCCGGTGGTCTGCGCGCGGGTAGAATTGGTGTCGCTATTTCTTACCTCGACGTTGCCACCCGGGACTAGCGCGCCGCTTTGATCGGTTACCGTGCCCTGAATGACGCCGGTCGTGATCTGCGTCTGGGCCAACGCCGATGGGGCGATCGCCAGAATGACACCGACGAGGAGTGCCATACATCTCGTCATTGAGACCTCCAACTAGGGAGCCGGATTGAAGTCGCGGGGGCCAATTGAGTGCCGGTGTGGTTCTTATACTCGGGACCAGGGAAGCGCACAAGAGAATCTGCCAAGCCGTCGCTACAATCGGTCGAACATGTCGATGAGATCACCTGCGAACTCCGTAATCCGCACGTCCCATTCCGGATCGCGCGCCGGGCGTCGCTGCAAAAAGCCGCGTCGTCTCAGATAGTTATCGCAGCCGCCCGGTGGCACCGTGGTTGCTCGATCCCTGGCGGATTTCTCCATGCAGCCGACCGGCCCGGAACGCAATCGTGCGCCCTTTGCTATAGCTCTTGTCGCACTCGCTGGCGTGCTGCTGGCGAGCAGCGCGTCCGCGCGCGCGGCGTGGGACCAGATCGCGAGAGTCCTGAGCCTGCACGGCAAGCCCGAGCCAGCCAGTGCGAACGTGTTGTCGGCACACCACCTCGAAGCGCTCGACTCGAGGACACCGCAAGAGCAGGCCGAGTTCCTGCTCGAACGGGCCGTGAATCATTACGAGGGAGCAACCAGGGAGATCGAGTTACGCCTTCGCGCGTGGCGCGGTGGGATTGAGCCCGGCGACCGGTTCGAAAGTCTCTTCCGCATGGCGATCAATTCCGACGATCTCCGCGTGCGCGCTGCCGCCGTCGAGATCGACATCCTGACGCGCAAACTGGAGAAGAACACCGAGACAGTCGATCGTCTCGAACCGATCGCGCGTACCGGCGACCAGGGACCGCGAGCGAACGCACTATGGGATCTCGGTCTCATCGGTGGACGCGGCGTCGAGCAGTCGCGGATTGCGTCCATCATCTTTGCCTCGGTGGGCGATCAGAACGTGAACATCCGCTACTGGGCCGTCGAAGGACTTGCGTACCTGGCGACCGACGATGTGATCGACCCGCTGCTGAATATCTTCCACGACGACCCATCGCCAATGATCCGCGAACGCGCGGCGTGTAGCCTGGCACAATCGGGCATGCTCAATCGCGAACAGCGGATGCGCGCCGTGCCGCGTTTACTCGATTTTGCCGGTGATGGTGCGCTCGATGACCAGACGCGCAGTTGGGTGTTCCAGGCGCTCCGCGACATCACCGGCGCGAACCTGCCTCACGATGCCACCGCATGGCGCGCCTGGTATAGCAATCTGCGCTGATACGACGGGGTCAAACAGGGGAACGGGAGAAACGGGAGATTTCTTCTTGTATAAGTCGGGCCGAACAACCTTCCGTATGCCATGTTTCAAGAGTGTCACGTTGAAGTTGATAAGGAGTCCAACCGGGCACTGGGTGGTCTGCGTTGACGAGTACGCGGATTCAGCCATGTATCGCTCCCGTTTCTCCTGTTTCTCCTGTTCTTGGGTGGGCCCCCACAGTCACAGAATGTGACTATTCAGTGCGAAGTGCGGTCAACGGATCCTGCTTCGTCGCGCGCCTCGCCGGAACATAACAGGCCATCAATGTGACGGCGATCAGCAGCAGCGACACCGCCGCGTAGGTCATCACGTCGGTTGACGCGACCGCGAACAGCACGGCGCTCATGAGACGCGCAAGC
>DATJKH010000219.1:0-3174 GCA_035491715.1 Vicinamibacterales bacterium | reverse complement strand
GTGTTCATCCGTGGCTGTTTTGATCCGTGTTCATCCGTGTTCATCCGTGGCAGTTTGATCGGTGCCATCCACGTTCATCCGTGGCCCGTGTTGGAGCTCGTCCGTGGCTGAAGGAGCGTCCTGAGCAGCGGTCGGTGGCTGCCACTTCATTGGGACAGTTGAGCTAGCGCACATTCAAAATACCTGTGCAGCTCGCATCTCTTTCAGTACAGTGAGAACGGTACGCGAGTTGACAGCTTCCGTTGAGCCTTCGTGAGGGTCTTCAATACTGTGTCAACGGGGTTACGAGCTCTTCCGCTCCTCTTCTGCGCGTTCACAAGCGCCTCGACGTCCGCCTTCGCGGCCCCGGACAAGATGCCCCGCCGCCAAACGGTCGCGTTCCGGCTCGACACTCCGGACTTCGTCAATCGTTCGATCAAGATTCGATTTGGCAAAGGGACCGCTGCTCGCGTCAGCGAAGTTTCGTCAAACGCGTCAGCGACGGTTCGGCCGGCGGCCGAAGTGCGCGTTGTCAGGCCTTCAACGTGCTACGAAATCCGGTCTGGCGATACCGCGGCCAGGCTCGCGCAACGTTTCACTGGAAACGAGTTCAATCGATACGCGAACTGGTTTCAGATTGTCGACCCCGTGACGGGGGTCTTCGTTGCCAAGTCTCGCTACAACATCATTCAGTCGGGATGGCATGTCTGTGTCGCGACCGACATGTTGAGACTGAGATCCCTACCCGGTAGACAGGCTGCGGTTTTGCCTGGCCTTCCGGTGTTGCCGGCGACACTCATACCGGTAAGAGCCGCCGTGATCGATGCGCGCATGCTGTGGTGGGGAACACCGCTGCTCGTCTTGATCTCCGGGCTGCTGCTCGCGTGGAGCTGGAAGCAGATCGACGAGAGGCGTGCGCGGGTCGACGTGATGAAGCGGTTTGGCAACCGATTCATTTCCGAATTCGAGCGACCACTGTCGCGGAGCGTCGCCAGGCGCCCGATCAAAGCGAGGCTGCGATACGCGCCGGTCCGGCGAAAAGTCGAGATCCTTCTCGCCCCCGCCAACGGGCACACCTACCCGAACCTCGTCGATCATCGAAGAAACGTGGAATACGACGTCGACCGCGTCCTTCATCTCCTTCGACACGAACCGTTCATCGGCGGCGCGCCATACGCAGAAGGGCGATGGGTCGTCATTCCCTGCCGGCTCGAAACCGGCAGGTAGCAGGAAGGTGTCCAGTGAATATTCTTCTTCTCAGTTCGGGCGGCGGCGGCGGAAACATCCTGCGCTCGTTGAAGGCCTTGTTCCGGCGGGACCTGCTCGTCACCCAGAAGAGCGACGCCAGGTACGCCGAGCGACTGCGACGCGCGATCACCACGAAGTTTCTCGACACCAATGAATTCTCGCTGAACGATCTCCCGAAGGAAGAACGGCTGGTGATCGGCGCCGCGACGACCCGGCGCATGGGCTCGATGCACAATCCGGATGTGGCGAGGAAAGCGCTGGACGAGTCGCGGGATGAAGTCGCGTCGCTGCTGAGCCGACATTCCGTCGTCATTGTCATCGGCACCGGCGGCAAAGGCACCGGCGCGGGGACGATCTTTCCACTCGCGCAGATGGCGCGGCAGCAAAAGAAGCTGGTTATCCCGATCTTCGTTCGCCCGTCCTTTGAGCGCCACGAGGTCGAAAAGCGCCGCTACGACCACGCGCTCGCGGTGGCCGAGCAGTTCGACGCCGCGGGGATTCGTCTGATGGAGATCCTCAACGATCGCGGCTACAAAGAGACGGATCCTGAGCCGCAACCGGTCGTCTGGGAGCGCATGAATTCGCCGATCGCGAGAGGTCTTCGCGGTCTGATTTACGTGTTGTGGGATCTGTCGCAGGTCGACCCATCCGATCTGTCCGTGTTGTTTGCCGGTCAGGGCCGGCTGCGAATGGGCTTCTCCGAACTCGATCCGCAGAGCGGTCAGGAGCCCACCGACGATCAGATTCGCGCGGCTGTGCAAGCATGCTGGGAGAATCCGTACGCCGCGTTCGATGGCATCGTCGGGACCTCACTGGTATGCATCCAGGGCCACTGGTCGAACGTCGTTGACGGCAAGATCAAGGGCCAGCTCGCCGCGTTGGCGCTGCGCAAGGGGGGCGACAGCCCGTATAACCCTCTGCACGCGAGAGCGGTGCATGCGCCACGTCCGTGGGGTGTGACTACTCTGTTTGCCGAGTACACCGGCAATCATGCACCTCTCGAGATTGACTGGAGCGCGGAACGTAGAACAGCGGTGCCACTGAGCACCCGCTTGGATCCGGACGAAACAATCACGGAAATCGCCGAAGAGCCCGTGCTGGTGAAAGCGAGCGAGCCTTTGCCGGCCGTCGACGTCCAACCGGCGGAAGCTACTCCGCAGCCGATGAGTCCCGAACCGGCTCCAGCATTCGCCACGTTCTGGGACTTCGCTCGCGCGGTGAATCGGTCAGACCCGGCGGCGCTGAAGCTGGCATCGGACGGCGTCGAAGCTGATATGACGATTGACGGGCGAGAACTCAGAAAACTTCTGGGCACGTTCTGGTTCCGTTCAGTGTTCCCACGCCTGTCACAGCAATGGCAGGACCGCATGCTCAACGTGCTGGTCGATCACGCGATCGTCGCCGATCACGCGATTGCGTTCGGCCGGCGCACGGTGCACCTTCGTGAGATGACACCGGAGGAGCGTCAACGGATGCTGTCCGACCCGGCTCTGCCCGATGCCGTCCGCGCCGATCTCCAGTTTGTTGATGCTGTCGCACGGCACTGGGGCGACGAGGCAATGAAGCGCTTCACCTTCACCGCTGCCGCCCCGGCGGCGGAGACGTCGAGACTCGGCGCGCTGTTGCAACCGTTCCGGCACGGTTGAGCACGGATCGCGCCACCGAGGAGAGCCACGGAAGAACACGGATGAACACGGACCACGAAAAACCACGACCACGGAAAAATATACGACCACGGAAGAACACGGATTAACACGGATTGTTGGTAACAGTATTCTTTTCGTGTGGGAGTGTCAGATTTTTTGTTGTGCAGGGCGTGTAAAGAGTAATGCGGGTGGGCGCTGTGGGAAACCGCGTTCTGTGCGGTTTTCCAAGTGGCTGTGGACGCGGTCTTGGCGTCCATAGCCACGGCAGCGTCCATGCGCCGCATTTTACGTGGGCCGGACA
>DATJKH010000218.1:0-16041 GCA_035491715.1 Vicinamibacterales bacterium | reverse complement strand
TCGGGTCGAGGTCGGTGGCAAACGTCCGCGATACTACTTTCCAGAAGTACTTCGTCGAGGGCTGCAGCGCCTGGGTCACGGTATACGAGTACTTCGCCGGCGGATTCTCGTTGAGCACCGCGTTGACGCGGGCCACCTTCGCCATGTTGGTCGTACTAGTTCCGAGATACACGTCGAACGTGACTGCCCATGGCGTCTGCTTCCATTCAAGTTTCGGCAGCGTCGACACGTCGACGGCTCCGGTCGCGGGCGCGACGAGCGTGGCGGTGCGAGGCTTCAACGGATAGAAATCTTCGTAGTTGACCGTGTCGTTCCACATCCGCTCGAACTCATCCTTCATGGACATGTAGAGCGTTGGTTTTTCCGCCGCCGTGATGTAGTAGTTGTGGTCCCGCTGCCAGTTCTTCGTGTAGTTCGACGAGGCGAGGAGCGCGGCCCTCGAGGTAATCAGCGTCTTCATGTGGGTGATGCCGTCGTGCGTGCGGATCTTGATCGGGATGCCCGCTACCCACAATTTGTCGGCCTCATTGCCGACGAGCCAGTATTCCGGAAACCCCTCGTTGCGATACTGAGTTGGTTCAATGAACACGCGCACCGGTACGCCCGCCTTCTTTTTATTAATGAGCGCGTCAGTGACCGTCGGCACCGTCAGGCGGTAGCTCACCATATCGATTGCCGTGTTCTCGAGGTTGATCTCGTTGATCATCGTGGGGATGATGTTCAGTCCATCGGGTGAATGACTTCCGATCCCCTGCCCCCAGACGAGATTGGTGGTTGGGTAATCGGGGACGACCAGCCGTGTGCGATCGACCGTCATCGGCGACGTCCCCGTCCAGGTCACTCCGGTTTCGCGCTTATACGCGTCCGGCCAATCCATGAAATACGTCGTGTCGGCCCAGAACTGATCGAACTTCGTCATCAACGCCTGCACGATAGCCGGGTCGTCCGTGATCATCACCGACTCATCCTTGAAATTCGTCGCGCTGGTGGGCTTGAGCTCGAAACTCGTCCAGTTGCCAGATCCGAGGCTTGCTTCGCCCTGGCCGACAAAGATGCCGCACTTCCAGTGCATGATCTCCGGAAATGATCGGGGGTTGTAGCGGAGCCGGATCGGAACGCCCGCATTCGCCAGACGTTCGAACGAGGCGCGGGTGTTGGGATCGCTCTCGAAGATGCTCGCGCGGTCGCCAAGCACTCTAACGGGTACATGGGCCAGATGACGGTTAATGATGGCCGTCGTAATCGCTCCGTCGTTGAGCAGCCACATCCCAATATCCAGCCGGACCGTTTCTGCGTTGATGCGAGAGACGATTTGCGCTTCAGCGTTTTCGTGTGACGAGAAGTAGATTCTCTCCTGCGCAGAGGTCGTCCGTATCCCCACAAAGGAGAAAATGATCGCCAGCGCGAGGGGGACAACCTTCCAACGTTTTGAATTGAGTGCCTGATTTGCCATAGTCATGAACTGGTTTGCCACTAAGTACGAATCTCCGTCCGTCGACTGCGTCCGTAACCTATTGGACCAGTCCTTGATGCCGCGAATTGTGCAAAAGCAAGTCCTGTTCAGGCACCGCAATGCTTGAGTCGAGCCGACAGTCTCTTTCGCAAATAGGCGCGACTGAAGTGAACGAGCTCGGCAGGAGCGCTACGCGCGCTCTGTCTCGAAAAGATGGTTAAGCTTGTTCGGATGTAGCTCCACTCGTGGTGGAACTGATGAAAGTAGAATCGTGGGTCTCGGCGGAGAACCACCGCGCGGATCCAATTGTACCCGGTTCGCAGCAGATTCGAATATAGAAACGCCGGCGAGCCGAACAGTAAGATCAGGTCGTCGGGCTCTTTCAGCGGTCCGAGGTCGGCGGGCACCAGCTCGCGCAGCCGCATCATCGCGCAGTGTCGGCCGTGTCCGCGGTGCCAGCGGCGGTGATAACTGGGGGTCAGGCGGTCCGGGGTGACATCCGCCTCGGCGCGGAGCGCGGGATCGTAGAGACCACGCATACCGGCTTTCCACGCCCGCAACTGCATATCGTGATCTTCCGTGGACCCGATTCCGTCCTTCACTCTGCCGAGCGAGGGCGTGAACACGCCGACGACATCGAACACTCGCCGTCGGAACGCCAGGTTCGCGCCGACGAGGCAGACCGCACGTTCGCGGCTACTGACGATCGGCTGGTCACCGTAGTCCTGCAGCGCCAGTGGCGCCCAGTGCGCGTCGGTGAGCCAGGGGGGCGGAGGCGCCAGCCAGTGGGGCAGCACGCGGCCTCCGACGTAGTCGATGTCCGGCTGCGCATCGAACGTACGTTTCAGCTGCGCGATCCAATCGGGCGACACGCGCACGTCGTCGTCGGAGAAGGCGATGATCGGACTTCGTGCGACTGCAATGCCTGCGTTGCGCCCATAAGACAGCCCCTGGCGAGGTTCGAAGACGTAGCGCAGGCGTCCATCTGAGCCGGCTACGGCGTGCTCAACCACTGTCCGCGTCGCATCTGTCGAGTTGTTGTCGACGACGATAACTTCGTATGCGACGTCTCCGATCTGGGAGAGCAGCGCATCGAGCGCCGACGGTAGACGGTCTGCGCGGTTGTAAGTACTCAGGACGACCGAGACATCACAGCGTGCATCCCGGTCAGCGCGAACATTCATGTGTCGCATGAGTGGCTCGCGTGTCCTGGGTGGCCGCGACGGCGCCCTGACCCAGGCTCCGCCTGGAGGTCAGGCGGCTGCGCCAGGTCTCCGAAAAGAATCCGACGTACTCGACCAGCTTGACTTCCTCGATCAGGAGGGCGAGTCCATCGGATCGCCCGATGCGACCCAACCAACGCAGGCCCTGTTGAAGGAATTCGCGATAGACGAAACGCGGTACTCCGGCGATCGACGGTACGCGCGTGAGATCGAGATCCAGATATACGGCATCCGCCATTCTTGCCATCGTGCGGCCGTGCCAGTAGAACCAACGCCTGAAGTAGCGCCGTGTCAATCGAGACGCGGGGACGAGGTGCCGGACCGAGACAGTGGGATCATAAATTCCGGAGTACAACCCGGCGAGAAATAGACGGACGCACAGTTCGTGGTCCTCGCCTGCGATCAGCGTGTTGTCTACTTTGCCGAGGTCGGTGCGCCACCCGCCGATTCTCTCGATGGCGTCGCGGCGAATCGAGAGATTCGCACCAACCGGAAGCCGTCGGGTGCCGAAGGTTGCCGCCGCGTATCGAATGGTATCTTCGCCGTAGTCGACCAATGCCAGCGGACCCCAGATATCCCGGGCGCGAACTGTGAGCATTTCTGGCGGAGGAGATACCGCCCAGCGAGGCAGCACTTTTCCGAAGACGAACACGACGCCGTCGGCAGTACGGAAGTTCGCGACGGTTCGCACCAGCCAGTCCGCGCTTGGCAGGACGTCGTCGTCAGTCAACGCGATGATGTCCCCCTGCGAGACCGACAACCCGGCATTGAGTGCGAAACTCTTGCCCTGCTGCCGCTCGTGCACGTACTGCACCGGCCAGGGACCCAACGCGGCGGCGCGACGGACGACGGCGGCGGTATCGTCGGTCGAGTTGTTATCGACCACGACGATTTCTACCGCGCATGCCTCCGGAGCTGTGGCTCGGGACAGTGCCTCGAGTGTCTGCGCGAGTAACTCGGCGCGGTTGTAAGTGCAAATCAAGACTGAAACAGAATCGATGTTTGCCATCGTGTCATCCCGCCGTGGCGAGCTGCCGGCTCGATTCGGCCGCGGCGACCGTCGCAGCGGGTAACGGAAGATCAATCAGCCGGTATAGCAGGGCAAGCGCGCGGTCAGTTGCTGTGCCGGGTTCGAAGAAAAGGGCCGCGGCTGTACGCCGCCGCTCGGCCGAAAGGCGTTGAGGTTGCTGCAGCGCGGCGAGCACCGTGTTCGTGACCTTCCGGGGATCGGTCGCGACATCGGCAGCGGCGCGAAGACGCTCGACCTTCTCCCGGCTGATCGCCGCCTTGTGAATGAGTTCGGGACGATCGACGACGATGAGAGGCCGGTCGAGCAGCATGTATTCGAACGCGATGGAGCTGTGGTCACTCACCATCGCGTCGGAGGCCACCATGAAGGGGCAGCCGTTCGACTCGCGGGCGATGCGCACGCGCGGGTGGCCATCATAGCGGCGCAGCGTTGCGGCCCAGTCGATGCCGCCCGAACCGCGGTTCTGGCGATCGTAGGAGCGGTCGTGCAGCTTCACGATGACCTGTAGCCCTGCGGCAGCCAGTCCTTCAACGAGGTCGAGCCCAACTGTGTTCAGCGACGACTCCGGCGACCAGGTTGGCGCGTAAATCACCGTCGTCATCGACGGGTCGAGCTGAAGGGAACGCGCGATCGCCTGACGATCCAGGGAACCATCAACGAGGCAATCCACCTTGGGATAGCCGACGAGGGGTGCGCGGCGGTCATCGTCGGGCACGAGACCCGCTTCGACATAGCGCTGGCGGCGATCGGCGTTCACGAACATCAGGCAATCGAACGCTGAGATCGTCGGCGCGAGATCGACCGGCGCATCAAGGTTGTACTTGCCGGCCACACCATGAAAAAGGTGGATGCGCCGGGTGTGCCGATGCAGCCACGTCATATCCCAGAAGTCCACATTGATGTACGCGTCGGTCTTGAACCATCTCGCTGCCGCGCGGCTGAGGATCCGCTCACTGATGCCGAACCCGCCGAAGATCTGATGTGGTTCCCACGCGGTTGCACACGACGTGAACCAGAGCTCGACTCGGGCGTCTCGCTTCAACCGTTCGTAGAGCGGCATGAAGATTGTCAGGCTCATCGGCGACGCGGCTTCGAAGAGAATCCGTTTCCGAACGTGCGTCGTTCGAGCGATCGTATGCTCGAGCGCGTGAACGCGGCGGATGGCGCGCTGGCGGAGGCGACGGTAAGCCGTGTCCTGGACGAGCGAAACCGGTGCCGCCGGCGGCCGCGTCACTCGGGCCGTTTCAGGATTGGTCGTGGAAGAACCGCGATGAGATCTTCGAAAGAGGCGGCGCACGCGGTTCCGCCAGCGCTCGTTTGCGAACGTCGACACATACAAACGCAGGGTCGCTGAATCGAAGGGCGCCTGCGCGAGCGCCCGCCGGAACTGCGCACGCGCACCGCGGCGATCGCCGACCTCGAGACAATTGTGTCCCCAGTCGCGGTGGAGGACGTGCCGCCGTCGCTGCTCGCACCGCACCGGATCCGACCGGTGACGAGGGCAGGCCTGATGGCAGAGCGCCTGGCTTTTCGCCATCACCAGCATCTGCGCCTCGTATGTGCGATCGATCTGGCGGCTCATCAGGCCGCCGCGACGATGATGCGCCAGCGGCGTACTGATGTATCCAATAGGGTGCCGCGCTGCTGTGCGCAGCCAGAGATCCCAGTCCTCGACGTGAATCTCGCGGCGCTCGTCGAATCCCCCAACTTCTTCGAGCACTCGCCGCGGCATCATCACCGTCAGTGTGTTGATGAAGAAATCCGTGTGATAGAGCGCGCAGAATGCCGACCGGGGAGGACCGTCGGAAGCGCCTCCGTGACGCGTACCGTGGACGACCGCGGTGTGAAGCAATCCCGTCTCGGGATACCGGTCGAAATACTCAACCTGTCGCGCGAGCTTTTCAGGCAGCCACTCGTCATCGGCGTCGAGGAATGCCACGAGTTCGCCGGTTGAGGCGGTGATTCCTGTGTTACGCGCCATGGCCGGGCCGCCATTCACCTGCCGGATGCATCGGACGTGGCCGGAAAACTCCGCGATCGCGGCGGTCAGCGCCTCGTGATCCTCCGACCCGTCATCAACGACAATGACCTCGAAGTCGCTGAACGTCTGGGCGAAGACCGATCGCAGCGCCGAAGCGACGAGCGGCGCGGCGTTGAACACAGGTATGACGACACTGACACGTGGCATACGACAGCCGGATATCCACATTCAGCGCAGCCGGACCGGCTTGACGGCGACGACGCGGAACCCGACCTGGTTGCGTTGCAACTGCCCGCCGGCGCGCTGCGAGTCCTGCTGAGTGCGTCCGTAGAAGCCTTCCGCCGAGAGCCATCGTGTCAAGTAGTAACCGGCGGTCGCTCCCAGCCATTTGGTTTGCAGGCTTGGTTGAGTGGTGTCGAGCGGATCGTTTTGCAGCCACGAAAAATTGCCATCGACATAGAGGCGGCGCGCGAGGGGCATGCGGATGTTCGCGGTCCACTGCTCGTTTTGAAACGTTCCGCCGAATCCGAACGACGGAATGTAGGATCGCATGTAGCTCGCCGCGACCACGCCGCGGCCGGTTTTTTGAGAAAAGCCCGCGCGCCATTCGGGTCCGGTGCGAGCCTCGTGGTGCAGGCCAGCACCGAGCATCGCGACGCCGAAGCCGCCGTTGATGGTGGTGCCGGCGGCGAGTTGGTACTGAACCGTCGCTGTTGCCGTCTGCATATTGAAGCGGTCTTCAGGTCCAGGCACACCGGCGACTGTCTCGCCGTTCACGATCGCGCGGTTGAATTCGTACTCACCTCCGATAGCAAGGCGTCGCGAAAGCGCGTAATCGACTGTGGTTGTAATGTCGTGCCCGTGCCCTCCCTGCAGGGAAGTCGACGTGAATGCATTGTTGTCGAAATCAACTGTGTGCAAGGTGTAGCTGCTTCTGAGTGTCGTGCGTTTGGTGAGCGCCGCCTGAATGCCCCCAGTTGCAGCGTTCGAGCGTGATCCAATGCGATAGAAAGGAACGCCTGCCAGTTGAAGAACGTCGGTCGTCTGGGCAGCAATAAACGTCTCGTCTCCGAAGAAGGTTACTCGGCCATTGGCGCGCTGCTCGAGATTCGCGTGGAACGATTGGTGAAGGCCATTCAATTCCGACAGGGTCATGTAGCGGACGAACGATCCTGAATAGCCACTCGAGAAGCGCGTGAACTTCCCCGTGTAGGTCAGGCCGGCCGCCGGCGTGATCGGCGATCCGTAATCAGATGGCGGATTTGTTCCCGGATTGACAAGCAGTACGTTGTCGTCCCAGGTGCCGCCGAAGGAAATCGATGGTGTGAAGACCCACCCGGGAGCCGTTTGTGGAGGCGAAATGGCAGGGCTTTGCGCCCGAACCACTGGCTGCGTCAGAAAAGCCAGGCCGACGAGTGCCGCCGCAAAGAGTCTTAAAAGACGTCGCATTTTTCAGAGTCCTCGCGTCAGCAAAAACCGCCAACGCGTATCTCAGTTCATCGAAACACATGGGGCAGCAAGTGGGGTGCCACGCGAGAGTTTTGTGAAAAAACGCAGACCTTCGGAGCGCAGCGCCGCCGTAGTCAGCAGACGGACAGTCGCGAGTGGGAAATCGACTCCCGACTTTAAGAAAAGCGCGACTCTTTCTGGGCGATGTAATCCTTACAAACTGCTCAGTTGTGATCCACGGCACATCCTGCTGTCGTTGGATCCAAAGTACGACCAAATGCTTGAACCATAAGGCATTCCATCACTGGCCGACCAATTGCCTGCAGTTCGCTACCGCTGCGCCATTCGCTGACGGTCAATCTCAAGACTCCAACAGGTGTGTACTGATGCGTGTGCCGTTCGTGTGTCGGCTCGATGGGCCGGCTCGTGTTTCCATTCTCGCTGTGTCCTCGTTCATAATCAGTTTCTCACCACCGGCGACGGCGGCTACGCTGACCGTTTGCGCGACCGGCTGCGCGTACTCTGATTTTCAGCAGGCGCTGAACGACTCGCAGCCCGGAGATACCATTCTTCTTCGCGCCGGCGAAACGTTCACGGGCAACTTCGTGCTTCCCGCGAAAAGTGGCTCCAACACCACTCCGATTCTCATTCGATCGGACGCGCCGGACAGCGCCCTCCCGGCAGCTGGTATTCGGCTTGTGCCATCTGGTTATGCCGGAGCTAACGTCGCCTTGAATCGATTGGCGCGTCTGAAGGGGCGGGGAGGCGCTTACCGGACGACGCCAGTATTAAAGACCGCACCGGCAGCGCACAATTACCGGCTACAGTTCCTCGACATCGATGGCGTTGCGCAGGAAGGGTGGGGGACCCTCGTCGAGTGGGGCAACAACTCGGACGCGCAGACAACGCTCGATGTTGTTCCCTACGGCATCGAACTCGATCGTGTGTACGTGCACGGGCACGCGACGAAGGGACAGAAACGTTGCATCGCACTCAATGGCGCATCGCTCGACGTGCGCAACAGTTTCGTGGCCATGTGCGCCGCGGTCGAGATCGATGCTCAGGCAATCTCGGGATTCAACGGTCCAGGTCCATTCAAGATTTCCAACAACTACCTCGAAGGGAGCACCGAGAACATTCTCTTCGGCGGCGCCGATCCGAAGATTGCCAATCTCGTCCCCAGCGACATCGAAATCACACGCAATCTATTCACCAAGCCCGTGAGCTGGCGCAATCCGGTTCTCGTGCCACCTTCGGCTCCCGCGGTGACGTCGATTGCCGGCGGCGGATCGCTCGCGGCTGCCAGGCACTACTTCACCGTGGTCGCGGTGATGAAGACCGAAGGAGACGAAGCGGTTTCTGCTCGCTCTGCCGAGGCGTCCGTTCTCGTCGGAACCAGCGCCAGCAAGGTGACGCTGACCTGGAGCGCGGTAGCGGGCGCGGACTTTTATCGCGTTTACCGCGGGACGAGCGCGGGCGGAGAAAACCGGTACATGCAGAGCGCAGTGGGCGCCGCGTCGATCGTCTACACGGGATCAGGCGAGACCGCGGGGACACCGCCGACCCAAGGCAAGCGGTGGAATGTCAAGAACCTGCTCGAGTTGAAAAACGCACGCCGAGTCCTCGTTGACGGAAACATCTTCGAGCATTCGTGGGCGGCTTCCCAGAAGGGCTACGCCATTTTGCTGACGCCGCGCAATCAGGGTGGCACCGCGCCGTGGTCGGTTGTCCGTGACATCACGCTCACCAACAACGTGATCCAGCACGTAGCCGGGGGAATTGATATTCTGGGGACCGACTACGAGTATCCGAGCCAGCGCACCACCTCTATCCTGATTCGGAACAACCTGGTGTACGACGTCTCAAGCACTTGGGGGGCCGAGCATTTCCTGCTGATGACTGGCGCGCCGCTCGGCGTCACGGTCGATCACAACACCATCCATCAAGAGAAGTTGATGGTGCTCGCCGATGGCGACCCTATTCCCAGCTTCGTCTTGACCAACAACATTGCACCTCATAACCAGTACGGCATTTTTGGCAGCGGCGCCGGCTTCGGCAACAACGCTCTTGCGGCGTACTTTCCTGACGCGATCGTGCGTCGGAACGCCATCGGCGGAGCGAATCCCTCGCTGTATCCGCCAGACAATTTTTACCCGGACATGGCCACGTTCAACGCCCAGTTCGTCGATGTTGACGCCAATGATTTCCGGCTGGTGACCGGAAGCATCTTCAACGGCGGGGGAACTGACGGCCGGAATCTGGGTGTGGACTTCGCCGCGCTTGACGCGGCGATGAAGGGTCAGGCTCCTCCCAGCGGTGGCAGTAACGATGGCGGTGGCAATGTGCCGCCTCCACCCGGGGACCCGGTTCCGTTTGGCGGGACGCCAACCATGCTTCCGGCAACAATCCAGGCAGAGAATTTCGACAATGGAGGGAGCGGCGTCGCTTACCACGACACAACATCCGGCAACTCGGGCGGACAATATCGCGGCACGGATGTTGACATTGAAGATTCGTCGGATTCGGGTGGCGGACACGATGTGGGTTGGGTAGCTGCCAGCGAGTGGTTGAAGTACACGGTTAATGTGTCCGCCGCAGGAGCGTACGACATCGAAGTTCGCGTGGCGTCCGCTGGGACCGGCGGCACGTTTCATATCGAGGCGAACGGTACCAACATCACCGGCCCTCTGACGGTTCCGAATACAGGCGGCTGGCAGACATGGACGACTGTCCGCAAAACGTCCGTAAGTCTCAATGCCGGGCAGCAGGTGTGGCGGCTCGTCATGGACACAAACGGCGCAACGACTGGGGCAGTGGGAAATCTCAATTACATTCGGGTCACGCTTCGTACGGGCGGCACTCCGTACGGCGGCACCGCAGTTGCCCTGCCAGGAACCATACAGGCCGAGAACTTCGACGAAGGTGGAGCGGGCAGTGCCTACGTGGATACGACGCCAGGCAACTATGGGGGAGAGTATCGCGGGACGGATGTAGACATCGAATCGTCGGCCGACTCGGGTGGTGGCTACGACGTAGGCTGGGTCTCCGCTACAGAGCGATTGAACTACTCCGTGAATGTGTCGACGGCTGGCACCTACGATATCGATGTGCGCGTCGCGTCGGCCGGCGTCGGGGGCACATTTCATATCGAGGTAAACGGCGTCGACAAAACGGGACGATTGACCGTGCCGAACACCGGCGGGTGGCAGACCTGGGCCACCGTTCGAAAGAGTGCGGTGAGCCTGAGCGCGGGACCGCAAGTTTGGCGGCTCGTCATGGACACGAATAGCTCGACGACGACAGCCGTGGGTAACTTCAACTACATTCGCGTGACAGCCCAGGCAGCCAGCGCGCCATTTGGTGGAGCGTCTGTCGCGCTGCCGGGAGTCATTCAGTCGGAGAATTTCGACGACGGTGGCGCAGGCCGCGCGTACGTGGACGCGAGCCCGGGAAACGCCGGAGGTCAGTATCGGACGACCGATGTTGACATCGAACGGACGTCCGATACGGGCGGTGGCTACAACGTTGGTTGGGTATCTGCCGGAGAGTGGCTCAAATACACCGTGAACGTGACGTCCGCTGGCACCTACAATATTAGTGTGCGGGTCGCGTCGCCATCTGCCGGCGCAGCATTTCACATCGAGGTGAACGGCGTCGACAAGACGGGACGGCTTACCGTGCCGAACACCGGTGGGTGGCAGACATGGACAACGGTTCAGAAGGCTGGCGTCTCACTGTCAGCAGGTCCGCAGACGTGGCGCCTCGTAATGGATGCGAACGGAAGCAGCGGCGGCGTCGCGAACTTCAACTACATCAGCCTGACCGGGCCAAACTGACCGGCTCATCTGACGCGCCGGCGATACTGGCTCTGGCATATGCTTTGGATGCCCAGAAGCAATGTGTAATTTGAGATTCATGCTTGTGTTGGCTGTGGTCACCGTTGCGCAGTCTTCTGCGCACGTGCCAGCGATGGTGCCGGAGCGGGCGGTAGCGATACGGCCCGCCATCCCTGTATCGCCAGTGCAAACTGTGGTGGCCGCCGGGGCCGATCTGCAGACCTATATCAACCGGGCGAGACCGGGCGACGTGTTGTTGCTCGAACCAGGCGCCACCTTCGTCGGCAACTTTACGTTACCCGCACTTCCCGAACAGCCGAGCTCGATCCCCGCGCAGTACATCACAATTCGATCGGCAGCCGACAACTCACGCTTTCCGACCGCAAGTCGGGTCACGCCTGAACACGCGCAGTGGATGCCGACGATACGTTCATCAAACGGTAACTCGGCATTGGCGACCAAACCCGGCGCGCACCACTGGCGCCTGCAGTGGCTGGCCTTCGAGGCAAATTCAGGCGGCGCGGGCAACATCATCAGCTTGGGGGATGGTAGCGATGCACAGCGTGATCTGGGCAACGTGCCGCACCACCTCGAACTCGACGGTTTGATCATTCGCGGCGATGCGTCGCAGGGGCAGAAACGGGCGATTGCGCTCAATAGCGCTGACACCGTGATTCGGAACTCGGATATTCGTGAAATCAAGGCCGATGGTCAGGACAGTCAGGCGATATGTGGCTGGAACGGGCCTGGCCCGTTCGTGATCGACAACAATTACCTCGAAGCGGCTGCCGAGAATGTGATGTTTGGAGGGGCGGATCCAGCAATTCGCGATCTCGTCCCGAGCGATATCACCTTCCGACGCAACTACGTGACAAAGCCGCTCGCCTGGCGCCGTTCACGCTGGACGGTCAAGAATCTGCTCGAACTGAAAAATGCGCGCCGCGTCGTGATCGAGTCGAACGTCTTCGAGAATAACTGGGTGGCGGCACAGACTGGTTATGCGCTTCTGTTCAAGCCGGTAAACCAGGACGGCAAAGCCCCGTGGTCGGACGTATCCGATATCAAAGTTCAGTACAACATCGTCCGCCATGTGTCTTCGGCGATTAACATCCTGGGAACTGACTACGAGCACCCGAGCGCCCATATGCGTGGTCTGCAGATCCGCCATAACCTCTTTTATGACGTCGACGCGTCGCGCTGGGGAGGAGACGGTCGCTTCCTCTTGATCGGCGGCGGACCCTCAGACATCGTCATCGACCACAACACCGTGATTCAAAGCGGCAGCGTTGTGCAGTTCTATGGGACCCAGAATGGACGCCCGTGGACGATTGAGGGCCTTCGCTTTACTAATAATCTCACCCGCCACAACCAGTTCGGGGTCATCGGCGAGTCGGCGGGCATTGGCAGGACGGCGATTGCGGCCTACGTGAGTCACGACGAATTCCGACGGAACGTCCTCGCAGGGGGCGATGCGTCGCGATACCCGCCAGACAATCTGTTTCCCAGTGTCGCGGAACTCATGGCCGATTTCGTCGACAGCGCCCACGACGATTACCGCCTGCGCGCCACCAGCCGCTTCAATACCGCCGCCACCGACGGATCGGTGCTCGGGGCGAATCTTGAGGAACTCGGACGTCGCAAGCCTCCCGAACGCGAACCACGTTCGCCGCGTACAAGAAAGTAGTTTCAACCGCTAAAACAAGTAGTCCAGACCGCACAATCTCCGATTCTGTAATCCTCTCGACGCGCAAGGCGTCACGATCCTGCTCCTTCACCCCGACGACACACAATTCTGTAATTGCGCGTGCGAAAACGTCACGTAACCTGCGCCGCGCGCACAGAATTCGTCGAGAAAACTAGCTCTGCCTAGGGCACCTCTTTTGCCTGAGCTTCGCGCGGCGTTAGCCGCGCCCTCTTTCTCAAGGACAAACAAATGGGCCCTCTCTCTCCTCGCAGGACAGATCTGCTTGTACTCAGAGCGCTTGCAATTCCGGTGATGATCGCGACGTCGCTCGCAGCGGATGCTTTGGCTGCGACCACGAACGTCCCTGCGGGAGCCGACCTGCAGGCGGCGCTGAACCTTGCGCGGCCTGGAGACGTTCTCATCTTACAGGCCGGCGCGCGCTACGACGGCCCATTCACCCTGCCGCCGAACCCGACGGGACCGCCGATCACGATTCGCTCGTCAGCGACTCTTCCTGAGCGCCGCATCGGTCCCCAGGACGCGGCGCTGCTTCCGACGCTCGCCTCGCCGGTGGCGTGGGCCATCCTCGATGGCACCGGCGCATCGAACTGGCGGCTCGATGGGATCGCCTTCGAACCTGTGGTGGATGGTACCGGAGAAGTCATCCTCCTCCAGGATTCGATAAACATCTACATGGACCGCCTGCTCATCGTCGGCGGCGTGAACGGCCAGAAGCGAGGGATTCGCGGCAACGGGCAGAAAATCACGTTGACTCGCTCGTATATCGCCAATATCGCCAGGGCAAGCCAGGACTCGCAAGCCTTCTGTGCATGGGACGGGGCTGGTCCTTATACGCTTACGAACAATTACCTGGAAGCAGCCAGCGAAAATGTGATGTTTGGCGGCGCCGACAGCAAGGCGCCCGATCGAGTGCCCTCCGATATCCTGATTGAAGGAAACCACTTCACCAAACGGCTCGAGTGGAAGGGCGCCGGCCTCGTCGTCAAGAACCTCTTCGAGATGAAAGCGGGGCGCAGGATAACGGTTCGCGACAATCTGTTCGAGCGAAACTGGACCGACGCTCAGACTGGTTTTGGCATCCTGCTCAAGGTCGTCAACCAGGGAGGGACCGCTCCCTGGTCAGTTCTCGAAGATGTGCTCTTCGAGCGGAACGTTGTCAGGGACACGGAAAATGGCTTCAACATCCTTGGCAACGATTACGCGAAACCGTCAGGACGGGCGACGCGCATCACTATCAAGAACAACCTGCTACTGACGCCCGGCATGGCGTTTCAGGCGGGCGGAGAGATCGGGGATCTGACAATCGATCACAACACGGTGGATCAAGGCTATACGCTGATGTCGCTGTATAAGGGCACGGTTTGGAGCGCGGGGGCCGCCGCGGCGCGACCCGGCACTTACGCGGTCGAGCACCTCACGTACACCAACAACCTCGCGCGGCACAACGCGTACGGCGTGAAGGGGCAAGGAACAGCGGTCGGCACTGCGAGTCTGACGGCCTTCTCGGTCAGCTACGTGTGGACGAACAACGTGCTGGCGGGAGGAGCCGGCTTTTCGTATCCATCGATCACGTGGTTTCCGACGGTGACCGTCTATCAACAATCGTTCGACAGTAACTACCACCTCGTGTCCGGTTGCCCGTATAGCGGTGCCGCGACGGACGGGAAAGACGTCGGCGTGGACTGGGGGGGAGAGCCAACGAAGCAACCCGGCGGCAATCCTTTTGGTGGAACGATCCCGGTCCTGCCTTCAGCGACGATCCAGTTCGAGGATTTCGATGCCGGCGGCGCCGGCGTCGCATACGGCGACGCGTCACCCGGGAACATCGGTGGCGCCTACCGCCCGACAGACGTCGACATACAACCGACCACTGATGCTGGAGGTGGCTACAACGTCGGCTGGGTTTCCGCTGGAGAGTGGCTCAACTACACCGTGAGCGTGGCTGCCGCCGGCACGTACGATCTGGAAGTTCGTGTCGCATCTGATGGAACCGGGGGAACATTCCACATCGAAGTTGACGGCGTTGACAAGACAGGCAGGTTGACCATTCCCAACTCGCGCGGCTGGCAGGCGTGGACGACGATCAGAAAGAGCGGGGTGACGCTCACTGCCGGGACCCAGGTATGGCGCGTCGTCATGGATACGATTGGCACGACGTCGGTCGGAAACTTCAACTACTTCAAGGTCACGCTGCCTGTGCCGAGCACACCATATGGTGGCACCGCCACAGTGCTGCCCGGAACCATTCAGGCCGAGAACTTCGACGATGGCGGCGCCGGCCGCGCGTATGCGGACGCAAGTGCGGGGAACGCGGGCGGCAGGTATCGCGCGACGGACGTCGACATCGAGTCGACAAATGATGGCGGTTCCGGTTACGACGTCGGGTGGGTCTCTGCTGGCGAGTGGTTGAACTACACGGTCGACGTGATTTCCGCCGGAAACTACGATCTCGATGTTCGCGTCGCATCGGCCGGAGCCGGGGGGACCTTTCACATCGAGGTCAATGGTGTCAACAAGACTGGTCCACTGACCGTTCCCAACACTGGTGGATGGCAGACGTGGACCACAATTCGGTGCCCGACCATTGCGTTGTCGGCAGGGCCGCAAGTGTGGCGGCTCGTGATGGACAGCAACGGATCGACGAAGGCGGTCGGTAATTTCAACTACATCACCGTCAGCGGACCGAAGTGAACGGCCGATAGGCGATTTATAAGGATGAGCTCGTCCACTATCGGATGAGCTCATCCTTAATGATGATTTTGCTCCGGCTCCCGCGCAGGATCGTAATTTCCGACTCTGAGCGGTGGCTTGCTACGCGACGAATTCGCATAAATGCGAGCAGTGTTTGAGGGCACTGTTCTTGCTGAGGTATAGCTCGGCGTTACCGCCGCCGTCTCAACAGGACAACCAAATGCGCCCATCCTCTCGGCGAGCAGGTCTCCTTGTACTCCGAACGCTTTTTATTCCAGTGATGATCGGGACATGGCTCGCGGCGGATGCTCGTGCCGCGACGACGACTGTCCCCGCCGGTGCCGACCTGCAGGCTGCGTTGAACGCCGCGCAGCCGGGCGACGTGCTGGTGCTGCAAGCGGGGGCGCGCTACGTCGGTTCCTTCCGGCTGCCAGGCAAGGCGGCAGGCCCTGTCATCACGATCCGATCGTCGGCCACGCTTCCTGATCGCCGAATCACCTCGCAGGACGCCAACCTCCTGCCCACTCTTGCATCCGCCGTCGTTTCCGCTGTGCTCGACGGGACCGGGGCGGCGAACTGGCGGCTCGACGGCATCAGGTTCGAATCCGTGTCGAATGGTCAAGGCGATGTGATTGTTCTGCAGGATTCGACCAACATCTATCTTGATCGCATT
>DATJKH010000217.1:0-62003 GCA_035491715.1 Vicinamibacterales bacterium | reverse complement strand
ACGCGACCAGTCGCATTTTCAGGCAGGTCAGCCGTTGTCGCCGCGCGTTCCGGCGACTGCGCTCGGGGATTCATCTCGCTCGGTCTTGCGAGGCTGGACGGAAATGATTCAGGCATTTGTCATCACATTGCGCGAAGGGCTCGAGGCCTTTCTCATCGTCGCCATCAGCCTTGCCTATCTTAAGAAGACCGGCCGAACGGCGCTTCTTCCCGCTGTCCATTGGGGCATCGCCCTTTCAGTCGTAGTCAGCGTCGCTGCCGGTTTGTTGCTCGCACAGGCCAACAACCAGGCGCTATGGGAAGGAGTGCTCGCGCTCACTGCCGCACTGCTTGTGGCCTCCTTGACGATGCATATGTGGAGGGCAGGCAAGCGGATGAAGCGCGAGATCGAAGGGCGCCTCGAGGCCTCGTCGATCAAGCTCGGCAAGGCAGCGTTCATGGGCGTGTTCGGCTTCACGGTGCTGATGATTACGCGGGAGGGCATGGAGACGGCGCTGCTGATGACGCAGTTGATTTTCACCGTCAAGTCCATGCAGGTGATCGTTGGCGCGGCCGCAGGAACCGTATCGGCGGCGTTCGTCGCCTGGCTCTGGTCGCGCTATGGCTCCAGAGTCAATCTGTCTCGCTTCTTCCAGGTCACTGCCGTATTTCTTCTCGTGTTCGTCGTGCAGCTTTTGATCTACGGGTTCCACGAGCTCAGCGAGGCCAACGTTTTTCCGAACAGCCAGCCGCTGCACGATGCGACCGAAGCGTATGGTCCCGACGGCGTCTACGGCCAATACCTGACGTATTTGCTCGTCCTGTTGCCGCTCGCCTGGCTCGCGATTACGGGCCTGTACACCGGCAGTCGCCGCAGCCCCGCGCCGCGAAGTACGTAATCGGCGGCACGGTCTAAAGACCGTGCCCTACATTTTCTCCCGCCGTTGTAGGGCGTGGTCTTTAGACCCCGCCGATCTGTGCGATTACAATGCCACATGGCCGACGTTCGTAAGGCGAAACCGCCGACCACGGTGTCACTCGTCTGGCAGCACGACCTCGTGTTGGGCGGCCAGTCGGGGAACATCGAGCTGACGCTCGACAGCGCTGGCGTCGCTGGACCGTCGCCGGTCCAGACCCTCGCCTTCGCGCTCGCCGGCTGCATGGCGATGGATGTCGTGCACGTCCTTACCAAGGGCCGATGTGCGCTGCGCGGGTTGCGTCTTGATCTCAGTGGGCAGCGCGCGCCGACAGATCCGCATCGGTTTACTGAGATTGGTCTTCACTTCACGATCACCGGCGACGTGAAAACGTCACGCATCGACCGCGCGATCGAACTGTCGCGTGAGAAGTACTGCTCGGTGTGGCATTCGATGCGGCAGGACATTCCATTGAAGGTGACCTACACGGTCAGCCCCGGCGTGTGAATCCGAAGTCACATCACGTTCAACAGTCAAACGCGCGGCGCGGATACCTGGACTGGGTGCGCGGGTTAGCTGTGCTCGTCATGATCCAGGCTCATGTCCTCGACAGCTGGACGCGCACGGACGTCCGTGGCACGACGGCGTTCGCCTGGTCGATGATCATTGCCGGCTTTGGTGCGCCGCTGTTTTTGTTCCTCGCCGGCGTGTCGGTTGGATTGTCCGCAGGATCCAAATCCCGTCGCACCGGCGACGACGCGGTGGCCGCGGCGGCAGTCATGAAGCGCGGGGGGTGGATTTTCCTGCTCGCGTTTTTGTTTCGGGTCCAGGCCTGGATCCTTGGCTGGGGTCCGCCGCGCACGCTGCTCAAGGTCGACATCCTGAACGTCATGGGACCGTCTATCGTCGCGGCCGGTGCAATCTGGGGCGCATTGCGCGGGCGAATACCGCGATTCGTTGGATTCGGCGTTGCGGCGACTGCGCTCGCCTTGATTGCCCCGGTCGTCGGGTTTACGCCAGTTTTCGATCCTTTGCCGGATGCACTCGAGGCATATCTCCGCCCGCCGCCGGGATACTCGCATTTCAGCATGTTTCCGTGGGCCGCATTTGTGTTCGCCGGTGGGTGCATCGGGGTGCTGCTCGACGGCGCGCGAACTCCGGTTGCTGAATCACATTTGAACAAGTGGCTGGCCGGCGCGGGGCTGGTGCTGGCCACAATCGCGTACGCGGGATCGTTTCTGCCGAGTCCATACACACACTCGGAATTCTGGGGTGATTCCCCGGCGTTCTTTGCGCTTCGCGCTGGTCTCCTTACCGCAGTGATCGGCTTTGCGTATTGGTGGGGCCGGGCCGTGGTCGGATCGTCGTGGAGCCCGACGCAGCAACTGGGTCGAAGCTCCCTGTTCATCTACTGGATTCACGTCGAACTGGTGTACGGGTTGATTTCTCTTCCCATTCACAAGACCTTCACTCATTTACAAGCGTGGGCCGCATACGCGGCGTTGGTCGCGCTGATGCTCGTGCTCTCGATCCAAAAGGATCGTTTCGTGACGCGGTGGAAGACGCGAGGGAAGGGGCAGAGCCCTTACTTGATCGAATCCAGCACCTTTTGAACCACGTCGGCGCGTGCGTCGTGCTTGTCGCCGAGGTCGCGCGCGATCGTCGACAACTGGATTCGGATGAGCGCCAGCGATCGACTTGCCGATGCCGCATCGTACCCTTCACCGCGTGACGCCTTCGACAGTGCATCGAGATTGAGCCGGCTCCGTAACTCGGCGACGAGCGGCACCTCGTCTTCCGTCAGTCGGGACAACACGCGCGCGAGTGCCACGGCCTGTTCCTGTTCGCGTCGATCGGCACGCTCTTCCATCTTCCTGGCTGATTTGTACCGGTCATCGCTCTCTAGAACGCGGCTGCGGCGTTCCACCTCTCCGACGTCGAGCAAATCCGTGTACGACGAAGCGATGGACCCGTACGATCGACGAGCTTCAGTGAAGCGCGCGCGCTCTTCCAGCGTCTGCGCGCGTGCCATGTCCTCGGCGAACAGTGTTCGTGCGAGATCCAGATCGCGAGGACGGCGACCATCTTTCATCGCGACGATCTCCATCCATCCGAGCGCTCGGGCGATCAGATCTGACGGCGGCCATTGATGTCCGCCATCGAAGAACTCCATCCGGTGTGGGCTCGAGCTCCGCCCGCGCCCCTCGTCGATCTTCTTGACCTCCATCAGATTGAAATCGGTGTGACCTGCCATGCCGAACCACGCGAACGGTTTGACCTTGCCCGGTTCGGACTGTGGATTGGGCTGGCCGGACGTGATCACGCCGGCAATTTGACCCGTCTGGTGCGCGAGCAACCACGCGACAGTCGCGCCGCCGGAATGTCCCGCCGCGTACACGCGATGCTCGTCGACCGCGTAGCCACCGAGAAGTGCCGGCCACATCGCGTTGATCGCGCGGAACGTCGGCTCCCACGGTCCGTTTCGAGAGTTCTCGGAGGCGGCGACGATCCATCCGAACCGTTCCGCCGCGTCGCGAAATACTTCGGCTGCCCGCGCTGCGCGACCTCCTGGATCGAACACGAGTAAAAGCGGCCACTTGCGCGTGGTCTCGTACTTCGTCGGCAGGTACAGCGTATAGGTCTGAGCCGGATCGGTCGGACAACTGACGTGTTCGACAAGCCTGCCGCGAGCAGGCCCTTCGACTCGCGTGACTTGACTTTCGATCAGGACAGGCTGATGTGGCGAAATAGCCACAAGCGCAGCCGCGGCCAGGGGAGCAAGCTCGATAACCATAAGGCAATATCCAGGAATGACTTAGGGCACTGCGCCGATGTTCGAAGTCGAGCCCTTGTGATTATCCTGCTTACACAATATAAGATGGGCAGGTTTTGCAGTTGCCCGAGAGCCCGGCAAGCCGCGAGTGTGAAATCCTAATAGTTTGAAACGCCTATGATTAGCGTCGCCGCGATCCGCATGCAGCAATTTGGGGTGCAGTTCTATCAGGCATCACTCAGCGCCAGCGACATCGATAAGCTCGTCCGCTTCGAGGTGCTCAGTTACGGGGAACAGTCGCAGCCGGTCCGGGGCCGTAAGAAAGTGCCCGCGCCAACCAAAGTGAACTGGGACCTCCTGGAGCGCCGTATTGCGGCAAACGAGAAAGCCTACCAACGCCAGATCATCCGTAAGAAGATTGATGAGCTTGTTCAGTATTACGAGCAATGCCGCCAGGCGAGAGACCTTCCGTCGATTCCAGGCGCCGTAATCATCTCCTGCGACGAGGCGCTGAAATTCGAGCCGGCCGAGTCCGGATCCTCGGTCGGCATGCTGAAGGTTCCGGAGCGTGAAGGGATCTTGCGTGCGATCGACGGCCAGCATCGGCTCCTCGCACTTCATGCCGACATCGAGCACTTTGGCGACGAGCCGTTCGCAGTGCCTGCCGTCATTTTCGACCGGCTCCCCGACGATCACGTCGTTCAGATGTTTGTCACGATCAACGCCAAGCACACACGCCTGAATGCCTCGCACCTGGTGTCACTCTCGGGACGGCAGCTGTATAGCGACGAGAGTCTCGCTGCGGCGCACGACATCGTCCGCGCCCTGAACGACCGCGAGGATTCGCCGCTATACGGCGAAATCAAACTTCTCGGCGTCGGGCGCGGGAGAGTTGCCCAGGCCCCGTTGGCGCAGGAGCTGAAAAAACTGTTCGCGGCGGAGGCATTTGGCGCCGGCAGAAAAGGGGACGCATTTCGCGAGGAATCGAAGCGGTTCTTCGTGAATTATCTCAAGCAGGCCGCACAGGTTTTTGGCGCCGCCTGGAACGGGCGGAAATACAGCATCAAGAGCGCGACCGCGCTTCGCGCATTCATCCGGGTGGCGCCCGATGTGATCCGCCGCCTGGACCAGGAGCACGCGGATCGCACCGATTTTCGTGCGATCGGCCGCGTCATTGCTCCCTGGGGCCGCCGGATCGGCGACCTGCGCTTCGAAACCGAAGGTGCGTGGAAACGCCACGGAACGACCGTCGACTCACTGGCCAAGGAGCTGCGTCTGGCGCTTCAGTACCCGGAGGGGGCAGCGGTGTAAGGAGCGGCGCGGTCCTTCACCCCGCCAAATAAAAAAGGGCATCGCCAATTTGTTTGACGATGCCCTTGCGGTTGTTGCGGGCGACCCGGCTCCCCAGCAACTCACGGCTCCCTGCCGTAAATATTCAGGCCGCCAGCACCCTCCATTAGAGCAAGCGGTGTACCGCACGATTTCCTTCTGTTTTATGCAATTAATCGGCGGGTCCAGGGGGTGCCACCGACGAAAATTGTGGGTCAATTACATTTTTGATCGCGCCTATTCCTTCGTCAGGGTTTGCGCCGCGGTTTCGATTGCTATTTCGTCGTTTCCCGGGGTGTCAACTGCGGTTTATGGACAGCAACCGGGGGGCATCTCTGGAAGGGTGGTTGACGCCCGGACGGGGGCGGGCATCGACAAAGTCCTTGTCCTTGTTGAGAACGGCGGTCCGTCCACGCAGACCGACGCAGCGGGCGCCTTTCGACTGCCGGCCGTTTCGGCGGGGCCTCACAAGCTTTACGTCTCCGTCGTTGGCTACATCCTGGTCAGGCGCGACGTGCAGGTCACGGCGGGCGCGGTCGTAGATGTCACGATCCCATTGAGCGAGGGGACCGGCACCTACACCGAGACCGTCACGGTTTCGGCCGATCGCTTTCGCACCGCCGATCCCGGCGTCGCGTCGCAACAGGTTCTCGGCAGCGCGGACATCCAGAATCTTCGCGGCGTTCTGGCCGACGATCCCTTACGCGCGGTCCAGGTTCTCCCTGGCGTTGCGGCAGCCGACGATCTGCGGAGCGAGTTCAGTGTCCGCGGAAGCCACTTCACTCATTTGAACATGACCGTCGAGGGCTTCTCGACGCCCTATCTGCTCCACACCGTCCGCGCCGTCGAAGACCAGTCGTCGTCGGGATCGGTCGCCATGATCAACAGCGACGTCCTCGAAGACTTGACGCTGCTCAATGGCGGTTACGCACAACGATACGGCGATCGGACCGGGGCGGAACTGGACTTTCGTCTGCGGGAGGGTTCACGGGAGAGGCGTCAGGCGCGAGTCGCGGTCAGCGGCACGAGTGCGTCGATCGTTGGTGAAGGCCCGTTGGGTCGGTCGAAACGCGGCTCATGGCTGGTAAGCGGACGGCAGAGTTATCTCCAGCTCCTTGTTGAGCGGATGTTGGACGAAGGCGATGGGTTCAACTTCGGCTTCTCGGATGCCCAGGGGAAGGTCGTCTTCGATCTTTCTCCGTCGCAGCGCGTGGAGTTCACGGCCATTGCCGGGCATTCGAAGCTCGAGGAACGGCGCGAGGAACTCGATAGTCAGGATCTATTCACCGGACGCAACGGGTCGGTTATCGGAATTGGTTTGTGGCGGCTCACCCGCCCGCGCGGTGTTCTGACCGCCCGCCTGCTATCGTCGTTCAACGAATTCAGTAACCAGACAATCGAACAGGTGAAGCTGGACTCGGGGCACGACAAGGAAGCCGCAGGACGCTTCGACGCGAGCGTGACCGTCGCGCGGCACATTCAGGCCGATGCGGGTGCGCAGGCGGAGTTCGTCGACGAGACACGGTTCCGACAGCGCTTCAGCGGCGCATTGGGTCGTTACCGGACCATTAACGACTTCCATGGTCGCGCGACCCGCTCCGGCGGTTACGCGCAATTACGGCTCACGGCCGGACCGCTCACGTTGATCCCTGGCGCGCGCGCCGATCACTGGACGTTGACCGACCAGACGACGACGTCTCCGTGGGTGCAGGGAGAGTGGCAACTGCCGCACTCGATGTTCATTCGCGGTGGAACGGGGATCTACAGACAGTTCCCGGATTTCGAGCAAGTCATCGGCGCGTTTGGTCTGACCGACGCGGGGTCGCAGCGCGCAGAGCAATACGACCTCGGGTTCGAGCAGCGAATCGGCACGTCGATACGGTGGCAGGCGACGATCTTCGATCGCGAAGAAGAAGGGTTCTTTCGCCGGCCGGGAGCCGAAACGCGCCTCGTCAACGGCCGGGTGGTTCGCGGGGTCGTGACTGCGCCGTATGAAAACGCCCTGCAGGGATATGCGCGGGGTGTCGAGCTGCTCGTTCAGCGTCGCAGCACGCGCGGTGTATCCGGATGGCTCGCCTATTCGTATGGACGCGCGCACCGCACGGATTTGCTGACCCACGAAACCTACTGGAGCGATCTCGATCAGCGCCACGCCGTCAATTTGTATCTCTCGTTCAGGATCTCCGATCGCACGAATCTCAGTACGAAGATTCGTTCAGGCACTAACGTGCCGGCCCCCGGGTATTACGAACAGAAGGGGGAGGAGTTCTTCGTCAGCTCGATGCGCAACACATTGAGACTGCCGACCTACTCTCGCGTCGACGTGCGCGCCAACCGCACGTTCAACTGGGCACGGAAGCGGCTGACCCTTTTCGCCGAAGTGATCAACCTGATGAACCGCGACAACGTCCGCTTCAATCCTCCGGGAGTCAACACGGCAACCGGACGGGTATCGAACCTCTTCGAGTCCCTCATTCCAATTGTCCCGTCGGCCGGCATTCTGATCGAGTTTTGATGGCGCGGTCTTCGGGCCCCGCCATCTGAACCTTGCAGAACCCCTGGAACCCTTGTAGAACCCTGTAGAGCTTTGTTTACTTTGCGCTGGGAACCACCCCAGCGCCTACTAGCGCTCGCCATCGGCTCGCGCCGGTGGATCGTAAGATCGGTACGGCTTAGTCACAGATGACGACTATCGATCTGAACTGCGACATGGGCGAGTCGTTCGGCGCGTACACCATTGGTGCGGACGAAGCCGTGATGGCGAGCATCACCTCCGCAAACGTGGCGTGCGGATATCACGGGGGAGATCCGAGTGTTATGCGGCGCACGATTCGACTCGCGCGCGAGGCAGGGGTTGCGGTCGGAGCCCATCCTGGATTTCCCGATCTGGTGGGATTCGGCCGCCGTGAAATGCGGATCGCGCCGCGGGACGTCGAGGACATGGTCGTGTATCAGATCGGCGCGCTGGCGGCGATTGCCAGGAGTGAAGGGGTCAGCCTCTCGCACGTAAAGGCGCATGGTGCGCTCTACAACATGGCGGTCACGGATAACGCACTGGCGGGCGCGCTCGCCCGGGCGGTGATGGCCGTCGATCCCGCTTTGATCTTTTTCGCGCTTCCTGGATCGGAGTTGGCGCGGGCGGCAAGCGCTCTGGGACTTCAAGTTGCGCTCGAAGGATTTGCGGATCGAGCGTACGAACCGGATGGAACGTTGACGTCCCGGTCGCGCGCCGGAGCGGTCATTCATGATGTCGATGCGGTGGTTGCCCGCGCGTTGCGAATGGTCACCGAGGGAACCGTCACTGCGTCGGAGGGATCGACACTCGAGATGCGCGTCGACACGATCTGCACGCACGGCGACACCCTCGGTGCGCAGGCGTTGACGCGAGCGCTCCGCACCAGTCTCGAGCGTGCGGGTGTGACGGTAGCGGCCGTGGCGAGAAAACGCCGGTGAGCGCGATGCGCTGGTGGCGCGAAGGCACGCCGGAGGGTCGCCGCGCCGTGATCGCGGCAGGACTCGGATGGATGCTCGATGCGTTCGACGTGACGCTGTTCGCGCTCGTGCTGCCGGCGCTGCGCAAAGAGCTCGACCTCTCGACGGCTGCGGGTGGCGCGTTGGGTTCGGTGGCGCTGCTGGCCGCGGCGGCCGGTGGTGTCTGGTTTGGCTGGATTGCCGATCGATTCGGTCGAACGCGGGCGCTGATGGCAAGCATTCTCTTGTATTCGGTCTTTACCGCGGCCTGCGGGCTCGCCACCACCTTTACCCAATTCGTAGTGTTCCGGATTGGCCTCGGTCTGGGAATGGGCGGCGAATGGGCGAGTGGTGCGACACTCGTGTCGGAAACGTGGCCGGCCGAGCACCGCGGGAAGGCGCTGGCGTTTATGCAAAGCGCGTGGGCGATCGGCTACGCGCTCGCTGCAGCGGTCAATTACCTCGTGCAGCCCGCGTTCGGTTGGCGCGCGGTGTTCTTTGTCGGCATTCTTCCCGCGTTCCTTACAATCTGGGTGCGGAGATCGGTCAAGGAACCCGACATCTGGCGCCAGGCGACAAAAGATCGGCCGCACTCGACACTGCCGATGCTCTTTGCCAACGGCCTTGCCCCGCTCACAATCGCCTTGACGATCATGAATGCGTGCACGTTGTTTGGCTGGTGGAGCTTTAATCTCTGGCTCCCGAGCTTCCTTCAGGAGCCAGCGTCACGCGGCGGACTGGGCCTCCAAATGTTGTCGAGCTCGACAATGATTCTCGTCATGCAGCTCGGGATGTGGCTGGGCTACATTACGTTTGGTTTCGTCAGCGATCGAATCGGACGAAAACGCACCTACATCGCGTATTTGCTTCTCGCGGCCGTCCTCCTCTTTCTTTACGTCTCTATTCGTGCCCCGCTCGTGTTGCTTGCGCTCGGGCCGGCAGTTGCGTTCTTCGCCACCGGATACTTCAGTGGATTTGGGGCCGTGACGGCGGAGATCTTCCCGACGTCGATTCGCGGGACGGCGCAGGGCTTCACCTACAACGTCGGCCGTATCGTCAGCGCAGCGGCACCGTTTGCCGTCGGAACACTGGCGCAGACACACGGATTTGGCACGGCGTTGTCGATCTCGTCGTTGGCCTTTCTCCTGGCTGCGCTCACCTGGAAGTGGATTCCTGAAACACGAGGAAGGGCTCTGGCATAAGATGGGCGGTGTTCGAGGGTATCGACATGTTGAAAGGCACGCGGACGGTGCAGGTCACGAAGGTCCAGCCGGTGAGCATTCACGGTCAGATCTCTCTCGACGTGTACTTCATTGATCCGGACGATCCACAAAGCCAGGTCAGTCTTGCCCGGGTTGGCGGCGAATCCGTGCCCCGCAACATCGAAGCGGGCGATATCGTTGATTTGCACTACATGGTCGGTGTCGTGACGAGTATTACGAAAAAACCCGCCTGAGGCTGTTAAGATCGACAGTGCCCCCCTGCCTTGGAGTTCTCACACATGCGTAAGCTGATTGTGTCGTGCGGACGTGTGGTCTCTCTCGAGTGCGCGTTCGGCACGTTGATGATGGTTCTACTCAGCAGTTCATCGTTCACGGCGCAAACGGCTCCGCCTGCCGCGCCGCCGAAGCAGGCTCCCGCGACGCCCAAGCAGAGTCCGGCCGCGCCGAAGCAGGCTCCCGCCGCGAACGCGAAGACCGCTGAACAGGCCGATCTCCCGTCGGCGCAATCGATCATCGATCGTCACATCAAAGCAATCGGCGGGCGCGGTGCCATCCTTACGCACAAGTCGACGCATGCAGTCGGGACGATTTCCATGCCCGCCACCGGCATCACCGGTCCGATGGATGTCTATGGGGCGGCTCCCAACAAATCCTTCGTGAAGATCAGTCTCGGAGGGGTTGGAGACATCGTCGAAGGGTTTGACGGCACCTATGGGTGGACGCTGCAGCCCATGCTGGGACCGATGCTGAAGCAGGGAAAAGAACTCGCCGAGAAAAAATTCGACTCGGAGTACTACAGTGATCTTTACCAGGCCGAGCGCTACGCGTCGATGAAGACGATCGAAAAGGCAGATTTCGATGGGCGGCCGTGCTACAAGGTGAGCCTGGCCCGTAAAGACGGCGGCGAAGACATCGAGTACTACGATGCAAACACCGGCCTGCGAGCGGGAACGATCCAGACCCGCGAGAGTCCGATGGGGTCCTTTACGGCCACGCAAGTCATAACCGAATACAAAAATTTTAGCGGATTACTGATCCCTACTACGGTGAAGCTGACGACGATGAACGTGGAGCAGGTGATCAAGATCACCTCGGTCGAATTCGACAACGTGCCTCCGTCGACCTTCGATCTGCCCGCGCAGATAAAGGCGCTCATCAAGTGACACCGCTGCGCGCGGTCGTCGCGGCAGTCGCTGTCGTCTGCGGGTCCGCTGTTGGCGCAGCCCAGACTCCGCAGGCGGCAGACACATTCGACGCGGCGTGGACCATCATCAGGAACACGCACTTCGATAAGACGATGAACGGCCTCAATTGGGACGCCGTTCGCGATGAGCTACGACCCCGCGCCGCCGCGGCGAAGACGTCCACTGAACTCCGCGCCGTCATTCGCGACATGCTCGCGCGTCTGGGGCTCTCGCACTTTGCGTTGATTCCTTCGGGTCCCGAAACAACCGGAGACGGGAACACGTCCGGCGACGCGAGCGGCGATCCTGGAATCGAAGTCAGGCTGGTCGGACGCGATCTCGTCGTCACGGCTGTTGATCCCGATGTGACCTCACGAGTCCGTCCCGGCTGGCGCGTCGTCGCAATCGGTACCGCACAAGTCAGCGAACTCCTGCAGAAGTTGTCCGAGGAGGACAACGACCGTTTGCAGAAAGTCGAAGCCTGGCGCATCGCGCAGACCCGATTGCGCGGGCCGTCGGGTTCGACTGTCGACATCACCTTCGAGGATGGGCAGGGTGCCCCTGTCAAAATCGCTCTGCAGCGACGGCGGGAGGCGGGCAGTCCCGTCACTGTTGGTAGCCTGCCCACGATGTATGTGCGCGTCGAGCGCGAGAAGAAAACGACACCTTCTGGCGGAAGCGCGGGCGTCATCAGGTTCAACGTGTGGATGACGGCTGTCGACGCGGAATTCCAGCAGGCGATGGATGAATTCCGCCGCGCCGACGGCATCATCATCGACCTGCGTGGGAATCCCGGCGGCCTCGCGGCAATGCTGATGGGCATATCCGGACACTTCGTGACCGACCGGGTGACGCTTGGCGTGATGAAGACGCGTGATAACGAGCTGCGTTTTGTCGCCAACCCGCGACTGGTGAACGCCAGTGGCGAGCGCGTCCAGCCGTTTGCAGGTCCGCTTGCGATCCTCGTGGACTCCATGAGCGGCAGCGCCTCAGAATGCTTCGCCGGAGGGATGCAGTCGATTGGGCGCGCGCGAATCTTCGGTCAAACATCGATGGGACAGGCGCTGCCGGCGCTGTTCGATCGACTTCCAAACGGCGACGTTCTGATTCACGCCTACGGTGATTTTGTGACTGCCAACGGCACCCGACTCGAAGGCAAAGGCGTCATCCCGGACGAACCGGTGCCGCTCGATCGCGCGGACCTCGTCGCAGGGCGCGATCGAACGATGGACGCCGCGCTTGCCTGGATCGACAAGTCCCGGCCGGCGAGAGCGCCGCAACATCCCTGAATTGGCAGGTTTGCGGCCGCCATTGTTGCGCCCGTGAAGCCTTCTCTGCTAGACTGAAAGGACCGCCAACGGGTCTTTCTTCCAGCCATTACACGGTTATTCTCGGGGGAACTGAATGGAGCAGCGCCGGCTGCGTCTCGGTGACATATTGGACGACTACTGTCCGCGCGAGCGACGGCTAACGAACCACGCCGTCGTCGCGATGATCGAGGAAGACGTCAAGCAGACTCGATGCACGACGTGCGACACCGAGCACGCCTACAAGGGAGGCAAGGTGCCGAAGCGGCGAAAAAAAGAAACGACCGCGACGCTCTACAAAGAAGTCCTTGCCAGCCAGTCGAACGCCGACGGGCCACACATCGTTCCCGAGGCCGAACCCGAACCCAGCGAAACCGTCACCGTCATCGAAGAGGAGCAGACGGTCGTGGCCGCCGCGACAGTCGACATCGTGTCTGACCCCGTCATCGATGAGGAAGCGACGGCAGCTCCGGACGACCATCTCGAGAACGAACAACAGAACGAGACGCCTGCTGATATTGAGGAAGGCCCGGTTCATCGTCCATTGATTCGCGCACAGCTTCCGCGAATTGAAGGACAGAAGGAAGAACGCCGGCTTCCCGAGTTCACCATTCGCCAGCGCGGCAACGGTTCGTTCCGCGGCGACCAGCGGGTGAAATCGCATCGTCACGGCGGCAACGGTCATCCTGGCAACAACGGGAACCGTGGGCAGGGGGGGCCGCGGTTCGCCGGGCAGCGTCCGGCCGGAAACGCCGGCCGTGGTCAGCAGGGGCGGGGTGGCGGCCAGCCGGGATTCCGCTCTGGGCAGCGCCAGGGCGGCGGCCGGAAGCGATCTCGATAATCACGCCGAGTATCCTGCGCGACGGGCTGCGCAACGATGGCCGTCGCAAGGCTGATTCCTGCAATCCTGAGTCAGCGGCGGTACCCCCCAAGGGGAAGTCCGCTACACCATGACAGATCTTGCGAACAAGACAGGGCTCATAGTCGGGGTCGCGAACAAGCGATCGATCTCGTGGGCGATCGCACAGGCCGCATCGGCTGCCGGCGCGCGACTGGCGGTCACGTATCAGGGTGAAAGACTCGAAGAGAACGTTCGCGAACTGGCGTCCGGCCTGACCAATCCGTTGATTCTTCCGTGCGACGTCACCGACGATGGTCAGATCGCCGATCTCTTTGCTGCCGTCGATCGCGACTTCGGTGGTCTCGATTTTCTGGTTCACGGCGCCGCGTTCGCTCCTCGAGAGGAACTCGCGTCGGATTTCCACTTCGTCGACACCACCCGGGCTGGCTTCAAGCTTTCAATGGATGTGAGTGCATACTCGCTCATCGCGCTGTCGCGCGGCGCCGCGCCCTTGATGGAACGGCGGGGAGGAGGCAGCATCCTGACGCTGACCTACCTCGGCAGCGAACGCGTGTTCCAGAACTACAACGTCATGGGTGTTGCCAAGGCGGCCCTCGAAGCCAGCGTCCGTTACCTTGCCGCGGATCTGGGTCCCAGAGGCATTCGCGTCAACGCGATCTCGGCCGGTCCAATCAAGACCCTTGCTGCCGCAGGTATTTCAGGCTTCAGTACCATCCTGCAGCACTATCGCGATCGAGCACCGCTTCGGCGCACGGTCGATACCGCCGAGGTTGCGGACGCGGCAATGTTCCTGTTGAGTTCGGCGGGGCGCGCCGTCAGTGGTGAAGTACTGATGGTTGATGGCGGATTTCACATCATGGGCATGTGATTCGGGACCAGGAGCCAACAGCCACAAGCGAGGGCATAATGATCGTCGGAGGGCATGAGCAATGAAGAGATTGGCTTCAGCACTGCTCGTACTCACGTTGACCGTACCGATGATGACCGCGTGCGGTGCAGCGGCGACACGAGCCAACGTCAGCGCGCCGGTCGACGATGCGACGATTACGACGCGGGTGAAGACGGCATTCATCAACGATCCGGTCGTGGGCGCAGCCAAAATCGACGTCGACACGTTCAAGGGGGTCGTAACCCTCTCGGGACAGGTCAAGAACAAGGACGAAGAACAAAAAGCGATTGCGCTGGCGCGCACGATCCGAGGCGTCACCGACGTCAAGTCGTCGCTGTCGGTCCAATAGGTCGCTCGTCGGGAGTCGCTGTTCGCGAGTGATGCGGTCGCCGGATTAATATCGGCAGGTGCGTGATCTCGTACTGCGCGTGCGCAGCGTGCGCAGAGCGACCCCCTTATCCTGCATAGTCACTCTCGATCTGGACGGCGCGCCGTTTCACTATCGCGCCGGCCAGGTCGCATCGTTAAGCCCCGAGGGGGCTGTCGATCGCGTCCCCTACTCCATCGCTTCCGCCCCGGAAGAAACTGCGGCCGATTCGACACTCCAGTTCCTGATCAAGTTCGATAGCAGCGGTAGGTGGGGGGAACGCTTCGAGCCGTTGCGTCGCGGCCTGCGTCTCTCGGTGCGCGGGCCGTCCGGATCGTTTGTGTTTCCCGATGCACCGAGCGAGCGCCGATTCCTGTTCATCGCCGGCGGCACGGGCATCGCGCCTCTGCGATCGATGATCAAGCACGCTGTTCTCACCGAGCGCCCTGGTCAGATTGCGCTGCTTTACAGCGCCCGGACGCCCTCTGACTTTGCGTACTTGCCGGAACTGCGCCGCATGGCGCGCCGCGGCGACTTGCGGCTCACCACGACGGCAACGCGTGAACTGTCCGCCCGCTGGCGCGGGGCGAAAGGACGGATTGCCGCCACGCAGCTTATGCCGCTGGTTGAAAGCCCGGAAACCCTGTGCTTCGTCTGCGGTCCGGCATCAATGGTTTCCGACGTCCCGCCAATGCTGCAGGAGCTGGGGATCGATAGGGGCCGAATAAAGATCGAAGACTGGTAAGGCTCCTGGCTCCGACAAGCGATTCAGAGTATTCCCGCAGCAGCTTTCTGAATATCCGTTTCCGTCACTTCCGGAAACTGTGGTGCGGCCGACTCGGGCCGCTCGCGGCTGCCAACGCGTTTGCGCTGGGATTTATCCTGATACATGCGGCTGTCGGCAGTTGCGAGCAGCGCCTCGTACGATTCGCCATCCTGCGGAAACACTGCCGCGCCGACGCTGATCCCGAGTTCCACGCGCTTCCCGGGACGCGCTTCGAAGTAGACGTCGTCGATGCTCTGTTGCAGCTCCGCCCGCTTGCTTTCGGCCTCGTCGTTGCTGCAGCCGGAAAGAACGACGATGAACTCGTCGCCAGCGTAGCGAACGCAGATGTCGTACGGCCGAATCGCGGTGCGGAGGACACGCGCAACCTCGCAGAGTGCGCGGTCGCCGACATGGTGGCCGTGGCTGTCGTTGATGCTCTTGAAGTTGTCGAGGTCCATGACGAGCAGCGCCACTTCCTGCTTCAACCGCTCCGCTCGCGCCAGCTCCCGCGTCAGATGCATGAACAGGAATCGCGTGTTTGGCAGGCCGGTCAGCGGATCGGTCAACGAATCCTCCTGCGTCTGCTCGAACAACATCGAATTGTTGATGACCGCCGCTGCCTGCTCAGACACCCGATCCAGTAACCGCCGATGATCATCGCGGTAGTAGGCGGCATCGACGTGATACACCGAAAGGGTTCCGATGAAACGCTCGCTGAAGAGCAGCGGACAGACGAGCGCCGATTGCAGGTTGGTGTGGAGATCGGATCGTCCCGCGGCCTCGAGATCGGCGCTCGGCCGCGCGTTGACGAGGGCACGCCGGTTGCGCGCGACCCAGCCGGTCAGGCCTTCCCCGGTGTGGACCGAAATCTGCTGAATGATTTCGGCATCGACTCCGGTCGCAAACCGGCAGCGCAGCGTTTCCGCTTCTTCGTCGTACAGGAACAGCGCCGCGCACGAGAAGGGCACGAGGTTGCTGAGCTTTGCCGAAATCAGCGCCATGGTGTCGGCGACGCCCAGGCTGGTACCCATGGCCTGTGCGATCTCGTACAGTGCGTAAATCTCACGGTGCGCCAGCGCGATGTCGTCGAACACGTTCTTCTTTGCCGGTTCGGGCGTAAGGCCCGTTGCGGGTTTGCCGACCGTGAGCAATAGCTCTTCCGACGCGGTCGTGCGGCGCATCGCCTGCTCCAACGTCGACGCTTCGCGTTGAAGCGTCGGCAGCAGTTCGATGAACTTATCGACGACTCTCGGATCGAGTCCCTTGCCCGCTTCCTGCTGCAGCAGGCCGACGGCGGCGTCGAAACCCATCGCCTTGTGATACGGGCGTTCCGCCATCAACGCATCGAAGTAATCGACCACCGACAGGATGCGCGCGCCAAGCGGGATGTCTTCCCCTTTGAGCCCGGATGGATAGCCCTTGCCGTCCCATCGTTCGTGATGGCTCAAGATGAGCGGCGAAACCGGATACGGGAACGGCACCGCACTGATGATGTCGGCGCCGACCTTCGGGTGGGCGCGAATCTTTTGAAACTCCTCCGGCGTCAACGGCCCGGGCTTCGACAGAATGTGCTCCGGCACTGCCAGTTTGCCGATGTCGTGCAGCAGCGCCGCGGTTTTCACGCCCTGAATGTCGTTCTCCGACATGCCGAGCGCGCGCGCCAGCGCCGCCGCGTAAAGCTGAACGCGCCGGATGTGCGATTGTGACGTTTGATCCTTTGCGTCGATCGCGAGTGCCAGCGCTTCGATGGTGGCGAGATGAAGATCGGCCATCTCGCGCACGTGCCGCTGCTCGTCCTCTATTCGACCGAGATACATCTTGTAACCGCTGTAGGTTAGATACAACGGTGCCGCGGCGAGGGGAAGCAGCCAGGTGACGGACACGAAGTTGTAGATGCCGACGGCGAGCGCAGCGGCGCCGGCTCCGACGAAATAGCTCGGCGCGCTCCACAGAAAGTTTTCGGTCCACACCTTGCCGATGTTCTGGCGCGTCGACAGGGCGATCGCCGTCGCGACCATCGCCGTGTTGATCAGGAAGTAGGTCGTCGCCGCCCAGACGAGCGGCTTTGGCAGCGCCTGGATCCACGCAGTGAATCCTTCATCTCGGGTGACGGGATGCGGTTGAATCCATCCGTAGACAAATCCTGCGGCCTGGACGGTGATCACCAGACAGCCCATGCTGAAAAACGTCCGGTAGATGGGATTACGCTCTTTGATCCTGAACGTGCACTGACTCCACGCGCTCGCGGCCGCCACGATCATCGTCTCGTTCGGCCCCAGCAGCAGCAGCGACGCGAAGTCGACGGCGTACGAAACCGACATCGTCGAACCGCTGCGCGCGAGCGGCAGATTCACCTTGAACACCGAAGTAATCGACGAAAGCATCAACAGGAGCAGGAAAAGATCCGGCAAGCGGAACGAGTTCAACGGAAAAAAGTAAGCGAGCAGGACCGCTCCGACTGCAATGACGCTGCAGACGAAAAGCCGCGCCGGAAGCGGGAGCGTTTTCATCGGCTCAGGATGATTGGTTCGGTGCGACGTGCGTCGGTTACTTCAGGAGCTGTTCCCCAGACCACACTGTCTTGATCACCGCCGGTGGTTGTGCCCCAGACGATGTTGTCTTCGTCAGTCGAACTGCCCCAAACGATGGCGGCGCAGCCAGCGACGGTGGCGTCGCAGTCGGCGCCCCAGACCGTGTTCGAACAATCATCGCCACCGCACGTCGTGCCCCAGACGATGTTGTCCTCGCTCGCACTGTTTGTGCCCCAGACGATGTTGTCCTCATCGGACAGAGAGCCCTTGATCGTTCCGCAGGCGTCCGACTCAGAGCAGACCGTGCCCCACACGATCGTGTTGCCTTCGCCGGTCGTCGTCGCGCCCCACGTCACGTCGAGGCGCCAGGCGTTCGCGTCGGCGCGAAGCACGCCGCCGCCGATTCGATGAGTGCCCCAGTTGATGTGCTTGTTCCACGGCGTCGGATCACTCCCGCTTGTGAGACGTGCAGAGTTTCCGTTTGCGGCAAACGTCTTCGCTACTTGTACCGCGCCGCGGGCATTGAGAAATCCTGCGCCCTGGGTCAAATCGTTGTATCGAGTCTTGTGTTCTGCCGTGTACTGCAGGATCGCTTTCACGAGATTGGGTGTGAGCGACGGGTTTGCCTGGAACATCAGCGCGACCGTGCCGGCGACGACCGGCGCCGCCATGCTGGTTCCCGTGAGACTCAAATACGGCTGCGCCGCGGTATCAACTGTGCCCCACAAACGGGCGCCTGGGTGAGTCGCGAAAAGGAGGCTCGACGAGTCGGCCAGCGATTCGATGCCGACGCCCGGGGCAACAAGATCGGGCTTCGCCGTGTAGTCGATGTAGCTCGGGCCCCGCGAACTGAACGATGTCATCGAATCATCCGTGCGACTGATCGTTCCATTGTGGCTTGATGCGCCAACGGTGAGGACCCACGGGGCGTTTCCTGGGGCGGTGATGCCACCGTATTGCGTCTGTCCTTTTGCGTCGCGTCCCAAATTGCCTGCCGCGGTGACGACGACGACTCCTGCCTCAACGGCGCGCTTCGCCGCGAGCGTCAACGGGTCGGTCGTGTACGATTCGTAAACGCCGGCGGCAACCGACAGATTGATGACGCGAATGTTGAACTGCGTGCGATGTTGGACGGCGTAATCGAGCGCGGCGATGACGTTGCTGATGTAGCCGGAGCCCTCGCCGTCAAGGACCTTCAGGACGACGAGATTGGCGCCGGGCGCAATGCCGCGGCGCGCGCCGTTCGAGTCGTAGCCGTTGCCGGCGATGATGCCGGCGACGTGAGTGCCGTGGCCGTAATCGTCGTAGGCCGCCGTTTGGAAATCGACAAAATCGGCAAAGTGCACGACCCGGTCGCTGCCGAGATCGTCGTGCCACGTAGTGACGCCGGAATCGATAATCGCAACCCCCACGCCGCTGCCGTCGAGATCGAGATTTTCACGCACCCAGGTCGCGCCAACCGTGGCCGACGTCCGCTCCATCGTCCCGCGAACCGGACGGTCGAGACGGATGGCGCTGATGCCCGCGTGACGCGCGAGTGATTCAAGCGCCGCGTTCGGAACTTCGGCAACCTGGCCGCGGACCAATCCCAGCCTCCGGCCGGGCCTTCCCTTGACCGAGCGGATCAAAATGTCGGTGGCGTTGACGTCAGTGGTCTCGATGATGACCCGGGACGTCCCGCCACGATGCGCCCGGGCGCGAAGCGACGCATCCAGCTTGGCGTCCGGATCCTGGCCGGCGTGAGCCGGCAGAACTCCCGCGAGGAGCGCCAGGAGGAGCAAGGAGCGTTTGAGCATTTCCAAGGGTCGCCGGAGAGAGACCAATATTGATCGCGTGCGCGGGTGCAAAGTGTCTGCCGTCACTAGGTTACCGCGCTTCGACCCGGTTTTGGCGCCGGAAATCGAATGATTTACGGGAAGCTGACACGGCGTATTCAGGCGTATTGATAGGGTACGCGAAGCCAGAACCGTGATCGATCGGACGGTTTCGTAATGAGGAATACAAAGCCGTGATCGGTACTTAGGTTTTTCACCCCCTGAACGCCGGCGACCGTTTCAGTTTGTGCCACCACGCGTGGCCGTCTTTGCTGGCCGCTGGTCCCCTTCGAGCCCGTACTCCACAATCTTTCGATAGAGCGTTCCGCGACTGATTTCAAGCACGGTCGCGGCCTGTTTCTTGTTCCAATTCACCGCCTCGAGCACACGAACGATGTGCGCGCGCTCGGCATCCGCGAGCGACGGCAGGCGTTGCCGCGACGCATCGGGTGGCGGCTCCACGGCATGCAGAAACTCGACATCGTTGCCGCGGATGGATCGACCCGGAGAGGACAAGGCGGCGCGCGCCACAGTGCTTTCCAGCTCACGAATGTTTCCTGGCCAGTGATACTGCATCAGCAGGTCCATGGCCTCCTTCGAAAATGTTTTGCCGTCGAGCGGCAGGCCATTGGCGGCGCAATAGCGCGCCAGAAATCGCTGCGCCAGCACTGGAATGTCGCTGCCCCGTTCACGTAAGGACGGCAGCCGAATGGAGAATGCATTGACGCGATAGTAGAGATCCTCACGGAAGCGTGAGTCGCGGACGAACTGATCGAGCGGCCGGTTCGTTGCCGAGATCAGCCGGAAATTCACGTCGATCGGCTCGTTCCCGCCGAGCCGCTCGAACCGTCGTTCCTCGAGCGCACGCAGCAGTTTGGCCTGGCCGACGAGCGCCAGATCGCCGATCTCGTCGAGAAACAGCGTGCCGTTATTCGCCATTTCCAACCGGCCCGGTTTGCGGTCATGCGCTCCTGTGAACGCCCCTTTTTCGTATCCGAACAACTCCGATTCGAAGAGGGTGTCGGGAAGCGCCGCGCAGTTCACGCCCTGGAATTTATTGGTGCCGCGCCGGCTGAGCTCGTGGATCATTCGAGCGACGACTTCTTTGCCTGAACCGGTCGGGCCAAGAATCAAAACGGAGATGTCTGATTTCGCTGCGGTTCGGATCCATTCGAAGACAACCAGCATCTTCTCGTCGCGCCCGATCATTTCGCGGAACCGCTGGACGGCTGGCGACCGATCCTCGTGGCTGACCGTCGCGCGGCGTTCGAGAAACTCATCGAGCAGGTCGCGGACGACATCGCTTGACGGCTGCAGGAACGCATAGCGAGGCGTGCCGGTTCCGGCAATCTTGCCTGCGACACCGAACGTGACCAGTTCACGCATGCAGTTTTCGACGTCAAGCCGCATACGGCCGAACGTCTGCATGAGCGATTCAACTTCAAACGACTCTTCAGGGCGCGCGCAGAGGAATCGCAGGAGTCCAGCGCGCAGCGGCGACTGGACCAGCGCGTGAAAGCGGGATTCGATTTCCGCCGGATCCACCCGGCGGCCGGACACCGATACGTTTTCCATATCACTCATGCCCGAACGTCCCCGCGCGGTGGCGGTGGTGGCGGCGCGCCGCGGGTCCGGTAGTAGTCGGACTGAAAGGCCTCGATCAACCGCTTCATTTCAACGGCATCTGCTTTTCGATGGCCATGGCAGCGGACGGGACTATCTCCACCGGAACTCTCGATCATGACGTCCGCAAAGAATAAGTTTCGGTCGATCAGCACCGATGCGACATGGGCCAGGTGTATCGATTGCTCACGCGCGCCAAAAAACTCAGGCGTGAAATGCACGATGCTGGCGGGTGTCACCGCGACCTGTGTCGGAAACCACAGGTTGCCGCGACTGAAGCGGCTTGCCCGGAATACGTGGGGTCCCGGGATCCGCCGCCCCTTGTACCAAAAGAAGGCCAGTGTCAGCCCCACCAGAACGACGAACACCAGCAGCGCAGTTTCCAGCATTCAGACCGCCGCTCAAGACTTGGGGGAGCGGATTACGTTCGCTCCGTAACCGGTCAGCTGTCAAGGGATTTCGCCCTTGCTCCTGCTGACTGATGCTATGTTAGGCAGACCAACGGACCGTCAGGGCGGATCGTGCCGCGGTCCCCAAGCGCCCACGGTCCAACGCGGGAGGTTCGTCAGTGCCCCACCGAGCGCCCGGCTCTCCGGGCCACCGTAAGCCCGAACACTACCTTACCGGAAAAGCGATTACCTATTATCGGCCACGAGGCAGCGCCGAGGTGCGCCAGCTGATCGACGGAGGGTTTCAGGCCTTCAATGCCGGCCGGCTCTCCGAGGCATGTCAGATCTTTTCCGAGAAAATGCTGGCGCCGGAAAACGACACCACCATCGGCCTGACCATTGCCGGTGCACTGACGCCCGCAGGCCTGGGCGGCTGCGCCATCGAGCTGATCGAACGCGGTCTCGTTGATTTCATTATCAGCACCGGCGCGAATCTCTACCACGACCTCCATTACGCGCTGAATTTCACCCTCCATCGCGGCTCGCCGTTCCTCGACGACGTGGAGTTGTACGAGCAGGGGATCATCCGGATTTACGACGTCCTGTTCCCCGCGACAGTGTTGCTCGAGACCGACGCGTATATTCGTGACTTTCTCGTGCGATCGAAGTTGTCCGGTCCGCTCGCCACATCCGAACTCCACTACCGTCTGGGACTCGACCTGCTCGAGCGTCATTCTGGCAGCCACGAGTATTCAGTGCTGGCCTCGGCCGCGCAGAACGGCGTGCCGATCTACACGTCGTCGCCGGGCGACAGCTCGATCGGGATGAACATCGCGTATCACGAGCTGATCAACGGATCGAGCCTGATGATCGATCCGAATCGTGACGTCAACGAGATCTGCGCGATCATTCTTGCCGGGAAGAAGAACGGCTGCGTGATTCTCGGCGGCGGTTCACCCAAGAACTTTTATCTGCAGGGACAGCCGACGCTTTGGGAGGTCTACGGTATTCCGAAAGGCGGCAACGACTTCTTCATCCAGATCACCACCGACCAGGTGGTGTGGGGCGGTCTATCGGGCGCGACGCCGGCGGAGGCAGTGAGCTGGGGCAAGGTCAATCCCGGTGTGTTGCCCGATACGGTTGTGACGTACTGCGACTCGACGATCGCGTTTCCATTGTTCTGCGAGTACGCGATCGGATCGAAGAACGGCCGGCGCACGCGCAAGGAACTGATCAACAAACGCGAAACACTCGTCGCGGATCTTCTCCGTCAGGCGCGCGAGGCGAAGAAGGGCGCGGCAGACATTGCCGCGGAGCCAGCAGAAGTCGATAGACATCGCTAGTCCAAGCAGCCCGGTCTTGCGATCTCGCGGCGCGAGCCGGGGCGAGCGCTGGCAGGCGGCGGAGGTGAGCCCCGCCGCAAGGTAATAGAAGCAGACAGCATGGGAACCCTCTCTAGCGAATTGACACCGCATCTCGACCGCATTGGCGACGTTCCGCGGATTTACGCCGACGCAAACATTCCCATCGGCATCGTCGAGTTCATGCGGCTTCGGCTGCGCTGGGACGTCTTCTTCGTGCTCGAACACGAAGAGCTCCGCCGGGCGCGCGATATCGAGCACTATCGCCTCGCGCGTCAACTCGGTCGCACGATCGTCACACTCGATCGCGATTACATCGACGATCGCGAGTTCCCGCCCGAGGAAGGCGCGGGCGTGATGGTGCTGTGGGCGCCCGACGAGCAACGGCTTCGATCGCTGCTCAAGGAAGCGGATCGCACGCTCTTTCGCGCGGAGGGCGCAGGGCCACTCCCGCTCGAGGGGCGCAAGATCCATTGGCCGGCCGACAAAACCGCGTGACGCGAACATTTATTGCCGGTAAACAGGTTTACTCCGGAACTGCGTAGGGGCGGGCCTCGTCTATCCCCACTATGAGGTTTATTGTCCTCGCCAGCGGCACGCTGGTCACATGTTTTTGGGTGGCCGGCTGCACGGTCACCCTCGATTCCCAGAGTCAAATCGTTCGAGACGAAAAGCGATTTACGATAAACGGGATCCCGACGGTTCACCTCACGACCTTCGACGGCACCATTCAAATCCAATCCTGGGACAAACCGGACGTGCTGGTTGAAATCGAGAAACGAGGCCCGACGCGCGAAGCGGTCGACGCGCTCGAAGTGAAGTCCTCGCAGGACGGCGACACGATACAGGTCGAGGTTGTGAAGCCGCGCGGCGGCACGTTCGGCTTCGGGGTTCGGGCGGTTGGCTCGGCCCGATTCAACGTCTGGTTGCCGCGTGAAGGTCACATCCGCGCGCGCAGCGGCGATGGGTCGATTCTCGTCGAGCACCTCAAAGGCACCGTCAATCTTCACACCGGCGACGGCGGCATTCGTCTCAACGACGTATCCGGCGAACTGACGCTCAATACCGGCGACGGATCAGTGACTGCGGACGAAGTTCAGGGCCGGCTGGCGGTCGATACCGGCGACGGCGCGGTCACGATTTCTGGCGACGTCTCCGGTCTTCGCATTCACACCGGCGACGGCTCGATCATCTATCGCGCACAGGGCGCGACGACGATGGCGGAAGACTGGGACATTACGACCGGCGATGGTGCCATCCTGCTCTACCTGCCACAGGACTTTTCCGCCGAACTGGATGCGCACACCGGGGATGGAGGGATCCGGAACGATCTGAATGTCGCCTCCGGGAACGCGGGGGAAACTAATCGACGCACGGTCCGTGGTCGCATCGGCGACGGTGGCCGCCAATTACGGATCAGAACCGGCGACGGGGCGATCACGCTGAAGAAGCTGCAACAAAGCTAGGCGGATGCGTATTTCGCAGGATCCTCTGCACCCACCTCTCTGAACGCCTCTATCCGCTCGCGGCATTTGCTGCAGCGGCCACAGTGGCGGCCATCGTTCGGTTGCATACACGACAAGGTCAACTCGAAGGGGACCCCCAGCGCTCGGCCCAGTCGAATCACGTCGGCTTTCTTCATCGAGACAAATGGCGCATCGATTGTGATCGGTGCATCGAGCCCGATGGATAACGCGCGTCCCATCGTCTCAAAGAAAACTGCCGTCGCGTCCGGGAACGGGTTGCCGGCAAGCGGGCCGATCATGATGCGCGGAATCCGCTGCCGCGCCATAAAGACAGACGCCTTCGAGAGCAGGACGATATTGCGGCCATCGAGATAGACATCTTCGTCAGGCGTGTCGTAGCCGGGCGGCTCGCCGCGGATAGCCCAATGGCTCGACGGATATACGTCGCGCATATCGACCGTCAACGAGGCGAGCGGTTGAATCGCCGCCGTGGAGGCCAGCGCGGTAAGGTAGCGTTCGGCCATCGCGCGCTCTTCGCGTTCCCATGCGAGCCCTGTGCTGACGTAGATTGGGTGGATGACGGCGTCCGGGGACTCGTGCGCTGCGTGAGCGAGCAGGACCGCACTGTCGAGACCGGCTGAGAACAGTACGGCGATGCGGGCCAATTCACTGTCCGTCGTATGTCGCGAAGGAACTGGGCGTCTCCCACACGCGGACGTTCACGATGTCGATTCCAAGCTCGCGTCCCTTTTCGAAGATCAGTCGCGCGATCCGTTCAACCGTGGGATTGCTCTCGAGGAGATACATCGGCTCACCGAGCTCCTTGAGAGGCTTCACGAGCGGGTCGTCGTGCCGCAGAATCATCTTGTGATCGAGTTCACGATCGATCCATCCCTTCACGACGCGTTTGATATCTGAGAAGTCAGCGACCATATTGCGCTTGTCGAGTCGATCTGTTCGCACCTCCACTTCGACAACGGCATTGTGTCCGTGCGGATGCTTGCAAACGCCGTCGTAATCGAGCAGCCGATGACCGTAACAGAAATCGATGCGCTTGGTGACCAAATACATGTATTCAGCTTAGTTCGGATCCCGGATCGCCGAAAAACGCCCTTCGACAAGCTCAGGGCGTCACGAGCGTAGTCGAGGGACGGAATCCCGGTTTCAGTCAATTCTTCCGAAACGGCAGTTCGTAAGAGGCGTACACGAAGAGACCCGTATCGGTGCCAATCGCCCACGTAATTGGGACAGCGATCCCGAGCACCAGCTGTTTCTCGCCCAGGTCCCACCCGGTTCGAAGGCCCGGCGACAACGTGAACGTGCCCTGGCGGCTGGTCCCGTTGATTTCGATTTCCTGGTCGGAGGTGGCGATCGACTCGAGCATGAGGTGAAACATCGGCCGGAGTCGGTAGATCGCGCTGGCGGCAAAAAACGGCGATGCGAGTGGATCGCGGCGAATGCTGACGAGATCACCTTCGTGAAGCGTCGCCCGCGCCGACTTCAGCCAGGTCAGTCCGACATTCCAATGCCAATACCAGTCACCTGTCTGTTTGCTGAAAGGCACGTTCGCCTGGACGCCGATCGATCCATCTCCAAGCCCGTCGTTGGAATCACCGGTCGGAAGGATGAGGCTTGCGCGAGGAGAACACGCGGGCCTTCCTGGACCTTCTTCCATCAGCTGGTATCGGTAATTGATCAGCATGTCGCCGAATCCGTTTTTTCGGTCCACATCCACCAGCAGAACGGTGTACGACAGCTGATGCGCTTTCGCCGGAACAGGCCACTCCTGGGTGAAGCTGGCCGACAGTATTCCGCCAATGCGCATCATGCCGAAGATGTTCTGGAATATCCCTTTCTCCTGGTTGAAGGCCTCTTCGACCAGGAACGAGTTGTCAGTAATTCTGAACGGCTCGGACGATCCACTGTTTTGCGCCAACAGGGTTTGCGACAGCATCAAAAGTATTGCGAGCGCACTCGCCGCACGGACCAGCACTTTCGAGGCCGCCCGCGCCCCAATCGTGAGCTTCCGGTTGTTGCGCACTCGAAGACGAACGCTGTCGCCTTCAGCACTTCGTTCTTCCACCTGGACGGTATCGCCGGGGCGCAGCTCGTGCTTCTCTGCGAATTGCAGAAACGAGCGATCCTGATCGCTAACGCGCGCGATCGTCACCGGCGTTCCGATGCCGCACGTCAGCAGACTGTCGTACTCGTGCGATGCGAGTGCGCCATGTCGATCGGGAATCGGATCGCCGTGTGGATCGACTGCCGGATGCCCGAGCATGTCGTCGATGAGGCCAATCAATCGATCGGAAACGGCATGTTCGAGGTTTTCTGCTTCGTCATGAACTTCGGTCCAGCTCATTCCCATGACGCGCACGAGAAACAACTCGATCAGCCGATGGCGACGGAGCACCATGGCCGCGAGTTTTTGTCCGGCCGCGGTCAATCGCACTCCGGCGTACGGCTCGTAATGCGCCAGCCCGGATTCGGCGAGCGCTTTCACCATCGTCGTCGCCGTCCCGGGAACGACCCCTAACGATTCGGCCAGCTGTCCCATGGGGACGAGCTCGCTATCTGAGATTGAGAGCTGAGCCTGATAGATGGCCTTGAGGTAGTTTTCGACGGTTTGAGAAGGCGCGGCCATTCGACGGTACGGATTATATCCTTTGAGTGGTCAAAAACGCGCCGGCTGTTCGCAGGCGCGGCAACTGCACACTCTGGCATAGCGCTACAATCATTGGTCGGAATGGATGGAAAAAGAGTGAAGGGTCGATTGCACCTCGTCTATTGAGCGCCTTGGCGGCCACCGAAAAATAAACGACACGTGACACTTCTCGATTCCCTTTTCGACGCAATCATCCGGCTCGATGGCGACGCCCTCGTCATGCACGTTGGCGAAAAGCCGTACGTCGTTCTAGGTTCGGCGACGGTCAGCGCTCTCCGTGGTCCGCTCGCCTGGGGACAAGTGGAGCTTTCGTCGCGCCCGCTCACCGGTTCGGCGATGGCCTTGATGTTGAGTCAGATGCTCACCGACGAGCAACGTCGCTCGCTCGATGAACTCGGCGCGATCGAAGAGGAGATCGATGTTCCCGGTGATTCTGGCGGCCGGTTTGTCGTAACCGCGGCTCGCGGTGGCGATGATGTCTGGGTCGAAGTAAGGAGGCGGAAGGAACCGCCCGTCGTCGTCGCTGACGCGCCGGAGGAATTCACCAGCGAGGCGGCATACGCTGTCTCTGCTGATGTTGCGGCACCCGCAGCTGAACGCCATGACACGGCGCCTGGCGCCGCTCCTCCGCCGGAGACCCCGCTCGACGTGCCCGCAGCGCAACTCCCTGCGACGAGACCCGATTCGGAAGCGCGACTTGCGGAACGGATGGCCGCTCTCGAGCAGGAGGCTGCGGAAGCGCTCGCCGCGAGAGAGGCGGAGCTCCGGCTGGAAACCGAAGCTGCCGTTGCAGCAAGACAATTCGAGCTCGAAGCACAAACCGCCCGGACTCTCGCCGAACAGGAAGCGACGCTGGCAGCTCGGCGCGCCGATCTCGAAGCGGAAGCTGCGCGCGCCGTTGCCGATATCGAAACGGCGCTCGATGCAAGACGCACCGATCTCGAAGCCGCCGCTGCTCGAGCGCTTGAAGAGAAGGAAGCGGCACTCGCATCAAGCATGAGTGCGGCGCTCTCGGCCAAGGAAACCGAACTCGTTCAGCGCATGGAAGCGGCGATCGCCGCAAAGACGAGCGAGTTGACGACGCAGGCCGAAGCCGCGATCGCGGCAAGACAGATCGAACTCAACGAACAGCTCGCTTCAGCCATCGCGCAGCGGGAGTCGACGCTGCGTGACGAACTGCAGAACACGATCGCGCGCAAGGAGGGAGAACTCAGGGCGCAGGCCGAGGCGGCGCTCGCCGAAAAAGATGCGGCGCTGAAGGCCCAGATCGAAGCGGCAACGGCGGCGAGAGACGCGGCTGCGAAGGCTGAAGCGCAGGTTGCCGCTATTGCCGAGCAAACCCAAGCGGCGCTCGCGGAGCGTGAAGCGACGCTCAGGTCTGAGGCGGACGCCGCGCGGCGGGAAATGGAAACGGCAGTCGCGGCGGAAGTCGAGCGCATTCTCGCGGCGAAAACCGCCGAGATCAGGGCGGATGCCGAGCGCGCCGTCGGCGAAAGGGAGGCGTCGCTCGTCAGGGCGTCTCAGGCCACGATCGCCGCTCGCGAGGCGGAAATTGCTGCCGAAGTGCAGCGCGTGCTCGCTGAAAAGCAGGCGGCACTCGAAGCTGAAACCGAACGCATCCTGAGCGTCCGTCAGGCCGCGGCCGCCGAATTCGAGCGGACCCTGGCGGAAAAAGAGGCCGCCCTCGCAGCTGAAACGGAGCGGCATCGATCGGAGAGCGCCGAAGCGAGGCGCTTCTTCGAGGAGAAAGTCTCCGCCATCGCTGCGGAAGCGCAGCTTGCGAGCGAACGAGAGTCGCAGCGCGTCTCCGAGTTTCACCGCGCGTTCGCCGAGAAAGAGACTGCGCTCTCCGCGCAGGCTGCCCGACTGGCAGAGAAGGAAGCGGCGCTGGCCACCGATGTCCAGCGCGCACTCGCGGAGAAGGAAGCGGCCATCGCCGAGGCACGGCGTCTCGCTGAGAAGGCCGTGGCGCTGAGCGTCGAAACGCAGCGCGCATTTGCCGAGAAAGAGGAAGCGCTCACGGCCGAGAGCCGGCGAACTCTCGCCCAGCAGCAAGCCGCACTTGCGGCCGAAGCGGAGCGTCGACTTCTCGAGCGCGAGGCAGCACTCGTCGACGAAATGCGTCGAACGAACGCCGAGCGGGAGGCAGCGCTGAGGGCGGCCGTCGAGCGAGACCTTGCCGCAAAGGAAGCGGTACTCGCGGCGGAATCACAGCGGGTTGCAGAGCGTGAAGCCAGGATTCTGCAGCTTGAAGAAGAGCGCGCCGCGACGGAATTGGCCCATCAGGCTGAACTCGAGGCGATGCGCGCGGCTGATGCCGAGGCGGAGCGAATCGCTGAGAGGCTGGCGATGTTCAGCGCTCAGGTCGATGCTGAGACCGCGGCGGCCGAGTCGCACGTGCCTCCGGCTCCGACGCCGATCGCGATTGCGCCGGCGGAACCTCCAGCCGCCGTTGTCAGGCCGATCGCACGCCCATCACTGAAACTTCAGCCGCCGCAACCGTCGACGCCGGCTGTGGCCGCGTCGACCGAAGCGTCACTCGTGGAGGTGTTGCGGGCCGCGGTGGAACACGGCGCGTCCATGGTGTATGCCCTGGTCGATACCCGTCCCCTGATGCGCTTGTCGGGGGAAATCGCGCCCGTCGGTACGCAGGCCCCCGTTGCCGCCGGGGATGTGGAACGTTTCATCTTTCAGTTTGCGCCCCGAGAGTTGGTCGCTGACGCAACGCCGGAATGGACATGTGCTGTGCCGGACGTCGGGCGCGTGCGGTGCGTCGCGTTTCAGGACCACTCAGGTGCGGGACTGATATTCCACCTGCCCCCACGCGAGGCGGTGGCCGCCGACGATGTCAGCATCGGTGACCAGTTGCGAGCCCTCTGCGACGAGGCAGATGGGCTGATCGTGGTTGCCGGTCCGCGGTCGAGCGGTAAGTCGGCGCTGCTGAGCGATTTCGTCGATGTCATCAACAGCACGCGGCATGACCACGTCATTACCATCGAGTCGCAGATTCGCCGCGTCCACGAGAAACGCCTGTCATTTATCAGTCAGCGCGAAGTTCGTGGCGACGGCGATGCCATTGCCAAGGCCGCGCGTGCGGCCCTGCGTGAAGGACCCGATGTACTCGTCATCGAAGACTTGCGAGCGCCCGAGGCACTCGTCGCCGCGCTCGATGCGGCACGCGCCGGGCGGCTCGTGTTCGGATCGATTTCCGCGACGACGACGCCAGGGGCGATCGAACGGTTGATCGACGCGTTTCCGGCGGACCGTCGTTCGCAGGTTCGCGCATCTCTGGCCGGAGCGCTGCGGGCTGTCGTCGCGCAGATCCTCGTTCCGAAGATTGCAGGTGGTCGCATCGCGGCGCGCGAGGTGCTGCTGAGCAGTCCGGCGGTGCGAAAGGTGGTCCTCGATGGCGCGATTTCGCAGCTACCAATCGCGATCGAGAGCGGCCGCAACCTAGGCATGCGTACGATGGTTGACGCGCTCGGCACCCTCGTCCGCAACAACGTCGTCAGCATCGCGTCGGCCTGCGCCGCGGCGCCGGATCGCGCCGCCCTCATCTCGGCGCTCGAGCGCGACGGCATCGACGTCTCTGGCGTCGAGAGACGGGCCTGAATCTGTGGAGATCTCCGAGGTCCGCCGGCGGCTGCGTGCCGCTATCGAGAAAGCACGCCGCGAGTCGGCCGAGCGCCGCGCACGAACTGATGCGGCCGCGCGCGATTACGAGACGTTCCTCTCACAATGCGCCTCGCCGGTGTTTCATCAATTCGCGACCGCGTTGAATGCAGAGCGACATCAGTTCAAGGTCTTCACCCCCGCGTCCTCGATCAGGCTCGCGGCTGAACGATCCCCAGACGAGTTCATCGAACTCGCTCTCGATGAATCCTCCGATCCGCCCGCTGTAGTCGGCAGGACGACGCGAGGTCGCGGCCGCAAGATGGTGAGTTCCGAACGTCCGCTCAAGGACGGCGCAGCTGTCGTCGATCTGACCGACGAAGACGTTCTGGCCTTCTTGCTGGAAGAGATAACCCGGCTGATTGAGCGGTAGTTTTTAGCTGCTGGCTGGCTGCAAGCCAAGAGCCAGCTGCTTCAGATCGTCTTCGAGTCGCGCAGCCTCTGAATGTCCGCGCTCGACAGACCACACTCCAGGAGAATCCGATCCGTGTGCTGGCCGAGTGCCGGTGGAGCGGCACGAACTGACCCGGGTGTCTCCGACAGTTTAATCGGCACTCCGAGCAAGCGAATCGATCCGGCCGTGACGTGATCGATGCTTTCAATCATCGACCGTGCGTCGAGTTGAGGATCACTCAATACTTCGCCGACATCGCGGACCGAACCGCACGGGACGCCGGCGGCCTTCAATTCACCGACCCATTCCTGCCTGGTGCGACTCTGCAATCGCTCGATGAGTAAGGGGCGCAGCTCGTGGTAATGCACGACCCGTCCGCGGTTGGTCGAAAACCGTTCGTCGTTTGCGAGTCCCTCTGCACCGATGATCCGGCAGAGCGTGCGAAATTGATTGTCGTTGCCGACGGCGACGACGAAATCGCCATCTGAAGCGTGAAAAGTTTCGTAAGGCACGATCGTCGGGTGGCGGTTGCCCATGCGTCCAGGCGTCGTGCCGGTCGCAAAATAGATCCCGGCCTGATAGGTCAGGAGCGCCGCCGTCGCGTCGAGCATTCCAATGTCGACACACTGCCCCCGATTGGTGCGGGCGCGGGCAAGAAGCGCCAGCGTGATTCCTTGCGCGGCGAACATGCCGCTGACGATGTCTGCGATGGCGACGCCGAGCCGGTAGGGCGGGCCGGTGGCATCGCCGGTGATGCTCATGAGACCGGCTTCCCCTTGGATGACGGCGTCGTATCCTGGTTCCTCGCGCCGCGGTCCGGTTTGACCGAAGCCGGAGATGGAGCAATAGATCAGGCGCGGGTGTTTCTCCGCCAGCGCCTCGTACGACAGCCCGAGCCTTTCCATCGTGCCTGGCCGGAAGTTTTCGACGAGCACGTCGGTTCGCGCAAGCAACGATTCGAGAATCGGCCGCGCCGAGGGTTGTTTCAGATCGAGCGTCAGGCTCTCCTTGTTGCGATTGATACTGAGAAAGTACGCGCTCTCGCCGTTGATGAATGGCGGTCCCCAGCCGCGTGTGTCGTCGCCGCGCGCGGGTTGCTCCAGCTTGATGACGCGGGCTCCCATGTCGGCGAGCAGCATCGTGCAGTAAGGGCCCGACAGCACGCGCGTGAAGTCGAGCACCGTCAGTCCGGTCAAAGGGGCGACGTCAGTCGACATGAAATTGAAGGATGGCGCTGGAGATCATCGTATACACCGGATCGCATTGACTGAGTCGCCATGGATGCCCGACATCGTTCTCCTGCCACGCGTTTGGATTTCTTTTTGCTGGGAAGCAGCAGAGCGCGTTTTGTGGCTACTGCGCTGAGCAGGTGAGCGGGTCATCGAGAGATTGAAGGTCCCAATGTTGGTGATCTATTGCCAACATGATCACCAAATTCGAACCGGCCTGCGGCCACTTTAGTCGGGAATCACCTCATCGAGAAGGGAGAACATATGAGATGGACGCTCCAGCTCATCGGATGCGCGACGGCCTTTTGGCTTGCAGCTCCGCCGACGGTGACCGCCGAACCAATTGCCGTGACCTCGGGTGTATTCATACTGCCTACGTCGGTCGGGGGAGGACCGCTCACGCTGACGGGGACCGATGGCACGCGGATGTTTACATTCGCGGGAAGCATCTCTGACATCGATCCCGCCCCATACGCCTGCCACCCGTGTGTGTCTCAAATTGGGATCGACGTCAATGCGTCAGGCGCCACCCACGGCACACTCACGTACGGCAACGAAAGCTACCGAGTCGGCGGCGGATTCCTGGATACCGAGGGCGCATTGGCCTTGCTCATTGAAGGTGGGCCGATTCTTCTCCCAGCCCCCGTGGCCGCAGGCGAGATTCGTAGCTTCAGTACTCCCTTCACAGCGTCAGGACTCGTCGTTCCCCCTGCTGTTCCCGGAACCGGGCTTAGCAATACGCTGACCGGTTCGGGTACCGTTACGGTAACCGTAATTGGCGGCCCAGGCGGCGAGGTGAATCCTCTCGTGTGGGATTTCCGAAGCGCGGAGTATCGGTTCAGCGCGACGGGGGGCGGACCGGCTCCTATCCCCGAACCGACATCGTTCGTGTTGTTCGCATCCGGACTGAGCGCGCTCGTGCTCAAGCGAAGATGGCGGACCATGTCCCCAAACCCCAACGAAAAGTGGGCCTACTCTGGCCGTCCCCCTGTTGGCCCCCAAGAGCCTCCGAGGCCGATGGTCAACGGCCGCGCGATCAAAGGGTTCGACGAACTGGCGCTGCGCGAGGCACTGGCCGTGTCCGAACCGTAACCAGATCGCTTAGTAGTGCGTACGCGGTGTGGGTCAGGTTCCCTTCCAACTGACAGATCGCGATCTCTCCAAGGACGTCTGTCTCCAGGACCAGCGCGTTAGCCTTCCCGTCCAGCGACGCGAGCACATCTGACGTCGGCAGCTCGATCGGCTCAACCGCGACCGCGACCGAGCCCGATTCCATTCGCGTCGCTGTTGCCACCAGCTTTAGTCGGCGGCCATTCGCGATGGCATTTTGTGCCCGTTCGGCATGGGATTTCCGAATACCGGCTCGCTTGACGTTGAGCGGCGTGACTCGCGCATCCAGCAACACGTTGGCCAGGACGGAGGCCTTCGCCGCGGCGTCCCATCCGTCGAGATCGAGGGACGGATCGGCTTCCGTGATCCCCTCCGCCTGCATCCTTGCGAGCGCTTCGTCAAACCCTTCGCCGCGCTCGATCGCGGTCAGGATGTGGTTCGTCGTGCTGTTGACGACGCCGCGAAAACCTCGCACATCGACCACCGGCAGCGTTTCGCGTACCAGATTGAAGATCGGGATGCCGTCCATCACCGCGCCTTCGAACAGGAAGTGGACGCCGGCGACGGCGGCTTCGTCCCGGAGGGTCGCGTAAGCAAACGCGGCGGGTCCCTTGTTCGCGGTCACCACGTGGCAACCCGACTCGATCGCGGCGCGGACATGATCGATTGCCGGTTGGCCGTTCTTCACATCGAGTGTCGTCGTTTCGACGACCACGCGCAGCTGGGCGTCCGACTGGCCGAGCTGTTCGATCACCATGAAGGAATTAATCGAGGGGTCGAATGTCGGGAGCGCGCCGGTCAAACTCGCGGGATCGATGCCGAGCGGATCGAAATACGAACCATGACGTCGAGTGGCGACGCCGACGATTCGCCAGTGCAGATCGTAGTCGCGAACGAGCCGATCCAGTTGTTCTTCGAGCAGCCCGACGAAACGGCGCGCGACATTCCCGTATCCGATCAGCGCGAGGTCGACGCCAACCGGCCTGTTCACGGGATCGCGTCCAGCACTTCGCCAACCAGATCGAGCGCGGAGGCGACGTGTCCCGGATGGTTGCCGAACCCGATTCGAATGTAGCCATCCATCTCGAAATGATCGCCGGGGACGAGCAGCACGCTCTTCTCGCGCCGGATCCGTTCGACCAGCTCCGTGGAATTCACCGCGTGCTGATAACGCGCGAAGAGAATCGCCCCGGCTTCGGGTGGCACGTGTGTGATCTTTGCCGCGCGCTTCTCGATCCACTTGCGGACGAGCGGGTAGTTGGCCGCGACGATGCCGCGAGTCCGTGCGAGGATTTGCCCCCGGTGGGACAGGGCAATGCGACCGAGGCGATCGTTCACGGCGCCCGGCGCGATTGACGTGTAGTCGTGCACGCCCCACAACGCGTCGACCAGCGGCGCCGGACCAGCCACCCATCCGAGCCGTAATCCGGGCAATCCGTACGCTTTCGACAACCCCGACATGACGACCACGCGTTCGTATCGGCCCCACATCGTCTCCGTCTCGACGCCGTCCAGCTCTGCGCCGCGGTAAATCTCGTCGGACAGAACCCATGTCCCGGCACGAGCCGCAACCCCGCATATCTGGTTCAGCTCGTCGCCAGTTACCCTGGCTCCGGTCGGATTGTTGGGATTACAGACGACCACGGCTTTGGTCCGGGGCGTCACCAGCTGCTCGAGGGCGGCCAAATCCGGCCGCCAGCGCGTGCCGTCCTCAATCAACCGCCACGGGACGACCGTTCCTCCAAGAGCGCGAACGATGCCGCGAATCTGCATGTAATTGGGCATCATCATCACCACCTCGTCTGCCGGTTCGACGAGATGCCACAAGGCAATGCAGTTCGCTTCCGATCCGCCGTTTGTGACCTCGATCTGATCGATCCCCGCGCCCGGGTAGAGAGTTGCGATTGCCTCACGCAGTTCAGGCGTACCGTTTGTCTGCGTGTAGCCAAGTTCCTGCGTCAGTACCGCGTGCCGCTCGGCGTCGCTGATCGCAACTTCTTCAACGCGAAGCGGATGAACACCGCTCTCGGACAGATTCCAGGCGACTCGGTTTTCCCAGATCGACTGCCAGCGCTCCAGGACAAAGGCTTCGAGATGCATTGTTTGAATCGGCGGGGCCCCTTCACCCGCCTGGCTCCCTCCGTTGCGCTCGCGCTACGTCGCTCGCTCCACTCCGTTCGCGGTCGCTTAAAAAAGTGTATCTGAAAGGCTGCACGCGTCGTTCCGCTCATGTTCATTTGTGCATCGGTTAGCTAACCTTGCGTTATTCTGTGGACCTCATCTCTTACATGCCTGCTGATCTGCTGCCCGAGTTCGCCCTCATCCCCGCGGGAGACTTCGTCATGGGGTCAGACGATGCGGATGCAGACGAGAAGCCGGCGCATCGAGTCCATCTCGATGATTTTCTGATCGCTGTGCACCCGGTCACCAATGCAGAGTACGAGCGGTTCGTTCGCGAGACCGGTCATCGTGCCCCGGCCATTTACGAGCTTCCGCTCGTCGTAACTGCCGGAGGTCCCGACCGGGAGCGCACGTTCCGCGCAAGTGGTCAGCCGTATGTGTGGCTCGATTCCGAGGCCCCGAAGGATCGTCTCAACCATCCGGTTACGCTGGTCCGATGGGAAGACTCGATCGCGTACTGTGCCTGGTTGTCCGGAGCGACGGGCAGAATCGTGCGTTTGCCATCCGAGGCGGAATGGGAGAAGGCGGCGCGCGGCGGCCTGGACGGAAAGCGTTACCCGTGGGGCGACACTTTCGATCGAGACAACGCGAATTTTCTCGCTGAGCCTCTGGCGAAGAGCTCCTGCGGAACATCGGCGTGTCGCACGTTTCCCGCCAACGGGTACGGGCTCTTCGATATGGCTGGAAATGTGTGGGAATGGGTCCACGATTGGCACAGCCCGTCGTACTACGCAACGTCGCCGCTCAATTCCCCCACCGGCCCGCGTGAAGGCACACTGCGCGTCGTCCGCGGCGGCAGTTGGCTCGCGGCCGAGACGCGCATGCTGTCGTGCAGCCATCGACACAAGGTGCCGCCGGACACGTATTCATACGGGATTGGGTTCCGCGTGGCCTGTACTGTGTAATGTCCAATGTTCAATGTTGACGGCCGCGATTTCATTGAACACTGAGCATTGATCATTGAACATTGAGAAAGAAACTGACATGTTTACCACTCTCCTCGCTCCGCTGTTGCTCGTCGTCACCACAACCCAGGCGTCCGGCGCTCCACAGACGACCAATGAGCCGGTGATCGTGACGACTGGTGAAGGCCTCGTCAAGATGGCGCCCGATCGGGTCTGGGTCAACATCGCTGCGGAGTCGCGTGCAAAGAGTCCGCGAGAAGCCCAGCGCGCCAACGCGGATGCGATGAAGGCCGTGCTCGACAAGCTCAAGGCATTGGGGCTTCCCGCCGACGCGATTCGTACCTCCGGCTACGACCTGCAGCCTCAGTTCGACTACGCCAACGGCCGGCAGTCGCTTCGCGAGTACCTGGCGCGAAACTCGATCGAGGTCCGCGTCGATGAGGTCGCGCGGGCGGGAGAGGTCCTCGACGCCGCGGTCGGCTCGGGAGCGACGTCGGTCAGTGGCGTCAGATTCGATCTCAAAGATCGCAGTGCGGCCGAGCGCGAGGCGTTGAAGAAAGCCGTGGCCGACGCGCGCGGTCGCGCCGATGCCGCGGCTGCCGGTGCCGGCATGCGCGTCGATCGCGTCGTCAGAATCGAGGAACAGCGCGTGATGGTTCCGGAGCCGAGACCGGTAATGATGACGCGTCAGTCGATGGTTGCCGACGCCGCAGGTCCGCCGATGTCACCCGGCGAGCTCGAGATTCGGGTGATGGTGACGATGACGTCGAGTATCAAATAGGGCCTGGCCGTCGATTTTCAGCGGCCGGTGTCGCCGAAGCTCGTCGTCGATTGGGCGAGCGAAGGTGGATCGACGACTTCTTCGGCGACGATCTCCGCCTCCACGAGCAGCGACTCCTGTGTCGGGACGCGCAACTCTGGCGTGCGCGGTTCGCGAATGTCGACCGATGCCGGCGGCAGCGACTCCGGCAACTCCTTCGCGGCGCTGATCCCGAGTTCGCGAAAACGCCGCGCCGACACCATCACGCGCGCATCGAGCGATCCGACGAAGTCGTCGTAGGCGGCTCCTGCGCGCTTCAGGTGCGTTCCTACCTGCACAACGTGATCCGCCATCGTGGTCAGTCGTTCGTACAGCTCACGTCCCATCGCCTGAATCTCTTCAGCGTTCGCTGCGAGACGCTGCTGTTGCCATGCGGTTGCCACAGTCCGCAGAAGAGCGACCAGCGTCAACGGCGATGCTGGAATGACGCGCTGATCGACGGCGAATTCAAACAGGGACGGATCGCTTTGGAGCGCCATGCTGAGGAGCGGATCTCCGGGCAGAAACATCACCACTAATTCGGGAGTGGGAGAGAAGCGCGACCAGTAACTCTTGGCGCCCAGTGTTCTGATGTGATCGCGAACTTGCCGAGCGTGTTCCTTCAGGAGCGATTCACGCTGCGAATCCTCCTGCGTTTCTGCGGCACTCAGATACGCGTCAATCGGCACCTTCGAGTCGATCACGATGCAGGCGCCGTTGGGCAGCTTCACGATCATGTCCGGCGTCAGACGACGGCCGTCGCTCGAAACGGATTCCTTTTCGACGTAGTCGCAATAGGGAACCATCCCCGATCGCTCGACCACACTACGAAGCTGCACCTCTCCCCAACGTCCGCGCTGATTTGGCGACCGCAACGCGCGAACCAGCTTGTTGGTTTCCACCTGAAGTGATTGTTGCGTGTGCGCGAGCGCTCGCAACTGTTCGTCGAGTTTGGCGTTCGAGCCGGCGCGATCCTTCTCGACCTCCTGAAGCTTGCCGTCGACGCGAGCGAGCGACTCTTTCAAGGGCTGAACGAGATCCGCGATCGCCTTGTGTCGCCCGTCCAGCTCGACCCGCGCGGACTGCTGGTACTCTCCGAGCTTGGTCTGCGCCAGATCGAGAAATGCGCGGTTATTCCGCTCGAGCGCATCCCGCGACACCGCCGCGAACGAATCGCGGAGAAGCGTTTCCCGTCCGGCTGAGGCTCGGCGTTCCGCTTCGAGCTCGGCGCTAAGACGTGCCCGGTCCTGCTGCGCGAGTGAAAGTTCCTGCTGAGTACGGGTGAGGGACGTCTCCCGGGCGAGAAGGTCGGCATCTCGGCGGCGGAGTGTAGAACGGGCCAGGATCGCCGTTCCGACCGTCAACACGAGCCCGACAGCAAGTCCTGCGATGAAGAGGGCTGTCGAGGCGGTCTCCACTTGGGCGAAGTTTAAGCGAAATTGCCACTAAACTCAAGAATTGATTTGAGTTGAACAGCCGAGCCAGGCCCCCTTGCGCGATGTCCTCTCGAACGACTAATATAGGACTGTTCTGGTCGTAGATACCTTTCCATGCTTCAAATCAGCGACAACGCCGCCGCACTGATTAAGAAAATGACCGCCCGTCACGGTATCCCGGACGGGGGACTGCGGATCGGTATCAAAGCTGGCGGCTGTTCCGGTCTGAGCTACACGTTCGCGTGGGAGGCGACGCCGCGCGACGGCGATCACGTCTTCGAAGGTGCCGAAGGCTCGAAGGTATTCGTCGATCCGAAGAGCTATCGGTTCATTCAAGGCACCACGCTCGATTACGACACGGCGCTGGTCAGCCGCGGATTCATTTTCAATAACCCGAACGCGAAATCGACGTGCGGATGCGGAACGAGTTTCAGTGTATGAGCTCCCAGCTTCCGGCTTCCAGCTTCCAGCTTCAAATCTGGACGGCTGGGAGCTGGTCGCTGGCAGCTGGAAGCTTAAATGAGCACATCAACTCAAACCATCGAAGAACTTGCCACTCGCGAATACAAGTACGGCTTTGTCACCGACGTTGAAACCGAGACGATCCCGAAGGGGCTGAACGAGGACGTCGTCCGGATCATTTCGCAGAAGAAGAATGAGCCGGAGTGGCTGCTCGAGTGGCGTCTGAAGGCGTACCGGATGTGGCTCACGATGAAAGAGCCGACCTGGCAGAACGTCAAATACGACCCGATCAACTACCAGGACATCGTCTACTACTCTGCGCCGAAGAAAAAGAAGGCGCTGAACAGCATGGATGAAGTCGATCCAGAAGTTCGCGCCACATTCAACAAGCTGGGCATCCCGCTCGAGGAACAGATGCTTCTCGCCGGTGTGGCGGTTGATGCGGTGTTCGACAGCGTGTCGGTGGCGACGACGTTCAAAGAGACGCTGAAGAAGCAGGGCATCATCTTCATGTCCTTCTCCGAGGCGGTTCGCGAGCATCCGGATCTGGTGAAGAAGTATCTCGGCTCTGTTGTTCCGCACACCGACAACTTCTTTGCCGCGCTGAACTCCGCCGTGTTCAGTGATGGCTCGTTCGTCTACATTCCGAAGGGCGTCCGATGCCCGATGGAACTGTCGACCTATTTCCGGATCAACGCGAGGGACACGGGGCAGTTCGAACGGACGCTGATTATCGCCGACCAAGGCTCGCACGTCAGTTATCTCGAGGGATGCACGGCGCCGATGCGCGACGAGAACCAGTTGCACGCCGCCGTGGTCGAGCTCGTCGCCCACGACGACGCGACGATCAAATACTCGACGATTCAGAACTGGTATCCGGGCGACAAGGACGGCAAAGGCGGCATCTACAACTTCGTCACCAAGCGCGGGCTCTGTGCCGGACGCGGCTCGAAGATCACCTGGACGCAGGTGGAGACGGGCTCAGCCATCACGTGGAAGTATCCCGGCTGCATTCTGCAGGGGGACAACTCGATCGGCGAGTTCTACTCCGTGGCAACGACGAACAACTGGCAGCAGGCGGACACCGGGACGAAGATGATTCATCTCGGGAAGAACACCCGCAGCACGATCGTCTCGAAGGGCATTTCCGCCGGTCACGGGCAGAACACGTACCGCGGCATGGTGCGCGTCGGTAAGAACGCGAAGAACGCGCGCAACTACTCGCAGTGCGACTCCCTCCTCCTTGGCGACAAGTGCGGTGCGCATACGTTCCCGTACCTCGAGATCCGGAACACCTCGGCGCGCGTCGAGCACGAGGCGTCGACGTCGAAGATTGGTGAAGACCAGATCTTCTACTGCCGCCAGCGCGGCCTGTCGACCGAGGACGCCGTCAACATGATCGTCAGCGGCTTCTGCAAGGAAGTCTTCCGCGAACTGCCGATGGAGTTCGCCGTCGAAGCGCAGAAGTTGCTGAGCGTGTCGCTCGAGGGATCAGTCGGATAACAAAAAATGCTTGATATCAAAAATCTCCAGGTTACCGCCGAAGGCAAACAGATCCTGAAAGGGATCGATCTCCACGTCAACGCCGGTGAAGTGCACGCCATCATGGGACCGAATGGTTCCGGCAAGAGCACGCTCGCACGCGCGCTCGCCGGTCACCCGCAGTACGAAGTTACGGCCGGGGAAGCGATCTACGACGGCAAGGATCTCCTGGATCTGGATCCGGACGAACGCTCCCGCGAGGGCGTGTTCATGGCGTTCCAGTACCCGGTCGAGATCGCCGGAGTGAACAACGCCTACTTTCTCAAAGCTGCGGTCAACGCGAAACGGAAGCACCAGGGGCTTCCGGAACTCGACGCGATGGAGTTCATGCAGCTGATCAAGGAGAAGTCGAAGCTGCTCGATATCGATCAGAGCATGCTGAGTCGCGCGGTCAATGAAGGATTTTCCGGCGGCGAGAAGAAGCGCAACGAAATCTTCCAGATGGCGCTGCTCGAGCCGCGGCTGGCGATTCTCGACGAAACCGATTCAGGACTCGACATCGACGCGTTGAAACTGGTGGCCGCCGGCGTCAACGCCATGCGCAGTCCCACTCGCGCGATCATCGTCGTCACGCACTATCAGCGGTTGCTCGACTACATCGTGCCCGACTACGTGCATGTGCTCAGTGGTGGCCGCATCGTGAAGTCCGGGGGCAAGGAACTTGCGCTCGAACTGGAAAAGAAGGGCTACGGCTGGATCGAGAGCGGCGCACAGCCGGTTGGAGCGTAACGGCGATGGCGCAGGTAGTCGAGAAGCTTCAGCCCTGGCTCGCGGCAATCGAACGGCGGCCGCACGGCGGTCCTCGCTGGTTGCAGGATCTCCGCGATCGCGGCGCTGCGCGTTTCGCGGCCCTCGGTTTTCCCACCGTGCGTGATGAAGAGTGGCGGTTCACCAACATCTCGCCGATCGCGAACGCCGAGTTCGTGCCGGCGACCGAAGTCGCGCCGGTGACCGATCACGCGCTTCGGGATGTGGTGTACAGCGACGCGCCCAACCGCGTCGTCGTGTTGAACGGACGGTTTGCGTCGCAACTGTCGCGCGTGAACGGATTGCCGCACGGCGTGCGCGTCGGATCGCTCGCCGCCGCGGTGACCGAACATTCCGACGTCGTCCCACGCTACCTTGGGCAGCTGGCGGACTTTGGAACCAAGGCGTTCACCGCGCTGAATACCGCGCTCGCCGTCGATGGTCTGTACGTTCACCTCCCTGACGGCGTCGTTCTCAACGAGCCGCTTCATCTCCTGTTCGTCACGACGCCGGCCGGGGCCGCGCACCCGATCATGTCGAACGTGCGGACGCTCGTGGTTGTCGGCGATCGGTGCCAGGCGCGCATTGTCGAAACCTACGTCGGCCCCGATGGCGGCGGCTATTTCACCAACGCGGTGACGGAGCTCTTTGCCGGTGACGGCGCGGTGGTCGATCACTACAAAGTGCAGCAGGAGAGCCGCGATGCGTTTCACGTGGCGAGCATGCACGTCCACGCGGCACGCAATGCGAACGTCTCGTCGCACTCGTTCTCGCTCGGCGGCAAGATCGTCCGGAACGATGTCATGGCCTTGCTCGATGGCGAAGGCGCCGAGTGTACCCTCAACGGGTTGTACCTCGCGGATGGGGAACGCCTGGTCGACAATCACACGACGATCGATCACGCCAAGGCGCATTGTCCGAGTCACGAGATCTACAAGGGCATCCTCGGTGGCAAGGCGCGGGCCGTGTTCAATGGAAAGATTGTCGTTCGCCAGGACGCGCAGAAGACCGATGCGAAGCAGACCAATCGGGCGCTGCTGCTTTCCGACAACGCGACCATCAACACCAAACCGCAGCTCGAGATTTTTGCCGACGATGTGAAGTGCACGCACGGCGCGGCGATCGGACAGCTCGACGAGGATGCGATTTTCTATCTCCGCGCCCGCGGGCTGACGTATTTCGAGGCGCGCGACATGATGATCCATGCGTTTGCCGGCGAGATTCTCGATCGGGTGAAGGTCGATCCGCTGCGCGTGGCTCTCGAAGCCGAGCTCTACGCACAACTGGCGAAGGACCTCGCGGAGATTGACGCCGTATGACGCCCTCAGCCGCCACCGCCGCGAACGATGCGCGCACGTCGTTCGACGTCGAGACGGTGCGGCGCGATTTTCCGATTCTCTCGGAACGTGTGCACGGCAAGCGTCTCGTCTATCTCGACAGCGCGAATACAAGTCAGAAGCCGCAGTCGGTGCTCGACGCGATGGACGACTACTACCGGCACGCGAACGCCAACATTCATCGCGCCACGCATTTGCTGAGCGAACGGGCGACGGCACTCTATGAAGGTGCGCGGGCCAAGGCGGCGGCGTTCATCAACGCGCCGGATCCGCGGACGATCGTGCTCACCAAAGGCACGACCGACGGGATCAATCTCGTGGCGCAGAGTTACGGGCGCTCGGTGCTTCGCGACGGTGACGAGATCCTCATTACCTGGCTCGAGCATCACTCCAACATTGTTCCCTGGCAGCTGCTGTGTGAGCAGACCGGGGCGCGCCTGCGGGTGGCGGCGATCAACGATGCCGGCGAAGTGGAACTCGAACAGTACTCAGCGCTACTGTCGCCACGGACGAAAATCGTTGCCATTGGTCACGTGTCGAACGCACTCGGGACGATCAATCCGATCGGCGAGATGATCGAACGTGCGCACGGCGCCGGCGCGGTCGTGCTGGTCGACGGCGCACAGGCAGTACCGCACTTCGCCGTCGACGTCCAATCGCTCGACTGCGATTTCTATGCGTTCTCGAGTCACAAGATGTTCGGTCCGACAGGTGTCGGCGTCTTGTATGGCCGGCCGTCGCTGCTAGACGCGATGCCTCCCTATCAGGGCGGTGGCGACATGATTGCGTCGGTCACCTTCGAGCGCACTGAATACAACGTCGTCCCATACAAGTTCGAAGCGGGCACACCGAACATTGCGGGCGTCGCCGGATTTGGTGCCGCAATCGATTACTTGTCATCGATCGATCGCCGGGGCGCGCTGGCGCATGAGGATGATGTGCTCGCATATGCGACCGAACGCGTCAGCGAAATCCCGAACGCGACAATCTTCGGGAATGCCCGACACAAGGCCGGCGTGCTGTCGTTTGTGCTCGAGGGGGTGCATCCGCACGACGCGGGCACCATCCTCGATAGCGAAGGCGTGGCCGTACGGACGGGCCAGCACTGTGCCCAGCCGATCATGGATCGATTTGGGATCACCGCAACCATCCGCGCGTCCCTGGCCATCTACAACACGCGCGACGAGATCGATGTTCTGGTGCGCGCCCTAGAACGGGTTCGTGGGGTTTTTGCCTGACTAACCAATGTCTGATCTGAGCGATTTGTATCAGGAAGTCATTCTCGACCACAACAGACGGCCGAGAAACTTCCGGGCACTTGAGTCGGCCACCCATCGCGCCGAGGGCTACAATCCTCTGTGTGGCGATCGGTTGAACCTGTACGTGCAGGTCGACGGTGATGTCATCACCGATGTTGCGTTCCAGGGAACGGGCTGTGCGATCTCCAAGGCATCGGCATCGCTGATGACTGACGCGGTCAAAGGGCATACCGTGGGAGAAGCCCGCGAGCTTTTCGAACGCTTCCATCACGTGGTGACGACCCCGCCCGATCAGCCGGTTGAGGATCTCGGAAAGCTGTCAGTGCTTGCCGGCGTTCGCGAGTTCCCGGTGCGCGTGAAATGCGCGAGCCTCGCGTGGCACACGCTGAAGGCGGCGCTCGCACGCGAACAGCGTGCGTCCACTGAGTGACATGAAACCATTGCCCATGATTCCGGAACCTACGCCAGCGGCGCCCGAGTCGACGAGAACCGAGTTCACCGCCGATGCCGAAAAAACCGCGGCGCTGAAGCCTGCGATCGTCGACGCGATCTCGACCGTCTACGATCCAGAGATTCCGGTGAACATCTGGGAGCTCGGTTTGATTTACGACGTCGCCCTCGACGCCTCGGGCAACGCGCTGGTGACGATGACGCTCACGGCGCCGGGCTGCCCGGCGGCGCAATCACTGCCGGCTGAAGTCGAGTCCAGGGTAAGGGCCGTTGCCGGCGTTGCGGATGTCAAAGTCGACGTCGTGTGGGAGCCCGGGTGGACCAAGGATCGGATGTCGGAGGCCGCGAAGCTGCAACTCGGCCTCTGGTGACTTATGCTCCGACTTTCCAAGAAGGCCGACTACGCGCTCATGGCGATGAAGCACCTCGCCACGAGAAGCGATCTGGCGTCGGCAAGCGCTCGCGAGATCGCGGAGCAGTACGACATCCCCGTCGAGTTGATGGCGAAAGTGCTGCAGCGACTCGCGCGCCGCGGGCTGGTGACGTCGCATCAAGGCACGCGCGGTGGATACCGTCTCGCACGCGGCGCCAGCGTGATCTCGGTGGCCGACATCATTCAGGCGATCGACGGTCCTCTGACCGTGACGGCATGTTCGACCGAGGCGGAGAACTGCGAGCAGTACGGCAAGTGCAGCATTCGCGATCCGCTCTGGCGCATCAAGGACCGCATCCTTTCAGCGTTGGCAACCTGTTCGCTCCAGGAAGTGGCGACCGAGTCGCCGGCAGACGAACCGCCGACGCCGGTCGCGTTTACGCGCTCGACGCGCCGCTAGCAGGACGTCCATGTCACGCCCCGTGTATCTCGACTTCCACGCCACCACGCCGGTCGATCCGCGAGTCCTCGAAACGATGCTCCCGTATTTCAGCGAGCAGTTCGGAAATGCGGCGAGCAAGCAGCACGCGTACGGGTGGGAGGCACAGAAAGCGGTGGACGCGGCGCGAGTGAGTATCGCCCGGATCATCGGGGCGAGCGCGTCTGAGATCGTCTTCACCAGCGGCGCCAGCGAATCCAACAACCTCGCTATCAAAGGCATCGTCCGCGCGCGGCGCGACCGCGGTGATCACATCATCACCGCCGCCACCGAGCACAAATCCGTGCTCGATTCATGCCGGTGCCTCGAGAAGGAAGGCTGCCGCGTCACCATTCTCGGCGTCGACTCGCAGGGCTTCATCGATCTCGAGGAGCTTCGCGCCGCGATCACCGACCGCACGATCCTGATCTCGATCATGGCCGCCAACAACGAGATTGGCGCGCTCCAGCCGCTGGCTGAGATTGGTGCCCTCGCGCAGGGACGCGGCGTGGTGTTTCATACCGATGCCGCGCAGGCCGCCGGCAAAGTACCGCTCGATGTCGAGGCGATGGGTGTCGATCTGCTGTCGCTGACCGCGCACAAGTGCTATGGACCCAAGGGAGCGGGCGCCTTGTACGTGCGCCGGCGCAAGCCGCGACTCGAACTGCAATGTCAGATCGATGGTGGCGGACACGAGAACGGATTTCGCTCCGGCACGTTGAACGTTCCTGGGATTGTGGGCTTGGCCAAAGCGCTCGAACTGTGCCGGGCGGAGATGGCTGTCGAATCCGCGCGCCTCGCCAGCCTGCGCGATCGCCTGTATCAGGGTTTGACCGGAAACCTGGATGGCGTCCGTTTGAATGGCCCGGCGGCCAATCGACGCCTTCCACACAATCTTCACGTCAGCTTCGACGACATCGAAGGGGAAGCGCTGCTCATGGCGCTCGGTGATCTCGCGGTGTCGACCGGATCCGCCTGTAGCTCTGGCAGTCAGGCACCCTCTCACGTGCTTCACGCGATTGGTGCTGTCGGCGATCGTGCTGGCGCGTCGATTCGCTTCGGCCTCGGCCGCACCACGACCGATGCCGACATTGATTTCGCAATCGATCGGGTTACCACGGTCGTCCGCGCCCTGCGAACTCAGAGCGTTCGCGCCTGAGGCTTTCATCAGAAACGAGCTATCAGCTGGAAGCTGGAAGCTATGAAATCCACCAAAATTACCGTTGCCCATAGTCCGGATTCGGACGACGCGTTCATGTTTTACGGCCTGGCGAGCGGCAGAGTCGATACGGGGGGTATCGTCGTCGATCAGGTCTTGTCGGATATCGAAACCCTCAATCGTGCGGCGTTCGACGGCAAGTACGAGGTCACCGCGGTGTCGTTTCACGCCTACGCGCACCTGGTTGACAAGTACGCCCTGCTTCCGCACGGTGCCAGCATGGGCGACAAGTACGGCCCCATCGTTGTCGCACCGGCGGTCGACCCGGAGATTTCCGGCGACGCGAATGCGGCCCGCAACAACGGTGTGAAGGGAAAGCGCATCGCCATTCCCGGCACGCTGACGACGGCGTATCTGACGCTGCGTCTCTACGAGCCCGACTTCCAATTCGTCGTCGTTCCATTCGACCAGATTCAGCAGGCGGTCCTGAACGGCGAGGCGCAGGCGGGGCTGCTCATTCATGAGGGGCAGCTGACATACCAGGACGAGGGACTGCGAAAGATTGTCGATCTGGGCGAGTGGTGGGCGGATCGTACCGAAGGGCTGCCTCTGCCGCTTGGTGGCAATATCATCCGGCGCGATCTCGGGCCGGCAATGATCACCAGGGTTTCGAAGATCCTGCACGACAGCATCGCTTACGCCCTGTCACATCGGACAGAGGCTGTCGAGTACGCACAACAATTCGGTCGTGGCCTCGACAAGGCACGCACGGATCGCTTTGTCGGCATGTACGTCAACGACCTCACCCTGGACTACGGCGATCGCGGACGTCTTGGCCTCGAGCGTTTAATGACCGAGGCGTATCAGCATGGACTCATTCCGCAGCGCGTGCCGGTAGAGTTTGCGGCGTAAGGTCCGCGAAGACGAATCCGTCGCGTTCCACGATGACACCGGGCGTGACGGCAATGGAGTGCCTGAACATCGGTCCCGCGACCGCGCACGAGTGAAACTCGCCGCGTTCGCCGCACGGATCCACCTCCGGCGGCAGGTCAGCAAGCAGCGCAATATCGAATCGCCTGCCGGCGAACGTAGCTGGCAGCACTCGCGGATCAACACACGTCAGGTACGCTTCCAGTCCGCCACCGATCATTTCGCGCGCGAGTTCATCGGTCGGGCGCATCCACAACGGGAACATCGGCACGAGCCCCGTTCCCTTCATCCGATCTTCGCGATAGCGGCGAATGTCTTCGAGGAACAGGTCGCCAAATGCCACATGCGTAAACCCCTGCGCCTTGGCGCTGGCTATCGCGGCCGACATTTGCGCCTCGTAGACCTCATTCGGGCACGGATGCGGAATCTGCACCGTCATCAACGGCAAGCCGGCCGCCGCGGCCTGGGCCTGCAGCAGCTCGGTTCTGACGGCATGCATCGCCACTCGGTTCGCCGCTTGATTGACCGTCGTGAGCAGCGCGCACGCCTCGCCCAGTCCCTCCGAGCGAATGACGTGCAGCATCCACGCGCTGTCTTTGCCGCTGCTCCAGGAAACAAGGATTTTCATGCCGCGATCACTTGAAGGCCTCGGGATGGAGCGAGCGCGCGATCAGCTCGATCCCCTCACCGATGCGGGGTCCGGGAACGACGGTCTTTTGATCGTCGAGGAAATAGACACGGGAGTTTCGCACTGCCGGTAATGAGGCCAGCGCCCGCCAGACTTCGATCTCGCGTGCCTTTATGCCGGCGGCAACCGGATCACCCCTCAACTCCAGGATCGCGTCCGGCCGTCTCGCAAGTATCAGCTCGCTCGTCGCCTGAACGGACTGTTGCTTGACGTCCGAGAAGATGTTGTCGCCTCCGGCCGCCTCGACCATGTCGTGGATGAATCCAATTCCGCCGCTCGCGTAGATACCGCGCAGCGTCAGCGTTTCACGGTCGAATACGATGAGGGTGCGCGGACGAGCGCGCCCCGCGACTCGGCTGCGAACGCCGTCGATTCGCGACTGAATCGATCGCACGAGATCCGCTGCTTCCCGGGCGTGTCCGACGCGCTCTCCAATTTGCGTGAGAGTGACCGGCACATCTGCGAGTCCGGCATGGCTGTAGACGTAAACCGGGATTTTCGCGCGTTCCAATTGCGTGCGCAGATCGGACTGGCTCGCGTAGACCGCAACGAGATCCGGACGCAAAGACAGAATCCGTTCCACATCGGGGTCGAGGAGCGCGCCGACGCGCTGGAGCTTGCCGACTTCAGGGGGATATCGATCGAAGCTGCTCACCGCGACGACTTGAGGGCCCGCACCGATCGCAAACAGCATTTCGGTTACCGCGGGGATCAGGGAGATTATGCGCGTCGGGTGGGGAGCGGGTTGACTTCGAACTGTCTCCCAGTCCCGCACGGAGGAGACGAAGAGAACGGAGGTCAAAACGAAGAAACGGAGGAAACGGAGAGGCGCACTCCGCGCTCGTGTCCATCTGGTCATACGTTCGATGCCCTCAAGACGCCGTCACCTCTTCCGCACGAGCAACCACAGAAAGAATGGCCCTCCGATCAGGGCCGTGATGACCCCAACCGGCAGCTCGATTGGCGACATCACCGTGCGCGCCAGGACATCACATCCCACCAGGAATGCCGCACCGAAGAGCGCCGAAGCCGGCAGGACGAGCCGGTGGTCCGGTCCGACGATCAGTCGCACCAGGTGGGGGACAACAATGCCGATGAATCCGACCGGTCCGCCGACGGAAACCGCCGCGCCGGTTGCCAGCGACGCGGTGACAAACGCCGTCCGCTGGGCGGCCGTCACATTCAATCCGCGCGTCTCCGCGCTTTCGTCACCGAGGCTCAACAGGTTGAGCGGCCGGGCAAGCCACGCAAAACTCACGAGTGAGAGAACCACAAACGGGAGGGCCGTGACGATCGGTTGATAGCTGCTGACGTCCAGATCGCCCATCAGCCATCTCAGAATGCGATAGGTCTGCGAAAAATCGGCGAAGTACTGCACGAACAGGATGAGCGCTGAGAAGAATGCGTTCATCGTCACGCCAGCGAGCAGGAGGACATTGGTCGACAGGCCGCGATGTCGTGCGCGAGCCAGAGCATAGACGATGCCGACGGCGGCGAGCGAGCCGAGAAAGCTCGCGGCCGCGGCGGCCGAGACGCCCGCCCATGCGAAAGACCAGCTGAACGTAATCGCCAGCATTGCGCCAAGCGCCGCGCCGGCCGAGACGCCGAGAGTAAAAGGTGTGGCGAGTGGGTTCCGCAACAGTCCCTGAAAGACGACCCCCGCCGAGGCGAGCATCGATCCGACAACGGCACCGGCAAGCGTACGCGGAAGACGCGCGATGAAGAAGATTTGCGCGTCGACGTTGTCGGCGAACGGAATCGTCCGATCGAATGCGCGACGAAGGCTGATGTGGGTAGATCCGACGAGCGGCGCGGTCAGAATCGCGGTGAGCGCAAGCAGGCCAAACCCGGCAACGGTGAGAGCAAGGCGACGGGTGAGTCCGACTGTCAAGCCTCGCTCCCGGCCCGTGCGCGGCGGACTGGAACGACGATCACACGTCCTGTCGGCGGGTGGCGTGTGACATCCGCCTCGACGTCATACAGCTCTCGGATGTGCTGCGACGTCAACACGTCGTCTGTTGCACCGGATGCGAGTACCCGCCCGTCTTTCAACAGCACGAGCGTGCGACAGAGACTCGCGGCGAAATTGAGATCGTGCGTCGATACGGCGATCGTCAGCGGCACACGACGTTGCCGTTCACGGAGCAGCTCGCCGAGTTCGAGTTGGTAGGCCAGATCGAGTGCCACGGTCGGCTCGTCGAGCAGGAGAATTCCATTGCCGCCGGCGCCTGCGATCTGAGCGAGCGCCGCCGCCACGATGACCCGCTGCTTTTCACCACCGCTCAGCGTATCGAACTGGCGGTCTTGCAACGGCAGCGTTCCGGTTGCCGCCATGGCCTCTCGCGCGATCGAGAAGTCTTTGGGGCCCTCGATCTCGAACATGGTGAGATGCGGGTAGCGGCCCATCATCACGACTTCGAGTGCTGTGTAATCGAACGCGAGGTGCGTTTCCTGGGGAACGACGGCCATGCGTCGAGCCAGCACGTGCCGGGCAACTGAACGGATGTCGCGATCTTCGAACAGCACGCGGCCTCGCGCCGGTCGAACGGTTCCGGCTAATGCGCGAAGCAATGTCGTCTTTCCGGAGCCGTTCGGTCCGAGGATACCGACGAACCCGCCTGCAGGAAGCGTCATTGAGACGTCCCGCAGGACGGGCGTGTGTTGATAACCAAAGACGAGGCCGTCGGCTCGAAGCAGATCCGGCATCGCGTTTCAAAAGCCGGCGCGAATCCCGACGCGAATCGCCCGCCCGAGGGCGGGATAGCCAAGCGGCTCCATGTACTCCGCGTTGGCGAGATTATCGAACGCGGCGATCACGGCGAGACCGCGGGTGATTTCATAACTCGCGCGAAGGTCCCACCTCGTGTGCCCATTGTTCATGGTGATCGGCGGTTCCAACGCAGAGAAGTCGCTGTCCACTCGGTCTCCAATGATCGAGCCAAAAAGGTCCAGCGAAATCCGGCTGTCCGTCCACGAAACCTCGGCGAATCCTGAGTGCCGCGGCCGGCGAAACAGCCAGTTACCGACCGCAAAGACCGTGTTGTCCGCTTCACTCTCTGTCACTTCCGAAGCGGTCAACGTGTACCCGAAGCGGCCGTGCAGGTGCCCGGCCGGCGCCACTTCGCCCGTGAGCTCGAGACCCCGGGCTGTCGATTCACCGATGTTGAAATACTGCGACTGGAACGGATTGAAACTCAGCGTGCGCGTGGAAATGATGTTTCGATAGTGATTGTCGAACCAGGTCACGTCGAGTTTGATCCGGTCGTCCGCGAGCCGCTGCTCGATACCGGCATCGACGGTTCGCGATCGTTCAGGTTCGAGATCCGGGTTGCCCAGAAAGAAGCTGTTACGGCTGAATGACTGAAGAAGCGTCGGTTCCTTGATGCCCGTCCCCGCGCTGGCCTTCAGTCTGGTCTGTCCGATCGCACCGGTGGAACGATGCGCGACGATGGCGATCGACGCGCGCGGAACGGCGGCGTTGCCGAAACTGTCGTTGTGCTCGAATCGAATGCCGCCACTCGCGGACAAGTTTCGCCAGAGCGCCTGATGCTGGATCGTCAGGCCAATGTTGTCGCGAGTGGCTTTTGTTTCGTCGGCCGCCAGTTCGTCTCGCAGCGTTCCTCGTTCACCGTCCCAATCGGCCGCCACAGTGACGTGCTGGGTGCCGGCGCTGGTGTTTCCCTGAACCGGGAACCAGTCGGCCTGATAGCTGGCATAGTGTCGATGCAGATACGAGCGGCTGTCGTAGGCAAAATCGAAGAACTCAAATGGCGAAACGTGGCCGTCGAACTGCGGCGTATACGGCTCGTCCAGGAGCAGGTTGGTCGACTGCTGCCGCGTCGACGCGAGTCCATACGTGGCCTGATGTCGGAGCTGCGACGAGAATTCCTGAGAAAAGGTCACGCCGCCGACCAAATCGTGCCGATCGAAGAAGGCGTCCATGTCGGACCGGCCGAATGAGGTCTGTCCGGGCACACCCGACTTCCCGAACTCGCCGCGAACCACGGCGCGAAGCGACGACGTCGCCGTCAGCTGTGAGCCCGCCGTTCCGGAAACCGTCGTATTTGTGAATTCGTTGTTGGGAACTTCGTTGTTGGTCGTGTAACGAGTGACGCCGATTGAATAGTCGTGTCGTTGGCTGGCGCCGCGAATGGCTCCACTGAAACGCCCGGTTCCAAACGATCCCCCTTCGGCGGTGACCGACCCTTGAACCGGAGTTCCGGGACGCGCACGTGCGGTGACGAGGTGGATCACGCCCGACATCGCGTCCGACCCGAAGATGGCTGACTGGGCGCCACGAACAATCTCGATGCGCTCGAGGTTCTCGCTCGTCACGTTGTTGAAATTGAAACTGCCGCCCGGTTCGTTCAGCGGGATTCCGTCGAGCAGCACTTTGTTGTAGTTGCTTTCGCCGCCGCGAACGTAGACGCTCGTCACGCCGCCGTATGCACCCGTTCGTTCAACTGCGACTCCAGGCGCCGCGAGCAGGACGTCTGCAACGATCGGAAACTGGCGGCGCTCGAGATCGACACCATCGAACACCGACACGCTGTTTCCAACTTCTCCCGCCGGCATCTCCGTCCGGGTCGCCGAGACGACGACGTGTTCGCTGACCGGGGCAAGTTGCAGTTTCACCTCGAGTGGCCGGTCGCTGCACGGGGTGGTTGTGGTTGCGAATCCTGTCAGCGTTACCTCGATCGTGCAATTGTCTGTGGCTGTCGCCAGACTGAACCGCCCATCGGAATCGGTGAAGATTCCGTTGCTCGACGACGATTGGCCTGGTGCGATCGTGTGGACGTAGGCCCTTGGCAGCGGCCGCCCTGACGGATCGATCACGCGCCCGCTCGCTGTCTGCGCGAACGCGGACACAGCAGTGATGGCCGTAGAAATGAACGCAAAGAAAACGAGACGAATTCGCACGGGACTCCTTCTCGGCGTGTTCGCGCGCCGTCACCTCCGGGTGGAGGCGGAAAAGGACGGCCCGGCGTCAGGTATCCTGGCTTGCGGATTGTGGCCTCCGTCGATCGGAGGACGCGCGACATCCCCGGCCTTCCCATGCGTTCGCACAGTGGCTGCCGGTTTCTCGACCGGCTGTGGGATGCAACTTCCCGCTTACAGTGGCGGCACCGCGTGGGCTTTTCACCCACTTCGCGTGACCGCCGGGCAGAGCCGGCGATGCGATGTCGCCGACTCGACGTCAATTGTTCGGCGAGTATAGCATGCGGGTCCTGGGGTGGTTCTGCCGCGGGGCTACCCCTCGCCAGGCCCGTGCGGCGCCGAAGCGCGGTAAGATCAAGTGTTGAGATGACAAAGAGTTCCGCTGTGAATACGACGGATGCGACGCCAGGCGCAACTTCTGCCGCCGGCACTGGTGTGGTGGTGCGAGGTGACACGCTCACGGTGCAGACCCACGAGCGGATCGAGCTCATAGACGTGACCGATCGCATCGTGGCGATCGTCGGTGACGCCGCCGTGCGTGAAGGCATCGTCAGTCTCTGGTCTATGCACACCACCTTCGCGGTGTTCATGAACGAGTCACAGAAAGCGCTGCACGCCGACATCAAACGTCTCCTCGAAACGATGGTCGACCGCGACGCCGACTGGATGCACAACGATCCTGATCACTCAGATTGCGATCGGCTGAATGCCGACGCGCATCTCCGGGCCATGCTGCTCGGCCACAGTTTGACGCTGCAGATTAGCGGCGGCGAGCTCGTGCTCGGTCAGTGGCAGCGGGTGCTCGTTGCCGAGCTCGACGGTCCGCGCTCGCGCACGCTGCGCGTGCAGATCATGGGAATCGCTTAAGGGGAAAGGGAAAAGGAAAAAGGAGCCGGTGCAGGAACGACTGACAGCATTCGGGCTCGGGGATATCTCCGAGAAACTGGGCTCTGGCGAACGCCTGTCGTTCGACGATGGCGTGCGATTGTTCGCCTGCCCGGACCTCCTGGCGCTCGGATGGCTGGCCAATCGCGAGCGCGAGAAGCGGCACGACGCACGCACCTACTACAACTTCAACATTCGACTTGAAGCGACCAACGTGTGTGTCGCGAGCTGTTTGTTTTGCTCCTTTGCGCGTCTTCGGCCTGGCGACCGAGGGTCTTACACGATGTCGCTCGAGCAGACGTGGGACAAGCTGCGCGATCGCGCTCATCAGCCGTTAACCGAAATCCACGTCGTCAACGGTCTGCACCCGGATCTGCCTTTCGACTACTACCTGGAGATGCTGCGCGGCTTCAAACGAATTCGTCCGGGGATTCATCTCAAGTGCTTTACCGCAGTTGAAGTGGCGTTCTTCGCCGACCTGTACAAGATGAGTGATGAGCAGGTGCTGCGCCAACTCCAGGACGCCGGACTCGATTCATTGCCAGGAGGCGGCGCGGAAATCTTCGCCGAGCGGGTGCGGCGCAAGATCTGTCACGACAAGTGCGGAGCCGATCGCTACCTCGAGATTCACAGGACCGCTCATGCCCTGGGCATGCGGACGAATGTGACGATGTTATACGGTCACATCGAAACCAACGAGGAGCGTGTGGATCACATGCTCCGCGCACGCGCGCTACAGGACGAGAGTGGCGGATTTCAGGCATTCATTCCTCTTGCGTTCCATCCCGACAATAACCAGATGCGCAAGCTACCGGCGCCGAGTGCTACTGACACGTTGCGAGTGCATGCCGTGTCGAGATTGATGCTCGACAACATTCCGCACGTGAAGGCCTTCTGGATTGCGACTGGAGTCGAGGTGGCGCAGGTGTCGCTGTGGTTCGGCGTCGACGACCTCGACGGGACGGTACAGGAGGAGAAGATCTACCACATGGCGGGTGCTCGAACCCCCGAAGCCATGACCACCACAGCCATTCGGCGTCTGATCCGTGCTGCCGGCCGCGATCCTGTTGAGCGTGACACCCTTTACAACGTTGTAATCGGCCCCGAATCGCCCGACGACGCACCCGTCTTGGTACAATGAATGTAGGCGAATGAGCGCGCGTGCAGGGGAGTCCGAGGGCGAGCCCCTCGGAGTAAAGATGGATATCAAGATTCTGACAGAAGTCGAGAAAGCAAGCATCGGCGAGCGGCAACCGCTCCCTGAGCGATATCTCCGCCTGTCAGACGATGAGATGGACGAGCGGATCGCCGCAGCCAAGAAGACGCTCGGCGATCGCGTGGTCATTCTCGGCCATCACTATCAGCGCGACGAAGTCATCAAGTTCGCCGACTATACCGGCGACTCCCTCAAGCTGGCGCGCGCAGCGGCGTCGCGCGGCAAGGCCGAGTTCATCGTGTTCTGCGGCGTGCACTTCATGGCGGAGAGCGCCGACATTCTTCGCGCCCCGCATCAGAAGGTCGTACTTCCCGATCTCGCGGCGGGATGTTCGATGGCGGACATGGCCGCGCCCGATCAACTCGACATCTGCTGGCGCGAGCTTGGGGAGATGGGGATTCGCACCGATGCCGTCGAGAACAGCCGCGCCGGTGTCATTCCTGTTACCTACATAAACTCGTCGGCTGCTATCAAAGCGTTCGTCGGCGCCCACGGTGGCATCGTCTGCACGTCAACCAATGCCGCAGCGGTGATGAAGTGGGCATGGGAGCACGGCGAGAAACTGGTAATGCTCCCCGACCAGCATCTCGGACGGAACACCGCGTTCAGGATGGGCGTGCCCCTCGACGAAATGGTCGTGTGGGATCCGAACGAAATCTGGGGCGGGCTCCAGCCAGAACAGGTCAAGAAAGCAAAGCTCATCCTCTGGAAAGGGCACTGCTCGGTTCACACTCGGTTTACCGTTGCGCAAATCGACGCGTTCCGGAAGAAGTATTCGACCGGTCAGGTTGTCGCCCATCCCGAATGTACGTTTGACGTGGTGCAGGCAGCTGATCGCAGCGGTTCAACCGAAGCGATCATCAATATCGTGAAGGACAGTCCGAAAGGCAGCATCTGGGCTGTGGCAACGGAAGTGCACCTCGTCAATCGCCTGGCGCACGAGGTCGCGCCCGAACGCACCGTTGTCACTCTCGATCCGTTCGGCTGTCTGTGTTCGACGATGTTCCGTGTCTCGCCCAACCATCTACTCTGGATTCTCGAAGGGCTCGTCACCGGCGAGGTCCACAACCAGATAGTCGTCCCCGACGATCAAAAGCGCGACGCCAAGCTCGCCCTCGATCGCATGCTCGAGATTAAGAATTAGCGTCCAGCTGCTAGTTTCCAGCTTCCAGGCCAATCGCAATTCGCTGATATAGAATCATTGGTTTGGAAGGAGACAGCAGCAATGGCGCATGAAGTCCCACCGCTTCCTTATGATTACAAAGCCCTCGAACCGCACATCGACGAGCAGACGATGCGGATTCACCACGACAAACACCATGCGGCGTACGTCACCAATCTGAACGCCGCGCTGGAGAAGCACCCGAACCTGCAACCGAAAGGCATCGACGACCTGATCCGCGGCATCAACAGCGTGCCGGAGGAGATCCGCACCGCCGTTCGGAACAACGGCGGTGGTCACGTCAATCACACGATGTTCTGGCAGATCATGGGGCCGGGCAAGGGAGGGGCGCCGACCGGCGCTGTCGCGGACGCGATCAAGTCGTCATTCGGAAGCTTCGACACGTTCAAGGAGCAGTTCGCGAAGGCGGGCACGACGCGGTTCGGCAGCGGCTGGGCGTGGCTCCTCGACGTCGGCGGTAAGCTCGTGATCGAGAGCACGGCGAACCAGGACAGTCCGCTGATGGAAGGGAAGAAACCTATTCTCGGCCTCGACGTGTGGGAGCACGCGTACTATCTCAAATACCAGAATCGGCGGCCCGACTACATCGCGGCGTGGTGGAACGCAGTGAATTGGGACGAGGTCAATAAGCGCTTCCGATAATTGCGGATTGTAGAATGATGGCTGCGGATTGCAGTGATCGACAATCGACAATCACCATTCCTCAAATCCGCAATCATCATTCCGCAGTCAGCAATTCTTCTATCGCGTTCATGATCTCGTCGGGGGCTGGATATTGATCCTGCCACTTGCCGATGAATGAGTACCGGATCAGGCCGGTGCGATCGATGAGGAAGACCGCGGGTCTCGCGATGTTGTACGCATCCAGCCCCCAGGCGTGCCATACGCCATAGGACTTCGCGACCGCGCGTGTCTCGTCGATCAGAATGTCGTACGGCAGGCCCGTCTCTTCGACGTAGCGCCGTACGGCCTCGGCCTTCTGAGCCACAATCGCGACCAGGCGGACGCCGCGATCTCGATAGGCTTGAACGTTTTCTGCCAGTTCACCGAACCGGCGGCGGCAGTTTGGTCACCAGGTGCCGCGATGGAATGCGAGCAGGACCGGGCCGCCTTCGAGATACTCCGCCAGCGAGCGCACGAGCCCTTTCTGGTTTGGGAGTTCGAACAGCGGCGCATGTCGAAGCGTTGGCTCGGCCATTAGAACAACTTCACTTTTACCATCTCCCCCGCTTCGACGATGTCGGTCTGAGCGGGAATCTCGATGTAGCCGTCGGCGTGCGCCATGCTGGTAATGTCACCGGATCCCTTGAACGCCGGTATTGCACTGCCGTCGACGACGCGGACCGTGAAGAACTGATGACGGCCGGTCGTCGACACAATCCGTCGCGCCAGGGGCACGTGAATCGTCGGCGGCTCGTATGGAGGCAGTCTCGCCATTTGGCGCAACATCGGGATCACGAGCAGGTAGGCGTTCGATAAGCACGATGTCGGGTTGCCGGGCATCCCGAGCACGGGCGTGGATCCCACCTTCCCGAGAAGTGTCGGCTTGCCCGGTTTCACCGCGATTCCGTGGAAGATCACTTCACCGGTCTGCCGCACCGCATCGAGCATCAAGTCGCGCTCGCCGACGGAGCTGCCACCGGAGAAGACGATCAGGTCCGCCGCCGCGTTTCGGCAGATTGCCTCGACGAGATCGGCAAGCGTATCAACCACCGTGTCGACGGCAGAGACGGTTCCGCCATGCGTCTCAATGATTGACGTCAGCGTGAATCGATTGATGTTGTAGATCTGGCCTGGACCGAGCGGCTGTCCCGGCTCGATGATCTCGTTTCCCGTCGACACGATCGCCACGCGTGGGCGCGCGATCACTTCAATCGTGGTCGTGCCGACGGCAGCGAGTGCACCAATGCTGCCGGCGTTCAGGACGCTTCCCGACGCGACGACCGTCTGTCCTTTCGAGATATCCGCGGCACGCCGGCCGACGTGCTGTCCTGGATAAACGGGAGTGAAGATACGGACACCTTCAGTCGTTTTCTCCGTCTCCTCGACCATGACGACCGCATCGGCTCCGTCCGGGAGCGGCGCGCCGGTCGCGATCTCGACGCATTCGCCGCTTGCGATCGCTTGCGCAGGCGCGTCGCCTGAATAGCTCGTGTGGACGAGCCGAAGCGTTTTAACGCGGTCGCGGCTTGCACCGAACGTGTCGCCGGCGACGACCGCGTAGCCGTCCATTGCGGCGCGATCGAAGGGTGGCACGTCGATCGCCGAGGCGGCAGAAGTTGCAAGCACTCGTCCAGTCGCATCGCGAAGTGCAATGCGCTCGCTGCGATCGACCGGTGATGCGGCTTCGAGCGCCAGCGCCTTTGCGTCCTCGACGGCGATCGTTTCGCGAAACGGGCGCATCGTTGTCACCGTTTATCAATCCGAGGGGCATCGCCCCTCGGACTCCCCCACACGCTCACTCGCGAGCCGCTTCGACGGCTCTCTCCGTTCGCATGGCTCGCAGCGCTGCGCTCGCTCGCGTCGTCCTTCCTACCGCCTTGTCTCGCCGTAGCACGGTCCATCATTTCTCCGAGCGACTTCGCGCCCCGAACTCCCCCCACGGTCACTCGCGTCGAAGCTCACCGACGACGTGACCGATTTCGGGCAGGATCAGTTTCTCCATCGCCAGTTCTACGGCACGCTTTGCGCCGGGCAGTGCGAACACGGCGGTCGATCCGATGGTTCCCGCGCACGCGCGCGACAGCATTGCTGCCGATCCAATCTGCTCGTAACTGAGCATCCGGAATAACTCACCAAATCCGTCGAGCCGCTTGTCGAGCAGTCCGACCAGCGCCTCGTAGGTGCTGTCGCGCGAGGTGATTCCCGTGCCTCCAGTTGTCACGATCACGGCGACGTCACCTGCCGCGGCGCGCACCCAATCACGCACGGCGTCCGGGTCATCGCGCACGATCGCACGTTTCGTCACGGCGTGGCCGGCGTGGGTGAGCGCCTCCGCGATCGCGTCTCCGCTCGCATCCGTGCGCTCGGTACGGGTGTCGCTGATCGTCAGCACCGCGCATCGTACACTCGCCGGCGCATCCTTCCGGTGGCGCTCGACAGACACGTGTCGATTATAGGTCCGGGCTCGCGCATCCAGCCCTCGGGCGGATTCAGGATTCAACGATTCAGGATTCAAGGATTCAGGACGAGTGATTCGAGGATCAGCGATTCGAGGATCAGTGATTCTGGATTAGTGATGAGTGATAAGGGATTCAGATATAATGAAAGGCTCTGCGCGCCCATAGCTCAGTTGGATAGAGCGTCTGGCTACGAACCAGGAGGTCGCACGTTCGAGTCGTGCTGGGCGCACCAACCTTCGCTCAAGATCCGCAATCGTCTCGCAAAACCCGTCATTCTCGCATCGGCCGGCTGCGGAGATCGTGTTACTCTGGAGGCGCTCGCCCCCCCGGCGGCGCTCAACCGGGCGGTGAAAGTCAGAGTGCTCGATGACACGGTTCGCTGCCGTCGCGGTTCGTTTGATCGGCGCGGTGCTCACGGTGTCGTTGGCGTCCGCCAGCTGGTCTGACACACCCGCCGCGCAGCAGGCCCGCTTCCGAAGCGCTGTCGACGTCATCGCAGTCGACGTGCAGGTCATCGACAAGGACGGCTATCCGATCGCCCAGCTCGGCCCGGAGTCGTTCGAGGTTTCGATCAACGGCCACAAGCGGAAGGTTGTCTCCGCGCAGTTCCTCCGCCACACCCGGAACGTCACCCGCGCCGATGCGATGCTGCCCGACAGCCTCGCCGAAACGCCCGTGGCCGACGGCCGCACCGTCGTGCTTGCCGTCGACAACGGCAGTTTTGAGACCGGGTCGGCAAGCGAGGCGATGACGGCGTTGAAGAGCTTCGTGGCCCGCCTCGAGCCGGCGGACCGAGTGGGGCTGTTCGTGTTCCCGACCGGCGTGTGGATCCCGCCGACGACCGATCGATCGAGCGTCGGCATCCGGCTCGATCGCACGATCGGCGAGAAACAGGCGATTCGCAGCAGCTTCAACCTGAGCGTGTCGGAAATCGTCGATATCACCGCCCAGTCGACCAATCCGAATTCTTTCCTCACGATGCGGAACACCGCGCCGGTGGACGATGCGACGCTCGTGCAGATGGATCCCGTGCGCGCCGTCCGCAGCCGCGAGTGTCCTGGCGAGGCGGACTGCATGGCCCGGATCTACGCCGAGGGTTTGACGCTCGCTGTGCAGCTGGAACAGCAGACGCAAGCGAGCCTGCAAGGGCTCGAAGATCTGCTCGCCCGACTGACGACGCTGCCCGGCCGGAAGTCCGTCCTGCTGGTGAGTGCCGGCGTGCTCGTGAGTGATCGGCCCGATGGCCGCCCCCGGATCGGCGACGTGGGCCGCCTCCTCGGACAGATCGCCGCGCGTGCCAATGCGGTCGTCTACACGATCCACGTTGATTCGCATACGCCGGGGTACGGCTCGGCTTCGCAGCGGGGCGTCGGCAGGTCTGAGCGCGGCCGCGAGCGGACGATGCAGGCCTCGTTCCTCGATGAATTCTCGAGCGCGGCGGGGGGCAGTCGCTTGTACGTGGGCGTCGGTGCAGGCGAGTCTGCATTCGATCGCGTGCTTCGAGAGGCCTCGGCCCACTACCTGCTCGGCGTTGAGCCGGCCGACCAGGATCGTGACGGCAAGGCCCGCCAGCTTCGGGTCAAAGTCGCGCGCCGCGGTGTCACCGTCCGCAACCGCCAGTGGGTGCTCGTCCCCGCGAGGGACCGATCATAATCACTCGCGCGCTCGTTCGCCACGTCTCTCTACGTGGGTTTTTCGCTTCTCGGCTCGTCGTCTCGGTCAGATCCACCCGGGGACATTTCTGTTTCGATTTGACAGGCTCAGATCCACCAGTTGTGTGCGGCGGACTTTTGTGTTACGGTCGCGCCCGCGTTTTGCAGTTTCCGTAGGGAGGAGTCGGGAATGCAGACGGTGCGGGGCACGAACGTGCCGCCGGTCGTTCTGTCGATTGTCCTCATCGGCGCGCCCATCCGCCGACTCTCGGTCATTCTCTACTCCAATCCCCTTCGTTTCACTCTCCCGCATCTCACGTCGCCGGCTTCGTCATAGGGCCCTGGAGGTCCGTTACGTTCGGATTCGATATTTCGCTCGAGAGAACACGGATCGTAGGTCGGAAAGGAGCCAGACATGATTGGAGGACAGGGGAAGGGGTTGCGCTTCGCGGGCTGTGTCCTCGCGATCCTTCTAGCAGGCGCGGCAATTGCCTTCGCGCAAGGCAATGGGGTCATCACCGGCACGGTTGTCGACAAGGATGGCGTGGTGCCCGGCGCCACGATCACCGCCACCGACACCGCAACCGGGATCGTCCGTAAGGCGGTTTCGGACGACCGTGGCGTGTTCCGCCTTCTCTCGGTGCCGCCTGGCCGGTACCGCATCAATGTCGAGGTCGAGGGCTTCAAGACGATAACTGTCGACGACTTCCCATTGCTGCTCGGCGAATCACGAGACCTGGGCAAGTTGACGATGACGGTCGGAGCGCTCACCGAGTCGCTCACCGTGACGGCGGAAGTCACGCCCGTGCAGACGTCGGCGAGCCAGCTGCAGCGCACCGTCACCGGCGATCAGCTGACGATGATCCAGGTCAAGGGTCGCGACATCTTCGGCATGATGAAGATCCTGCCGGGTGTCGTCGACACGACCGCGAGCCGCGATT
>DATJKH010000216.1:0-28487 GCA_035491715.1 Vicinamibacterales bacterium | reverse complement strand
GACCGCCGACAGCGCGAACATGAGCAGAGTCAGCGATGTGAGCGCTCGGGGCACCGCCCGGAAGTCATTCTGTAAGTTGCACATGGTCGCCGGCCATGTTACCACCCTTCCCACTTCGCGGCCGCGCTTCGGCTGACAAGTCCCCGCTTCGCGCTCGCGCCGCGGTGGACACGCCCCGTTCACCGGCAGAGTAGGGGCATTCGCCGGAAACGCCGGGATTCCCGTTCGGTGGCACCGTATGCTGACCACAGACGAACCGCATCAGCAGTGCCGCGAGTGGACATGACTAAGAAAGAAGAAACACCTCGAACGAATAGTGGTCCAATTCTGGTGGGCCTGATCCTCACCTTCGTCGGCCTGGCGATGCTCGCGGATCGGACAGGCCTCTCGGGAGGCCTCCACCTGGCGGGCAAGTTCTGGCCGTTCGTCATGATTGCTTTCGGCGTGACGCGGCTGCTCTCGCCATCGTCATGCCGGGAGGGCCATCCTCCATCGAAGTGGACCGGGATCTGGTTCATCTATCTCGGTGTCTGGTGCTTCATCAACGAGTTCCACGTGTTCGGCCTCTGGTACACCACATCATGGCCGCTTCTCATCGTCGGCACGGGGCTCGGCATGATCTGGCGCGCGCTAGAAGCCTCCGATCGTCAATCGAGTCAGCGGATCGAAGGGGGGCAATGATGGACACTCCGCAGCCCGCCCGTCCGATTGCGCCGCAGCTTGTGATGGGTCTGCTCATCGTCGTTGTCGGCATGCTGTTCACGCTTGAAAACGTCGGGGTCATCGATGCCCACGAATACCTTCGCTACTGGCCGGTTGGACTGATCGCGGTCGGACTGTTGAAGCTATGGCAGGGGAGCGGCGCCATCTTCGGCGGCTTCATTTTCGTGTTTGTCGGCGTGTGGCTCCTCCTCCAGGCCATGGGAATTGTGACCGTGAGTTTGTGGGACTTGTGGCCGATGCTCCTGGTATTTGCCGGTGCATCGATGGTCTGGCGCGGCATGTATGGCGGAAGCGCGGAGCGTGCCACGGCCGACGCTCACTCGACGGTAAGCGCGATGGCCGTATTGGCCGGGATCAATCGCGGCAATACGTCCAAAACATTTCGTGGAGGCGATCTCACCGCGGTCTTCGGTGGATGCCAGATCGATCTGCGTCAGGCGGCGATCGAGGACGAGGCAGTGATCGACGTCTTCGCCATGTGGGGCGGAATCGAGATCAAGGTTCCGGAAAACTGGAGCGTGTCGGGACGCGTAACCCCCATTCTGGGAGGATACGAGGACAAGACCAGGCGTGTGGCTGATGGCACGAATCAACGGCTCCTCGTGCGCGGCCTTGTGATCATGGGTGGCGTCGAAATCAAAAACTAGCACTGAGAAAAGCGAGTAATGCATCCGATCCTGGCGCGAGGGACATACCTTGCGCTGTATCTGGCGGTCTGGACGATCATCGGGTTGCTGCTGGCGGCCTTGCTTGCCGGTCCGGGCGGCCTTGTGGCGTCGCAGGCGCTCGCGATCGCGCTACCGATCGCGCTGGCATACGCCTTCTTCTGTCTCTCTGCCTGGTATGTTGCGCGCAGCACGCCGATAGGACCAACCGGTCCTGTGCGGCTGGCGGCCACGGCCGTGACCTCGTCGGCGATCTCGAGCGCCGTGTGGCTCGCGGTGGCGCGCGGCTGGCTCGAAATCTTCACGCGAGGGAGCGAGCTCGCATCGGGCCGCGTGTTTCTTGCGGTTCGGCCGCTGATCTTCGGTTTCGGCGTGCTGTTGTACCTCCTATCGCTCGCGATCAGCTATCTAGCCGCCGCGTTCGAATTGTCACGGCAGGCGGAGCGGCGCGGACTCGAGGCCCAGGTCCACGCTCGCGAGGCGGAACTTCGGTCGCTTCGCGCCCAGATCGATCCGCACTTCCTGTTCAACAGTTTGCACTCGATCAGCGCCTTGACGACGGCGGACCCACCGGCTGCCCGGCGCATGTGCGTGCTGCTCGGTGCTTTTTTTCGCGACAGTCTCGCGCTCGGCGCAGAAGCGCGTATCACGCTTGCACGGGAGCTGCAGCTGGCGGAACGGTTCCTCGAGATCGAGCAGGTGAGATTCGGCGACCGCCTGCGGGTCCGCGTCGACGTTCCGACCGATGGCACTGCGCTCGTACCGCCATTGCTCCTTCAACCGCTCGTCGAGAATGCTGTAACCCACGGCGTCGCCCACGTTCTCGAGGGCGGGCTCATCGCCATCAAGACCTCGGTAACTGACACGACCTTGAGAATCGTGGTTGAGAACCCGTGTGACGAGGATCGTCCGCGTCGTACGGGCACCGGCGTCGGGTTGGCGAATGTACACAGGCGTCTGCTGGCCGTCTACGGTGACGATGCTCGTGTCTCATCGACCGAAGCGGACGGGGTCTGGCGAGTCGAACTGACGCTGCCCGCCGAGGGAACGCACGTCGCCGAGCGCAACGAGACTCGGGGCACGAAGGTTGAGCTGCCGTCATGACAATCGATTCGCTTCGCGTCGTCGTGGTTGACGATGAGCCACTGGCGAGGGCCGTGGTCCGCGAGTACGTGGCGGCGCATCCTGGAGTTGAAATTGTTGCCGAGTGCGCCAACGGTTTCGAAGCGGTCAAGGCCGTCTCCGAACTATCGCCCGACCTGATGTTGCTTGACGTGCAGATGCCAAAACTGAGTGGCTTCGAGGTGCTCGAACTGATTGGCCGCTCGGTGCCGGTCATCTTCACGACCGCGTACGACCAGTACGCGCTCAATGCCTTCGAGGTCCACGCGATCGACTACTTGTTGAAACCATTCAGCGCCGAACGATTCGCCGAGGCGCTGACACGGGCGCGCGAGCGACTCACCGCGCGCGACGGCATGCCTGGGGTCGACGCTCTCGTCGACGGAATCCGAGCGAACCAGACACCGCTCGAGCGCGTGCTGATCCGCGACGGGTCGAAAGTGCACGTGCTCCCGGTCGACAAGATCGACTACGTCGAGGCGCAGGACGACTACGTGGCGTTTCATTCCGACGGCAAGTCCTACTTGAAAGATCAAACGCTGGCCGCGGTCGAAGGGCTTCTCGAGCCATCGCGCTTCGTTCGCATTCACCGGTCCTATCTCCTGAACATCGAACGCATCGCCCGGGTCGAGCTCTATGCCAAGGACAGCCGCGTCGCTATCCTTCGAGACGGCGTGAAACTACCCGTCAGCCGCGCCGGCTATGCGCGGCTCGCCAAGTTGCTGTAGCGTATTCATCCTGATGCGTCGTTCATTTATTGCTTTTTCTCTCGCCGTCCTTACGTACACGTCGTTGGTCGTCGCTCAAGACGCACCCAGCAAGTCACCAGACTGGGCGTATGGCGTCCCCAACACACCACCGGTGGCAGGCGCGGGCCCTCGGCAGCCCGACACCGCGCCGAAACGGATCCCCGACAGTACGCAGGCCTTCACACTCGCCGAGCTGCGCGATTTCTTTCACGTCGCCGACTGGTTTCCGAATGACCATCCTCCGATGCCAGAGGTATTCGTGCACGGCCGGGCGCCGGATGTGAGGGGTTGTGGCATGTGTCACATGCCCAACGGCAAGGGACGTCCGGAGAACGCACCAATCGCGGGCCTGCCTTATGCGTACGTCGTTCAGCAGCTCGCGGATTTCAAGAACGATCTCCGAGCGAGCGCCGACACGCGGAAGACCAACACGGTGCAGATGATCCAGGCGGCGAAAGCGATGACCGACGACGAGATCAAGGTCGCGGCCGAGTACATTGCGTCGTTGAAATGGTCCCCGTGGATTCGAGTCGTCGAGGCCGACACGATTCCAAGAATGCGGATCGGTGGAAATGTCTTTTTCCCGATTGCCGACGGCGGCACCGAACCGCTCGGCAATCGCATCGTCGAAACGCCTGAGGATGCAGTGCGGTTCGAACTGCGCGATCCGCATTCTGGATTCGTCGCCTACGTGCCGAGAGGCAGCATTGCCACAGGCGCGGCGCTGGCGTCCAGCGGCGGCAACAAGACGTTGCCGTGCAACGTCTGTCATGGACAGGATCTGAACGGGCTCGGACCGGTGCCGGGCATTGCCGGCCGATCGCCGAGCTACATCATGCGTCAGCTGTGGGACATTCAGCAGGGCACACGCAAAGGGCTCTGGTCACCACTCATGAAGCAGGTCGTCGCCAGACTTTCGCACGACGACATGCTGAATCTCTCCGCCTATGTTGCGTCGCTTGGCGGTAAGTGAGCAGAGCGACGACGCTACTGCGTCGTGAAGTAAATCCAAACGGACGTCGGGAACTGATTGCCGGCAAGATCGGTATTCGAGTAGTAGACACCGAATTGATACTGCGTGCCCGGCTGCAACGGCGCTGTCGGCGTCAGGATCGCCTTCCGGTAGTTGTCCTCGAAGCTGACGGTGCACGACACGAATTGGCCCGTCGCCGGGATATACAAATACAGACCGGTTCCCGTACTCAATGACATCGCTCGAACCGGATTCATCGGTTCGCTGAATTGCACGCTCGGTGTTACCGTCACCGGCACACCGCTGCTTCCGTCGATCGGTGTGAAGACGACAGTCGGCGACGGAGACACGAGATCGACGGCGTTTCCGGTCGTAAACAGCGAGGTCGTCGTTGCCATCACATTGCCGGCGATGTCGCTGATGCCGGCGATCGAAATCGTGTGCACCGTGTTCGCGGCCATGAGTCCTGTCAACGTGAGCGTCAGCGTCCGGTTGCCGTTCGAGAGCGTGCGCGCCGCGATCGGCAGCGGATTGCCGCCGGCGATGACGCTCACCTGACCGATGGTCGTCGCGCGGACCGGCTCACTGAAGACCATTTCAACGACCGCGTTGCGCGGCACGCCACTGAGGGCCGGTGGCGAGACGGCGAGCACCTGTGGAGCGATCGTGTCCGTTTCACTCGACGTGATAAAGACGATGCCCACGGCGTTGAGTGGGTTGCCTGCGAGATCGAGCAGGTTCCCTGACGGACCGAAGGCATACTGATGCGCCGGCTGCAAGTTGGCTGGTGGGACATACGTCCACACGCGTCCGTCGGCGCTCAGCGATGCGGTTCCTCCGGCTACACACGCGCCGGCGTTGTAGTCATACAGTGCGCAGCCGAGATCGGCAGGAATTCCGCCTGGATCCATCGGTTCATCGAACATCATCTGGAGCACGGCGTTCACCGGAACGTTGGTGCTTCCATAGACAGGATTGGTCGCAACGATCGAGGGGCGAATCGTGTCCGGAATCGGACCGGTGGTGAAGGTCGCGGAGGTGATCGGCGCTTTATGGCCGGCGATGTCTTCCGCTCCGTCGACCGACAGCGTCACCGCGGTCGAGGCCGGCAACGGAGCCTGCGGCGTCACATAGAACGTCTTGTTGTCGATGTGGCTGAGCACAAACGGCACGGCGGTTCCCGCAGTGAGGGTGACCGTCGTGCTGTTGATCGTCGTCGGATTAATGGGCTCGTTGAATCGAATAATCCCCAAAGCGTTCAGCCCGACTCCGGATGCGCCATGCGACGGAGCAATCGTCGGTGCCGCGAGCGCAGAGTCGTCGCTGGTCGAACCAACATAGAAGTAGACATTGGTTGCGGCGGCCGCCGTCCCCTGCGTGTCCGTGATATCGGCGGTGGTAAAGACGTAGTAATACGCGCCAGCCTGAAGCGGGTCGGTCGGCGCGAAATGAATCGTCCGGTTGCCGTTGAGCAGCTTGCGCGTTCCCGCGATCGCCGATCCGGTACCAAAGAGATAGACCCCGAAGGACCCATCCGTGACCGTCGCCGGATTCAGCGGTTCGCTGAATTCGACGTCGACAACCGAGTTCTGCGGGTTATCAACTGTGCCGGCGATCGGATTCGTCTGGACCAGGGTCGGCGCGAGGGTCGCCGGATCCGGCGCGACCAGGAACTGACCGAAGTACGGGAAGACAGGGTTCCGCGACGGATCGGTCGCGCTCTCGGTCATGAAGATCTCGACGATGGAACTCGGAGCGAACGGCGCGGACGGTGTAAACAGCACGACGCGACCGTTTCCTGAGACAGTTACCGTGCCGGGGACCAGCGCACCATTCTGAGCGACGAACGTGGCGGCAGGAACGGTTGCCGGATCCAACGCGGAATCCAGGTACAGCGTGATGCTGGTTGTCGGTCTGACACCGCTGCCTACCGGACGCTGCGTGATGACGCTCGGCCTGAGCGCATCGAACGGGGCGGTGCTGAAGGAACTCGTGAATCCGGCGAACGCATTGCCGGATAGATCCTGAATGCCAGACGTTCCGACAATGGTGTAGTTGGTGTCCGGCGACAGCGTCGTCGTCAGGAAGATCATCCGATTGTCGAGCGATCGCGTGATGGAAACGCCGACTCGGGCAGCGCCATTGAACAGACCGAGCGTGTTCCCGTCGATCGTCGCCGGAGACACCGATTCCGAGAACGTCAGCGTGATCGTCGTATATGGGCCCAGACCGCTGGCGCCATCGGCTGGCGTGACGCTCAGCAGCGTGGGAACCGCGACGTCCGCTTCCGATCCCGTGGTGAACTGCGGCGTCTGATACTCGAGCAGATTCCCGGCATAGTCCGTGATCGTTTGGGTGTAGTTCGTGTACCAAAGGACCGTCGTGTTTGCCGGGAAGCGTGACGCGGGCGTGAACGTCACGATCATATTCGTTGAATCAACCGAGTACGTGCCCGCTACCTGGACGTACCCCGCGGTCGGCAGTTGCGCGAAGACCGGCATGGTAGCCGGACCAACCACTGCCCGGGTGATCGGTTCGCTCGTGACCATCACAATCGACGAATTCACCGCGACTCCAGCGGCACCGTTGACCGGACTCATGCTGACGACGGTTGGGCCGGTGCTGTCCGCTGTCGACGACGCCGACGTCGTGAAGCTGCTGCTGAAGGGCACCATCGTGTGTGCGGCCAGGTCGCGCAGGCCGCTGACGCTCACCATGTATGACGTCGATGGCGACAGCGGCAATGCTGGCGTGAAGGTCAACGTTGTTTGATCGGAGCCGAGCGCCACGGTTCCCGCGATCGATGGCGTCAGCTGAATACTGTTGTTCGCGACCGACGTCTGATCGATCGCTTCACTCATCACGACCCGTACTCGGGCGTTCACCGCGACGTTGGTGGCAGTATCCGGAGGTGCGATCGTTGTCACGGTCGGCGCCGTTCCATCTACCGCGTCGCCGGTTATGAAATAGATCCCGACCCCCTGGCCAAAGTTGCCCACAGAATCGGTGTAATTGAACAGGTTGCCCAGATACTGGCTAAAGGGCAGTAGTGGCTGTGTTGGCGTCAGGAGGACGCTCCGGCGATCGCCGGAGATCGTGATCGTCGCCGGCACCGGCGGTTGTCCCGCCGTGTTGTAGATGTAGAAGTTATTCGAGTCGATAGTGATCGGATCGATCGGCTCGCTGAGCAGCACTCTGAAGACGGAGTTGAGCGGGACGCCGGTCTGCCCGTAGAACGGTGATGTGCTGACGAGTGTCGGTGCGATCAAATCGACATCGTTTCCGGTCGTGAATGTGCTCACGAATGGGACTGGTTGATTGTTTCCGCTCGTGTCCCGGACCTGGGCAGAGACGGTGTAAACCGTATTCGGTACGAGCAATCCAGTCGCGGTCAGCGTCACATTGCGGTTGCCGTTGATCAGCACCGAGGATACGGGGACCGGACTCCCATTTCGCAGGAGCTTCACCTCGGTGACGCTGTCGGCCGCGATCGGTTCGTCGAACAGCACTCGAATCTTCGCATTCCGCGGCACCGACACGGCGCCGTTGAGCGGATTCACGCCAATCACGGTTGGTGCGGTGCCGTCGGAGACGAGCGCAGTTGTGAAGAACGACTGGAACGACGTCATCATGTTGCCGGCGATATCCAACGCGCTCGACAGTTGGGCTGAGTACGATCGATTCACCGCCAGTGCCGGGGCGGGGGCAAAGGTGAACGTGCGCGCGTCAGCATTCGCGGTGAGGGTTCCGGTGACGTAGCCGCCGAAACGCCAGTCATACAGGAAAAATGGCAGCTGCGCGAGGACGCTCGGCACGTCCATCGGCTCACTGAACACCACTTGCAGCACGCTGTTGGTCGGTACGCCAGTCTGGTTGGGTGTCCAGCTTGCGCTGACGACAGACGCCGGGACCGTATCGGCGGCTCCGCCGGTCGTGAACTGCGATTGCAGAACTGGCACTTCATGACCGGCGACGTCGTACGGATCGATCAACACCGTAATTAATGTATTGGCCGGCAGCGGATTCTGCGGCACGATCCGCACGTTCGTGTCGTTGTTCCCGAGCACCAGCGTCACCGGTAGTGGTCCGGCGGAAGTCGACAACGTCACGCTGCCCGGCGTCAGCGACAGCGGACTGATCGGTTCACTGAAGGCAACCCGGATCGACGCATTGATGCCGACGTTGGGCGAACCATTGACCGGCACGACCGATGTCACCGTTGGTGTGGTGATGTCGGTTTCAGTCCCGAGATAGAAATAAAAGTTCGTGGCGCCCAATGGCGTTCCCTGGGTGTCCTGGATTCCGGCCTGGAGGAACACGTAGTAGTAGGCGCCTGCCTGCAGCGGGCTGCTCGGAACGAACCGGATCGTCCGATCCCCGTTCCTCAGCGAGAGCGCTCCAGGAATCGCCGTGCCCGACCCGAACAGATAGACCCCGAAGTTGGCCGGCATGGTGACCGTCGCCGGATTCAGTTGCTCACTGAACTCGACTTCAATAATCGCGTTCAACGGATTGTTCACGCTGCCGATCGACGGCGACGTGCGCACAATCACGGGCGCGCCGACCGTCGGATCGGGCGCAATCGTGAAGGAGCCGCTGAACGGGGTCATCGCGTTGCCGAAGGTATCCTGCGCGGTGGAGGTCACAAATACCTGAATCACCGCGTTAGGCGCGAACGGCGCCGACGGCGTGAAGTTGATCGCGGTCCCGTTCCCTGGCGTTCTCACGGTGCCGTCGACGAGCACGCCGTTTTGCGACACATAGAACGCGCTCGACACGGTGGTCGTGTTCAGTGGCTTGTTCACATACAACGTGATCGGTGTCGTGCGATCGACACCGGACCCGGTCGGCAGTTGCGTGACGACGTAGGGGCGGTTTGGATCGAACGTCGAGGCCGTCCTGAAAGTGCTCGAGAACGGCGCCAGGTGATTACCCGCGAGATCGGTATTGTCGGCGGTCGCGACCACGGTCATGACCGTATTCAGCGGCCAATTGCCCGACAGGACCGCCATCCGGTTGTCGGCCGACCAGCCGAGGCTGGCGCTCTGAGGCACTCCACCGGCAAACAGACCAATTCTCGGGAATGCCGCCACCGTGTTCATCGACTCCGAGAACGTCAACGTGATCGTCGCCAAGGAGCCAACCTCGGACGTGCCGTCATTCGGCGTCACCGCCACCACGATGGGCGCAGTCGTGTCGGCAGGCGCCGACGCGGTGGTGAATGTTGAGTACGTGTACTGCAACACGTTGTTCGCGAAGTCGGTAATGCTGGAGTCGAGGTTGGAGTAAACGTAGACGAGGCTGTTGGTCGGGAACGGCATCGCTGGTGTAAAGGTGACCACCATTCCATCGCTCGAAACAACGTACGAACCGTCGGCTCTGATCGTCCCGTTGTTCACATAGACGCCCATCGAGTTCGGTCCCACGCGCGACGGATCGATTGGTTCACTGACCGTGATCGTGATCGGTGGGGTCAGTGCTACGTTCGTGGCCCCGTTCGCCGGATTGAAACTCACCACCGTCGGCGCCGTCGTGTCAGGTGTCGAAGAGTCAGCGGTGGTGAAGGGCGCCGAGAACGGCGACATCTGGTTTCCGGTGGTGTCGCGGGCGCCGCTGACATTGAGTGTGTAAGCGGTCGACGGCGCCAGGGTGCCCGACAACGTGAGCTTGATTGTTCGGCGATCGGCCAGCAGCGTGACCGTCCCTGCGGCAGCAGGCGTCAGCTGCAGCGTGGTGTTGTCGATCGACGTCGGATCGATCGGCTCGCTCATCCGAACCTGAACGAGCGCATTGACTGGTACGTTCGTCGTCCCGGCGGCCGGCGTTGCCACCTGCACCGTGGGCGGCGTCGCATCGGATGCATCGCCGGTCGTGAAATAGATAACGGAGCCACCGGCTGGATTGCCGGCGACGTCGTAGAACGAGACAACGTAGAAGTAGTACTGCGTGAACGGATTGAGGTTGCCAACTGGCGTCAGCGTTGCGCTCTGACGATTGGGAGCGATCGTCATCGTGGTCGGCACGAAGACGTTGAGGTTGACGTTATAGAGGAAGAACGTCGACTGCGGGACCAGCGTCATCGGGTTGATTGGTTCGCTGAAGGTGACGCGGATGGTCGGGTGGAGGCCCACATTCGTGTCGCCGTACTGCGGTGAGAAACCAGTCACCGTCGGGGCACTCGTATCGGTGGCCGTTCCAGTCGTGAACGTCCGCATGCCAGGATTGGTCAGGCTGTTCCCGGCCAGATCGATCAGACCCGAAGACAGCGCGATCGTGTAGGTTGTGTTCGAATCCCAGGGCACGGCCGGTACGAAGTTGATCCGGCGCAGTTCGTCGGCAAAGGTGAAGGTCCCTGCGACAGGAGCACCCGCTTTCAGAATCTGGAGACCGGCCGCGCGTGCCGCGGCGTTAATCGGACGATCGAACTTCAGCGCCAGGGCGGTGTTGACCGGGACTCCGGTTTCGCCGTCGGGCGGATTGATCACGACCAGCGTCGGTCCAGTCGTATCGGTGGCAAATCCCGTGGTAAAGCCGTAGACCGTCCCGCCGAACTGGTTTCCTGCGACGTCTTTGATCGCCGCGTACCAACCGATGTAGAGGGCGTACGCGCGGTTCACTGCGAGCAGCTGGCTCGGGACAACGGTGATGAGGCGGCCGGTCACGTCCAGCGTAACAGTGCTCGGGACGAACTGACCGAGGAACCCGTCATACAACAACACACTGGATGCCGCGGTCGCAGAGGTCCGGTCGAGCGGCTCGTTCATCTCGATCGTCGGCACGACGTTCAACGGCACGTCGACGGTGCCGGCGGCGGGGCTGACGGTCAGGATGGTTGGTGCCGTAATGTCGACGTCGTTGACGGTGAAACCACTGAAAACCGTAAGAACCTGAGTGTTGGTTGTCACCACCACATCGCGCGGTCCAAGCGTCGCGCCCGCGTCGATCGTGATGTTCGTCGTGATCTGGGTTGGGCCGGACACGACGTTCGAATTCACGGTAACCCCCGCTCCGTAGGCGACGTGGGTCACACCATTCTGCCAATTGGTAAAGTGCCCGGTGATCGACACGTTCAACGTGATGCCACGCTGGCCGGCGTTGGGATCGATAACCGTGACTTCTGCTTCGCCCGGGAGGACAGTGAACCCGTTCGCGAGGCCGACCACCTCGCTGCCGGTACCAACGATCACGTCGCGCGGTCCGATCGTCGCCGCATCGCTGACGCTGAACGGCACCGACAGCAGGGCGGGGCCGTTTACTGTGACCAGGCCCATCGTGATCCCGGGTCCGAGGCTCACCGTCGTCTGATCCTGCGTGAAGTGTGTGAAATCGCCGTTCACGATCAGCGTTCCGCCCGTCCCCTGGACGGCCGCGACTGGCGTGATCGACACCAGCGTGGGCAGCCCCGGGAGGACCGTAAATCCGCCGACCTTCTTGGCCTCCTCCTGGTTCGTGCGCAGGAACACGGTTCGCGATCCTGGAGCCGCGTCGTGATCGATGGCGATGGTGACCGTGGCGGTCGTCGCACTCGTCGGCACGATCGAATCGATCAAGATACCGGGACCAAAGTCGGGCTGGGTGTTGGCGTCGAAGTGCGTCAATTGCCCGGTGACGGTCACAGCGAGCGTCTCACCCTGGCGAGCCGTCGCCGGTGACACGCTGGTGATGACCGGATCGCCCGGATTGACGGTAAACGCGTTTATTCCCCCCGCAAGTTCCCCACCCGTCGTGACGACGACGGTGCGCGGGCCGATGTCGGCGGAGAGGAGAATCGTTATGTTCGCCGTGAGCGAGGTTGGACTGTTGATCAGCCACGAGTTCACGACGATTCCGGCGCCGAACGACACACTGGTCGACCCGGTCGCGAAGTGGGTCGAGAACCCGTTCACCGTGACTTGCAGAACCTCGCCCTGCTTCCCTTGATTGGGAACCACCGACGCAATGGTCGCGGGGCTGGGAGTGATCAGGAAGAACGTGCCCGCCGCGGCGGACGAGACTACCTCCGTGTTGGTCGTCAGCGTGATCGAGCGCAGATCCGCGGTTGCGATCGGACTGATGTTGATGTTCAGAGTCGCGGACGTTGGGCTGGTGACGGTGACCGAGTTGACGGCGATGCCGTTGCCACTGAACCCTGCCGTGGTCACACCCTCCACGAAATGCGAGGACTGCGCGTTGACAACAACGTTGAGGTTGTCCCGGCCTTGCTGTCCACTCTGTGGCGTCACTGAGGTCAGGACTGCCGGCCCGGCGATGGTGAAACTGGTCGTGAAACGATCCGCAGTGACCTCGCCATTGAGCCCGTTGGCGTTTTGATCCATCGGGTTGCTGACGAGATCGAGGATGTCGGGTCCGATGACGAGCGTGAAGGTGCCGCTGGTCTGTGAGGCGAACAGGACCTCGGACGCTTGCGAGTTCAACGCATTGACTGCAATCGGAGCGATTGCTCCGCCTGGCCCTGTCAGGCTGACGACATCGGCAAGCGTGAACGTGGAGGCCTGAATCGCTTCGTTGAATATCAGCGTGAACCGATCGATCGGACCGCCGACGGTCCCGCTCGGTGACGAACTGATCACGCGCGGTCCGGTCACGTCGTAAGTGACGCTGTTGTCGGTACTGGTCGAGGCCTGATTGAGGTTGCCCGCCTGGTCGCTCGCCGCACCAGCCGGGATGTTGACGACCACGAGGCCAGACGTCGTCATTCCAGTCACTGAGACGGTGTAGGTTGTCCCGCTGCCCGTCACATTCGCGGCGACGCCAGGCGCGGTGCTGCCGGTGAAGCTGACGTCGGAAGGCGTGAACCCGGTGACCGGGGCGCTGAACACAACCGTGAACGCTATCGGCGCCGCGCCGGTGGGATCGACCTGACCGGCAGCCTGATTGATCGTGACGCTCGGTGCCGTGGCGTTGTAGGTGACGGTGTTGTCCGTGCTCGTCGAAGCGGCATTTGGATTTGTCGCGAGATCTGTCGCTCCGCCAGCGGGGATACTCGCGACAACCGTACCGATGCCAGTCATCCCGGTGACCGACAGGGTGTAATTCGCACCGCTTCCTGTGAGAGTCGCGACGAGCGTGCCACCCACCGTGCTCCCGCTCAGCGAGACGTCGCTCGCGATGAAGCCCGTGACTGGTTCGCTGAACACGACCGAGAACACGATCGGCGACGCGTTGGTCGGGTCGCTTTGACCAGCTGCCTGATTGATCGTGACCGTCGGCATGACGTTGTCGAATGTGACGGTGTTGTCGGTGCTCGTCGATGCCCCACTCGGGTTGCCGAGCGCATCGGCAGCTGCTCCTGCGGGGATATTGGCGGTGACCGTGCCGCTTCCCGTCAGTCCGCTGACCGACACCGTGTAGAGGGCACCGGCGCCGGTGACGTCCGCCACGAACGCTCCCCCGACGGTGCTGCCCGTGAAGTTGACGTCGGACCCGGTGAACCCGGTTACTGGTGCACTGAACACGACGCTGAAGATGATGGGCAGTGTATTTGTTAAGTCGGCCTGACTTGCTCCCTGATTGATCGTGACCGTCGGACCAATGGCGTTGAACGTGACGCTGTTATCCGTGCTCGTCGCTGTCGCGCTGTTATTGCCGGCGGGATCGGTTGCCGCCCCCCCGGGGATGCTTGCGACAACCGTACCCGCGCCGCTCATCCCGGTGATTGACACGGTGTAGTTCGCGCCACTGCCGCTGACGCTGGCGACGAGCGTGCCACCGACCGTACTCGCACTCAGCGACACATCACTCGCCGTGAAACCTGTCACCGATTCGCTGAACGCGACCGTGAAGACAATTGGCGAGGCGTTGGTCGGGTCGGCCTGGCCAGCCGCCTGATTAATCGTCACCGTCGGCGCTGACGTGTCGTAGCTGACGATGTTGTCGGTACTCGTCGACGCCTGGCTCAGATTCGACGCAGCATCCTGCGCCGCACCGGCAGGAATGCTGACCTGGACTGTGCCCGAAGCCGTCATGCCGGTGACCGAGACGGTATACGCCCCGCCGCTGCCGGCCACGCTCGCGACGAGCGTGCCAGGTGCAGTGCTTCCAGTGAAGCTGATGTCGGACCCGGTTAAGCCGGTGACCGGCACGCTAAACAGCACGCTGAAAACAATCGGCGACGTGTTGGTCGGATCGACTTGCGTCGCCGCCTGATTGATCGTGACGGTTGGTGCAGTCGCGTTGTAGGTGACGCTGTTGTCGGTGCTCGTCGACGCCTGGTTCGGATTGGTGGCAGGATCGGTCGCGGCGCCGGCAGGAATCGACGCGACGACGTTGCCGCTGCCGGTCATTCCGGTGACGGAAACGGTGTAGTTGGCGCCGCTGCCGCTGATGGTCGCGGCCAGCGTTCCGCCAACAGTGCTGCCGGCAAACGACACATCGGTGCCGGCAAAGCCGACCACCGGCTCGCTGAATACGACACTGAAGAGAATCGGGGACGCGTTGGTCGGGTCTGCCTGGCCCGAGGCCTGGTTGATCGTCGCCGTCGGCACGACGTTGTCGAACGTGACCGTGTTGTCGACGCTCGTCGACGCCTGGCTCGGATTATTTGCCGCGTCAATCGCGGCGCCAGCCGGGATGCTCACCACAATATTGCCAGGCGCCGTCATCCCACTGATCGAGACGCCGTACGTCGTCCCGCTGCCAGTGACGGTCGCAACGAGCGTTCCAGGCGCAGTACTGTCAGTGAGAGCCACATCCGCACCCGTGAATCCGGTCACCGGTGCGCTGAACACAGCCGTGAATACGATCGGCGACGTGTTGATCGGATCTATCTGACCGGCCGCCTGGTTGATCGTCACCGACGGCGCGACGTTATTGAAGATGACCGCGTTGTCCGTGCTCGTCGATGCGGCGTTGGAATTGCCTGCCGGGTCCGTTGCCGCAGATGCAGGAATACTGACGACGACCGTGCCGGTGCCGGTCATCCCGGTCACTGAAACCGTGTAGGTTGGTCCGGTTCCCGAAACGTTCGCGATGAGCGTTCCGCTCACTGTGCTACCGGTCAGGACCACATCCCCTGTGGTGAAACCGTTCACCGGTTCGCTGAAGACCACAGTGAAGACGACCGGCGACACGTTGGTCGGATCAGCCTGTCCGGCGGCCTGATTGATCGTCACCGTTGGCGCCACGTTGTCGAACGTGACCACGTTATCTGCGCTCGACGACGACACGGTGGGATTGCCGGCCGCATCGATCGCCGCGCCCGCCAGGATGCTCGGTCTGACCGTTCCGGTGCCGTTCATTCCAGTAACTGTCACGGAATAGTTGGCGCCGCTGCCCACGACGGTGGCGCTCAAACCGGTCAGTGTGCCGCTACTGAAGTTGATATCGTCGGCGGCGAAACCGGTGACGGGCGCGCTGAAGACCACCGTGAACTGGATCGGCGATGCGTTGGTCGGATCGGGTTGTCCTGCGGCCTGGTTGATCGTAACAGTCGGGCCAATCACGGTATGCGTGACAGTGTTGTCGGTGCTCGTCGATGCAGTGTTGAGGTTCCCCGCAGCGTCCTGGGCTGCGCCACCAGGGATGCTCGCGACGACGGTGCCGTTCCCGGTCATGCCGGTGACCGTCACTGTGTAGGTAGTGCCGGTGCCTGTAACGGAGGCGGCGAGCGTGCCGCCGATAGTGCTGCCGGTGAACGACACGTCCGCGCCGGTGAATCCGGTCACGATCTCGCTGAAGATGACGGTGAATTGAATCGTCGACAGGTTGGTCGGATCGTTTTGAGTGGCCGCCTGATTGATCGTGACCGTTGGCGCGACGTTATCAAATGTCACCGTGTTATCGGTATTGATCGAGGCCTGCGATGGATTGCCGAGCGCGTCGGTTGCCGCGCCGGCGGGAATCGTGGCGACGACGGTCCCGGTTCCGTTCATGCCGGTGACGGCGACGGAATAGTTCGCGCCCGTCCCGGTGACGTTGGCGACCAGGCCTGCCAGCGTGCTGCCGGCGAAGTTGACATCGGCGGCGGTGAAGCCGGTGACAGGCGCGCTGAAGACGACGGTGAAGACAATCGGTGATGTGTTGGTCGGATCTCTCTGATCGAGATCCTGGGTGATCGTCACCGATGGTCCGGTTGCGTTGTAGGTAACCGTGTTATCACTGCTCGTCGATGCGGCGCTGTTATTACCCGCGAGGTCCGTTGCGGCGCTTGCCACAATAGCCGCCACCACGGTCCCCGCACTCGTCATGCCGGTGACCGACACGGTGTAGCTCGCACCGCTGCCGCCGACGTTCGCGACGAGAGTGCCGCCGACCGTGCTGCTGGCGAACGAGACGTCCGTCGGCGCGAAGCCGGATACCGGTTCACTGAACGTGACCGTGAACACAATTGGTGACGTGTTGGTCGGATCCGGCTGGCCGACGGCCTGATTGATCGTGACGGTTGGTGCGACGTTGTCGAAGGTGACGCTGTTGTCGACACTCGATGACGCGCCGCTCGGGTTGCCGAGGCCGTCGACGGCCGCGCCCGCAGGAATCGTCGCGACCACGGTGCCCGTTCCCGTCATCCCGCTGACCGACACCGTATAGGTGGCGCCCGAACCGGTCACGTTCGCGACGAGTGTGCCGCCGACCGTGCTGCCGGCGAGGTTGATATCGGTGCCGGTGAAGCCTGTTACTGGAGCACTGAACACAACCGCGAACTGAAGCGGCGAAGCATTGGTCGGATCCGGTTGACCGACCGACTGGTTGATCGTGACCGTGGGACCTGTCGAGCTGAACGTCACACTGTTGTCGGTACTCGTCGACGCAACGTTGTTATTACCCGCGACGTCGGTTGCGGCGTTCGCCGCAACCGTCGCCACGACGGCACCGGTTCCGGTCATGCCCGCGACCGACACGGTATAGCTCGCGCCGCTGCCGCTGACGTTCGCGAGGAGGTCCCCACCGATGGTGCTGCCTGCGAACGAGACGTCCGTGGGCGCGAAGCCACTCACCGGTTCGCTGAACGTGACGGTGAACACGATCGGCGACGCGTTGGTCGGATCGGCTTGTCCTGACGCCTGATTGATCGTCACCGTCGGCGCCACGTTGTCGAAGGTCACGGTATTGTCGGTGCTGGTCGAGGCCTGGGACGGATTGCCGAGCGCGTCAGTAGCGGCGCCGACAGGAATCGTCGCCACGACGGTTCCGGGGCCGGTCGCGGCGGTGACCGTGATGGTGTAGGTCGATCCACTGCCGAGAACGTTGGCGGCGAGCCCGCCGACCGTGCTGCCCGCAAAGCTGACATCGGCCGCGGTGAATCCGGTGACCGGAGCGCTGAACACGACGGTAAAGACAATCGGTGACCCATTGGTCGGGTCAGCTTGCCCTGCGGCCTGATCGATCGTGACGGTCGGACCGGTCGCGGTGTAGGTGACGCTGTTGTCCGTACTTGTCGACGGACTGTTGATGTTGGTCGCACCGTCCTGGGCGGCGCCGCCAGGAATGCTCACGACGACCGTGCCGTTGCCCGCCATGCCTGCGACCGACACGGTGTAGTTCGCGCCAGTGCCACTAACATTCGCAGCGAGGGTCCCACCGACCGTGCTGCCCACGAGGACGACGTCCGCCGCTGTGAAGCCGGTCACGGGTTCGCTGAACACCACCGTGAACTGAATCGGCGAAGCGTTGGTCGGATCCGCTTGGCCGACGGCCTGATTGATCGTGACTGTCGGCACGACGTTGTCGAACGTGACCGTGTTATCAGTGCTGGTCGAGGCTGTGCTGAGGTTCCCAGCCGCGTCCTGAGCCGCGCCGGCCGGAATGGTGGCGACGACGGTGCCGGTGCCGCTCATGCCGGTCACTGAGACCGCATAGGTGTTGCCAACGCCGGTGACGTTGGCGACCAGCGTCCCGCCGACTGTACTGCCGGTGAAGTTGATGTCTCCACCGGTGAAGCCGGTGACCGGTGAACTGAAGACGACCGCAAACTGGATCGGCGAACCGTTGGTCGGATCGGGTTGGCCGGCGGCCTGATTGATCGTGACCGATGGACCAGTGGTGCCGAAGGTCACGGTGTTGTCGGTGCTCGTCGAACCCTGGCTGTTGTTTCCAGCGGCATCCTTTGCGGCGGCGGCCGGGATATTCGCGACCACTGTTCCAGTGCCGCTCATGCCGGTGACAGACACCGTGTAATTCGCACCGCTTCCCGTCACGCTGGCGACCACGGTTCCGCCGACACTGCTGCCTGCGAGCGACACATCAGCCGCGTTGAAACCGACCACCGGCTCGCTGAACGTGACGCTGAATTGAATTGGTGATGTGCTCGTTGGATCGATCTGGGTCGCACCCTGATTGATCGTCACTGTCGGCGCGGTTGTGTCGAACGTGACGCTGTTGTCGGTGCTCGTCGAGGCGCGGTTTCCCACCCCTGCGCTGTCGATGGCCGCGTCGGCAGGAATGCTGGCGACGACGGTTCCGTTGCCGCTCATGCCGGTGATCGAGACGGAATAAGACGCGCCACTGCCGCTGACACTTGCGCCCAGGGATCCGCCGACCGTACTACCCGTGAAGTTGATATCCGATCCAGTGAACCCCGTGACCGGTGCGCTGAAGACCACACTGAAGGTGATTGGTGAGGCGCTCGTCGGATCCGGTTGACCCGATCGCCCGATTGCTCCGGCCATTTGATTAATCGTGACTGTCGGGCCAAGAGGGCTGTAAGTCACGATGTTGTCGGAACTGGTCGATGCCGCGCTGGAATTGCCAGCCAGATCCGTAGCGGCTCCGACCGGAATGCTGACGAAGACGGTGCCGCTCCCGGCCATGCCGGTCACCGAGATGGTGTAGGACGCGCCAGTGCCCGAAACGCTGGCTGCGAGCGTCCCGCCGACCGTGCTTCCCGCAAACGACACGTCGCCCGCCGTGAAGCCGACGACCGGTTCGCTGAAGAGGACGGCGAACTGAATCGGCGACGTGTTTGCCGGATCGGTTTGTGCCGCCGCCTGATTGATCGTGACAGTTGGTCCACTGTTGTCGAACGTCACCGAGCTGTCGCCGCTTGTCGACGTGCTACTCGGGTTCCCGACGGCGTCGCTTGCGGCGCCCGTCGCGAGGCTGGCGAGGACAACACCAGTCGTCGTCATGCCGCTGACCGAAACCGTATAGTTCGCGCCGCTGCCACTCACGAGCGCGCTGAGCGAGCCGCCGGCAGTACTTCCTGCCAACGACACGTCAGCAGCAGAGAACCCGGTGACCGGTTCGCTGAACGTGACCGTGAATGCAATCGGCGCCGCGCTGGTTGGATCCGGTTGTGAGTTGCTCTGATTGATCGTGACCGTCGGCGCGACATTGTCGAACGTGACGTGATTGTCGATGCTGGTGGACGCCTGGTTCGGGTTGTTAGCCCCGTCCATCGCCACGCCAGCCGGGATACTTGCCGCGACAACACCGGTGCCAGTCATCCCGGTCACGGTCACGGTGTAACTTGCGCCGGTGCCGCTGACACCTGCGGTCAGCGATCCCCCGACCGTACTGCCTGCGAAGCTGATGTCGGAACCGTCGAATCCGCTCACCGGTGCGCTGAACGCAACATTGAACGTGATCGGTGCCGTGCCGGTGGGATCTGGCTGCAGTCCCCCCTGATTAATCGTGACGGTTGGGCCTGTCGGCAAATACGTGACGGCGTTGTCAACGCTCGTCGATGCCGCGCTCGCGTTGCCAGCGGCGTCGGCGGCCGCGCCTGCCGAGACCCGCGCGATGACAGCGCCAGTGCCGCTCATGCCACTGACGCTCACGGTGTAATTCGCGCCGCTGCCCGTTACGCTGGCCAGCAGCGCTCCTCCGACCGTGCTGTCAAGCAGTGAGACGTCGCCGGCGCTGAAGCCGGTGACCGGTTCACTGAACGCCACCGTGAAGAGGACGGGAGTGCCGCTGGTTGGATCCAGTTGGGTTGCGGCCTGGTTGATGACGACGCTCGGCGCAACGTTGTCGAACGTCACGACGTTGTCGACGCTCGTCGAGGCCAGACTCGAGTTGCCCGCCGTGTCCTGCGCCGCTCCAAGCGGAATGCTCGCGATCACCGCACCAGCTGTCGTCGTCCCGGTCACCGAAATGTTGTAGTTGGCCCCCGATCCGCTGACCGATGCGATCAAGCTTCCACCAGCGGTGGTTCCAGTAAACGAGATATCGCTCGCGCTGAAACCAGTCACCGGTTCGCTGAACGTGACGGCAAAGACAATTGGAGATGCGCCGGTCGGATCAGCTTGCGCGGTCGCTTGTTCGACCGTGACGGTTGGCGCGACGTTATCGAAGGCGACGGTGTTGTCGACGATTGCGGGCGCCTGGCTGCTGTTGCCCGCCTGATCCTGCGCCGCGGCTGTCGGAACGGTGACGACGACATTGCCCGAGCTCGTCATGCCGGTCACCGACACCGTGTAATTTGCCGCGCTCCCTGCGACGTTTGCGAGGAGCGCACCTCCCGCCGTACTACCGACGAACGACACGTCCCCTGCAGTAAAGCCGGTTACGGGTTCGCTGAAAACCACGCTGAACAGGATGGGAGAGTTACCTGTCGGATCGCTTTGCGTTGCACTTTTATTGATCGTGACTGTTGGTGCGACCGCATCGAATGTGACGCTGTTATCGCCGCCCGTCGAGGCGACATTGGGTTTGTTCGCTGCATCGAACGCAGCCCCGGCGGGAACGCTCGCGACGACGGTTCCGCTGCCGCTCATGCCCGTGACCGAGACTGTGTAATTGGCGCCGCTGCCGGTTACGCTGGCTGCCAGTGTGCCGCTGACCGTGCTGCCCGCAAAGCTGATGTCGGATCCATCGAAGCCGGTGACAGGCAGACTGAAGGCGACAGCAAAGGCGATCGGCGCCGTGCTCGTGGGGTCGGCTTGGGCGGCGGCCTGAGTGATCGTGGCCGATGGCGCTGAAGAGTAGGCGACGGTGCGATCCGTGCTCGTCGACGCCGTACTGAGATTGGCCACACTGTCGAGGGCAGCGCCTGCCGGAATGCTCGCCACGACGGTGCCGGACGTCGTCATGCCGGTTACCGAAACGGTGTAGACCTGACCCGCACCTGACACCGCAGCGATCAGTGTGCCGCCAGCGGTGCTCCCAGCAAATGAGACGTCGCCCGACGTGAAGCCACTCACCGGTTCGCTGAAGACAACCGTGAAGAGAATCGGAGACGCGAGCGCCGGATCGGCCTGTGTCGCCGCCTGATTGATCGTGACCGACGGTGGTACGTTATCGAACGCAACGGCGTTGTCCGTGCTCGTTGACGCAAAGCTATTGGCATTGCTGGAATCACGCGCGGCCCCGGCGGGAATGCTGGCGACAAGATTGCCTTTCCCTGCCATGCCCGTCACCGACACGGTGTAGCTCGCGCCGCTGCCCGAGACCTGGGCGACCAGCGTCCCGCCGATCGTGCTCCCGGTGAAGTTGATATCGGAGGCGTCAAAGCCGGTCACCGCACTGCTGAAGACGACATCGAACACGATCGGCGCGGCACTGGTCGGATCGGGTTGCGCGGCGCCTTGATTGATGGTGACGGTCGGCCCCGCTGGCTTGTAGGTGACGCTGTTGTCGGTGCTGGTCGATGCGAGATTGCTGTTGTTTTCGGAATCCCGAGCGACACCGGCTGGAATGCTGGCGATGATCTTCCCGGGGCCCGTCATACCGCCGACCCACACCGTATACGATGCGCTGCCGGTCGCTGCCAGGACCACGGTCAGATCGCCGGGCGCCGTGCTGCCCGCCAGTGAAATGTCTCCCGCCGTGAAGCCTGTGACCGGTTCGCTGAACCTGACGGTAAAAGTGATCGGCGACTTCTTGGTTGGATCCTGTTGGAGAGCGGACTGATTAATCGTGACGGTTGGCGCGGTTGCGGCGGGCGAGGGTGCACCGGCGGCCGTGCGACTCGGACTGGCAACGGCCAGAGACACTAATAGGGCGATGGTTCCGGCAAGCGTTGTCCACCATCCTCGGTGAACCGTCATAAGACGCCCCTGGGGTCGGACGAGAGTTGTGACCGTGAACGCACTCCACGGAGATAAACGGAGTCGACCTGCGTGTGTAACAGCCGGGCCCGCCGCTGCTCGCTACGGCGAGGTCTTGCCAGAGCCTCGAGCGCGACTCCACCACGGGCATGGGCTGGCTTGCGGTCAGACTCGGGCGAAACGAGAACGCCCATCCGCCACAGTGTTCGGCCTGCGGTGTGCGCGGCCCCCGCGCAGCAAACCCAGTGCCTCAGCTGGAAGCTGGTCAATACTCTAGAAACGTTTGAGTTGTCGAGAGAATTTGTACGTTGGTCGTGTGACCCATGTGTGTTGCCTGGAAACGAAGGTCGTTGGCAGCGGGACTTTATTCTGACGACTGAGGCTGCATGGGGCGGTCTTGTCGCTGCTTGGCGAGTCGCCGTCGGCGTCGGTTTTCATGAAAATACGGACGGGGCGGCGCTTGACAGCGGGGTCCCCACGCAGCATAGAATCATCCTACATATTAACTAACTGGTTAATTATTTTTTATGCGCGGCACCGATCGACGGCGGGGCGGACGCAGGCGGCAGCAGGAGCGGAGCGCCGCCTCGCGCGGTCGTGTCGTGCGCGCCGCCGCCGCCGAGTTCGCGGCGCGCGGATTTGCCGGCGCGAACGTCGACCGGATCGCGCGCGCCGCGCGCGTCAACAAGGCGATGATCTATTACCACTTCGCCAGCAAGGCCGCCTTGTACCGCGAGATCCTGCGCGACATGTTCGAAGCCGTCGCCGTCCGCGTCGACCAGGCGAGTCAGATGGATTCCCCTCCCGACGACAAGGTGCGCGCGTTTGTCGAAGCGATTGCAATCGAGGCGGAAGCGCGTCCCCATTTCCCGCCGATCTGGTTCCGCGAGATCGCCGAGAACGGCACGCACCTCGACCCGCCAACGATGGTCCACATGCGACGTGTCGTCAGCGCACTCGGCCGCATTCTTCGCGAGGGAATCGAGTCGGGACGCTTTCAACGTACCAATCCGCTGCTCGTGCACGCCGGAGTCGTCGGCCCGTTGCTGTTGTACTTCGCGAGCGCGCAGTTGCGGCGAAGACTCGAGCGCGCGGGTGTTCCCGGTGCTGGAATCGTCTCGCGCGAGGAAGTGGTCGCGCATGTACAACGGCTGGCGTTGGTGGCTTTGCGAACGAGCGAGAGCGAGTGATGGGGCCGTCCAACGCCTGGCAGTATTCGCTCTGGAAGGAGCGAACAAGATGAGGATCGGTGTGCGGCCGTCGCATATGGCCATGGTCATCGCCGCCGTGACCGCCGTCGCCTGCGGCGGGAGCGCCAAGAACAACGAGGCGCGTGCCTCAGGCTACGTCGAAGCGACCGATGTTCGCGTCGCACCACAAGTCGGTGGGCGGCTCATCGAAGTCGCGGTGTCGGAGGGCGATCGTGTCACCGCCGGCGGCCTGATCGCCAAACTCGATACGTCCGATGCTGAACTCGCGCTCCGGCGAGCCGAAGCGGATCGCGATCAGGCAACTGCCGCCCTCAAGCTGCTCGAAGCGGGTTCGCGCGCTGAAGACATTCGGCAGGCCCGGGCGCAGGCCGACTCGGCGCAGGCCGACGTGGTTGCTGCCGAGTCGGAACTTCAATCCGCAACCGCCGATCTTCAGCGCTTCGAGGCGCTCCTCCAATCGAATTCCGGCTCGCGAAAACAGCGTGATGATGCCGCGACCCGACGAGACGTGGCCGCGGCTCGTGTGAACGCCGCGCGCCAGCGGGCACGCGCCGCTGGCGAGGGTGTCGCGCGCCTGCGCGCCGGGGCACGACCGGAAGAAATCGCTGGCGCGCGCGCGCGCGTGGCCGCGGCCGATGCGCAGATGGCGACCTTGCGGAAGAGCATGACCGACGCGGTGCTGACATCTCCGGTAGGCGGAATCGTGACCGCAAAGCTGGCCGATGCCGGAGAGACGGTTGCGCCGCGCACCCCGGTCGTCGCGATTACCGACCTCGATCACGCGTGGGCCAATGTCTACGTCGACGAACCGGTTGTTCCGCGGTTGCGTCTCGGACAACCGGTGACCCTGGTGACCGATGCCGGTCAACGCTTGCAGGGCAGCATCACGTTCATCTCGCCCAAGGCGGAATTCACGCCACGCAACGTGCAAACCGCTGCCGAACGGTCGAAACTCGTGTACCGGATAAAAGTGAGCACCGACAATCGTGAGGGTGTGCTCAAACCAGGGATGCCGGTCGAAGCCGAGCTGCCGAAGTAACGCGATCCATGGAACCTGCCATCGCGTTCGATCGGGTGACGAAGCAGTACGGTCGACTCAAGGCGGTCGATGCCGTGTCGTTCACGATCGCGCGAGGCGAGATGTTCGGCTTGATCGGGCCCGACGGCGCAGGGAAGACGACCTCGATCCGAATGGCGTGCGGGCTGCTCCGACCCGACAGCGGGCAGATCCGCGTCATTGATCGTGATCCAATCAAGCAGCACCGGGCGGTGACTGCGGACCTCGGATATCTCTCGCAGCGATTCTCGTTGTACGGCGATCTGTCGATCGACGAGAACATCGCATTCTTCGCCGAAATCCACGGTGTTCGCCGATACCAGGAGTCGCGGGACCGGCTGCTCGAGATGACGCAGCTCGGGCCGTTCAGAACGCGCAGAGCGGATCGGCTTTCCGGAGGGATGAAGCAGAAGCTGGCGCTCGCGTGCACGCTCGTTCACGAGCCGAAGGTTCTTCTGCTCGACGAACCGACGACCGGCGTCGATCCGGTGTCGCGACGTGAATTCTGGAAGCTCCTTTCCGAGTTTCTGTCGCGCGGTTTGACGATCGTGATGTCGACTCCATATCTCGACGAGGCGGAACGGTGCGGACGGGTCGCCCTCCTGCACGACGGCCACCTCCTTGCCGTCGATCACCCAGGGCGCCTGCAGGCGCGTCTCGAAGGACAACTGCTGGAGGTGAGCGTCCGGGATGGGCGTCCACCGCTCGACCTGCTCCGGTCGCTGCCGGGCATTGCCGACGTGCAGTCGTTCGGGGATCGTGCGCACGTGCGGATTCGCGACCACCGCGATGCCGCCTCGGTGAGCGTCATTGCGAAAGAACTCGAGCGCCACGGATCCTCTGGCATCTCAGTTCGCCCGATTGCGGCATCACTCGAGGACGTCTTCATTGATCTCATCACCGGCCCCGGTCAACAGGCGGCTCATTCGGAACTGTCGAGAGAATCATGAAACCCATCGTCGCGCTCGCCGTGTTGTGTTTGATGTCGGATGCCGCGGCCGCGCAGGAACCGCTGCGGCTCACGCTTGACGAGGCGATCGCGCGCGGACTCGCGAACAGTCATCGGCTCGCCGAGTTGCAGGCGCGCCGGGAAGGCGCAGAGGCGGCGGCGGCAGACGTATCAGCGTCAGCGATGCCATCGATCTCGTTTCTCGGTGGATACACGCGCACCAACCACGTTACCCCATTCGCGATCCCGCAGCCTGGCGGGCGGACCCTCGTGGTGTATCCCGATGTGCCGGATAACTTCCGATCGCGCTTCGATCTCGTGTGGCCGGTGTTTACCGCCGGCCGCACCGACGCATTGGAGCGGGCGTCGGCCGCCGAGAGTAAGGCCGCCGAGCAGGACATCGTCGCGGCGCGGTCGGATCTGCGCCTCGAAATCGCGCGCGCATTCTGGGCGCTGGTTTCTTCGATCGAATCTGAGCGCGTGGTCGGACGTTCGCTGGAGACGATGGCGGCACACGTCCGCGATCTGCGCAGCCGTTTCGAGCAGGGACTGATTGCCCCCAATGAGGTGCTCACGGCGGAGGCGCAGGAATCCAGAGAGCGCGTGCTCTCGATCGAGGCCTCGAATCTTCGCGGAGTAACGGAAGCCGATTTGCGCCGCCTCATTGGAGAAGATGCCATGGTGCGGATCGAGCCGATCGCCAACCTGGAAGTGCCCGCCGCATCGGCATCGAGCGTCGAAGGGCTGCTGACCGAGGCGCGGAAGCAGCGTCCGGAGCGGCGCGCCCTCGAAGATCGGCTCGAGGCGTCACGTGCGCGCGAGGAGGCGGTGGCGGCGCAGGCTCGCCCGCAGGTTGGCGTGAATGCGGGATACGACTATGCGAGCCCGAACCCACGGGTTTTCCCGCGGACCAACTTCTGGCACGACTCCTGGGACGCGTCGGTCAATCTGAGCCTGTTGCTGTGGGACGGGGGACGCCGCCGCGCACAGCAGGCGGAGGCGGTGGCCGCCTCGCGCGCAGTCGCGGCGCGAACCGCGGAGTTCGATCGCCAGGTATCGTTCGAAGTTCAGCAGCGGCGTTTGGAGGCCGATTCAAGTCGCGCGGCAATCGCGGCAGCGCAGGATGGCGTTCGTAGCGCGGTCGAAGCGCAGCGCGTTGTCATGGAGCGTTATCGTGCAGGAGTGGTAACAAACACCGACGTGCTCGATGCCAACCTTGCCGTCCTGCAAGCCGAGCTGGATCTCACGCGTGCACGCGCTAACGCGCGTTTGGCTGACGCGCGCCTGGACCGCGCGATCGGCAAGTAAAAGCAATGCGGCTAATGCAGTCGGTCGCCATCGACGTCAAGCATCTCACCCGGCGCTTTGGTCAGTTCGTCGCCGTGAACGACGTGTCGTTCGAGGTGCGTGCGGGGGAGATCTTCGGGTTCCTGGGAAGCAATGGCGCGGGAAAGTCGACAACGATTCGCATGCTTTGCGGACTTCTGCGGCCGTCGTCTGGAACGGCCATTGTCGGAGGCATCGATGTGGCTGCCGATCCCGAGGGCGTGAAGCGCCGGATTGGCTACATGTCGCAGCGATTCTCGCTCTACGAATTGCTGACCGTCGATCAGAACATCAGGTTTTTTGGCGGCGTCTATGGACTCACGCCGGAACGGCTCGAGACGCGGCGAGCGTTTGTCATCGAGATGGCCGGTCTGCGCGGTCGAGAGCACAGCCTTGCGCGCGATCTCGCGGGAGGGTGGCGACAGCGGTTGGCTCTGGGGTGCGCAATCCTGCATGAGCCCGCCATTCTGTTTCTGGACGAACCAACCGGTGGCGTCGATCCCTTATCGCGTCGGCAGTTCTGGCGGCTGATCGATTCGCTGGCAAGTGCCGGCGTCACCATCCTGGTCACGACGCATTATCTCGACGAAGCGGAACGCTGTCATCGCGTGACCTTGATCCATGCCGGACGACTGGCCGCAATCGGTACGATCGCCGAAGTGAAAGGTGTGTTTGCCGGACGGCCGATCGTCGAGGTTCGAACGCCGCGCGCCGCCGAAGCCATGCGCACGCTTGACGAACTGCCAGCGGTAGAAAAAACGAGCCTTTTCGGGACGGCCGTGCACGCGGTCTTGAAGGACTCCGCAATTCAACCGTCGAGCGTCGCCGACCAGTTGCGGGCGCGTGGTGTGCCGGTCGAATCGATTGAGTTGGTGGAGCCTTCTCTCGAAGACGTCTTCCTCGACGTCGTCGAGCGTGCCGATCGAGAGAGGAGCGTCGCCTGATGAACAAGGCGATCGCTGTCTACCGTAAAGAACTTCGTCAGATTGCGCGCGATCGCCGCACGCTTTTGATCCTGATCTTTGTTCCCGCCTTCTTCCTGCTGCTGTACGGGTATGCGCTGAATTTCGACATCCGGCACGTGCTTCTCGCGGTGCAGGACCGCGACGGATCGCCGGAAAGCCGGGCGGTTGTTTCCGCGTTCATCAACTCCGGGTATTTCGATTTTGCCGGCGCCGTCTACGACCCGGGAGAAGCTGAACGAAAACTGGATGTCAACGAGGCGCGCGCGGTGCTCGTCATCGCCGAAGGATTTGGTCGTGACGTCCGGACCGGTCGGATCGCACCGGTGCAGGTGATCATCAGCGGCGACAACGCAAACACGGCCACCGCTGTGCTCGGCTATGCCGGCAGTATCCTGCGGACGGTTAACCAGGAACTGGCGCCGGGCGGTGCCGAACTCGGCGCTCCACTCTCCGTCGAACCGCGAATCTGGTACAACCCCGAACTTCGCAGCACGTTGTTCCTGGTGCCCGGCCTCATCGCCTACATCGCAATGATCACCGCAGTCGCCTCCACGGCGCTTTCGATCGTTCGCGAGAAGGAGACAGGCACCATTGAGCAGATTCGGATGGCGCCACTCGACACGTTTTCCTTTGTGATTGGCAAAACGATTCCGTATTTCATCATTGCCCTGGCCTCAGCCGCGTTGATCATCGGCGCGTCGATGCTGCTCTTCGGCCTGCCGATGCGTGGCAACTGGATATCGCTGCTGGTTGCTTTGTCTTTGTTTCTGATCGGAGCGCTCGCCACCGGAATCCTGATCTCCACGGTCGCCGACACGCAGCA
>DATJKH010000215.1:0-15397 GCA_035491715.1 Vicinamibacterales bacterium | reverse complement strand
GTTCGCCAGCGTGATCGCCATGCATGGCATCTGAGTGGTCGCCTCCGGAGCGGCGCGCAGGACGACCGTTTGGAAACGTGCAGTAAACGGCGGTTGACGCGTCGCAAATCGATGAGGTCCTGTCGTAATGGTAGGATCGGGTTCCGACGGGCCGCTAGCTCAGTGGTAGAGCACCTGACTTTTAATCAGGGTGTCCCGGGTTCGATCCCCGGGCGGCCCACCAACAAAATTCTTAGCTAGTTACTCGGTTTCGTTCTTTGCGGCACAAAGTGCGCTTCGTGCTGGGGTCTCAACGGGGTCACAGCGGCCCTGACACTTATGCTATCCAATGACTGAGCCTGACTATCACGAATTCGCCATTGCGGTTTTCGAGAGTGACATACTGGCCCCGATCGTCGTCGAGGTTCAGCATGACTTCGATCTTGGTGTCGACCCGACGGATACTGGAAATCTGTAGCGAACCATTGACGTTGGTGCCAGATGGCTGGCCGTTCGGCAGTGGCGGCCCGGGCGGACTTCTCCGAATGAGTGTAACGATACGCAAAAGAGTTTGATCATCGAATTCGCCATCGACCACAAATGGCCGGTGCGCATCCAACCTTCCGGTCACTTCCGGCGGCCGCCCACTGAGCACGATTACCTGGGCGTATTTCCTCGTAAATCGAATGCGGCCGGACGCCGGTTGCGCACTCGGCGTTGCGAACATCTCGACCTCCAGCAGACGGCCTCGGCGGAGGTGAGCGTTGGCTACGTCCGGCTGTAAATAGATCGAAATCTCTGAGCGTCTTGGCGCTGACTCCGGCCCACGGCCGTATCTGAATCCGAAGATGAGCCAAGGATCCTTTCCGGCCTGTCGAGAGATCCGGCGGACTTCAAACATCTCGTTGGACGTGAGATCTTTCGCATCAATAAAGACGCCTTCGGGCATTTGTTCGGCCGCCAGTGAAGGCGATAGCAATCCTACTGTCGTGAGCAAACAGGCAAACGCCGTGATGCGGCGTTTTGCACGGCCCCCTTCGCCTGTATCAACAGTGCCTGAGCACGCCTCGCAAATGTCGTCGTTCATGACGGCCATTGTCACACTCAGGACGGCGGTGTTTCGCTCGGCTGTGATGTGCGCTTTGTTGCGGTTGAGCATCTTGTTGCCCGTCATCGCTCACGTCCAGCCCGAGACTGCCGCCCGGTTCGTTGAACCCGCTTGCGAGTTCACAGTTTCACCAGAGCGCACGGCGCGGCACGCTGCGCAGTTCGCGCGCCACTTCCGAATCGATGTGGGGAATGTCGCTCTCCTTTCGACCCGTTAGGTAGCAGATACGTAACACGCGTGATGCCCGCCAAACGGCGTGTCTACCGGTTGTAGCAGGTTCCTGTCGGCGCCTGTGCTAACGTCGTAATCCCGATCAATACGCCGAGCAAAATCCACCCCATACGCTTCGCCATCGCCATGGGGCCTCCTTCGCCATTTGACATCAGATATCACCAGACGGCTGACATTTGTTATTCTCAGCCCCATGCGTCAGGTCCTACCGACATGGCAATGAGACGCGTCGTCGAAGAGTTGAGAGCGTGGCTGAAAACGCTCGTATCGGCTGCGGTGTACGCAACGCTGATTGTCACGTTCGTGTTTCAGGTGGCGCGGGTTGAAGGACACAGCATGGCACCCACGCTCGAGGACCGCGATCGCTTAGTCGTGAACAAGCTCACGTATCGACTGGGGGAGCCGCGGATCGGCGACGTGGTCATGCTCGATTATCCCAATGATCCGGCCAAGGCGTTCGTGAAGCGTTTGATTGCCGAACCAGGCGATCTGGTTCGCATCGTGGACGGCAAGGTCTATCGAAATGATCGGTTGCTTGACGATTCGTTCGTGTCTCCCGACTTTCGCAGCCACGAGGATTGGGGGCCTCAGGTGATCCCTGAGGGTTACTATTTCGTTCTCGGAGATCATCGCAACAACAGTTCGGACAGCCGGATCTGGGGTTGCGTGCCGAAGAAGTACATCATCGGCAAGGTCCAGCTGCGCTGGTGGCCGCCGTTCCACGCGCGGATGTTTTGATCCATGTCTCCACGGCCAGGTGCGCGAACAGACTTCGACCGTGGTGTCCGCTGATACGGGCGATTAGAGGCAGCGTGGATTTCGGCTGAGATCCTGCGCAACGAATTGAATCAGCGGATGGGTTGAAAGGCTCGCCTCCGCTGCCGCCTGCTGGAAGCGCGACTGGACCCGCGATTGCTGTGCCAGGTTCCAGTTTCGATCTCCAACACCCTCCCTGAGTTCGTAATGAAGCGCGTCGGACGCGCACGCCGCACGGTGTGCGATCACGAGCAACGCGTACGGGCGAATGCGAGTGGTCGGTTGCTCTGCGAGGTAATGCTCCGCACCCGCGAGTTCGCCCAGCGGCCCTTCGCTAAATCCTTCCCATTCGTACGCCGGCGAGACAAACGTCGCGAAGCGACTCGCCTCGGCGGCAGCATCATGTCCAAATAGCGCCACGACCGTGCGCTCGAGGGCTTGCTTCTTGCGAAAGACCGATTGCAACGCGAAATCCTTGGTCGACGGCCCACGCATTCGCGACTGGAATCCGGCAGCGGTCGCGTTGAATTGTTTCAGCGAGTTTTGCACCTCGGACGGGAGATCCTGGAATCGCGTGTCCGGCGCCCACGCGGACCACCAGAGGAGCGCCGTGCGAACGGCTTCGCTCGCGCGGTCGTCGCGAAGAACAGGGCCGCTGCTCGTCGCGGCGGCGGTCGCAAAGACGATGAAACTCAAGGCGATCGAGAACAGGCGAAGCATTACCGCTCCCAGTCCGTGATTGTACCTGTTCTGATCCGAGTTGCTCGTCTGAAGTCGGCCGCGGCGGCGGGTCAAGGCCAGCTTGCGTCCCTTACCGTCTAAACGCGCACATCGTGTGTCTCGTCGACGGGAGGAACAGATGAAACCATCGGTCCGCATTGTCATCTTTGCAGCGGCGTCGCTCTGGCCCGTGGCCACATCCGCGCAGCAACTGAGTGCTCGAGTGGGATCGCTGAGTCCGCAGCGCGCGTTCGCTGAATCGGCGGAAGGTTCGGTGCTCAGTGCCGATGCGCGCGCGCGGCAGACGCGCGAGGTCGAACGCTTCCGTGTCGATGTGCAGCGTTTCATTGAAGAAGCCCAGGCAGAACTGGTCGGCGCTCAGCGCGAGGTCGAGAGCGCCTTTCTCGCCAGGCTGCGTCCGGCGGTGGAGCAAGTGGCAAAGGCGAAGCAGTTGCAGCACCTTGCGGCTATTGAACCGCCGCGTAAATAGGCAGCCACTTCGGTGTATGATTCGTAGCGCCTGCCGCCTGCGCGAGATCCACTTTGATCACTGCGACCGTCTTTCGAGCAGCCGGTGTCGTCCTTCTCCTATCGGCAACGGCGTGCGGCGGCATTTCCAACCCGGCGTCTCCGCCAAGCGATTTCTCCTCGGGCAACTTCGCGATGAACATCGTCGCATCCAACACGTGCTCGACGCTCGCCGATGCAGGACGGAACCGGGGCTGGCGGTTGAACCTTGTCAAGACAGGCTCGTCCGTCATTGGTTACATGCAAGGGTGGTCGGACAAAGCGACCGTATCGTCGCAAACAACTCTGGCGGGGACCGCAAACGGAAGCTCGTTGTCGCTCACCGGTTCGATCTACGACACGGTCGCGGGATGCGCCGAAGCCCTGTGCTACAGGGCCGAGGGGACGATCACCGCAACGCAATCCGGCAACGTCATCAATGGAACGCTCAACGGCGTGCTCACCTACGAATTTACGACCTGTTCTGCGACCGATCACAAGGTGACGTTCACGAGGGAATGAATCGCTGATCACTGATCACTCATCGTGAATCGGGAAATCGCTAATCGCTAATCGCTAATCGCTGAATCGACGAATCCGTGCAGCTACAGACCTGTCAGCGAAGCGATTCGGTTGCTGGCACGACTGGAGCATGCAAGGATTCGACGATTCAACGATCCGACGATGAGTGATTCGCGATCAGTGATCAGTGATTCACATGGTCATCACATGATTGGGCGGCATCAGGTCCCAGACTCGCCAGAACTCGCGCATCTCCGCGGCCGTACCCAACGACACGCGAATATGTTTCTCAAACCCTGCGAACGGCCCACCGACGAGCACACCGTGCGTGCGAAAGTGCGCGACCATCTCGGCGGCCGGCTGGCCGGTGTTCAACAGCACGAAGTTCCCGTGTGAGTCGAGCGTGCGCAGCATGCGCGCGTTGGCTTGATTGCAGAACTCCTGGCGATCGTCAGCATTGCGCGTGAATGCGGCACGGACATGATCCGTATCCTGCAATGCCGCCATCGCCGCCACCGCGGCAACCGCGCTGAGATTGTTGGACAGCCCCTTGCTCTGAATCAGTGCGGCAACACCGGGCTGCGCGATCGCATAGCCAATCCGCAGACCGGCCAGCCCGTGAACGGTGGAGAAGCTGCGCGTGACGATGACGCGGCGGTCGGTTGTTGGCGCGTCGAGGAACGACAGGTAGTCTGAAGAGCCGCTGACGTAGTGATGGTACGCTTCGTCGATTACGACGTGGGTCGTTTCGGGTAATCGGCTCATGAACGCTTCGAGATCGCGCCGCCGGGTTACCGAGCCGGTCGGGTTGTTTGGATTGCAGATGTACACGAGGCCGGTCCGTGCGCTGGCCTGCGACAGCATGGCCTCCAGATCGTACGAGCCGCCCGTGCGAACAGGAACCAGGACGACATCGGCTGCAACCGCGCGCGCCCGCTCGATCACGCGGTCGTAGGTCGGCGAGGCGGCGATGACGCTTCGCCCCGTCGCAAACGCCGACACAATCATGCTCAAGACCTCGTCGGATCCTGCACCGAGCACGACCTGATCGGCATAGACGCGATGGAGACTTGCGAGCGCTTTTCCGAGCGCCGCATCCGCTCCGTCGGGATAGCGGCCGGCGACACGAGCCGTTTCATTCCGTATGGCTGCCAGCACGCGTGGCGACGGGCCGAAGGGGTTCTCGTTGCGGTGCAGTCTGACCGGCACACCGCTCTCGAGCGCTTCAACCGACGCGCCCGCCGCTGACGGGACGCCCGCAGCACGGACGATCGATGGAAACCCAAGCGCCGCTGCGGTCCCGGCACTCAGTTGGCGAAAAAGCATCCTGCGTGAGATCGCCATGGCTACTGGACAATCAACGTAACGGTGACCGAATGCGACAGCGTCCCGCTGGTGCCGGTGACGGTGATGGTCGACGTGCCTGCCTTCGTCTGCTTCCTGGTCGTCAACGTCAACACCGAATTGCCCGACTGCGTGATCGTCGACGGACTGAACGTTGCGGTGACGAACTTCGGCAGCGGACCGACCGAGAAGGACACGGCGCTGGCGAACGCGCCAACGGGTGCGATGGTGACGGTGTAGGTTCCATTGCTGCCGTTCTGGACGGTTCGACTCGTCGGTGTTGCGGCAATCGTGAAATCGCCGACGGGCGTCACCACGAGCGAGACGTTCACTGTGCGAGTCAACGGTCCACTCGTGCCGCGGACGGTCAGCGTGTAGGTGCCCGCTGGAGTCGCGGCGTTCGTCGAAACGGTGAGGTCACTCGAACCGGACGTGTTGATCGTTGGCGGGCTGAACGTCGCGTTGGCGCCCGATGGCAGGCCGGTGATGCTCAGTCCGACAGAGCCGGTGAATCCCCCCAGAGCCCCAACCGTTACCGTGTACCCCGCGGTTGTCCCCTGTGCGGCGCTGTTGGATGGCGGCGTCGCCGAGAGTGAGAAGTCGGACACGGTAATCGATCGCGTGACCGCTGCGCTCGCGAGACCGCCATTGTCGGTGACACTCAGGCTCGCCTGATAGGTGCCGGGCGCCGAGTAGGTGACGTTCACCGGGCCCGGGAGTGTGCTCGAGGCGGGGGAGCCGCCGGGGAACGTCCACGCATACGTGGAGATCGTTCCGTCCGGGTCGCTACCCGTTCCGGAGAACGAGACAGCGCCGCCTGGATTGACGGTGAGGTTTGTCGCGGGGTTCACGATCGTCGCCGTCGGTGCCTGATTGGCGGCCGTCGTTAACCGGACGAAGCTTGCGACCGAAGGCACCCCGGCTGAATTCAGAATGAACAGCATGTAGTATCCCGGCGGCGCGACGTTGCCGTTGGGCGGTGCGGTTGCGGTCAGCACTCCGCCGGCGGAATTGAATGACAGTTCGACGAGTCGCTGATCCATGTCGAAGGCGTGCGTGGGTGTGCCCGGCCGAACGAGCACGACCGACGAAATGTTCGTCGGGTCAGCCGTCGGAATCTCGAACGAGGCTCCGTAACTAATCGCCCCGGGATTACTGGAAATTGTCGGCCGCGGTATGGGATGACCGTCGGCGTCGACCTTGAACAGATATGCCGGCGAGTAGATCTCCATGCGACTTTCATAGCTGCCGCGCGTCGGATTGCCGCCAAGCAGCAGCACGGTCGCATCCGGAAGAAGTAACGCGTTCGAATGGTACAAGCGTGGGTACGCGTTAACACCCGCCGACGAGAACGTATTCGTCACTGGATCGTACAAATCGGCGTTGTAGCTGGCGGTCGTCGCCTTTTCATCCTCTCCCGATCCGCCAGTCACCAATACCGTTCCGTTTGGAAGCAGCGTTGCGTTCAACTCGATCCGCGGCTGCGACATGTTCGGGCCGAAATTCCACTGCGGCGTCGGGGCTGACGTGTCCATGATCTCCGTGGTTGCCGTGGCTGGACTCGCTCCGCCAAAGATCATCACGCGTCCTTTGTATCCCTCCGATGCTTTCAACGGCAGGAGCACGGACGTGCCGTAGTTGCGCGTGTTGCCGAACTTGGTCGTGGCGACGACACCGGTCCACGTGCGAGTGGTGGGGTTGAAGAACCGCGTTCCCGGGCCCGACCCCGTGTAAATGACCCTGCCGTCGGGCACCAGGTGCATGCGCGGATAGAGCGGCGGCGTCCATCCGGCCGGATACTCCTGGCTCCAGCCGGTTCCGGGTGTATAGAACTCGACCGAGGTGTTCGTCCCACCGGTTTCCAGCAACCCGGAGAACGTCATCACGCGTCCGTCGCCCAGGCTCGTCACCGTCGGATACCAGCGGCCGTGTGCCATATTCTGCACATCGGAGAAGGCGCCAGTTGCGGGATCGAACACGGCATTCCTCGGCTCGCCCCAGAACGGGTCGTACTTCAGGTTGCCGCCGTTGATGAAGACGCGGCCGTCAGACAGCACGACCATGCCGTTGCAGAACATGTCCCAGGATTGGCCCCTAAACATGGTGATGGTCTCGGTCACCAAATCGAGCACGGCCGATTGGAAGTTGGTTTCGGTCGCGACGTTGCCAGAGCCGGACACAATCAGCACCTTGCCGTTGTTCATGAGCGCGGCGTGCACCGGGTTAATCGGCATGATTGAGGCGAGTGTTTTCCACTCCCCCAGGGTCTGCGCCTGTGCGCGCAAGCGGGGCGCGGCCGACGACATCGCGAGCGCCAGCCCGATCAATCCGATGACGAAGCGAATCGTCCAGCCCCAGCCGAGTGGTGCAGCATCCGTACGCATGAATCCTCCGTTGTCCCCGGCACTTCGTGCATATGCCGAACCAGCGCATGCGTATGGAATTCGGGCAGAATTCCGCCGAGATGCTTCAGATTTCTACTTTCAGGGGTAAAGAAGACCGCGCGTGGGGGGACTTTCGATTGGCGCGGTCTGAAGACCGCGACTTACACGAGGTGAAGGTGAGGCATGGTCTTTAAGACCGTGCCTCACAATCCGCTTCGGCGCAACGCATAGGCAATCGCTTCGGTCGGTTCGACGTAGGCCGCCTGCGGCCGATTGCCCCGATAGTCGATGTCGGCGATCCCGATCTCGCTCGTGTAGAACGCGTCGACGGTCATGCGGCGGACCCAGACGAAGAACTCGATCCCCGGATCGAGTGCCGGGGTGCTGTTGCGACGATACGCAATCACGTCGAGCAATGCCGTCTGCTGTTCGGGCGTTGCACCGACGAAGTCGGAGGATCCGCGGCGTTTCATCTCCGCGTCGATCCAGCCCAGCCCCTTCGTGTAGATATCCTTGAGCTGGCTGTTCTCGGTGGCCAGCATGTCGATCCATGCCGCCGCGCCCGCCGCAACCGCGCCAGGCTTGCCGTTCTCGACCGGAATGATCACATCGGTCAGCCGAACCAGCGTCTTGTATTCATGATCGGACAGCGCCTTCGGCGCATAACTGCCGCCGATTCCCGCTTGTGCGATCGCAAGGTGATGAACTTCCTGCGCCGACACGCGGTCGAGCACACCGGTTGCCATCAGTGTTGCGCCAAGCCGTCGAAGAACGTCGCGTCGTGTGATCTCAGACATTGCCCTTCCTCATTTCTTCGGCGAGGTACTCGGCCGTCCGCCATGCGAGCGCAATGATCGTGTGCGTCGGATTCTTGTCGGCGTTGCTGACAAACGGTGCGGCGTCGGCAACGAAGAGATTCTTCACTTCGTGCGCCTGGCAGAATCTGTTGAGCGGGCTGGTTTGCGGATCGTTGCCCATCCGCACGGTACCGACCTCGTGAATGATCGCGCCGCCGCGTGAGATCGGAACGCCCGCCGAAGCATTGCCGGCGCGCTGACCTGGTCCGCCTGAAGATGGTTGGCCGGCAGGGACTGTCGCCACTCCCGTCTGCGGTCCGGTCTGACCGGTTTGCGGCGCCTGCTGCCCGGGCTGCGATCCCATGCCGGTCGCCGCGGCCGTTCCACGTCCACCGCCGCGACCCCCTCCCGCCGGGATCCGTCCTCCCATCGTCTCGAGGATCGCTCGAAACGTCGTCTGCATGTGGCGGACCTGATTCAGTTCGTGATCGCTCCATTCCCAATGGAAACGGAGCACCGGGATGCCCCACCGATCCTTCACTTCCGGGTCGATCTCGCAGAAGGATTTTTCGTTCGGGATCATCTCGCCGCGTCCCGACAGGCCAATCGACGTGCCGTATTCGTCGCGAATCGCCTGCTTCAACGACGTGCCGTACCCTTCGACACGGTTCACGACACCGTTGAATGAGTTGACGCTGGGCATGCCGTATCCGCCGCCGACTTCGATGTGATAGCCGCGCGGGAAATTCAGCTCCTTGTGCCGATCCCACATCCACCACGGCACGTACAGGTGCGATCCATAACCATCGGAGTTGTAGTGCGGCATGCCCGACAACGCAGGAACCATGGCCGACATGCCGTACCCGACGGTGTCCATCAGGTATCGCCCCACCTTCCCGGAGGAGTTCGCCAGTCCCTGCGGGTGACCAGATGACTTCGAGTTCAGTAGCAGGCGCGCCGATTCGCACGCGCTGGCAGCGAGCACGACGGTGCGGCAGCGAACCTGCTTCTCGCTGCCATCTGTCTTGTCGATGTACGACACAGCCGTCACTTTGCCGCTCGCGTCGGTAATGAGTTCGCGGGCCATCGCATTGGCGACGACTTGCACTTTTCCCGTCTTCATCGCGGGAAATATCTGGACGTAACTGGCGGCGTAATTCGATGCCGTCGTGCAACCGCGGCCGCACTGACCGCAGTAGTGACAAGCCGGGCGGCCATTCCGCGGCACCGTCGTGACCGCCTGGCGCGCCGCCACCGCGCGGATGCCATTTTTCGCGCACGCCCGCTGAACCAGGACGTCGTGTGCGCGTAGCGCTGCCGGAGGATTGAAGATCCCGTCAGGCGCGCTGCGGATGTTCTCAGCCGATCCGGTCACGCCGATGAATCGTTCCGCTTTGTCGTAATAGGGGGCGATGTCTTCGTAGCTGATCGGCCAGTCGAAGCCAAGACTGTCGGTAGTCTTCGGCTTGAAGTCGTAGTCTGCCATCCGCAGTGTGACGCGCCCATAATGATTCGTGCGCCCACCGAGCACTCGCGATCGAAACCATGAGAAATCGCTTCCGGGAGCAACGGTATAGGGTTCTCCTTCGAGCTGAGATCCGCCGAACGTCGCACTGTAGGTGAATCCGGTCGGCTGACCGAAGTAGACCTGTCCTTTCGCTCCGGCCCCGCGATGCGGCACGTTGTGCGGCCACATATGTTCTTTGAAATCTGAGATACCGATCATGGGTCCCGCTTCGAGGAGCAGGACGGAGATACCCATGTTGGCCAGGACGTTGGTTACCGTCCCGCCGCCGGCTCCGGACCCAACGACAACGACGTCGTGAACCGTAGTATTTGAAATCTGAGGCATGAGCTGCTCCTCGCGTCGCGTGTGAGGCGAGTCTAGCCTGCGGAGGCTGGCCATATCAACGATGACCACTGCCGCGCGGCACGATGCCGCCACGCGCTTTACCTTCGATTCTTCGATGCGAAGCCGTGGGCACGTTTCGGTGTGACAGCGAAGTACGTTGACATGTAGCATTGCACCCATGATTGCAGCACCACTGCTCGTGGCATGGATGAGCATCATCGCCGCGTACCAGGACTCACCGCCTCAGTCACCGGCGATCGTGAAATCAGAGCTCGTCTACGAACGCGCGCCGTTTCCGTCCGCGCATGCGTCGACGATTGTCGAGACGCGTGCCGGCCTTGTGGCGGCCTGGTTTGGCGGGACGAAGGAGCGCGATCCCGACGTCGGCATCTGGGTCGCGCGGCACGATGGATCGCAATGGTCGACGCCGGTGGAAGTGGCCAACGGCGTCCAGCCGGATGGAAAGCGCCTTCCGTGCTGGAATCCGGTTCTGTTTCAGCCGACCAGTGGTCCGTTGGTGCTGTTCTATAAAGTCGGCCCCAGCCCTGACACCTGGTGGGGACTGGCGCGCACATCGGGTGACGAAGGACGCACCTGGTCGTCCGCGATCAAGCTGCCCGACGGCATCCTCGGTCCGATCCGCGCAAAGCCAATCGAGCTCTCGAAGGGGACGATGCTCGCCGGGTCGAGTACCGAGCATGACGGCTGGATCGTGCATATGGAACGCTACACCGGCGACTGGTCGGCGGCGTCGCTCGCCTCGGCCGGGGCCTGGCAAAAGACGGCACCGCTCAATACCAAGGCGGAGTTTGGCGCGATTCAGCCGACCATCCTCGTGCATTCGCCGACGTCGCTCCAGATCCTGTGCCGCACACGCCAGTCGGTGATCGCCGAGTCGTGGTCGCAGGACGGCGGACGCACCTGGAGTCCGATGAAAGCGACGACGTTACCGAACCCAAGCGCCGGCATCGATGCGGTGCGCCTTACGGACGGACGTTCTCTGCTCATTTACAACCCGACCGCAACAGGCCGCGGGAAACTGGATATCGCGGTTTCTTCCGATGGTAAGAGTTGGAAGCGAGCGGTCATTCTGGAGGACTCCAGTGGTGAGTACTCGTACCCCGCGATGATTCAAACGCGCGATGGGCGGGTGCACGTCACCTACACCTGGCGTCGCGAGAAGATCAAACACGTCGTCATCGATCCGAAACGGGTCGAATGACCAGGCCGTGGGCTTCGTTCACCGTGACGATCGAGGCGCGGCGTTGGCTGGCTCCGTACCAAGAACTGCTAACAGGGACAGCGGATCGATGCGCGCGCCGTTGAGCCGCACGCTCCAATGAAGGTGTGGTCCCGTCACACGTCCTGTCGCGCCGACTTTCCCGACGACATCGCCGGCGGCCACGGTGTCGCCGACGTGAACGTCCACTTCCGACAGATGCGCGAACAGCGAGAACAATGTGAGCCCGTGATCGAGCATCACCGTGTTGCCTGTGAAATAGCGATCGCCGGCAAGCACGACGCGGGCGGCATTCGGCGCCTTGATCGGCGTTCCAGTCGCGCTGTTGAAATCCGCTCCGCTGTGCGGACTGCGAGCCTCTCCATTCAGGATCGAGCGCGTGCCGAACGCGCTGTTCGCTTCGTCGGGCACCGGTCGGACAAAGCCGCCGTTCCAGAGCCTCGTCGGCTCGGAATGTGACCAGAGGTCGTTCAACTCCGCTGCCTCGCGATTGATCCGGTCGACTGCTTCGGGCGGAGGGTTGACGAACGCGGGGTCCACGGTCAGCTTGCGCGTGCGGAACTGGCGAGGAGTGACGACGAGCCGGTGAGTCGTCTTCACCTCCGATCCGCGCTCAACTCCGACGATGTCGACCGTGTAGGTGCGCGGGGCAACATCCAGATCGATTCCAACGAGAACCCGCCAGGTGCGCGGATCAACCACGAAGGTCGGCAAATCGCGATCGAACGCTCGCGCGCGAACCTCCGCCACGTCCTGGCGCGCAGAAACGGTGAGCACCACCAGTTCACCGGGACGGACGCTGCGTGCTTTGGCGGCCACCGTTAACGGCGAGGCCAATACAGCCTGAGACGGTCCTTTTGCGCGAGTCCCGCCGAACGGGATCAGCGCCAACAGCAGGAAGGAGACGTGAACAGGGCCGAGACGGCGGAGCATGCAAACGAGGCTACCGCGAGATGCAGTCGGCGTCCACTCGCAGTAGACTGCCGCACGGAGGAACGCGGATGCTCGAAGATAGAAGGCGGAAGCGGCGGCTTATGACGATCGCGCTGGCGATCCTGCTTGCGCTCGCGTGGGTCGGGTGGCCACGCGTTGATGCCAAAGCGCCGATGAACCCGAGCCTTTACTCCGGCCTCAAATGGCGACTGCTCGGGCCGTTCCGCGGCGGCCGCGTCGATGCGGTCAGCGGCGTTCGTGGCCGGCCGCACGAGTTCTACTTCGGCGCGGTCAACGGCGGTGTCTGGAAGACGATTGACGCCGGGCGGATTTGGCAGCCGATCTTCGATTCACAGCCCGTCGCCTCGATCGGTGCACTGGCAGTCGCGAGTTCTGAACCGAACACCATCTACGTCGGCACGGGTGAGTCGACCCTTCGCGATTCTGTCGGCTACGGCAACGGCATGTACAAGTCCATCGACGCGGGGAAGACCTGGACGCACATCGGGCTCGAGAACACGCAGCACATCGGCAGAGTGGCCATCGATCCGAAGAACGCCAATGTTGTCTTCGTCGCGGCGATTGGTCATCTCTATCAGGCACACCCGGACCGCGGCATTTTTCGCACGCGAGACGGCGGCAAGACGTGGCAGAAAGTGCTTTTCAAAAACGACGACGTTGGTGCTGTCGACGTCGTCATCGATCCAGCGAACTCCCAGGTGATCTACGCGTCGCTGTGGAACACGAGGCGTCCGCCCTGGTACACGTATCAGCCGAGCAACGGCCCGGGCGGTGGCATCTTCAAATCGACAGATGGCGGCGCCACCTGGAAGCCGTTAGCCGGCGGGCTGCCGACCGCCTGTGTCGGGCGCGTGGGACTTGCCGTCGCGGTCACGAACCCGCGGCGAGTGTATGCAGTGGTCGACAATTTCTTGCCAGAGGGCGCGCCAGCCGACGCCAAGTGTCCCGGAGTGCCTCCGGGCAGAGGCGGCGGCGCAGGTGCGACGGCGGCGGCCGCGGACACCGGCAGGGGAGCGGCCACCCCGGCGGTGCGGCAACAGGGAGGCTTCTATCGATCGGACGATGCCGGTGCGACGTGGACGAAGTTGTCGAGCGACACCGCGCTGTGGGGACGTGGCTGGTACTTCGAACACGTCACGGTCGATCCGCGCAATGCCGACATCGTGTATGTCTCGAACGTGTCGCTGTCGCGATCGAAGGATGGTGGAAAGACATGGGAGCCGCTGAGAGGTTCGCCTGGCGGCGACGACTATCAAGGCACCTGGGTGTCGCCGGATGACTCCGACACGATGATCGTGGCGAGCGACCAAGGCACGATCATCACGCACAATGCCACTGCGGAAGACCCACGCGACGTGACGTGGAGCTCCTGGCTGAATCAGCCAACCGCCCAGATTTACCACTTGTCGGTCGACTACCGGACACCGTACTGGGTGACGGGCGCGCAACAGGACAGCGGCGCCGTTGCGGTGCGGTCGCGTGGGAAGTTTGCCGTCATCACGATGCGTGACTGGGAACCGATTGGCCCCGGCGGGGAGAGCGGTATGACCGCTGGCGATCCAGCACATCCAGGAATGGTGTTCGGGGGACTCGGCACCCGATACGATCTCGAACAGAATGTCCCACTGCCAACCGCAGTGCCGACCACCCCCGAGCCGGCGCGGACTGACTGGACGCAGCCCCTCGTGTTCTCAAAAGCCGATCAGCGTGCGCTGTACTACGCAAATCAGTTTCTTTTCCGCACGACCGACGGAGCGCAGACCTGGACGCAAATCAGTCCCGATCTAACGCGTCCTGATCCGGGCGTGCCGGCAAACCTCGATCCGGTTTCCGCGGAGGACACCGATCGAAACGGCAAGCGCGGCGTCATCTACGCCGTCGGCCCCTCTCCGCTGAACGCACACATGATCTGGGTTGGCACCGACGATGGGCTCATTCACTTATCGATCGATGATGGGAAGAACTGGCAGGACGTGACACCGCCTGCGATTCACGCGTGGAGCCGGATTACCGGAATCGAAGGCTCACACACACAAGAGGACGAGGCCTACGCGGCTGTCGATCGTCACCAGTTGTCGGATTTCGGCCCGCACATCTATCGCACTCGCGATCGTGGAAAAACGTGGCAGGAGATCTCCCGCGGCCTCCCCCCCAACGGCTACGTCCACGTCGTCAAAGAAGACCCCGTGCGGAGAGGTCTGTTGTTTGCGGGGACGGAGCGCGGCGCGTTCGTGTCGTTCGATGATGGAGACAACTGGCAGTCACTCCAACTCAATCTCCCGGTGACGTCGGTCCGAGACTTCGAGGTGTATCAGAACGATCTGATCGTCGCCACGCATGGGCGAGGGTTCTGGGTGATCGACGACATCAGTCCGCTGCGGCAGGCGAGCGATGAGATCGCAAGCCGGGATGCGTACTTGTTCAAGCCTGCCGACGCGGTGAGCTTCAGCCAGGGAACCGACAACGGCACGCCGACGCAGAAGGACGAGCCGCAGGCGCAGAACGCGCCCAACGGCGCGTCGATCGATTACTACCTGAAGTCTGCCGTGACCGGCGCGGCATCGATCGAGATTCTCGATACGCGCGGAGCCTGTCTCGCGATTTTCACCAACACACCGCAGGCAGATTCGCCGTGCGCAGCGGGAGGGGCAGGACGCGGGCGAGGTGCCGGCGCGCGGGGCGGCGGCAGTGGCATTCCTAATACATCGATATTGTGGCGACCGACGCCCGAGCCATTTGCCACCAGCGCCGGCATGCATCGTGTAGTCTGGACACCCGGTGGCGGCGGTCGCGGCTTCGGCGGTCGTGGCGCCGCGACGCCGATTCCAACCGGCACGTTCACTGCGAGGCTGACGGTGAACGGACAGACTCAGACGCAGACGTTTGGGCTGAAAGGGGACCCTCGAATCGCTAATCGCTGATCACTCATCCTGAATCCCTGAATCGCTGATCCCGAATCGTCGGATCCCTAATCGTCGAATCCGCGAATCGGAGCATCGATTC
>DATJKH010000214.1:0-2774 GCA_035491715.1 Vicinamibacterales bacterium | reverse complement strand
GTGCCACCGACCTCGAACGTGCCGTCAGCGTGAACGACCGGCGACGGAAACTGACCGTGGCCGCAACCAACGACGAGATCGCAGCCGTCAACCGCCACTGACAGACATCCGTTGTTGCCGGTCCATCGGCCCGCCGGCAAGGTCGTGTCGCGAGGCTGGGTCGGTGTTGCGCCGCAGCCAGCAATCACCAGAGAGACGATACTCACAGCAATGATTCGCGTCAGTCGCATCCCTACGTCCGGGAATCCGTTGTCATTCGCAAGTTCCAAGTACAGTGTGCTGCGTGTGGCCGATGGCCTACCTCTGAGCTACTTTCGGCGTGGAGTTCCAGCGCATGAACAAGACAGACGCTGCTGAAACTGACCGCGCCGCGATCACGAAAACAACCGCGGAATTGCTGGTTTTGAAACCAGTTCTAGCGCAAACGCGCAGTCGCGTCGAAAACTCGGTCCCACGCCGCACGAAGGCTGCCCAGCAATGAAGGGTAAACGATCCACTTCCTGAACGGGTCGATGAGGGCCATGTAAACCGGCGTCAAGCGGCCGACGCTCCGAACGTAAACGGCGAAATAGAAACGATACGCGGTGCCGGTGTCCACGAGGGCGCTCAACGCCGCGCCGTGGACGGTACGGTTGATCACCTCGAGCAGCTGCTCGTTCTCGAAGCGGTACACGACTCGAAAGAGACCCTCGCGCCTTCCGGCCGGCGCCAAAGACTTTGAGAGATCGTCAGGTGTCAAACGGACTGCGAAGGACTGGCCGACGATTGCATCCCGCTCGCGATCCCAACCCAGGAGCCGGCCGATGGCGAAGCGGATGCCCAAGAGTGCGCGCACGACAGGGGAAGGTTTGAATGGGAGCGCGCCGGCAGCCCGCAGGAACTCGTCGAGCGTGATGCCAGGGCGCAGCCGCGGTAAATCAACCGCCCACACATCGTGGAGGGGCACGCCGGCGAGGAACTCATGAACTCGCAGCGGCACGCGCTCGAACTCTTCCGCTGACATTTGCGGCATCACACCTCCTGCTGCAACTCCAACACGTCAGCGCTCTGTCACCGCCGGGCTGGCGATCTTCGATCAGAACCGTTTACGCTGACGTGTGCCGCTACTGATTGTCCCCGTACTTGTCGTTCTCGGCATCGTCGCCTTTATCCCTATTGCACTCGTGCAGCGATACCGGATGGGCGTCGCACGACAACGCGCGCGAGGGTGGCTCGCCACGATCAACGTCATCGGCTTCGGCTTGTCCGGAGTGATGTTCATGGTGACCGCGGCCATGACCACTATTTGGATTCACGGCGCATTTGCCTACACGATTGGCGGACTCGCGACCGGTTATGTGCTTGGTCTAGCCGGCCTCTGGCTGACGAGATGGGAGTCCACTCCGGCCGGTCTGTATTTCACACCGAATCGATGGCTGGTGCTCGGCATCATGCTGGTCGTGACAGGGCGGATCCTGTTCGGACTCTGGCGCGCCTGGCACGCATGGTCTCCAGGCGTTGATCATGCCTCCTGGGCTGCCGCCGCCGGACTGGCGAAATCGATGGCCGCCGGTGGCGTGGTGCTCGGCTACTACTTCGTTTACTGGATTGGCGTGCGCGCGCGGCTTCGATCACGGCGTGCGTCTCGAAACACGCCGTCAACGACTCGGCCTCGATTGATTCCTCCATCCTAACGTCTGAAATTCTGCAAGCGCAAATGGCGCAGGTGCCCGCGATTATTGCGATCCCCCAAAGGACTGGACCACTTTTGTCGCGCATCTCGCAGCAATCGACTCGGTACGCCGCGTGGCACCGCCCGCCGACGATGGTAGACTCGCCGCAGGCAGCAGGAAATCGAACGTGTCGAGACGGTGATGAAGGCGAACAGGGCTCCGCAATCCGATATCGAGTCTGCCGGCAGATATCTGCGCATTTACTTCGACGTCGTCGCAGGCAAGCAGTCATGGGAGCAGTTCGAGCCGGGATGGACGCCGTCACCCGCGACGCTCGACCCTGCGCCGATGTTCTCCAGGATCAAAGTTCCGGTGCTTACGATGCACGGCGCGAGTGACGTCGATGTCCGCGCCACGGCGAACTCTTCGCTCTATGCGAAACTCTCGGTGCATCCGGACATTTGCCAACGCGTGTTCGACAGGGCCGACCACTTCATCCTCATCGGTGTTGAGGATCCCGATCGTCAATATCGTCATCTTGCGCCTGGCTATCTGCAGACCCTGATCGATTGGTCAAAAAAGGTGGGCGCGGCCAGGTAAGTTGCCTTCAACCGTAATTCACGACCTGCGTCACTCGATTCGCGTGCTTCGCAACAGCCCGGCTTTCTCGGCTGTCGCCATTGCCACCATCGCGCTCGCGATAGGTGCGAACACGGCCATGTTCAGCTTTGTGCATGGCATCCTGCTCAGTCCTTTGCCCTATCCCGACGCGAACCGCATCGTCCGCGTCCTCGAGAGACTTCCCAGCGGCGGGCCGAATAGCATCTCGACTCTGAACTATCTCGATTGGGCCAGTCAGAATTCGGTGTTCGAGTACATGGCCGCGGAAGTTGGCTGGCGTGCGACGTTGACCGGCGGGGAGGAAGCGACTTCGGTCCGGGGCGCACGCGCTTCCGCGCACTACTTCGACATTTTCGGCGTGAGGCCGGCGCTGGGGCGCACGTTCCTTCCAGGTGAGGATCAACCGGGCAACGATCGCGTTGTGCTACTGACCCATGTGCTCTGGGAAAACCGTTTCGGTTCCGATCCCGCAATCGTTGGACGAACGATCGTGCTGGACGG
>DATJKH010000213.1:0-3080 GCA_035491715.1 Vicinamibacterales bacterium | reverse complement strand
AATAATGTCTGCGATGAAGCCACGCGTCGCGATCACGTGCGGTGATCCCGCCGGAATAGGTCCGGAGATCGCGCAGAAGGCGGCAAACGATCCGCGCGTCCGGGCCGTCTGTGAACCGGTCGTGTATGGCCCGCCGGCAAGTGCGCGGTTCAGCCCTGGAGAACTGTCAGGTCAAGCTGGCCGAGCGGCGTACGACACGCTCTGCGAGGCGGTGAAAGATGCGCAGTCGGGCGTCGTCGCGGCGGTGGCAACGGCACCAGTGAACAAGTTGGCGTTCGCTCGCGCCGGCCTGCCATGGAAAGGGCACACCGATCTGCTGGCGCATCTGACCGGCAGTCCACGGGTCGCGATGATGTTCTGGTCGGAACCGCTCAAGGTGGTGCTCGCGACCATCCACATCCCGCTGGCATCCGTGACGAGCGCGCTTACTCGGGAGCTCGTGGACGACATCATCGACCTGTCCTCGCGGGAACTGCCACGTTTCGGCATCGCGCAACCGAGGCTTGCGGTCGCTGGCCTCAATCCTCACGCCGGTGAAGACGGTCTGCTGGGGCACGAAGAAGCGAAGGTGCTGCGGCCGGCGATCGAAGCGGCACAGAAGCGCGGTATCCACATCAATGGTCCGTTCCCCGGGGATACTGTTTTCGGGCGCGCAGTGCGAGGCGAGTTCGACGCGGTGATTGCCTGCTACCACGATCAGGGTCTGATTCCAGTAAAGCTGCTCGCGTTTGGCCGCGCGGTCAATGTGACGTTGGGTCTGCCGATCATTCGCACATCGGTTGACCATGGCACGGCGTTCGACATCGCCGGGAAGAACGTCGCTGATCCCTCGAGCATGATCGAAGCGACGCTGCTGGCCGCGAGACTCGCTACCCGCGATATTCTGTGACCACATGAACCCATTTCGAAGGAAGGCGCAACCGTCGCGCGCCGATCAGCAGGCAGCAGCAACGGCCACCGCGATCCGCGACCTGTCCGAACGTTTCGAGCGCATCGAGCGCGCGATCAGAGACCTCAAGCAGAACGTCGATCTGGTGCCTTCACTGGTGCGCAAGCTGTATCTCGAGGGCGTCGCTTTGGAGCCGCCCTACGATTTACAGTCCGAGCGCTTCAGTTTCTCGTCGCAGAACGACGAGGACGGGCTCGTGCTGGCGATCTTCAAGCGCATTGGCGCAACGAGTCGGCGCTTTGTGGACCTCGGATGCGGGATGAATGGCGGCAACTCCGGTTTCCTCGCGAGCGAGCTCGGGTGGCACGGTCTGATGGTGGACGGGCGCGATGACGCGATCAGGAAAATCGTCGTGCGCTTCACCGGGCACCCGGTCATCGCCCGGCACCAGCGTCTGACGCGCGAGGGTATCGATGCGTTCATCACCGAGCAGGGATTCGCGGGTGAGATCGATCTCCTGAGCCTCGATATCGACGGCGTTGATTACTGGATCTGGGAAGCGCTGACGGCGTGCAACCCGCGACTCGTCGCGCTCGAGTACAACTGGTTGTTCGGTGCCGAGCGGGCCGTGACCATACCGTACAGTGCTGACTTCGATGTCCACGCCGTGGGCAACCGCGCGTACCATGGTGCCTCGTTGGCAGCGCTCGTGCACCTGGGACGGCGCAAGGGCTATCGGCTGATCGCGACCGAACGCGTCAACGCGTTCTTCCTTCGCAACGACATCGCGCCGCAGATTCGGGAGATCGACGTAGCGCAGGGATACCGTGCGCCGCTCAATATTTCGAGTGCACGGCACGTGTTCGACAAGCTCGAACGCGCAGGCCTGCCGCTCGTGACGATCACGCCGTAGACCCTTTCAAGAAGGATTACGCTCGCGGAAGCCGTTGGTGATGGGATACCGGCGATCGCGACCAAAACTCTTACGGGTGATTTTCACGCCAGGCGGTGCCTGCCGCCGCTTGTATTCCGCCATGTAAAGCAGATGCTGGACGCGCACGACGAGCCCGCGCGCGAATCCGCGATCGACGATCTCGTCCACGCTCACTTCCTCTTCGACGAGACCGTTCAGAATGCCGTCGAGCACGTCGTAGGGAGGCAGCGAATCCTGATCTGTTTGATTCGGACGCAGTTCCGCAGTCGGCGCCTTCGTGATGGACGACTCCGGGATCACTCGCCCCTGTGGCCCGCGCGCCCCGTCCGGCATGTGCTCGTTGCGCCAGTGAGAAAGCGCGTACACCTCGGTCTTGTAGATGTCCTTGAGCACCGAGTAGCCGCCGCACATGTCGCCGTACAACGTGGCGTAGCCGACGGACATCTCCGACTTGTTGCCGGTGGTGACCAGCATCTCTCCAAACTTGTTCGACAGCCCCATGAGCAGCAGTCCGCGCACGCGCGCCTGCAGATTCTCTTCGGCGACGTCGCGCGCGCGCCCGGCGAAGGCATCGGCGAGCGCAGCTTCTGCCGCGGCGACCGTCGATCCGATTTCGACGGTGTCGAGTCGCATGGCCAGAAGCCGCGCCGATTCCGCCGCGTCGTCCTGACTCTCGCGGCTGGTGAATCGGGAAGGGAGTCGAACACCGCGCACGCGCTCGTGTCCGAGTGCATCGACGGCCACGGCCGCAGTCAACGCAGAGTCGATTCCGCCCGACATCCCGAGCACGACACCGGGAAAACGATTCTTTGCGACGTAATCACGCAGCCCGAGCATCATCGCGTTGTAGACCGCGCTGAGTCGCGGAGGTTCACTCCATTCGTCAGCCCCCTCACATCGAAGCGCGCCGTTTTCGCGCTTCCACCGCGTCAGTACGACGGTGTCCAGCCAGAGCGGCAACTGACGCGCGAGCGCCCCGTCGCCGTTGACGACGAACGAACCACCGTCGAAGACGAGTTCGTCCTGACCTCCGACCTGATTCACGTACACGAGCGGAAGGTTCGTTTCGCTGGCGCGCTCCCGGGCGAGTGAGAGTCGCTGGTGCAGCTTCCCGACTTCGAAGGGGGAGCCATTGGGGACCAGAAGTAACTCAGCGCCGAAGTGCGCAAGTTGTGCTGACACTGTGGGAAACCAGATGTCTTCGCACACTGGCAGACCAATTCGGATGTCACGGAACGTGACCGGCTGTCCGAGCGG
>DATJKH010000212.1:0-35190 GCA_035491715.1 Vicinamibacterales bacterium | reverse complement strand
TTGGAGCCGCGGACGTTGAAGTGCCAGTCCGAATACTCGACCGACGTCCCGTCCATCGAATAGACCTTCGCATCCTTATACCGCGCCGCGAGCGCATCCAGCTTCTCCTGAACAATGCGCATGTCCGGCACTTTGGTATTGATCTCGCCGGAGATGAAGTATTTCTGCTTCAGCGGCGCGACCAGTTCCTGAAGCGTCTGTCCCTTGTGCGACATCAACTCGAGCATGAGCAACGCGGGAATGAACCCGTTGTCGGCATAGAAATTGTCGCGGAAGTAGTAGTGGCCCGTGACCTCGCCGCCGAAGATCGCTCCCTCTTCACGCATTCGTCGCTTGAAGAATGCGTGACCGACGCGATTCATCAACGCCGCGCCGCCATACTTCGCCACCATGTCCTTCACTGCGTAGCTGGCGCGAACGTCGTAGACAACCTTGGCCCCCGGGTGCTTGATCAAAAACGCTTCGGCGAGCAACGCGGTGACGAAATCGCCGGCGATGAATTCGCCGCTTCCGTCGATGAAGAAGCAGCGGTCGGCATCGCCGTCCCAGGCAATACCGATGTCGGCACGATCGCGGACGACCCGCTCGACGATGTCGCGGCGGTTTTCCTCGATCAGCGGATTCGCTTCGTGATTGGGAAACGTCCCGTCGATGTCGAAGCACAGCCTGGTGGTCCGGCACGGAAGACGCTCGAAAAGCTTGGGTGCGACGAGTCCTGCCATGCCGCTGCCCGCGTCGAGCACAACATTGAACGGCTTGATGATTCGCGTGTCGATGAACGACAGGACGTGGGTCACGTAATGGTCGAGCACGTCCATCTGCGATAGATCACCGGGCTTGGCGGCGGGAGCCGGCAGCGTGTGATTCACGATCATGTCGCGAATCTCGCTCAGACCAGCCTCGCCGCTCAGCGGAAAGGCTTCCTGCCGCACCATCTTGATGCCGTTGTACTGCTTCGGATTGTGCGAGGCGGTGATCTGTGCGCCGCCGTCGTGTTTGTCGCGAGCGACGGCGAAGTACAACATGTCGGTTGCCAGCATTCCGTAGTCGACGACGTCCGCTCCCTGCTGCCTGACGCCGTCGATGAATGCAGCGGCGACGGCGGGGGAGCTGACACGCATGTCGCGCGAGACGGCAATGCGCTTCGCATTCAGATACGCGACGAAGCCGCGGCCAATCTGAAAAGCGGCATCCTCATTCACCTCGCCCGGATAGAGGCCGCGGATATCGTACGCTTTGAAAATCGACGTGTTGATAGTGGAGGAGTTGGTAGTCATAAGCGGCTGTAGTCGGTAACAGCCGTTTTGTCTCCGAGCTGCACCGGCGTTTCAATGATGACGTTGCGGCCAATGTGACAATTGCGTCCGAGAATCGACGATCGCACGACCGCTTCCGGCCCAATCCATCCGTTCGGCCAGACGATCGATCCATCGACGACCGCCCCTTCGGCGACGTGCGTCTGCCGTCCGATCACCGAATAGGGCAGCACCCGCGCCCCTGCTTTCACCACCGCGCCATCGTCGATGAAGCAGGGACCGTGAAGCTCAACTCCCTGATCGACCTTGGCATCGGGCGAGATCCAGCAGGTCGCGGCGGGCGCGCCGGCAAATGGGGGAGCCTGATAGCGCCCGTCCATGATGTCGCGATGCACCTGGAGATACTTCGCCGGCGTGCCGATGTCGATCCAGTAGCCGTCGTAGATGTAGGCGACAAACGTTTCGCGGCGCTCGATCAGCGAAGGAAAAAAGCTGCGTTCGATCGACCAGGCTGTATCCTTTGGAATCCGGTCGAACGTGTCCGGCTCGAGCACGTAGATGCCGGCGTTAATCGTGTTGCAGGTAATTTCGTCCTCGCCGGGTTTTTCGAGAAACCGAAGGATGTTTGCCTGCGAATCGGTTTCGACCAGGCCGTAGGCGCGGGGGTTTTCCACCGGCGTCAGGACGATCGTGGCCTTGGCTCGACGTTCACGGTGCAGCCGGAGGACGGCGCCCAGATCCACTTCCGTCAAGACGTCACCGTTGAAGACGACAACGGAGTCGGTCAATGAGTCGCCGGCGTAACGGATCGCCCCGCCAGTCCCGAGTGGCATCGGTTCGACGACGTAGCGAAGGCGAATGCCAAGACCCGCTCCCTCGCCAAAGATCTCTTCGATGCGCCTTGGCTGGTAATTGAGGCTGAGAATGACCTCATCGATTTCCGGAACCTGCTTCAGGAGATCTATCTGGTAATAGAGGAATGGTCGATTGAGGATTGGAACGATGGGCTTGGGCGTATGCACCGTGAGTGGCCTGAGCCGCGTGCCCTTCCCGCCTGCGAGAAGAATGGCCTTCATGCAACGTCCGATCATAATGCGGATTGACCGATTGCTGAACGGCTGATTTTTGGATGATCATGACACTGCCGTGAATCTGCCGAATGCGATCACGATCGGCCGGATCTTTCTGGTGCCACTTCTCGTCGTGGTACTGCTGACCAAGTTTGAGGGGCGCCTGATTCTTGGCGTCCGGAAAGAACTGGTGGGCGCCGCGATCTTTGGCCTCGCGTCGTTGACCGACTGGCTCGACGGCTACCTGGCGCGGCGGCGCAAGCAGGTCACACCGCTCGGTCAGTTCATGGACCCACTCGCGGACAAGCTTCTGATCACGGCCGCACTGGTGTCGCTGGTGCAGATGGATCTCGCGCAGTCGTGGATGGTCGTCGTCATTCTCGGACGCGAGATCGCGGTGACCGTTCTGCGAAGTGTCGCCCAGTCGCGCGGCGTGTCGATTCCGGCGTCACCCCTTGGCAAGTTCAAGATGGCGTCGGAGGTGACTGCCGTTCTTCTGCTGATTCTTGGCGAGGATGTCCCCGTTTTCGCCGCGCTTGGTACGGTCGCGTTGTGGGTCGCGTTGGTGACGGCCCTTGCATCGGCGTGGGACTATTACCGGCGATACAACGGGGTCATTTCAGCGGTATGAATCGCTAATCACTAATCACTGATCGTGAATCATTGGATCACTGATCGTGAATCGTTGGATCACTGATCGTGAATCGTGGATCCTCGAATCGGTGAATCGCGAATCGCCGGCGATTGATTCGAGGATTCTGCGATTCGGCGATTCGGGAATCGCGGATCGAGGATTAGTGATCAGTGATGAGCGATTCACATTACCGATGAATCGCGACGAGATCCCCGACTGTGACCGCGTCCGACGTCTTGTCGATGCGGATCACGGAGCTGCCCGGCTGGACGACGAGGGCAGTCGCCTCGGCAATTCGCGCGACGGGACCGGTGCCGCCGCCGGTGGTGCGGAAGATCGTGAGCCGCTGCCCGGCATGTAGCCCATGATCGCTGCCGCGATCGAACACCATCAGGTCGCCTTGTGCGGCCATCTGTCGGCGGTCGTCACCGAGCATCACGTGTCCGGGATTGGCGAAGTCCGGTTCTCCGTCCTTCGTGACCGTTGGAACGACCAGACTGGTGAACGGTTCGAGGTAATCGCCCTCTTCGATCGCGTCGCACGCCTTGACGATTTCTGCGATCGCCGCGTCGGCGGTGGCGTCGACGATGCGAATCCAGCCGGCGGTGTGAACGCTCGAGGTCTTCACGTTGTCGCCGGCCGGATGCACGAACCGGTCGTCGATCAGGCGGCGCACGTAGTAATCCTGTCCGATCTTCATGCCTCTCGCGGTTCCGGCGCCGATGATCAGCGTTTCGCCTGGACCAAACAGCGACTTGCCTCGCTCTCGTCCGGGCGCCACTCGGATGGACATGTCCGCCGGCGTGCCGCTGGCGCGGGCGCCGCAGGCGAGTTCACCGGCGTAGTCGCGCGCGACGCCCCGCGCGGTTGCGACGTCCTGCGCGAACGCGGCAACCGGCGCCAGTACGATAGCCAAGGTCGCCACGTGAATCAGTGACCGTGCACTACGAGTCATGCGATACGCTCCCGTTCTTGGCCTTCTTCTCTTCGGCCTTCAAGGTTTCCGACAGTTTCTTCGCCTCTTCGAGGTACTCGCTGGTTTCGAACTCCTCGATGAGACGGTCGAGTAAGGGGAGCGCTTCTTTGGTGCGTTTCAGAGTCACGTACGCCTGTGCCATGTAGAAATACACCGCGTCACGGCGGCTGTATTCGGGATCTTTCTGCAAAATGTCCTTGAACCGGTCGATGGCTGCGGGCGGAAACTTCTGTGTCTTCAAATAGAAGTAGCCAACCCGATAATCGGCGTCGCTGAGACGATCGCGCGCCTCGCGTAGCTTCGCCTTGCCATCCGCCACCACCTGCGCGCGCGCCTCTGCATCCGGATCGTTCGGATTGACGACGCCATAGCGGGTGACAAACGTCGTCAGCTCCGCGATCGCCTCGAGCGTTTCACTCTGATCGCGGTCCGGGCCGTGCATCTGATAGAAGTGGCACATCCCCAGCTTGTACTGGGCGTAGTACGCCCGCCGGTGCGTCGGATAGTAGGACAGGAACTCGCGAAACTCGTTGATCGCAAGGACGGTCGACTCGGCGCTGTGCTCACCGAGATAGGAATCGGCAAGTCCCAACTTCGCGTCGGCACGATACTGGCTCTGCGGATAACTATCCATCAATTGCCTGTAGTACTCACGAGAGGTGAGCCAGTGCTTCTTGTTCAGCTCCTCGGTGCCTCGTTCCCAGAGAAACTTGTCCGGTTCCAGCGTACCGACGGGTGGTCTCTTCGGACCGCTGCCGCAGGCCGGCGCGATGCACACGAGCAATATCCCAACGAGCAAACGCACCCGAATCAACCGAGTGCGGGGGTGGTCGAAAGCCATCGATACTCCGCTGCAATACCTTCTTCGAGCGAGGACGTGGGGATGAACCCCAGATCGGCCCGCGCGAGCGACGTGTCCGCAAACGTATCGCGCATGTCTCCCTTCTGCGCCGGTTCGCGTCGAACGTCGAGAGAATGGCCGGAAACCCGGCCGACAATGTCCAGAACCTGGTTGATAGAGACCCGTGACCCGCCGCCAATGTTGTAGGCGCGTCCGGGTATGCCGCGATCGCCGGCCGCAATAGTGGCCGACACAATATCGCGCACAAATGTGAAATCGCGTGTCTGTTCGCCATCGCCATACAGCGTGATCGGGTCCCCTGCGATGGCAGCGCTGAGAAAGCGATGGAATCCCATGTCCGGGCGCTGCCTGGGCCCATACACCGTGAAATATCGGAGCGACGAGGTCGGAACTCCATGGTTCACGTGGTACAGGTAACAGAGCTGCTCGGCGGCAAGTTTGGTGACCCCGTACGGAGACACCGGCTGCGGAAGGGCGTCCTCCCGCATCGGAATCGAGACGTTGTCGCCGTAGATCGACGAGCTCGATGCGTAGACAAACTTCTGCAGCGGCAGCGTTACACACGCCTCGAGCAGCTGTTGGGAGGCGTCCACGTTGTTCTCCGAATACACGCGGAAGTCGCGTCCCCAGCTCTTTCGGACCCCCGCCTGCGCGGCAAGATGGAAGACGTGCGTGACACCCGAGAGCAGCAACCGGAGATCGACGTCCTGGATTCGCCCTTCGATGAAGCGAAAGCCGTCGCGATGTTTGTTCACCGCGAGGTTTGCTTCCTTCAATGAGCGCGCGTAGTAGTCGGTGAAACAATCAAGTCCGACCACCTGGGCACCACGATCGAGCAGCGCCTCCGAAAGGTGTGAGCCAATGAAGCCGGCGGCGCCCGTGACGAGCGCCTTCATGCGAAGGCCCGCCTGATTCGATCGGGGAGACGGCACGGCTTGCCGGCAAGATCGAGCGCCGCGTGAACCGTCCGGCCTGACGCGGCGATCGACTGATCGTCGCGAAGCACGATCTCATAGGTGAACTCCATCCGCACTGGCGAGAGCATCCGTCCTTTCGTTCTCACTTCAATCTCGTCGTCGTATCGAGCGGGCCTTCGATATTCGCACTGCGCTTCGATGACCGGCAACGTGACTCCTGCATGTTCCATTTCTCGGTACGTCCAGCCGAGCGAGCGCAGCAGATCGGCGCGCGCGACCTCGAACCACACGAAGTAGTTCGCGTAGTACACCACCCCCATCTTGTCGGTCTCCGCGTAGCGAACGCGGATTACAGAGATCGACGTCGGCCGCTCGCTCCGCTCACTCACGGCCACGATCAAACCCTGGCCTTCGCGTCTGCAGCCGCGCGCAGTTCGCGAACGGCCCGCTCGGGATCTCCGGTTCCGAAGATGGAAGTGCCGGCGACGAGGATGGTCGCGCCCGCCTCGACGAGGCGCGCGGCATTGGACGTGTCGATGCCGCCGTCGACCTCGATAGGCGCCGCATTGCCCTGCCGGTCGAGAAGGGCCCTGACCGCCTGGATTTTAGACTCGCTTCGAGGTATGAAAGTCTGGCCGCCAAATCCGGGATTTACCGACATGACGAGTACGTGATCGACCATGCCGGCCACGTCCTCGAGCATGGCGACCGGCGTCGACGGATTGATGGCCACTCCCGCCTTTGCCCCAATTTCTTTGATCGCCTGCAGGGTGCGATGCAGGTGGGGCAGCACTTCCAGGTGCACGGAAATCATCGCCGCGCCCGCATCGACGAATGCATCGATGTAGCGATCGGGCTCTTCGATCATGAGATGAACATCGAGCGGCACCGTGGCGACCTTGCGAATCGACCGCACGACCGGCACCCCGATGGACAGGTTCGGGACGAAGTGTCCGTCCATGACGTCGACGTGGATGAGGTCAGCCCCGCCCCGTTCTGCGGCCGCGATTTCCCGACCAAGGATCGTGAAGTCCGCCGAAAGAACTGATGGGGCAATCTGGACCGTCACCGGCTGACCTCGAGAGAGATCGGCTCGCCGGGCGCAATCTGGAACCCGGCCTGGGGATTCTGCCGGAGAACAATTCCGGCAGGAACCCCGGGATACGGATGGTCGCCGACCACCGCGACTCGAAATGCGCGCGCTCGAAGGAGGTCAGCGGCGCGATCGCCGTTGACGCCAATCAAGTCCGGCATGACATAGGTCGCGCCCCGTTCGGCGCGGTTGACGAGCATGGCCACACGCGGGGCGTTGCTCTTGGGTTCGGGATTCTGTGCAATCACGGCATCCGGCGGGTACTCGCCCGATCGGATCTCCGAGACCGCCGCGAGTTCGAGGCCGTCCTGCTGAAGGCGCAGTTGCGCAGCACGGTCCGAGTCGCCCAGCAGCGTGGGAACGATCGTCGATCGGGGTCCGGCGCTGACCCAGACTTTGACGCTGCGCTCGCGCCGGGTGCGCACACCGGGCTGAGGATCCTGCGCAAGAATCTGTCCGGCCGGCACCTTCGGATCGGTCCGCCTGCCTTCTTCGACCTTCAGGTTGAGCCCCCACTGCGCCAGCACACCAGTTGCGTCGTTCACGGTTCTGCCGGCGAGTTCCGGCACCACCACTTCTCGCGTCTTCAGCGCGACGCGCATGGCGGCGGCTGCAAACACCACATAGGTCAGGAGCAGGGCGCCGCCGAGGAGCAGAAACTTCCCGGCCCCCCAGACGCGATTGGTCAGAGCCATGAACTCATAATTCTAGCGGAAGTCCTTAGTTTTCACCAGAATGGCGGCAAAGAAGGCCTCCAGTTCGTCGCGGAATGGCAGGGTTCGAAAGTGACCATCCGCCGTGATGAATCGCGTCAACGATTGGGGAATGCGTTCGGGCGCCTGCACGAATTCAGGATGCGAGGTCAGGAACTCCGCGACGACTCCTTCATTTTCGTCGGGCTCGCTGGAGCAGGTCGCGTAGATGATGCGGCCTCCTCGTCCGACGACGTCAGAGACGCGATCGAGCATCGTGATCTGGGTGCCGGCGAAATCTTTCAGCTCGTCTTCAGAGCGGCGCCACCGGATGTCGGGATCGCGTCGCAGCGTGCCGAGCCCTGAGCACGGGGCGTCGAGCAGCACCGCGTCGAAGGGCTCACGAAACGGTAAGACGGCCGAGGCATCGGCTTGGACGATCCGCGCGCATGTGGCGCCCAGTGTTGCGACGGTGTGAGCCAGCAGTTCGACGCGCCGTCCACGAAGATCAGTGGCGACAATGACGCCCCGGTTCCCCATCGCGGCGGCCAGAGCGGTCGTTTTTCCGCCCGGCGACGCGCAGCCGTCCAGAATCCGTTCGCCTGACGCGGCGGCGACGAGTTCGACGACCAGTTGTGACGATTCGTCCTGAACGAAGAACAAGCCTTCGTCAGCGAGTGGCGTCGACAACGGATTACCGTGACGAACGGTCAGACCGTGCGGCGCGAACCGCGTCGGCTCCGTGTCGACCTTGAAGGTAGCCAACCGCTCGGCTAACCCGTCCCGCGAGATACGCAGTGTATTGGCGCGCAACGTGAGCGGCGCGGGCGTGTTGTCGAAGATCGCCCATCGCTCTGCCGCGTCCAGTCCGTAGCGTTCGAGCCACCTGGCAACCAGCCATCGCGGATGCGAGAGCGTGTGTTCGAGATAGAGAAGCGCCTCTTCGCGCGACGCTGAAATGCTTACGTTTTCCGAAAAGGTGGCTGGCACCTTTCCCGGAAAGGTGCCAGCCACCTTTTTCGGTTTTCGTGGCAGCGGCAGGCGATCACGTTCGCGGCTGATGCGGCGGAGAATCGCGTTCACCAGGCCTGATGCGCTGCGTTTTCCGACCTTGCCGGTCAGCGCGACGGCATCGTTGACGGCGGCCGACGCGGGAATGCGATCAAGGTGAATCAGTTGGAACGCCGTCATCCGCAGGATGTCCAGCACTTCGGGATCGAGCTTGCTGACAGGACGACGGGCGAATGCTTCGATGATCGCGTCGAATGATCGCTGCCAGCGCAGTGTTCCCGTCGCAATCTCACCGGTGAGCGCGCGGTCGCGTTCGTCAGGCAAGCGAACACGAACCTGTGCCAACGCGCCAGGCAGATCCGCTCGGCCGGCATTGACCGCTCGCAGCACGTCGTACGCCGCGAGCCGTGCCGGCGCGATCACGGGCGGCCCAACAGCGTTCCGGGAATCAGCTTGCGACCACTCAGAAACTCCCGCACCGTCATCACCCGTCGTCCTTCGGGCTGAATCATGACAATGCGGAGAACCCGCCGATCGCCGGTGGCCACAGCCAGCGCGTCGCCAGTCGCTTCGACAACCGCCCCGGCTGACGCCTCAGTGCTCTGGTCGGTCGACCGTGTGCGATGAATGAGGCACCGCGTGCCGTGTATCGTCGTCGATGCCATCGGCCACGGTTGAAGACCTCGGACACGATTGTGGATCTCGTGTGCCGGCCGCTCCCAATCAATTGGACTCTCGCTCTTCTCGAGTTTTGGCGCATACGTGGCGAGCGCATCATCCTGCGGGGTCTCGACGACCGGGCCCTTCGACATCTGATTCACCACAGCGACAAGTGCTGCCGCCCCAAGCTCCGCCAGATCACGCTCAACGTCGACGCTGGTCTCGTCAGGATCAATCGGTCGCGTCGCGGTCGCCAGCATCGGTCCGGCGTCGAGAGCGGCGACGACGCGCATGATCGTGACCCCGGTGATCCCTTCACCCGCCATCACCGCGCGGTGTACAGGCGCGGCACCGCGATATTTCGGCAGCAACGAGCCGTGAACGTTGATCATGCCAAGCCGCGGAATCTTCAACAGTCCGTCCGGAAGAATCCGGCCGTACGCCGCGACCACGCCAAGGTCCGGCTGGTAGCTCGCGATCGTGGCAAGAAACTCGTCGTCTCGAAGCCTGGTCGGTTGCAGAATCGGCACACCCGCCTCGAGTCCCACCTGTTTGGTGGCCGTCGGCGTGACGTGCTGCCCCCGTCCGCTCGGACGATCGGGTTGCGACACGAGAGCGACGATCTGGTGCTCTGAGCCGACAAGCGCACGGAGCGTTGGCACCGCGAAGGGGGGCGTGCCAAAGTAAATCAAGCGAAGTTTCGGTTGATGGCCTTCCGTGGTCACCATCGCCCTGACCGTTTGAGTTTGTGAATCTTGCGTACGATCAGCTCTTTCTTGATGCCCCGCAACCGATCGACGAACAACATCCCGTCGAGATGATCGATCTCGTGCTGAAAGGCACGGGCCAGCAACTCCCGGCCTTCGATTGTCTGCTCGTTTCCCGATCGATCGAGACCTCGTACAACCACGCGTGCCGGACGCACCACTGTGGCGTTGAAGCCCGGAACGCTGAGGCATCCTTCCTCTTCGAGCTGCATGCCGTCCCGCTCGATAAAAACAGGATTGATCATGACGATGAGGTCGGATGTGCGACGGCCGAGCGAGAGATCGATGACAAAGAGGCGAATAGGGACGCCTACTTGCGTCGCCGCGAGTCCTACTCCCGGCGCCGCATACATTGTCTCGACCATGTCATCCACGAGTCGTTGCACGTCGTCGGCATCGACGCTGGCGACGTCGGTGGCTGGCCGATGCAGGAGAGACTCCCCGTAGCGCAGGATCGGCCGGATCATAAACACCAACCGACCAACGACCGATCAGAGCTGTTTCGCAGCGAACTGCTCGCGGACGGTGGCGTTCCAGCCGCTGATCGCGCGTTCGAGTTCAGCAACGGAATCGCCACCAAACTTTTCCGTCACCGCATCTGCGAGCACGAGCGCCACCATCGCTTCACCGACCACCGCAGCCGCAGGCACGGCGCAGACGTCGCTGCGTTCGATGGCTGCGGCCGCTTCACTCATCGTCGTGAGATCAACGGATCGGAGCGGTTTCATCAAGGTGGAAATCGGTTTCATCCACGCCGAGACCCGTACGTCTTCGCCGTTGGTCACACCCCCCTCGAGCCCGCCTGCATTGTTGCTGGGACGCGACACTCCGGTCGGACGATTGCCACCGGGACTGGGCAGAATTTCATCGTGCACGCGCGATCCAGGCCGCGCAGCCGCTTCCGGACCGAGCCCGATCCCGACGGCCTTGATCGCGGGAATCGACATCATCGCCTGCGCCAGCCGGCCATCGAGCTTGCGATCCCACTGCACGTAACTGCCCAGACCGATCGGAACGCCGGTCGCGATCACTTCGAAGCCGCCCCCCTTCGTGTCTCCTGCCTCGCGGGCTCGGTCGATCTCGTCGATCATCAGCTGCTCGACCTGCGGGTCGACGCAGCGGAGCGGCGCGTCCGGACTCAGAGCTGCCGCTTGCTCGAAGGTCACCACGGTGCCTTCAGCCAGACGAGCCTGTCCGATTGAGAACACGTGGCTGGTGATGCGAATGCCCGCATGTTTGATCAATTGACGGGCGATCGCTCCTGCGGCCACCCGCGCAGCGGTCTCGCGCGCGCTCGCGCGCTCCAAGATGTCGCGCACGTCGCTCCGACCGTACTTCGCGGCGCCGGCGAGATCGGCATGTCCCGGGCGCGGACGGGTGACCGGCGCACGACGCGCGCCGCCGGCATCCGGCGGGGCCTCCACCGTCGTCCGCATGGTGTGCTGCCAGTTGACCCAATCGCGATTCACGATCGACATCGCAATCGGTCCGCCGATCGTTTCGCCAGCCCGGACACCCGACAGGATGTCCGCGCGATCGGACTCGATCGCCATGCGGCGTCCGCGCCCATAGCCTCCCTGACGCCGCTTGAGGTCTGCCGCGATCTCGTCGATGTCGACCGGAAGCCCTGCAGGAATACCCTCGAGGATCACGATCAGCGCTCGACCGTGAGATTCACCCGCGGTGAGAAAACGCACCATTGAGGGCCCAATTGTATACGAAGTTTTTGCAGCACCCTGACGCGCACTTCGCGAATTGCTTCGCAATCTTCACGGTCAGCAAGCGGGCCGCGTGCTTGCAGTCCTCATCAGCATGCCGCAGGTTGTCGCCGATCGTTTCGTCCGTGCGAAGGACGACTGGATCGATCTCGGAACCGGACGTCCCGCGAGGCTCCGTATTCTACCGGCGGGGTTGCGGAACGAACAGATCTGCTGGAGCACACAATGTGGCGTCCTCGCGAACCTTCGACACCCCGTGATCAACCCGCTCATGGATTACGGGTTCATCGACAGGCAACACCGGTTCGAGGCGTACGCCATGCAATCACCGATTCGGCTCAGCGCTCGGACCGCCGATCGCATGCAGGCGCATGGATTGCGATTTCTGCACGCGCACGCGCTTCCGCTCAGTCAATCGGACCTGGCCCCTCTCTTTCGGCCGATTGATCGCACCTCTTCGACTCGCGCGTGTGACCGCTCGCTCAGGGCAGGTCGACCTACTTCTGTTCGACCGCTTGGGATCGTCCTTCAACCCCGAGCTGCGTACGACGCAATCGCTGACGCGCTGGATATCGCCTGGCCGGCGGGACCATCGGTCATCGTCGTGAGCGGATCGCAGCAGTCCGGCCTTCGGACGGCTCGCATGATCGCCGCACGTCTGGCACGGTTGCGCGGGTACATACCTTTAGAGGCTGAACTGTTGGAGCGGCATACCTCATTCGCCGAGCTCACGATCGACCGGCACGTCTGCGTGCTCGCCGACCAACGCCACATTACAGGCCACTCCGTCCGAATGCTCCTGAGGCGTCTGGGGTCCGAGAGCGCGCGGCGGCACGTGCTGTTGGTGTTCGCTCGGCCTCAGTCAAGTCCGCCTCGCAGATGGATCGCCATCGAACGAATGGGAGTTACCGCGATGAACGCCATGGTGTTCGTAGACGACGTGCAGGGCCCGGAGGCGGGAGAAATATTGAATGCGGCGCGGGTCGCCGACGGCAAACCGGGATTATTTCTGCAGCGCCTGGGATCGACCGAGTATACGGCGGTTCGAGCGAGCACATTGATGGTCCACGAAATGCCACAACCGTACGAAAGTACGAGTTCGTCGGTTCGACCCGATGAAACATCAATCCTCAGACGCGGGAGTGATGCGCGATTGGAGCGCTCCATTCCGCGAGCCAACGCACTCGTTGTGCGCGGCCGCCATAGTTCCGCCTCTCGGTTGTTGTCGCGGGCAACGCGTGTGTTGGCGGGAAGAGGCTTGCTCAGGGCGGCGGCCGCAACCGCTGCGCATCACGGCTTTCTCTCACTCGATCGAGGCCTGCTGACCGAAGCGGCCACGGCGTTCCAGCGAGCACGGCAGTCGGCGCCGGCGGATCACGTGGCCGTGCACGCGACGATCGGGCTCGGACTCGTATTGATCGAGCAGGGTCGACTCGCCGAGGCCGAGGCGATGCTTCGATCCAGCCTCGTGCCCAGCGCTCCAGACGAGCGGCGCCTACGGCTGCAGACTGCGTGCGCACTGGCGAGATGCCTCTATTGGGCGAATCGCCTCGACGAAGCCAGACTGCTACTGGACGACGCACCGATCATCGATGGCGTACCCGAAGCGGTGCGTTTGATGGCGATGCGTGCACGAATCGAGCTGGCCGAAGGTCTGATTGCCCCTGCGGTCAGAAGTGCGCGAGCAGCAGTCAAGCTTGCGACTGCGTTGCGCGACCCTCGCACGCTCGCGGCCGCGTCGCGGTCACTTGCGGCAGCTCTCGCCTCGGCCGGTGACGAGTGCGCCGCGACGATGCAGATTGAACAGGGGCTGATCGCTGCCGCTACCGCACATCTTCCGCTCGTGGCCGCGCGCCTGCGACTCACGCTTGCCGAGATACGGGGCAGGTCCTGTCAACACGCCGCCCGCAGGATCGTTGCGCGAATGATGACGCCACGGCATTCACCACTGCTGCAGGCCTTCGCCCGCGCGGTATTGAGCAGGATCGAAGGAAGCGAGCTGGATTCGCGCACGAAGTCGTTCATAACATCGAGCGGAGCTGTGCGGCTGGCACGCGCGCCCCTTGCGACGCTGAATAACCCAGTGACCGATCTCGAATCCTTCCTTGATGTCGGCCACTCGGCACCCGATGATCGCGCCGCAATTGAGCGTATCGGCCAGTTACTCCAATCGAAGCTTCGCGCCGCGACGGTACTCATCGCGGCGACCGCTCTCGAGCGTCGCGTGTTGTCGGTCTCAGGACGGCCGTGGCAAGGGGACCCGCACGTGGCGTGGCGCGCCGCCGGAGGAGCCGTAGGCATTCCGGTCGAGGCGTCATTGGAACCATGCCAGGCGGCCGAGCCAATTCGTTATTCGGGGGAAGTGATCGGCGCGGTAGGGATCCGCTGGACAGCAGGCGTCGACATAGATCCAGGGCGCGCGTCGTCAATAGTTCGGATCGCCTCGCTTGCACTTGCGGCTCATGTCCGCTGCGTGGTCGACCAGTCGATCATGCCGGCCGCAAAGTCGTCGAGCGACGATCTCCTCGGCGAGAGCCTGCCCGCCTGCGGCCTCCGAGACGCGATCGCGCGCGCCGCACGCGCGCCGTTTCCCGTGCTGATTCAGGGAGAGAGTGGAAGCGGCAAAGAGCTCGTGGCTCGCACCGTTCACCGAATGGGGCCTCGCCGCGACCGCCGCTTCTGCGCCTTGAATTGTGCCGCGCTGACCGACGAACTGATCGAAGCAGAACTCTTCGGTCACGCGAGAGGCGCGTTCACCGGCGCCGTCGGAGAGCGGGCGGGACTGTTTGAGGAAGCTGACGGCGGCACCTTGTTCCTCGACGAGATTGGCGAGCTGTCTGCGCGCGCGCAAGCCAAGCTGCTGCGCGTGCTGCAGGATGGGGAAGTGCGGCGAGTGGGGGAGAACCTGTCGCGCCGCGTCGATGTTCGCATCATTGCCGCAACGAATCGCCGGCTCGATCAGGAGGCGACGGCTGGGCGATTTCGCCTCGACCTGCGGTTTCGGCTCGATGTGATTCGTATTGAGGTTCCGCCGCTTCGCGATCGTGCCAGCGACGTCCCCTTACTCGTTTCCCGCTTCTGGAACGAAGCGGCCGGTCGGGTCGGATCGCGTGCGACTCTCGGACCAGAAGCGGTCGCGATGCTGGCAAAATACGAGTGGCCGGGTAACGTCCGCGAGTTACAAAACGTGATTGCGTGGATCGCGGTGCAGTCGCCACGCCGAGGTCGCATTGGTGCGGCGGCGCTGCCAGCTCACATTGCCGGCGCCTGTCCAACGTCCGCAGATCAGACGACCTTTGAAACGGCAAGGCAGGAGTTCGAACGGCGTTTTGTGAAGGCTGCGCTGGCGAAAGCCGATGGCCAACGCAGCAGGGCGGCCGAGGCGCTCGGCATCACACGCCAGGGATTGGCGAAGATGATGCGGCGCTTGGGATTGCAATAGAGCGATATAGTGTAGCGCCGGGGCCTTGAAGCACTCCGGCCTGCTCGGATATGACGCGATATTTGATCCGCCGTCTTTTACTCACAATCCCCGTCATCCTCGGCGTCGCGACGCTCGTCTTCGCGTTGATTCATCTCGTTCCCGGCGATCCTGCTCAAGCAATGCTTGGCGAGACCGCGCCGCAGGCCGACGTATTGAAACTCCGGCATGCCCTTGGCCTGGATCAACCGCTGCTGACGCAGTACCGAACGTTCATGACCGGATTATTGCGCGGCGATCTCGGCACGTCGTTCCGCTACAACGTCCCGGTTACGACGCAAATTCGAGAGAAGCTGCCCAACACTGCCACCCTCGCGCTTGCTGCCATGTGCTTCGCGATCCTGTTCGCAATTCCCCTCGGCATTCTTGCAGCGGTTTTTCGCGGAACGCTCGTCGACCACGCCGCGATGACGCTCGCGCTCGTCGGCATTTCGATGCCGAATTTCTGGCTCGGGCCGCTACTTGCCATCGTGTTCGCCGTCCGGCTGGGATGGCTTCCTGTGTCGGGGACCGGCGGGCTGTCGCATCTCATCCTGCCGGCGGTCACACTCGGCGCGGCACTGTCAGCAATCCTCGCGCGCATGACCCGCGCGAGCCTGCTCGAGGAGTTGCGTGAGCTTTACGTGCTTGCCGCACGTGCTCGCGGCCTCTCAGGCATGCGCGCGGTCGTGAAGCACGCATTCCGCAATAGCCTGATCCCAATCGTCACCATTATTGGCCTGCAGTTCGGCGCCGTCTTGACCGGAACCATCATCACCGAAACGATCTTTGCGTGGCCGGGACTCGGGCGCCTGCTTATTCAGGCAATCAGCTTTCGCGATTACCCCCTGGTTCAGGGTTGCATTCTCTTCATTTCGATCACATATGTGGCAATGAATCTGTTGACCGATCTCACCTACGGATTCCTCGATCCGCGAATCAGGTTCGACTGACATGATTCGCACCGGCACCCTGATTGTCGTCTTTGCCATCGTCGCGGCGCTCGCCGGACCGTTCTTGTGGCCCGACGATCCATCAGCGCAGGAACTCGCGCGCCGACTGGAGGCGCCAAGCCTGGCGCATCCGTTAGGCCTTGACGAGCTTGGACGCGATATCCTCGCGCGTTTGTTGCAGGGCGCGCGCGTTTCTCTGCTGGTCGGGATCGCCGTCGTGTCGGTGTCGTCGACGGTAGGGATGCTGTTTGGATCGGTCGCCGGTTATTTCGGCGGTCGCATCGACGACGTGATCAGCCGCGTCATCGATATTTTGATGGCCTTTCCCGGGATCCTGCTCGCGATTGCGCTGGTGGCCGTGCTCGGCCCGAGCCTGGTCAATGTTGTCATTGCGCTCTCAATCATTGGCTGGGTTGGGTATGCCAGGCTCGTGCGCGGGCAGGCACTTCGCGCGCGTGAATTCGAATTCGTTCAGGCGGCCCGAGCGTCAGGCGCGAGCGCGGCGCGGATCGTTGTCCGTCATGTCCTGCCGACCGCGATCCCGGCGGTCGTGGTACAGGCAACGCTTGGAATGGCAGGCGCCATCATCGCCGAGGCCGCACTGAGTTTTCTCGGATTGGGCGTTCAACCACCAACACCAAGCTGGGGGACGATGTTGGATGCGGGGAGAGCGCACTTGTTCGATGCACCGCACCTGACGATCTTTCCCGGGCTCGCCATCGCGATGCTGGTGCTCGGTTTCAATTTCCTTGGGGATGGGCTCCGGGATCGCGTTGATCCGAAAATGGTACGGTGACCGGACGAATCTTGCGCAGCAGGGCGAGGGCGTCCTTGTTCAACGGATCTTTTTCCAGCGCCTTTTGCACCGTCGCGAACGCCGCCTCGGTTGATCCCGCCTGCAGGTGCGCCTGCGCGATTCGCACCAGCAACGAGACGTCGGCGCCGCTCGATTCGACCGCTCGTTGATACCACGCCACCGCCTGCGCTGAATCTCTCAACCGCAATGACAGATCCCCCAGCCTGATTTGGAATGCGGATCGGCGCCGTGAATCGGGATCGTCGCCTTCGAGCGCGCGATAGTCGAGCAGCGCTCGTCTCGCGATATCAGAGTGGCCGCGACGCTCAGCCGCATCGGCGAGGTAGTAGAACGCCTGCGGATCGACCGGACGCTTTTCGGTCGCCTCCTGCAGCACCGTCTCCGCCAGATCGACACTCCCCGACAGGATCAGGGCGCGGCCAAACAGGGCAAGCGCCTCGCTGCTGTCGTCGCTCCCGACCGCATCCTGCAACGCACCGAGGGCCTTGTTCAAATCGACGCGGTCGGCTCTCGGCTGCGCTTTCTCCAGCCACACGCGTCCGAGCGCGACGTAAGTGTACGGATGATCGGGATGTTGCTCTGCGGCGTGTCCGAGCGTGGTCACGGCGCGATCGAATTCACCGGCGCGGACGTAGGCAAGGCCGAGGGCGACCTGCCGGCGCGGGCTCGGGTCAAAGGTGAGGAGCGCCTCGAGCTGCTCGAGCCGGGCATCCGGTTTCCCTGTCCGTCCGTACAAATCCGCGAGTTCCTCGCGCGCATGGATCATCGCCGGCGCGAGGCGCACCGACGTCTGCAGCGCGCGCAACGCGCCGTCGCGATCCTGCGTGTCGCGGTAACAAAGCCCCAGAAGATAGTGGGCCTCGGCAAATCGCTCGTCGATGGTGATGGCTTTCTGGAGCGCGACGATGGCGCGTTCCGGCCGCCGCGCCGAGTAATGCGACAGCGCGAGCTTGTAAAGAAGCCGCGGCGAACGGTCGTCGAGGTCGATGTATTTCTGGTATTCCTCCGCGGCGCGGTCGTAGCGGTGAAGGGAATAGTTCACGTCGCCAAGCAGCTCGCGTGGCCGGGGGGCGAGTGGGTCGATTTCCGCGGCACGACGGAGGTCACGCAGTGCGGCGTCCGAGGCCGGATCCATCTTCGCGGCCTGAGGACGGTCGTGAGGGGGAAGGTCGAGAAGCTGGCGGCGTCGATACGCCTGGCCTCGCTTCAAGTATCCAAGCATGGCGTCGCTCTTGAGTGCGATCGCCCCGCTGAAGAACTCAATGGCGCTGAACGTATCGTCCTTGGCGAGCGCGGCATCACCGCGATCGATGAGCTGCCTGAACACCCGCTCACGGCGCGCCGAGAGGTAGCCGTAGAGGGCGCCGCTACACACCGCAATGGCCAGAACGGCCAGAATCAGGCGCTTCACTCGACCTATATTACAAGTTTGGTGGCAGGAGGGGTCAGGCCCCGATCGGGGGTTTACATATCTTTCGCAGGTGGAACATTCCCGCCACACCCGGGTTCTAAGTATCCAAGGCAGGAGTCCCCGAGGAAAGCGGGGGTGCTAAAATGGCAGAAGGACTGACCGTGAAGCCAGTTCCATCCATTACCTGGACCGAAGTCGGCGGGCGCGAAGCGGCCTTGATTCAACGCTGTGCCGCCGCCGATGAGGATGCGTGCGCGGAACTGGTTGCCGAGCATCAGCGCATGGTGTATCAACTGTCTCTGAACCTGCTTGGCGATCACAACGAGGCGCTCGACCTCTCTCAGGAGGTGTTCCTTCGCGTCTTCCGCACCATCCACGGATTCCGCGGCCAGTCGGCCCTCCGCACCTGGATTTACCGCATCGTCGTCAATCAGGCCAGGAACCGCCAGCGGTGGTGGCGGCGGCGGCATCGTGCGCAGCAGGTCTCGCTCGACGAACACATCAGCGCGCACGGTGAATTGCCGGCGCCAGGCAATGGCGGATCGCCGGACCGGATTCTCGGACAGAAACAACTGGCCGAACGGATCCGCACGTCGCTCGATCGGCTGCCGTTCGACCAGCGCACCGCGATCGTCCTGCGGGAAATCGACGGCCTTAGTTACGAAGAGATCGGGTTCTCGCTTGGAATCGCCGTCGGCACGGTGAAATCGCGGCTCGCCCGCGCTCGCGAAGCCTTGCGCGCGCAGTTGAGGGACGCATGACGCTCATGACCTGCGCGGCGGTGCAGCGGCGTCTTCAAGCCTTCCACGATCGGGAGCTGCAGGTCGGAGACCAGATCGCCGTCGAGTCGCATCTCCACGATTGCCCGCCGTGCACGCGCGACCTGAATCAGATTCAGACCGTCGGCAACGTCCTGCGGCTCGCCGCCGCTCCGGCACCGTCCGACGACTGGACGGGCGTGCGTCCCGGCGTCATCAGCCGCATGAGGGCGGAGGCACACGAATCATGGACTGCACGTGTGCGGCGCGCGTTCGACGATCTTCACCTTGTCTGGATCGGTCTGGCTTCCACCGCCGCCACGTGCCTTTGCGCAGGCGCAGTGCTGTCGATGCTTCACTTTGCGTCACCGGAAAGACAGGATTCGCTTGCCGCGGTGATTGCGGTCATGGCGGCACCGTCCGGGTCTGACCTGAATCCTGCCAGACTCGACGGCCGCATCCAGGCACCCAGCGTTCCGGAAAACGGCCTGGTCTACGCGACGCTCGAGCGATCGGTGATGGACGGCGATCTCGTCGTGCCGCTCTCGGCGATTGTGACTCGCGAGGGGCGCGTCTCAGGACTGGAGCTGCTGAACAAGTGGCAGGACGGTCGAGAGGTCACCACGATTGTCGAGGCGCTCTCGCGCGGACGATTGGAACCCGCGCAGTTCGGTGGGTCGCCGGTGGCCGTCAACCTCGTGTGGCTGGTCGCGCACACAACGGTCAAGGGGAAAGCGCGGTCGTAAAATCCAATGATCAATGCTCAATGTTCAATGGGACAACGGCTCATTGGACATTGATCATTGAACATTGATCCCTACCTCTTAATCTCAGCCACTGCCGTGGCAATGTTATTCATCGCGTCCGTGGCGCGGATGATGACGCTGCGCGCGGCTTCGGTATCGTCGAGCGACACCGCGAATTCCTCGCGCCGGGAATCAGGGATCCCGTCCTTCGGATAGATGACGCGCCAGCGGCTGGCGTCGAGCGAATACTCGACGCGTTGCACCGACGATTGGTTGTCGGTGACGACAAAGTTGATGGTCGTCCGCGCGCCGGCACGGGCACTCGGCTGCACCTCGATACGAGGCGGCGTGTTATCAATGTCGAAGCTTACGCTTTCCAGCTCGCCAACCAGCGCCGTGCCAGGAGAATTCGAGGGTGTGTCCGAGGCCGCCACTTTGATGAAGTAAGTGCCATCGGGCACCGACGTCGTGTCCCACACGACGATGGGATCCGTGAGGCCGCGCTTCAGTGTTTTCCAGGCGGTCTCCCCCTCACGGCGATACGTCACGTCGTACTGAAGCCGATCATCGTTCTCGTCGTCGGCCTTCCAGACAAATGTCTGCAGTCCCTTCTGATACACCCGTCGACCAAGCGGCGGCGACGAGACCGATTGTGTGCTCGATGCCGACGACGGCTGTCCCTGAGGGCGGCCATCGGAGGTGTTGTCCTCGAACCCGGCGATTTCCAATTCCCCCGTCGAGAACGGACGTTGAAACACCGTTCCGGCGGGGTGGACGGTGATCGACGAAATCTCGGGTCGCAGGTTGCGCGGCAGATATGCGGTCGTCACCGAGGTGAGAACTGGCAGCTGGGCTCCGTTGGCCGCGAGAACGGCGCGCCATTGAAGGTAGCGTGCATTGGGACTGGCGATTTGTTCTCCCGCGGAATTCGAGTACGGCTTGGACCAGGCACTCCAGGTGTCGTCGGGCGTCGCAGTATTGCCGCTGCGAGTTGCGATCGTCACTTCACCGGCCGCTGCCGTCGCGCGCCAGCGAATCACTCCCCAGCTCGCAACCGTGCCGGCGTCACGCACATCAGAGTCGTACGTGCCGCGGCGAGCCGACGCGGGGGAGATGGCGAAGAGTTTTCCAGGATTGCTTCCGACCCCAACAATGCGACCAGACGACTCACGCAGGAGCGCCGTCACCTGCCGCGCAGTGGTGCGAGCCAGAAGCGTGGCGCGCGCGGGATCTCCTGAAACACGGAAGATCTTGCCTTCCGTGCCTGTACCGATCAGAAGACTCCCCGATGGCTCGATGACGAGATCGTACGGCGAATCCTCGCCTGAATCCCACATCGCGTCCCACAGGCCATCTGGCCGGATGCGGTAGATCATCCCTCGTCCGCCTCGACGGGGGGCGCGAGGGACCGATGGCGATATCACGCTACCGACCGGCGCGTCGACGACCGACACCGCGGTGATCTCGGTCGATACGGACGGAACCGGCGCGCGCGCCGGCTCGGTCGAAGGTGGTTCCAGTGACTTTGGCGTGTCGTTGCCCTGAGGCCCATTGACCGCGACGGCGTAAATCGTGCCGTCCTCGGCCAGCCGAACCGCGTGGATTTCACGGAATGGTGAATCGATCAGCACAAACGCCTTGCCCGAACTGTCGATGCGAAATACACGGCCTGGAGACTCGGTGCCCGCGACGAGATCGCCGTTCTTGTCGAATGCCAGTGACACGACGTTGCCGGCGTTGGTTTTGTAGAAGCGCGAACCCTTGCCATCAGGCGTGATCTTGTAGATGACACCCTTGTCGCCCGTTGCGGCAAACACATTGCCGGATTTGTCGACGGCGAGCGCCCAGATGTATTTGTCCTCCGGATCGAAAAACGTCTTCGACGTGCCATCGGCGGCAACCTGGTAGATGCGGCCATCGGGCGACGTGCCGACCAACAGTCCACCATTCGGTGCCGCAGCCAGCGCGTGCACTTCGAGCTCGGATGCATCGAAGAACGTCGTCAACTTGCCGTCCTTGCCAAGTTTGACGACCTGACCCTCGTTCCCGCTGCCCGCCCAGAGCGTCCCGTCGGGGCCGGCAACGACCGTCCAGAGAAATGGTGCCGCTGTTTCGGCGAGCACCGATGCCGCCGGTCCAGGAAAGACACGGCCGTCGCTGTCGATCGAGAGGTTCTCGACATCGCCTTTGAGAAAGTCTGCCTGGGTCGACACCGTCCAGAAGGTCGGTGTTGCCGCTCGAAGACCTGCGACGATCGCAGCCGCGAGAAAAATGGAGACGACGACAGCGCGCACGCTGCGCGCAAAGAGAAGGAAGCGCGGCCGCGCAACGCGACCGCCAGTTTTCATCGGCATGGGTTGAGATGCTGACAACAGGAGACTAGCACAACGACTCAGCGCCCACCGGCTCCGGCCTCGACGTCAATCGAGAGCACGCGCGAGCCGCTGACCGCCGAATCCATCGTCAGTTCCCATTCGCCGACGGCGGCGCTGCGAAGCGGCGTGTAGCTGCCTCCGTTGCTATCGCTTTCGAGCACTGACAGCACCGAGGGGGGTAACGACGTCAAGGCCTCGCCATTCACGATTGCGCCAGGCTTGCCGTTGAGGAGACGGATGTAGATGCGGTTGTTGCGTCTGGTGTCGTTGAGGACGCGAATCATCTGCGCGACGCTCTGAGGCTGAAGCGACCGTCGCAGATCGCGCTGCTCCATGGCGTTGAGCTGGCGGCCATCGGTGACGAGCAGCGATACGGTTCCGGCGAGGTTTGCAGGAATCTCGATCGGCACCGTCGAAATCTTGTCTTCGCCACGATAGCTGCGCGTGAGGACCTTGAGCGGAACGGTTCGCCCGGCGCGCGGCCGCAGTTCGTCGAGCCAGACGCGCTCGATCGTCGACGTGCGTGATGTTTCACTGGCGTCGATCGAGATGTTGAGCGCATTCAGTGTGATTGGCTCGCGATCGTTGGAGAGAAGCATCGTGATCGGACCGGCGATGGCCGTCGATGCACCGAGCACGGCGTTGTCGCCGGTAAACACGTCGTCCAGCGTCAGATCCGAGTGTCCTTTGATTTGAGCGCGACTCTTGATGGTGAATGTCGCGGTGCCGAACTGACGCTCGTAGGAGGTCAACGTATTCGCGAGCGCGACGTAGGTGAGCAGCGGCGTAAACACCTGATCGCTGGCGACGTTGAACGTAAACGACCGCTTCGACGTAGTGCCCCCGTCGCGAGTCGATTGCAAGGTGACCGACATCGGAATGACCGCCGGACCTTTGCCCAGGGTGCCGGCAATCGCCGTCGCGCGATCCTGCTGCATCGTGCCGATGACTTCGCCCATGGATGAAATCTTGAACGACGACATCAGGCTCGGCAGCATCGTGTGGATATACGCGCGCGTCATCGGGAATTGCGATGGTCCGACATTGAAGAATGGATGGCCGAACGCGTAGATGCGATTGCCGTCGATGTGCGTGATCGTTCCGGTCGCACCCATCTCCAGATCTCCGCCGACGAGCGAGACGCCGACGGCATCCCCCTCGCGAAGAGGTCCGGTCAACGCCTTTGCTTCCGCGCCACCCTGTCCGCCGACGGCGCCGCCCACAACCGGGATGAAGCCAGCCGATCCGAACGCGCTCGCCAGCATGGCGGTCGACTCGGGCTCAAAGCCGTTCATCACGAGCGGGGTCGAAATCGGACGGAGCATCGCGCCAAGTTGCGCGCCGGCAGCCTGCGACAGGCCGAAGACCTGTATATCAGCCGGACGATTCGCAAACGGCGCAATCCGGGCGTAGGTCGCACTCAACGCCGCGGCGAGTCCTTCGCGGGTGATCGGCAGTTCGATCCGGGCCTGTTCGGTCGAAACGCGGCGAGTCATGTTCGTCGCGTCCTTCATTTCGTCTATCGGCGTAATCCCGGCGATCGCTTCGGTGGCAAACGCGCCGACCGAATAGGACACCGCACCGATCAGCCGGCCGTCGATATAGACCGGACTGCCGCTCATCCCGGCGGCGACACCCGTTTTTGCCAGCGGTCCGCCCTCGAGCCGCGCAAGAATCAGGTCGCGATGAGGACCCTGCACGTTGTGAAGAACGCCGATAATGTGCGCTTTGAATTCCTGCAGCTCAGATCCTTCGAAGACGGTTCGCCCGATTCCGACCATGCCGGCTTTGATTTCGCTCACCGGCATGAGGGGAGTGGCAGCAGGAAGGGGAATCCAGCACAAGACGGCCAGAAGGACCGCAGCGACGAGAGTTCGAGTTTTCATGAGGTCGTGGATGGATCGAGCGGTAGAACACGTCACCGCCCCTTTTCAGTTATAAGCACTAACTGCTTTCTGGTCAAGGAGAAAGGGCTGCAAAGAGTGTGTCTCTGTTGACACTCCTCAAAGCCCTCTGGTATTGTCACACCGTTTTGACGCTGTCGCTTCCCGGTCAGCCGTGTTGCTTCCGCCCCCGGACGTTTGGGTCCTATTGGTGGTGGTATGCGCGCGCTGAGGGGGCGATCCGCTAACTGCACCAGCAGGACAGATTTTAAAGGAAGCCTCCTCAGCCACAAGCTGAGGAGGCTTTTTTCGTTTCAGGAGCATGCGTAACCCACAACTCTGCGCCACGGTCACCGGACGAACGATGGAGGAGCTGCGCCGCGCTCGCGACGCCGCGAGCTTCGCCGATCTTGTCGAGGTGCGGCTCGATCTGGTCGATCACCCCGACCCGATTGGTGCCATCGAAGGACGCCGCCGGCCGGTCGTGGTGACGTGCCGGGCGCAGTGGGAAGGTGGCGGCTTTCAGGGATCGGAAGAGGAGCGCGAGCGGATCCTGTCGGAAGCCCAGAATGCCGGCGCTGAGTTCATCGACCTCGAAGCGCGCGCCGAGTTTGTCGCCACCATCACCCGTCGTCGTCGTGGACGCGGCATCGTGCTCTCCCTCCACGCATTTGGCGAGCCCCCCTCAGATCTTCTGGAGCGCGCCCGCGCCATGCGATCGACCGGCGCGGAGATCGTGAAGATCGCGATCGAAGCAACGCGTGTTTCCGACATGTTGCCGCTCATGCGAGTCGCCGACGAACCCGACTTTGCGGATCCAGACGGCATCGATGGCCACGTGTTCATCGCAATGGGGCAACCGGGTGTGCCAACGCGCGTGCTGGCCTCACGGCTTCGCAACCGATGGACCTATGCGGGCAACGCCGTCGCACCGGGGCAAATCCCGGCGGCGCGGCTGCTGGGGGAATTCGGATTTCGTCGCATTCATGCCGACGCCACGCTTTACGGCGTCGTTGGAAGACCGATCGCGCATTCGCTCTCTCCCGTGATGCACAACGCGGGATTCAACGCGCTCGGCATCAACGCCGTCTACGTTCCGCTCGAAGCCAACGATGTCGACGATTTCGTGCTGTTCGCGCGCGAGATGCACATGGCCGGCGCGAGCATCACCGCACCGTTCAAGGTCGGCATGCTGTCGAACGTCGACGAGACGGATGAAATGGCTCAGCGCGTCGGCGCCATCAACACCTTGATCGTCCGCGAAGGGCGGTGGATTGGCGCCAATACCGACGTCGACGGATTCCTCACTCCGCTCATCGGCCGGATGGCTTTGAAGGGCACACGCGCCTCAATCCTCGGCGCAGGCGGTGCGGCGCGCGCCGTCGCGGTTGCGCTGGGTTCCCAGGGCGCTGCCGTGACGGTCTGTGCACGGCAACCCGCAGCGGCAAAGGAAGTCGCCGCGCTCGCCGGCGGCACGGTCGGCACCTGGCCACCGAAGGCGGGTGGCTGGGACGTGCTGGTGAACGCGACATCGTCAGGGAGCACAGGTCCAGACGACGATCCGATGGCGGGCGTCCGGCTCGATGGTGAGATCGTGTTCGATCTCGTCTACTCGCCGGCACGAACGCCGCTGCTCGAGCGCGCGGCGCGCGAAGGATGCATGACGATCGGCGGACTCGAAATGCTCGTCGCGCAGGCCGAGCGCCAGTTCGAGTTGTGGACCGGCTGCCGCCCGCCACACGGGTTGTTCAAGTCGGCCGCATCAACGGCAACCGGCGAGAGCCACGAGACAGCAGTCAGAGGACAGGCGTGAAACAGACAACCTTCGAAGAGTTCGTCGAGCTGGCGCGGCGCGGCACGTTCGTCCCGGTGGTCAAAGAGATCATCGCCGATCTGTTGACGCCGGTCTCGGCCTTTCTCAAGATCGCGGAACACTCCGATTATGCGTTTCTCTTCGAGAGCGTCGAGGGGGGCGAACAGGTCGCGCGGTACTCGTTCCTTGGAAAGGATCCCTTTCTGGTTCTCCGCCAGAGCGGCGGCCGCACGATCATCGACCGCTCCGGCGTGACCAGCGAAACGAACGAGCCGTTCGTGAAGAGTCTGCGCAGGTTGATGGCGGAGTTTCAGTCTCCGTTCGTGCCAGGACTTCCTCGCTTTACCGGCGGCGCCGTCGGCTTCATCGGCTACGACGCGTCTCCAGCATTCGAACCGGCCCTGGCCGACGCGTGGGCGAAAGCGCCGTGGCGAACCAACGGCACGCTCGATCCGTCCGTCGAGGACGATGCCGGGTTCATGTTGTTCGATACGGTGCTGGCCTTCGATCACGTCAAGCATCGCATCCTGATCATTGCCAACGCCCGGGTCACCGCTGACGAGGACCTCAGTGCGCTCTATCAGTTCGCCTGCGCGAAGATTCAGTTCCTCGAACGTGAACTCGAGCGAAGCCTGTCGCAGCCCGACGCGCGATCGAACGCCGCGCCGGCGATCCATTCCAACATGGAGCGCGACACCTACGAGTCGGGCGTGCGATCGATCAAGGAACGGATTGCCGCCGGCGACATCTACCAGGCCGTGCTGTCGCAGCGATTCGAAGCCGAGGTGACCGCCGATCCATTCACCGTCTATCGCGCGCTGCGACACGTCAATCCGTCCCCCTACATGTATTTCATTCGCATGGGTGGCCTGGCGATCGTCGGGTCATCGCCTGAGATGCTCGTCCGCGCCGAAGGACGGCGTGTCGAAACCCATCCCATCGCCGGCACGCGTCCGCGCGGCCAGAACGAAGACGAGGATCTGCGCCTCGCCGAAGAACTCAAGCGAAACGAAAAGGAACGCGCCGAACATGTGATGCTCGTCGATCTCGGGCGGAACGATCTCGGCCGCGTCTGCGAGTTCGGGACGGTCAAAGTGCCGCAATACATGGCGCTCGAGCGCTACTCGCACGTGATGCACCTGGTTTCAACCGTCGATGGACGGTTGGCCGAAGGGCACGATCATCTCGACGCGCTGGTCGCGTGTTTTCCCGCAGGAACGGTCTCGGGCGCCCCGAAGATCCGCGCCATGCAGATCATCTCCGAACTCGAACCAACCCGCCGCGATCTCTACGCCGGCGCAGTTGGCTACATCGACTTTGCAGGCAATCTCGATTTCTGCATTGCCATCCGGACGATCACGATTCGCAACGGCAAGGCCAGGGTCCAGGCGGGAGCCGGCATCGTCGCTGATTCCAATCCTGCGGCCGAGTACGAAGAAACCCGTGACAAGGCCCGCGCGCTTCTGACGGCGCTGACGATGGCGGAGGCGGGACTTTAACGTGTTGTTGCTCCTCGATAACTACGATTCGTTCACCTTCAATCTCGCCCAGTATCTCGGCGAGCTTGGAGCGCCGCCGGTAGTGAGGCGAAACGACGAGATTTCGCTTGATGAGATCGGAACGATGCAGCCGGATCACATCGTCATCTCGCCAGGACCCGGGCGTCCTGAAGACGCCGGGATCTCGGTCGAATTAATCAAACGATTCGGCCCGACAATTCCGGTCCTCGGCGTGTGCCTGGGACATCAGAGCATCGGCGTCGCCTTTGGCGGGCAGGTCGTGCGCGCAGCCCAGTTGATGCACGGCAAAACGTCGTCTATTCAGCATGACGGTCGTGGCCTCTTCCGCGGCGTGCAACAGCCGTTCGTCGCCGGTCGATATCACTCGCTGGTGGTCGCCGAGCCGCTGCCGGATTCGCTCGAGTTGGCGGCGCGGACTGAGGACGGCACGATCATGGGCGTCAGGCATCGCGCGTTTCCTGTTCACGGCGTTCAGTTTCATCCCGAATCGGTGCTGACCGGCGAAGGCCGCCAGTTGCTGCGAAACTTCCTGGAGATGTAGATGTTCGCCGCGCTCATCGAAAAACTCCAGCGGCATCAGGACCTCTCGCGTGAAGAGGCGGCGGCAGCCATGGAAACCATCATGGAGGGGCAGGCGCAGCCAGCGCATATCGCCGGTTTCCTCATTGGTTTGTCGATGAAAGGCGAGCGGCCGGCGGAAATCGTTGGCCTGGCGCAGACGATGCGGGGACGGGCGACCAGATTGTCGCGCACGCATGCGCCGGTGTTCGACACGTGCGGAACCGGTGGCGACCGCGCGCACACGTTCAACGTGTCGACGATTGCCGCATTGGTGCTGGCGGCGTGCGGCGTCAAGGTCGCCAAGCATGGCAACCGCTCGGTGTCGAGTCAGTGCGGAAGCGCGGACTTGTTCGAGGCGCTCGGGGTCCGTGTCGCCGCGGAGCCCGCAGTGGTCGAGCGTTGCCTCGACACAGCAGGCATCGCGTTCTTCTTCGCCCCGACGTTTCACCCGTCGATGCGGCACGCTGGCCCGACGAGAAAGGATCTTGGTGTCCGGACCGCGTTCAATCTGCTCGGGCCCCTCACCAATCCTGCAGGCGCGTCACGGCAACTGGTCGGCGTGCCACGGCCGGAACTCACCGAGCTGGTCGCGCGATCGCTTGCCCTTCTCGGATCGGAGCGAGCCTGGGTCGTCCATGGCGCTGACGGACTCGACGAGATCTCCACGACGGGCTACACGAAAGTGTCGGAATGCCGGGACGGAAAGGTCAACACCTTCTATGTGCATCCGGCAGATTTCGGATTGCCGAAGAGTGCGCCCTCTGACCTGCGTGGTGGCGATGCCGCCGCGAACGCCGCGATCGCGCGTCGGCTGCTTGCCGGCGAGAGAGGCGCAACCCGCGACATCGTGCTGTTGAACGCAGCCGCATCTCTGCTGATTGCCGAGCGGGCTGGAACAATTCGCGAAGGAATAGCGGCCGCAGCCGAAGCCCTCGACGGCGGCCGCGCCGCTGCGATCCTGGAGAAGCTCGTCGCGGTGTCAAACGAGCGAGCGGAGGCGGCCGCATCATGATCGCCGCACCGGATCTGCTCGGCACGATCGTCGCCGCGACTCGCCGCATCGTCGAGTTGCGCGAGGCAGCTCGGCCGGCGCGACTTCTGGAGCACGGGCAATTCAGAACTCCTCGTGGACAGGCGTTCGAGGCAGCGCTCGCGAGCGATCACGCGAAAGCCACGGCGCGCGTGATTGCCGAATGCAAACGCCGGTCTCCGTCGAAGGGAATTCTGCGAACTGACTACGATCCGGCCTCGCACGCGCGCGCGTACGCCGAGGCGGGCGCATCTGCGATTTCGGTACTCACCGAACCCACGTTTTTTGATGGGAGTCCCGAACACCTGCGCGAGGTCCGCGCAGCGGTGAGTTTGCCTTTGCTCCGCAAGGACTTCATCGTGACCGAGTACCAGCTGATCGAAGCCGCAGTCCTCGGAGCGGATGCGGTTCTGCTGATCGTCGGCGCGCTGGATCAGCAAACGCTGCAGTCGCTTCTTCGCGCAGCGAACGGGTTGTCGCTGGCCGCGCTGGTCGAGATCCACGATTTGGATGAGTTGCAGCGCGCGGTTGATGCCGGCGCGCGAGTTATCGGTGTCAACAGCCGCAATCTTCGTACGCTCGCAGTCGATCCCAGCGTGTTCAATCACGTCGCGGAACGGCTGCCACGGGACACGACCACGGTCGCGGAAAGCGGCATTCGCACTGCCGCAGACATCGCCCGTTTATCGCAAATTGGCTACAACGCGTTTCTCGTGGGGGAGCGCCTCATTACGCAGCCGGATCCTGGAGCCGCGTTGCGGGAACTGGTGGGGACATGAACACACCCCGCGTGAAAGTGTGCGGGATCTGCCGCTCCGAAGACGCGCAGTTGGCCGTCACCCTCGGGGCTTCGGCCATCGGCTTCATTTTCTGGCCGTCGAGTCCGCGATTTTGCGACCCGGCGCACGCACAGGAGATCGCCGCCCAACTGCCGCCGCTCATTACGACCGTGGGAGTGTTCGTGGATCAGCCCGTGAGTCACGTGATCGACATCGCCGATCGAGTGTCGCTGGGCGCGATCCAGCTTCACGGCGGTGAAGCGGTTGAGGAATTCCGGCGCGTCCGACAGCCGTTGATCAAGGCCGTGGCGGTGACAGGCGCGCTGGTGCCGGAAGAGGTCGATCGGCTTCCCGAGGACGTGACGGTTTTGCTCGATGCGCATGACCCGATTCGGCGCGGCGGAACCGGCCGAACGATCGATTGGACAACGGCAGCGCAGGTGGCTGCACGGCGCCGCACGATTTTGTCTGGCGGGCTGCATTCCGGCAACGTGCGCGAGGCCATTGCGTGTGTGCGCCCCCACATGGTTGATGTGTCATCGGGAGTCGAGTCGGCACCAGGCGTGAAAGATGCCGGAAAGCTGCAGGCATTTTTCGCCGCCGTGGCAGCCGCGTGAGTCAGGCAATGAATCCATCATTTGGCCAGCGAGATCCGGACGCGCGAGGGTATTACGGCCCCTATGGCGGGCGATTCGTGCCCGAAACGCTTGTCGCTCCGGTTGAAGAACTCGAGCGCGCGTATTTCGCAGCCCGAAAAGACGACGAGTTTCGCTCGAAACTGCAGACGCTGCTGCACGATTACGTCGGGCGGCCGACGCCGCTGTACGAGGCGCAGAGGCTATCGACGTCGCTCGGCGGCGCGCGGATTTTTTTCAAACGCGAAGATCTGGCGCACACCGGCGCGCACAAGATCAACAACGCCCTCGGTCAGGCGCTGCTCGCCCAGCGGATGGGGAAGCGACGCATCATCGCGGAAACCGGAGCGGGGCAGCATGGGGTGGCGACCGCCACCGTGTGCGCGCTGCTCGGGCTTGAATGCGACGTCTACATGGGCGCGGAAGATATGGAGCGCCAGGCGCTGAATGTCTTTCGCATGCAGCTGCTCGGGGCAACGGTTCGCCGGGTCGACGCCGGCGCCCGGACATTGAAAGACGCCATCAACGAAGCGATGCGCGACTGGGTCGCCACCGTCGGCGACAGCTACTATCTGCTCGGGTCCGTCCTCGGGCCGCATCCATACCCGCTCATGGTCCGCGAATTCCAGTCCGTGATCGGGCAGGAGGCACGGCGGCAGTGCTTGGACTCGATCGGTCGGCTGCCTGACGTTATCGTTGCCTGCGTTGGCGGCGGCAGCAATGCCCTCGGCATTTTTGATGCCTTCATTGCCGATACAGATGTGCGGCTGATCGGCGTCGAAGCCGGCGGGTACTGCATTCAGCCAGGCAAGCATGCCGCCAGGTTTGCCGGAGGCAGTGGTGGCGTGTTGCAGGGCACGCGAAGTTATGTGCTCCAGGACGGCAACGGCAACATCGAATTGACGCACTCGATTTCAGCGGGTCTCGATTACGCGGCCGTTGGTCCGGAACACGCCTGGCTGCACGATTCGGCCAGAGCCGAGTACACGTGGATCAACGACGCTGATGCGCTCGCGGCGTTTCAACGGCTGGGAAAAGAAGAGGGCATTCTTCCCGCGCTCGAATCGTCGCACGCCGTTGCCCACGTGTGCCGCCTCGCGCCGACGATGACGCGCGATCAGATTGTGCTGGTCAACCTGTCGGGACGAGGCGACAAGGACGTGATCAGCGTGCAAAAGGCGCTGGCCAGCGGAAACGGAAAAGGGTGATGTCGAAGATTCGGCAAGCCTTCGATCGACTTCGCGCCGAACATCGGGGGGGCATGGTCACCTATGTCACGGCCGGTGATCCGAACGCCGACATGTCGGCCCGCATTCTTGTGTCGCTGGCGCAGGGAGGAGCCGACATTCTCGAGGTCGGTGTGCCGTTTTCGGATCCGCTGGCCGATGGCCCCGTGATCCAGCGGGCGACCGAGCGCGCACTGGCGGCCGGCATGACCCTCCGCGGGACGCTCGATGTCGTGCGCGCCGTCCGGCAGGAGGTGGAGACACCCATTGTCCTCTTCACCTATGCCAACCCGGTGCTGCGAATGGATCCGGTCGTCTTCGCGCGCGAGGCGAAGGACGCGGGGGTCGACGGCGTGCTGATCCTCGATTATCCCGTCGAGGAGGCCGAACCGCTTCGCGCGCCACTCGTCGCCGCTGGTCTCGATCCGATCTTTCTGATCAGTCCCACGACGAGCGATGGCCGCATTCGGAAATCGGGTGAACTGGGACGCGGATTTCTTTATGTGATTTCTCGGCTCGGAGTTACCGGCGTTCGCGACACGCTCGCCGATGACGTGACCGGTCTCGTTGCGCGCGTGCGGGCGCAATCGTCGCTGCCTGTGGCGGTCGGGTTCGGCATTTCGTCGCCGGAGCAGGTGGCCAAGGCGTGCGCCTCGGCTGACGCCGCCGTCGTCGGAAGCGCGCTGGTCAATGTCATCGCTGAACACGGTGGCGCGCCGGACGTGGCGAAACGGGCAGGCGAGTATGTGCGATGGCTGAAGAGCGCAGTGTGAGCCGCATCGACGAACTTCGGCAGCAGATCGACGACATCGACGAGCGGCTGGTGCAGCTCCTGAGCGCGCGCGCGGCATGCGCGCTGGCGATCGGGCATGAGAAGAAACTTCTCGGCCTCGAGGTCTACCAGCCGTCGCGTGAAGCGGAAGTGGTGGGACACGTGCAGCGGATCAACAAGGGGCCGCTCGACAACGAAGCCATGAGGCGGCTGTTCGAACGGATCATCGACGAAGCGAGACGCCTCGAGCGCATCGCCGATGAAGAAGCGGAGCGAGAGGCACAACCGGGCGATTCACTAACTTGAAAAGGGCAAAGAGGTAGTTATGGTGGTAGTGATGCAGGAGCGCGCGACCGACGACCAGATACAGCGTGTGATTTCGCAGCTCGTGGAAATGGGGTTCGACGTTCACCGATCGACCGGTGCGCTGCGCACGGTGATCGGCGCCGTCGGTGGCAATCGCGCCGGCGATCCACGGCTGCTCGAAGTGCTCGATGGTGTGCAGGAGGTCCTCCGAATCACCGAACCATACAAGCTGGCGAGCCGCACGTTCAAACCGGAGAACAGCGTCGTCTCGATTGGCGAATTACGAATCGGTGGTGACGAGGTCATCGTCATGGCCGGCCCGTGTTCGGCGGAAAACGAAGATCAGGTCGAGGCCGCTGCCGCAGCAGTGAAGCGGGCGGGCGCGAAGGTTCTTCGTGGCGGCGCCTTCAAGCCGCGCAGTTCACCCTACAGTTTCCAGGGACTCGGGGAGCAGGGGCTGCGGCTGCTCAGAAGCGCTGCCGATCGGCACAACCTGAAACTGGTGTCGGAGGTGATGGACATCAGTCAGCTCGAGATGATTCAGAAGTACGCCGACATTCTGCAGGTCGGGGCGCGCAACATGCAGAACTTCACGCTGTTGCGGGAACTCGGTCACGCCCGCACCCCGGTTCTTCTGAAACGAGGCATCTCCGCGACGATCGAAGAGTGGCTGCTTTCGGCGGAATACATCCTCGCTGGCGGCAACATGAACGTGATGCTGTGCGAGCGCGGTATTCGAACGTTCGAAAGCTATACGCGCAACACACTCGATATCTGTGCGATCCCCGTTGTTCGCAAGCTGAGTCATCTGCCGATTCTGGTCGATCCCAGTCACGGCACCGGCCTACGCGACAAGGTGGCGCCAATGGCACGCGCCGCAGTTGCGGCCGGAGCCGATGGCCTGCTGATCGAGGTGCATCACGATCCGGATCATGCGCTGAGCGACGGGGCGCAATCGCTGTTCCCGGCGCAGTTCGATCGGCTGATGGCCGAGCTCCGCATCATCGCTCCAGCCATCGGCCGCAGCATCTGCCTTGAACCGGTGGCGAGGCGTGGCTGGGGTGTTTAAAGGGAAAAGGGAAAAGGGAAAAGGGAAAAGGGTTGATCGATGAACCCTGACACCGAAGCACACGCCGACGACGGCCCGTTTACGCGCATTGCGATCGTGGGCTTCGGGCTCATCGGGGGATCGATTGCGCTCGCGGCGCGGAAGCGCTGGCCTCGGACGCAAATAATCGCCATCGATCGTCCCGACGTTGTCGCCACGGCTCTTCGCTCTGCAGCAGCCGACGACGGCGGCGAGCACTTGCGGTTGTGTGCCGGCGCCGATCTGATCGTCCTCGCCGCGCCGGTCGAGACGAACGCCCGTATCCTGTGCGACCTTCCGAACCACGTGGCCGGGACGGCCATGGTTACCGACGTCGGCAGCACGAAACGTCAGGTCGCCGAGACTTCCCGTTGTTTGCCCGAACGCCTGCCGTTCGTTGGCGGCCACCCGCTGGCGGGTGCCTCGACCGGTGGGCTCAACGCCGCGCGTTCCGATTTGTTCACCGACCACCCGTGGATCCTGACGCCGAAAGGCGAGGGACCGCACGTCGACCGTCTGTCGCGCTTCATCGAGGGGCTGGGTGCGCGCGTCCACTTCATGCCGCCCGAAGCCCACGACGATGCCTTTGCCTACCTGAGTCATCTTCCGCAAATCGTCGCCAGCGCGCTGATGCATCTCGTCGGCGAAAAGACTGGTGAGGGCGGTCTGGCACTCGCCGGACGTGGACTTCGCGATACCACACGCCTGGCATCCAGTCCGGCCGACATCTGGCGCGATATCGCATCGACCAATCGCGACAACATCGGACCGGCGATCGATGAACTGATTCACGTCCTCGTTCGCATGAAGTCGGGAGGAGACGCGATCGCCGCGACTTTTGAATCAGCGGCGCGCTGGAAACGTGTCCTCGACGCGGGTCGAGAACCCGCATGAGCGGACGACGCGTCGTCGGCACCCGCAGCTACCTGGAGATGAAGTCTCCCTCCCAACTGGTGCACGCCGCGCTGCCCGACGCGGAATGGCGCGTGGAACGGATGCGCGACTGTGCGCCGGAGTTCTGGCGCTATCTCTACGCCGAGGTCGGGCGCGAGTACCACTGGGTCGACCGCTTACCGTGGTCGATCGACGAGATCAGCGCCTACATCAACGACCCCGCGATCACGGTCTGGCTTCTGAGCGTCTGGTCGTCACCGGCTGGTTACTTCGAGTTGCGCAAGGAAACAGATGGCAGCGTTGAGATCGCTTACTTCGGTCTCTTGAAGCACTTTCATGGCCGCAGACTCGGCGGTCACTTCCTGACGCAGGCGGTACAACGCGCGTGGGAGTCTGGCGCCAAGCGCGTATGGCTGCACACCAACACAATGGACCACCCTGCAGCGCTGCCGAATTATCTGAAGCGCGGGTTCAAGGTGTTCAAGACGGAAGACTTTTTGATTGATGT
>DATJKH010000211.1:0-49192 GCA_035491715.1 Vicinamibacterales bacterium | reverse complement strand
GATGACGCTACGGGGCACGGCGCTGATGGACAACATTCTGACCAGTCAGCTCGTTGCGGCGGCGAACGATCCGGCCATTCCGGCGGCCATCCGCGGGCGCGTCAACGTGTTGGCGGATGGGCGTGTTGGACGCTTCGGCTGGAAGGCGCAGACCTCGACACTCGTCGAGTTCATGGGCGAGGCATTCAGAGACGAGATCGGCGTCACCAATCCTGTCGCGCCGCGCGACCTGATCGAGGGATGTGGCGCCTCCACGGTGCGGCCGGAGATGGACGCGGCACCACTCACGGCGCTCGTCGCCTTTCTGAACACGATCGATCCACCGGTCCCGACAGCCGCCTGTGTCGCCTTGCCAGGCAGGGCCGTCTTTACCACCGTCGGTTGCGCAAACTGCCACAAGCCGTCATACACGGTTCCCGGCAGCAACAACGTTCTCGCACCGCAGCTCTATTCGGATCTGTTACTGCACGACATGGGAAGCGGTCTTGCGGACGGATTCGAGCAGGGGTCGGCGACGGGTGCGGAATTCCGTACTGCACCTCTCTGGCGCGTGTCGGATCGTGTGCACTTCCTCCACGATGGCCGTGCGACGACGATTCTCGATGCCATCCTTCTTCATGGCGGGCAGGCCTCGAGCGCGGTCGGCGCGTTCAACGCGCTGAGCGCTGCGGATCGCCAGGCGCTTCTGGCTTTTCTTGGTTGTATCTAGCCAGCTGCTGTGAGAGAAGCGTAAGATGGCGGCATGATTCGCTACATTTTTGCTCCTATCTTCGTCGCCGTCCTCCTCCAGGCTCCGCAGGCCTCCAGCCCGGACGCCGAAGGGTTCATTCGCAACTGGCTGGTGCTGGCGCCGATTGCGGTGCAGGAGGACTCGGGCGCAACGGAGATCGAAAAGGATTTTCTCGGCGGCGAAGCGACAATCCGGCCGAAGCCGGGCGACAAAGTCAATGCCGGAGGCAAGATCCTCACTTGGACGCCGCATCAGGCTTCCGACTACTTCGTTGATTTTCTGAAGGCGTTCGGCACCGAGCGAGGAGAAGACGTGGCCGGCTACGCCGTTGCGTACATCAGTGCCGACGATTCGATGAACGTTCGCCTGTCGGTCGGTTCCAACGACCAGTGCAAGGTCTGGGTGAACGGAAAACAGGTCATCAAGTTCAGCGAAACCCGCACGCTCGACAAAGACACCGACAGCGCCGATGTCGTTCTGAACAAAGGACAGAACGTGCTGGTGTTCAAGGTGATCAACGAAAAGAACAACTGGCAGGCAGCGGCGCGATTCCTCCAGAACGGCGCGCCGGTCAAAAACATTCGGATTGCGACGACGCCGCAATAACCTCGCGGTTGGCGAAAGCGAACCGCAGGTGAAAGCTACGTTCTTGTTCCCCCGGCCGCCGGTTCGAGCGCAATTTCGTCGGTTGTCACGTTGAAGTGCGCAAGCCGTGCGCGACCGAAGGATGTCGTAATCGCGACGTCGGTGGCGTCAAGCCCGGTGGCAATCAATACACGCCCAATACGCGGCCGGTTGTGCCTCGCGTCGAAGGTCCACCATCGGCCGTCGAGAAACACCTCGAACCACGCGCTGAAGTCCATCGGAAATGGAACCGGCGGGACGGCGATGTCTCCCAGGTAGCCAGTGACATAGCGGGCCGGTATATTCAGCGCCCGGCAAAACGTAATCGCGAGATGTTGAAAATCACGGCAAACGCCGACCCGTTCGGTGTAGACGTCGAGCGCCGTGCGTGTTTGCCGCGCCTGCGGGTAGCTGAAGGTCACCTTGCTCTGAACCCAATCGCAGATCGCCTGAACCCGCGGCCACCCGCGAGGCACACTGCCAAAAAGCTCGACAGCCGTGTTCGATAACAAGTCGACCTCGCAAAAGCGGCTGGGCAGTAAGAATCGCAAGGTCTCGGGCGGCAGCTCATCCACTGGCACTTCGGCCGCCTCGGGATTGACGGCATCCGGTTCACCGGAGTCCTCGATCACGGTCGAATTCGACAGGCGAAGTCTCCCTGCCGGCGCAGTGAAACGGGTGCAGATGTTTCCAAAGAGATCTTCGTAGTCGGCGGTCGCAATCGCCGGTTCAACCTTCACGCTGTCAGGTTCTTGCAGGTCGCGGCGCCGGCTGGGATGCACGGTGAGCATCACCACCATCGGCACGGGTGCGTCGATGTCGAACTGAATGTCGTAGCCAAGTCGAATGAGCACGGCGTTCAATCTCAGATGTCGGCGACCGACTCAGAGCAAAGAGAGTGCCGGGCCAGCGTGTGGCTTCCGGCTTTCGCCGGAAGAACTGATCGGCCCGACCATTGCTAGGGACTCTCGCAAGGCGCGCTTGGACTGGTGTGTCGATCGACCGATCGGGAATCCTTTTATGCCCCACGCAAACCACGGCGGGTATCATGTGAAGGATCATCCGACCGCCCCGCGAGGATTCTGTGACTTACTGCCTGGGAATTGTGACCGCCGACGGCCTCGTCATGGCCTCCGATTCGCGCTCGAACGCGGGCTTCGATCAAGTCAACGTCTGCCGCAAGATGTATCGCTTCGTGGAAGAGGGCGAGCGTGTGTTCGTCATACTCACGAGCGGCAGTCTGTCGATCAGCCAATCGATCATGTCGCTGCTGCGACTCGACTTCGAGAGCGGACGCGGTCTCGCGCAGACGCAATCGCTGTATCAGGCAGCGCGGATCGTCGGCGACTCGGTGCGCCGGGTGTCGGACATCGATCGCGCGGCGCTCGAACGCGACAACTTCTCCTTCAACGTCAATCTGCTCCTTGGTGGACAGGTGCGCGGAGAAGATCCCGGTCTCTATCTCATTTATCCGCAGGGCAATCCGCTGCAGGCGACGGAGGACTCTCCGTATCTGCAGCTCGGCGAGTGCAAATACGGCCGGCCGATTCTCGATCGCGGTATCGATATGCAGACGACGCTCGAAGTGGCGGCGAAGTATGCGCTGCTCTCGTTCGACGCGACGATTCGATCCAATGTGACGGTGGGGCCACCGATCGATTTGCTGTTGTATGCGCGCGATACGTTTCGGATTACTCGCTACAGGCGTCTCGCCGGCATGGATCCGGACCTCAATCTGATTCACGCGTCGTGGGAGCAGTCGCTGCGCCGCGCGGTCGAGCAGTTGCCCGAGATACGATTCGACAGCGAGCATCCAGCGACCAACGCGGAGACCATCTACTACTCGCCAGTGTCGAACGTCGGCCAGACATAACTGACGCGCTTGTGAATCGGGCGGGCCGATGACCACATCTGTTCCCGTCACGCACGATCCGTTTGCCGAATACACACTGGCCGAGTTGTACGACGAGTTGTTCGACACGAAGGCCCAGCCTCGGCGTCCGTATAAGCGCCTCTACCGGGAGCTGATGAACCTGACGCCCGAAGAACTCGGACGCAGCAAGCAGAAAGCGGATCTCAGCTTCTTCAATCAGGGCATCACCTTCACCGTCTACGGCCGCAAGGAAGGCACCGAACGGATCTTCCCGCACGATTTGATCCCGCGGATTATCTCGGGGTCGGAGTGGGACGTGATCGAACGCGGGTTGACGCAGCGAGTGATCGCGCTGAACCTGTTCCTGAAGGATATCTACCACCAGCGACACGCGCTGCGCGATCGCGTGATTCCCGCTGAACTGGTCTACAGCGCGCATCATTTCCGCCGGCAGATGACCGAGGTCAAAGTCCCTCGCGATGCCTACGTGACTGTCATGGGCACCGACCTGGTCCGTTTGCCTGATGGCCGCTTCACCGTTCTCGAGGACAACCTGAGAGTCCCGAGCGGTGTCTCGTACATGTTGTCGAGCCGGAAGGTCATGAAACAGATCTTTCCGACGCTTTTCCGGAAGTACAGCGTTCGCCCGATCGAGCAGTACAGCCAGGTGCTGCTTTCGACGCTGCGATCGCTCGCGCCCGACGGCCGGCACGATCCCACCGTTGTCCTGTTGACGCCCGGCGTCTACAACTCCGCGTACTACGAGCACGCGTATCTCGCGCGCCAGATGGGCATTGAACTCGTCGAAGGGCGCGACCTCGTCGTCCACGACAATCACGTCTTTATGCGGACGACCAACGGTCTGCAGCGCATCGACGTCATCTATCGGCGTGTGGACGACGACTTTCTGGATCCGTTGGCGTTTCGGGTGGACTCGGCACTCGGCTCCCCCGGGATCTTCAGCGCCTATCGTGCCGGCAACGTCACGCTGGCGAACGCCGTCGGCACCGGGGTTGCCGACGATAAGGCCGTCTACGCCTATGTGCCAAAGCTGATCCGGTATTACCTCAACGAGGATCCAGTTCTCGAGAATGTCGAAACTTTGCTGATGACCGATCCCGCCGCGCGTCAGCACGTGTGCGACAAGCTCGAGGGCTTTGTCGTCAAGGCGGTCGGCGAGTCCGGCGGCTACGGCATGCTAATCGGTCCGCACAGCACCGACGCGCAGCGTCGGGAAATGCGATCGCGGATTCAGACGGATCCGCGGAACTACATCGCCCAACCGGTGCTGGCCTTGTCGACGGCGCCGTGCTTCATTGACGGAGCGATCGAGCCCAGGCACGTGGACCTGCGGCCGTACGTTCTCTACGGTGAAAAGACGGTGATCGTCCCGGGTGGTCTGACGCGTGTCGCGCTGCGAAAGGGCTCGCTCGTGGTGAACTCGTCCCAGGGCGGCGGCTCCAAGGACACGTGGGTGTTACAGAACTGACTGATATGTTGTCACGCGTCGCAGACAGTTTGTATTGGATGAGCCGCTACTTCGAGCGAGCCGACAACTGTGCCCGCGTCATCGACGCGACCCACTCGCTGATGCTCAGTCGGGAGCTGGTCGGCGCCGATGAAGGTTGGTTCCGCGCCCTGGCCAGCATGGGCATGCCGCCCACCGCGCACGCCGACGATCCGCAGGTCGCGATGGGCCGGCTCGCTGCCGATCCCGGCAATCGGTCGTCAATCGTCTCCTGCGTCTCGGCGGCGCGCGAGAACGCATCGCAGGTCCGCGAAGAGATCAGCGCGGAAATGTGGGAGCAGCTCAATCGGTTGTTTCACGAGGTCGGCCGCTTTGAAATACAGCCGGAAGACGACGAGGCGGTGATGCGATTGGTCGCGGCCGCTCGTGAGGGCGCGTACAGCTTTTACGGGGTGACCGAAACCACGATGAGCCACGGCGAGGGCTGGCGATTCGTGCAGCTCGGAAAGTTCACCGAGCGCGCCTGCGCCGTGTCGATGCTGCTCGACGCCTATTTCTCGACCCATACACGCGTCGACGATCTCGATTGGGTGGCGCTTCTCGCGAGTTGTGCGGCGTTCGATTCCTACTGCAGAGTCTTCACGGCCGATCTTCAGCCGGCGCGGATTGCAAAATTTCTCCTCGTCCATCCGGAGTTTCCCTATTCAGTCCGCTACTCCATCGAGCGGATGCACGAGGCGCTCGTGTCCATCATTGCGCAATCGTCGGGACGGCAGCGGGCACGCATCGAACGGATCATCGGCCGGTTGCACGCGTCGCTTGCCTACACCCCGGTCGCGGAACTGCTCTCGGGCGATCTCCATGCATTCCTGAACGGCGTCCTTGAACAGTGTCGTGCGCTCCACGCCGCGGTCCACGAGACGTATATCGACTATCCGATTGAAGTCGCCTTTCAAAGCTGATGTTCTACGCCATTCGTCACTTCACCCGTTACCGCTATACACGTCCGGTCTGGCAGAGCATGCTCGAGGTGCGGATGCATCCGCGAAGCGAGACCAACCAGCGCTGCTTCACCTTCCGTCTGTCGGTCAACCCGCGCGCGCGGATCTTTTCGTTCCTCGACTATCTTGGTAACCAGGTACACCATTTCGATCTGCCCTCGCATCACCGCGAGATCACGATCGTCGCCGACGCTCTCGTCAATGTCGATCCACCGGCACCGGTGCCCGAGGCGCTGCCGCCCGAGTCGTGGACCGACCTGCGCCGGATCCTCGACGAGGACGATCACTGGCAGATGCTGATGCCGAGTCATTACGCCCGCGAATGCGCGCAACTCGACGGCCTCGCGCGTGAACTGGGCGTCCATACCGCGGACGGTCGCGATCCGCTGACGCTGGTGCGGCACATCAACCAGGGTATCCATCGCGCCTTTGAGTACGTGCGGAAGAGCACCGCCGTGAATTCACCGATCGAGGTGAGCCTCTCCTCCCGCCAGGGCGTCTGCCAGGATTTTGCCCACATCATGATCGCGCTCGTCCGCGCGCTGGGCATCCCCTGTCGATATGTCAGCGGCTATCTCTTTCACGACGAGTCGTGTCACGACCGTTCCGCCGAAGGCGCGACGCATGCGTGGGTGGAGGCGCTGTTGCCGCATATCGGGTGGGTCGGCTTCGATCCGACCAACGATCTGATCGCCGGCGGCCGTCACATCCGAACGGCAATCGGGCGGGACTATGCCGACGTACCGCCGACTCTCGGGACGATGAAAGGGCGGACCGAAACGGAGCTGCACGTCCGCGTCCGCGTCACCCCCTCACAGGCGTTACTTCCTCCCGATCAAGAGTTTGCCGCCGACGAAGAGTGGTCGCTGTTCCTCGAGAGCGACCAGCAGGCGCAGATTCTGTACGAACAGCAGCAACAATAACGTTCTATCAGTACTGGCGCACTCGAACCGGCTCCCCACGGATCCCGGACGCAGCGATTTTCGTGTGGCGCCGCGTCTCATGTTTTGATACAAAAACCACGTCTCCAGACCAGTTTTCACGCCGGAGGGCGCCGTATGAACCCGTTCCGATACCGGGCGAGCGTCATTGCTCTCGTCTGCACCGCGCTCGCTGCTGCACCAGCGCTCGCGCAGACCCAGACCAAACAGGGACAGGGAGGCAGCGTCGTCAAGGGGGCGGCCGGAACCGAAGGCCGAACCGACGGCGGCAATCTTGAACATTGCGCCGCCCCGATGGGCGCGATGGCTGTGGTCGAACCGCAGGACGCGGTGCTGGTGGCGCTGACGAGGTACAACCTGCGATCCCCTGTTGGCCTGATCCGGCTGATGATTCAGCAGTCCAACTGCTTCATTGTCGTCGAACGTGGCGTCGGCATGTCGAACATGATGCAGGAACGCGCGCTCGCAAGCGGGGGTGAGCTGCGGCAGAACTCGAACATGGGCGGCGGCCAAATGGTCGCGGCTGATTTTCTCCTGACGCCAAACGTCGTGTTTTCCGAGAACAATGCCGGCGGCGTTGGCGGTGCGGTCGGTGGCCTGTTCGGGCACAAAGCGGCTGCGGTCGGTGCCGTCGCGGGCGGGCTGAAGTTCAAGGAAGCGCAGACGAGCATGCTTGTCGCTGATGCGCGGAGCGGCGTCCAGGTCGCGGCGGCGGAAGGCAGCACGAAGAAAGCGGATCTCGCGGCCGGAGGTGCGCTCTTTGGCGGCAGCGCCGGCGGCGCGGTTGGCGGCTACGGCAACACCAACGAGGGCAAGATCATCGCCGCGGCGTTGATGGACAACTACAACAAGATCGTCACCGTGGTCCGTAACGATGCGGCGCTCCAGCGCAACGTCGGCAGCCTCAAGCAGGAAGCAGCCGCCGGCGGCGCGAAGAAAGGTGGCGCCGTGTTCGACGAAGGGGACGTGCTGATGCCGAAGATTGCCGGCGTCAAGATGCTGGCCGAGCCGTCAGACACCGCGAAGGCGCTCATGACGCTCGGTCGCGCCGACGAAGTCGTCGTCGTCGGTGCTTCGAAGGACGGCTACGTTCACGTGCAGGGTCCGACATCCAGTGGCTGGGTGAAGATCATCCTCATGCAGAAACGCTAGACCGGGTGCCGCGGGTGCCCGCGGTGCCGTCGTAGCGGTCCTATCGGCCGCGCGAGACCGGTGAGTTTCTCTCAGCGCCGGTAGGGCCACCGCTGGGAATGGCGTGTTCCCGCTTGCAGGCGTCCGGCGTTCCAGATGGCGCCACAGCGACAGCACCGCCAGTAACTGTCTGCCGTGACCACTTTGCTGGTGGTCTTCAAGTCTTTCGAGCCGCAGTCCGGACACTGAGAAGGAACGGAGTTCCCTTCCGCGCCCGCTGATCCGTTTCCATCCTGTCTCAAACCGGCCACTCCATTTCCCGTGACGCTTTCACACGGAAGACCCGTCGATGACCCGCCGCGTCAGTCCTGCCGACGGAAGTGATCAGGATTCTCGCTGCAGATCCACCCCATGACATCGCGCAGCACGGTCGCAGGAAATGCGAGGGTCTTTTCGCCGCGCCCGGGATCGTTACGGCTTTGCCAGCCGAACCGCATCGTGCCGACGCAGGCTGCGATCGAGCAGGGACGAGTATCTCCACGTGCCGGGTGCATGACATGTCCTTGTCTCAAGACCCGGTCTCGACATCGTGAATGACTTCGCTTGTGCTGGTCGAGGCCTGGGCGTTCTGCCACGAGTTGATGGCAATGGCGGTCGTGCAGATCACGACGGCCGCGAGCACCGCAAAGGTCGATCCGGTAACGAATGTCGGCTTCAGCATCAGCCAAATCGAGGCCATGAACAGACCCACCAGCACAACGGCGAGGAGAGTTGTCGTCCGACCGCTCAGAGTAGTCATAGAGTCCTTTTCAAGGCAGAAACGGGTTCACGTTCCGCCGTCAGATAGACGAGGAGTGTGCCGAAGCGTTGTAGGCTGCGACCCATTGATCGCTCATTGCTCCGAGGTCCGCAGTACGCGAGCCTCGCCTGCGCGCCATGCTCCCGAGAAGGACCGCCGTTAGTCCCAGGCCAAGCGCCAGAACGAACATGAGTGAACCCTCGGATCCGCACCAATCGAAACGGAACGAGGCTGGAAAAGGAGGGAAATCTCTGCCAGCACTTTGATGAGCTCGGCGGCTGGTGTGGGCCGAAAAGTTCAGGAAAGGATCTCAATGATAGCACACTCGCTGGGGCCCACTTTCACAGGACCACCCGTCCGAGATCGCATAGACTCTGCGGCATCCATGCATCTCTCGCCGCTCGACTGGCTGATTGTTCTGGCCTCCCTCCTGATCTGCTTCGGGCCGGCGCTCTTCTTTGGCAAACGGGCCGGGCGCAGCACCTCTGAGTTCTTTGTTTCCGGGCGCGCGGTACCCTGGTGGCTTGCCGGCTTGTCGATGGTGGCCACCACGTTCAGCGCCGACACGCCAAACCTGGTGACCGACATCGTGCGCCGCAACGGTGTCGCCGGCAATTGGGTCTGGTGGGCTTTCGTCTTGACGGGCGTCGCGACGGTGTTCTTCTACGCGCGCCTGTGGCGCCGCTCCGGCGTGCTCACCGATCTCGAATTCTACGAACTGCGCTACTCGGGGAAGGCGGCGTCGGCGGTGCGCGGCTTTCGCGCCGTCTATCTCGGCCTCTTCTTCAACTGCATGATCATGGCGGCGGTAAATCTTGCGACCTGCAAGATCGCCGGAATCCTTTTCGGTCTCGATCGCTGGCAGACACTGCTGCTCGTCGGCATCCTCAACGTCACGTTTGCGGCATTCTCCGGACTCTGGGGTGTCCTCGTCATCGACATGATTCAGTTCTTCATGAAGATGACCGCGGTGATTGCGGCGGCGTATTTCGCGGTCACCTCGGCGCAAGTGGGTGGCCTGCAGGCGCTCGTAACGAAGGTCTCTGCCATCCGCGGACCCGGCGGAGTCGACTATCTCGGCCTCCTCCCCGATTTCACGAGCAACTGGAATCTCGCCGTGGCGGTGTTCATCATGCCGATTGCGGTGCAGTGGTGGGCTGTCTGGTATCCCGGAGCCGAGCCAGGCGGCGGAAGCTATATCGCGCAGCGCATGCTGGCGTCGAAGTCCGAAAAAGACGCGCTCAGCGCGGTCCTATTCTTCAACATCGCGCATTACGTGTTCCGGCCCTGGCCGTGGATTCTCGTCGCGCTCTGTTCGCTCATCGTGTATCCCGAGCTGTCGGACATCCAGCGGGCGTTTCCCAATTTGGACCCGAGCCTGCTCGGCCACGACATCGCGTATCCGGCGATGTTGACGTTTCTTCCCTCTGGCTTTCTCGGGTTGATGGTTGGTGGTCTGATTGCCGCGAGTTCGTCGACCATCCTGACACATCTCAACTGGGGTGCCTCGTATCTCGTGCACGATTTCTACCGGCGCTTCATCAAGACCAACGCCGATGAACGTCATTACGTGCAGGCGGGCCGCGTCGCCACCGTTGGCATATTTATCGGCGCGGCAGCATCGGTGTATCTGCTCGATACGGCGAAGGATGTATTCGACGTCATTCTGCAGGTTGGCGCCGGCACGGGGTTGTTGTATCTCGTGCGGTGGTTCTGGTGGCGCGTGAATGCCTGGTGCGAGATCGTGGCGATGGTGAGTTCGTTCCTCGTATCGGTCAGCTTTCTGGCGCTCAGAGCCCAGGGCGTCGGCTTCAGCACGGACGTCGCTCTCGTCGTCACCGTGGCAATTACGACGGTGTGCTGGGTTGCGACCGCGTACTTCGGACCCGAAACCGATCGCACCGTGCTCGTCAACTTTTACCGCGCCGTTCACCCGGCGGGACCTGGTTGGGAGCCCATTCGAAAACTCGCCGGCGACATGCCGCGTTCGACTGCCGATCGCGACAACATCCCGCTTGCGCTGCTCGGGTGGGTCGCCGGATGCACGGCGATCTGGTCGGCCCTGTTCGCTGAAGGCAGCTATCTGTATGGCCGGATACCGCAGGCGCTCCTGCTCACCGTCGTCTTCATCGCCTCGAGCCTGGTGCTGACGTTCGTGGTCAAGAGGACGTGGTCGTAGATCGCGATCCGGGATTAAACCTTCCAGTCAGTGCGTTGCGCCTCCTTTGCCCAACTGGCCGATCGCTGCCTTCACACCGGTCGCCAGTTTCGCAGCCCCCCCTGTGCCGTAGTAATGAAGGAAGTACACCGTCGGCGATCCGCCGGTCATGTGATGGTGAATGGCGACGACGTTGATGCCGTTCGATCGCAGCGCCTTTAACACCGGGTTGACTTCGGACGCGAGCATCGCGACGTCGCCCGCCACCATGGCGTCCGAGTCGGAGCCAGTAAAGGCGGCCCACGTGTTCAGACCCATGCGCGCGTTGATCCTGGCACCATGATCGACCAGGTTGATGTCCGGCCGGCCGATCGTGATCTTGTAGACCGGTCCGGTTTGTTCTCCTTCGTGGCCGATGATCTTTGCGAGCGCCGCACTATCCAATGCCGGAAGAGCCGGCGCAGGCGCGGCTGGAGGGGGTGCCGACGGCTTGGGGATCAACGCTAATGCCGGCGTAAGGCGCTTGGCGAGATCGGCGGCGGTTCCCATGCCGTGCACGTGCATATAGAAGATGCGCGGCTGTTCCCAGAAGAAGTGGTTGTGAAGGGCCGTCACTTCGAGACCATTCTCGAGCAGAGCAGACATCACCGGATTTACTTCGTCTTCAGTCAGAACCAGATCGCCCATCATCACATCAGAGCCGCCGGTGCCTTTCGCGAGCGCTACCCAACCGCCAAACCCGAAGGGCGTGGGCGCCGCGCGCTGGCCGATGACGACTTTCAGGTCACCACGCGGGATGTTTACCTTGAGGACACCGTCCTTGAAATCTCCTGTTCGTCCGAGCGCCGTCAGCACGGCCTGATAATCGGCCGGAGTCTGCGCGAATGCGTGCGTCGTGGTCAGAAGAATGAATGTGAAAGCGATCAACCGTCGGATTAACATCGAAGCCTCCCGAAAAGCGATTTTACCCCCTGGCGAACGCGACCCAACTGAGCCGCTTCACAAATCCAGCGCGTACTCCTAAGATGCTCGCGCGCGGCGGGCCGGTGCCTTGGCGTAGGCGGAAGACCGCGCGAGAGGACACTCGATGAATCCGATTCTGACTGCCGGCGTACTGATAGGGATTCTCTGCAGCGCCTGGACGTTCATTCTGGGATTCACGGGTCTGTACAAGAGCCCGGCGGCCAATGTCGTGTTCATCAGTGTGGCCATGGCGATTGAAGTTGTGGTGCTCACGTGGGGCCTGCGCCGGACTGCGGCAGAGGGGCGCGCGTACGGCGGACAGATTCTCGCGGGCACGATGATGGCGATCGTTGGCGGCGTGATCATCATCGCGTCGTCGCTCGTCTTCACCACCGTCGTGTTTCCCAACTACTTCGTAGAAGTCGAACAGGCGTATCGAAACGCGTTGCAAAGTCAGGGCAAGACCGAAGCGGAGATCGCGGCGGCGATTCAGGCTAACGCTGCGAGCGCCACACCGATGGCCCAGGCGATGAGCGGATTCATCGGCACCCTGGTGACCGGTATTGTCGCTTCGGCGATCATTGGCATTTTCGTCCGACGGCGCGGTAATGACGTCGGTTTGCCGGCGACGCAGCGGTAATCGACTGCTACAATGGAATAGATGAGTCGTGTCACTGCCGTGATGCTCGCCGTTGTGTTGAGCGTCGGCACGATCGTCGTTGTCGCACAGGATCCGGCCCCGATTGCCCCCGTTCCCCCGCTTCCACCTCCGTTCAGCGAATGGTTGATCGCCTTCCGCGCCGAAGCTGCGGAACGAGGAATTCGTGCAGAAGTCCTCGACCAGGCACTCGACGGTGTTGAACCGGTCGCTCAGATTCTCGAGCGCGATCGCGCTCAAGCGGAGTTCACGCTGAATCTGGAGTCGTATCTCAAGCGGCGGTTGACGCCCGCGGTCGTTCGAAACGGGCAGAAGATGTATACCGAGCACCGTTCGCTGCTGAAGAAGGTTGGCGAGAAATACGGTGTCAGCCCGCGCGTCGTTGTGGCGGTCTGGGGTCTTGAATCGAATTTCGGACGGTTCGCCGGAGTCCGTCCGACGATTCCAACGCTCGCGACGCTTGCCTACGACCAGCGGCGCGGCGTCATGTTCCGCAATGAATTGCTCAGCGCCCTGGAGATTCTCAACCGTGGCGACATCGAGCTCGAGCATCTGAAAGGTTCGTGGGCGGGTGCGTTGGGCCAGCCTCAGTTCATGCCATCGAGTTACCTGCAATACGCCGAGGACTTCGACGGCGATGGGCGTCGAGATATCTGGACGTCGGAACCCGATGTGTTCGCGTCAGTCGCGAACTACCTCAAACAGCACGGATGGACGCAGGGCGACAACTGGGGGCGGGAGGTCAAGCTCGTTGGCAAGGCGCGAACTGCCGCCGAGGCCGTGCCCTTGAGAGAAGCCGGATGCCGAGCGGAGCGGGCGATGACCGATCCCATGCCGCTCAAGGCCTGGCGCAAGATGGGAGTCAGGACGATGAGCGACGCTCTCGTGCCGGCGCTCGGGCGAGAGGCGTCTCTCGTGCGGGCCGGAAAGCGGAGTTTTCTCCTCTATGCGAACTACGACGCGATTCTCGCTTACAACTGCGCACACACCTACGCGTTGAGCGTGGCGCTGTTGTCCGATCGCTTGCGGTGATCTGCCGAAGCTCATCCGTGACGGGCAGCGTATACTGTCGGTCCCAGTCGAGATGCGGAACCGGGCTGCTCTGATCCTCTTACTTCTTGGACTGTATTCGCCGTCGCGGCTGGACGCGCAGCCGCTTCAGACAGCCTCCAATGCTCCGCAGGATCTCAAGCGACTGAGCATCGAGGAACTCGCGCAGATCGATGTGACGTCGGTGTCTCGACGATCTGAGCGGCTCTCCGAAACCGCCGCCGCGGTCAGCGTGATCAACTCTGATCAAATCTATCGAAGTGGTCTGACGACGCTCCCTGAGGTTCTGCGACTTGCCGACGCGATTGACGTCGCGCGTGTGAATTCCAGTACATGGGCAACGAGCCTGCGCGGGTTCACGACCAATCCTGCAAACAAGCTGCTGGTGTTGAACGACGGCCGGAGTGTGTACTCGCCGCTGACGTCGGGAACGTTCTGGGATGCCGAGGACACGCTCCTCAATGACATCGATCGCATCGAAGTAATCCGCGGCCCGGGCGGTGCCGTTTGGGGCCCGAACGCCGTGAACGGCGTCGTCAATGTGATCACCAAGAATTCGGCGGCGACGATCGGCGACTACGTTTCAGTGGCCGGTGGATCCGACGAGCATGTTTACGCAGTCGGACGCCACGGTGGGCAGATGGGCCGCGGCGCCTATCGCATCTTCGGCAAGTATCGGCAGCGCGGAGCGCAGGTGTTCACCGCCACCGGCGCCGATGCCGGCGATCCCGTGCAGCTCGGCCAGGTGGGCTTCCGCGTCGACTCGGCGGCCGACGGGCCGGCGACCTGGTTGCTTGAAACCAACGCCTATCGCGGTACGAACGGATTCTCCGATCGGCCTGACGGCGACATCGGCGGTGGCAACGTGCTCGGACGCTGGAACCGGGCGTTCTCCGATTCCAGTGCGTTCCAGGCGCAGTTCTACTACGACGGCACGTATCGCAAGGTCCCGCGTCAGTTCACCGAGACACGGCACACGTTCGATCTCGATCTACAGCAACGCCTGCAGGCAGGACGCCACGATCTTGTGTTCGGCGGCGAAATGCGGTTTTCACGCGGCAACGACGTCGGGGTCGGCGGGTTCTTCTTCGTGCCAGAGGTTCGGACGAATTCGCTCCTGAGCGCCATGATCCAGGACGAAATCACGGTGCGAGCCGACCGTGTCTTCGTGATTGTGGGATCGAGGTTCGATCGGAATGACTACACCGGCGTGGAAGTGCAGCCAACCGTTCGCGCCCGTTGGTCCATCGACGCGCGCCAGACGCTGTGGGGTGCGGTGTCGCGAGCGGTTCGGCTGCCGACACGACTCGACACCGACTTGCGGCTCGTCGATCCGGTCACCAGGCGCGTCACGTTGACCGGTTCCGAGGATTTCGAGTCGGAGGAAGTTGTCGCTTACGAAGCGGGCTACCGTATCAGGCCGGTGCCGAGGCTGTCGTTCAATGTTGCGACGTTCGTGAATCAGTACGATCGCCTCCGGAGTACGGAGGCAAAGATTGCGATCCTGCCGTTCTTCGTTCTGGAGAATCAGTTGAATGCCAACACCAGCGGGATCGAATTCGCGGGAACCGTGCAGGCGCTTCCCGCCTGGCGGCTACACGGATCATATTCGTACCTTCGGAAAGAACTTTCCTTCGATCCGGGCAGTAATGATGTGTATGGCGGCACTGTCGAAGGCAATGATCCCGCCTACCTCTTCTCGCTGCAATCGTGGCTCGATCTCCCGGGACACACGGCCGTCGATGCGTTGTTCAGGAGCGTAGGTACGCGGCCGGATCCAGTGGTGTCAGCGTATAGCGAGCTCGACGTGCGTTTTGGCTGGACGCTCCGATCGGGATGGGACCTCTCGGTCGTGGGACAAAACCTGCTGCATGCGCATCATTCCGAGCTGCTGTCGCCCAATGCTCCGCACTATGACTTTCGCCGCGGAGTGTTCGTGCGCTCGCGATGGTATTTCTAAAGCCGGCGACCCGTTGGTGCGTGCTCGCGGCGGTGCTCTCCGTCGCACCGTCCAACGTGGGTGCACAGTCGGGACAGCCGACGCTCGAAAACGACGTCAAGGCCGCCTTCCTCTATAACTTCACAAAGTTCGTGGAATGGCCCGCACCGTCTCGGCCCGACGAGCCATTTCGCGTGTGCGCGCTGGCCGACACGGCGTTTGTTGCTGCACTCGACCGGACGATTTCCGACGAATCGGTTGGTGGACGGCGGCTGGTGCGCGCGGAGATACATTCGCTGGACGACGTGCGGCAGTGCGCCATCCTTTACATCGGCACGGCCTACGCCGATGAGCGCGGTCCGATGCTGGCGACGGCGCGCGATCTGCCCGTGCTCACCGTCGGTGAAGGATCGGAATTCGTCAAGCACGGCGGCGGGATTGGTTTTGTACTCGACAACAATCGTGTTCGATTCGATATCAGTCTCCGTGCCCTCCAGCGTTCCGGATTGAAGGCCAGTTCAAAGCTGTTACGCGTGGCCCGCACCGTCGAAGGCGGTGCGGTATGAAGGGATTCGTTCGTCGCCTGCCGATCAAGCAGAAGCTCGTCTTCATGATCATGTCGACGACCATCCCGGTGCTGGTGCTGGGCAGTGTTGGCTACATCAGCCTCGATTACTTCAGCACGCGACAGGCCATCCGCCGCGATCTCACCGCCCAGGCGGACTTGATCCTGAAAAGCAGCACTGCGGCGCTTCAATTTCTCGACCCGCCGACCGCCCAGGAGATTCTGCGTACCTTCGCGCCCAATGAGCACGTTCGTCGTGCCTGCCTGTACGACGCAGCCGGCCGTGTGTTTGCCGATTACATCGCCCCTCGCACTGCGATCGAGTGCCCTGCGAGCCCTGGTCCGGATGGCGAGCAGTTCTCCTCGGACACGCTCGTGATCGTGAAATCGCTGGCCGATGACCGGCGCCGCCGCACCGGTTCGCTGTTTGTCCTGAGCGATCTCGACGTTCTGAAAACGAGGCTCAATGCCCAGCTCGCGATCGTGGCGGTCGTGCTGTTGCTGACCACCGCTGTCGCATTGCTGATCGCGTCGCGTGTGCACTCGATCGTGTCGTATCCGATCACCGATCTTGCCGGCACCGCGACCGCGGTGTCCTCGGGCGGCGACTACTCTCTCCGTGCGAAGCGCGCGACCGAGGACGAGCTGGGGATGCTCGTCGATGCCTTCAACCGGATGCTGGAGCAGATTCAGCTGCGCGAACGCGAGCTGTCGGCGGCCAACCAGGATCTGCGAAACGAGGTGGCTGAGCGTCGCCGCGCCGAGCACGAGCGCGCTGATCTCCTCGTTCGCGAGCGTGAAGCGAATCGCTTGAAGGACGAGTTTCTCGCGACCTTGTCGCACGAGCTCCGCACGCCGCTCAATGCCATCCTCGGCTGGACGCGGCTGTTGCGGAGCAAGGCGGTTCAGCCCGGCGATGTCGATCGCGCGCTGGAGAAAGTGGAACGCAACGCGCACGCGCAGACCAGGCTGGTCGAGGATCTGCTCGAGGTGTCGCGGATTACAACCGGGAAGCTTCGTCTGGAAGTCAGGCCGCTCGATCTCGCTGTGCTGGCGACGACAGCGGTGGAATCGATTCGGCCAACGGCGGAAGCACGAGGCGTCGCGGTCGATCGTCGCTTTGCACCAGTGGTCCTCCCGACGGCCGGGGATCCCGATCGTCTTCAGCAGGTGATCTGGAATCTCCTCTCGAATGCCGTGAAGTTCACACCGGCAGGAGGAATGGTCGTCGTCAGCCTCACGCGCAAGGATCAGATCGATGAACTGGTTGTGTCCGACACCGGTCTGGGCATCGACCCAGCGTTTCTTCCGAACGTGTTCGACACGTTTCGACAGGCCGATGGCACCAGTACGCGCGCGCATGGCGGACTCGGCCTCGGCTTGTCGATCGTCCGGCACATTGTCGAACTGCATGGTGGGGAAGTGCGAGCCGAGAGCGAGGGTCTCGATAAAGGAGCGCGATTCATCGTGCGGCTGCCAGTACGCGCCGCTGAGCGCCAGCGTGATCTTCGCCCGGCTGCTGCTCCGGCCCCGCGGGTCCAGCTGACGGGGCTGCTTGCCGACACCACTGTCGTGGTCGTCGACGACGATCGTGATACGCGTGAGCTGCTCGAATCGCTGCTCACGACCGCCGGCGCGACGGTTCATCTCGCGGAAACGGCGGACGAAGGGTTCCGGCTGTGCCTCGACGAATCACCGGATGCGCTGATCAGCGACATCGCCATGCCGGTGCGGGATGGATACAGCTTGATACGCCAGCTGCAGAAGGCGCTTGGAAAGGATATGCCGCGCGCCACGATCGCGTTGACGGCATTTGCCGGCGCGCGCGATCAGCACCTCGCAGCAGAAGCGGGTTTCGACCGTCATATGTCGAAGCCGTTCGATGGCCAGGCCCTGGTGCAAACGCTTCGGGATTTACTGTCGACCGACGATGTTCCAACCGTTGATAGATAAGCTATCCCTTTTCCCTTTTCCCTTTTCCCTTTTCCCTTTCCTCTTTCGCCGCCGCAGGCGGCGTCAACCCCGCGGCGGCCGTCGTGGCGGGTTCAATCAGTGACAACGCCGCGAGCATCACGGCCGCAAGGGACACAAAGATCGCGGCGATCGCATCGTGATCGTGCGCGCTGAGCGCGAGGGCGCCGGCGAGCAACGATCCGGCGAGCAGGATATCGAGAACGGCAATTCCAGGAAAGACGCGCGACCGATGCTCGATGAGCGTTTCCGGGTGAACCCGTGACGCGAAGAAGAGATTCAGGCGCAGCGCGACCGAGATCGTCGCCAGCGCCAATGAGGCGAGAAACAACCTCGGTCCAAGCGGACGTCCGGCCCAGTTACGGAACCCCCACATCAGTGCAGGTGCCGCCGCGTTGAGCAGGGACACGATGATTTGGTGGCCCTGCCACCACCAGAAACTGTCGTGCTGCGCGGGAACTGGGCTCGAAATGCGCGAGCCTTCGAGTGCGCGCAGATCGGCCAGTAGCGCCTGAGCCGAGGGGTAGCGCTCGGCGGGACTTCTTCGCATGCAGCGCCGCGCGATACGATCGAGCCCCGGCAGCGGCAACGAGCGTGAGAGGCCTGGAGTTTTTCCTTCCATCATCTCGGCCATTTTGGATAGCACCGACGCGGCATCGGTTCCGAACGGATGGTCGCCCGTTGCCAGCTCCCAGGCGATGACCCCGAATGCGAAGATGTCGGCGCGTCCGTCAATCTCGGCGCCCGGCGTCAGTTGCTCGGGTGCCATGTAGCCAGGTGTTCCGAGCACCGATCCCTCCTGAGTGAGCAGTGTCGTTTGCGAGCCGGTCGTCGGACGTGCCAGGCCGAAGTCCAGAACCTTGATCTGTCTGTCGTCGCGACGAAGGATATTCTCCGGTTTCAGGTCCCGATGCACGATGCCCCGTTCATGTGCGGCGACCAGCGCCTCGGCAATTGAAATCAATGCGGGAAGCAGTTGTGATGGCGGCAGCGGGCCATCACGGAGTTCTTCACGAAGCGTTCGGCCTCGCACCAGTTCCGAGATGATGTACAGCTCGCCGTCGATTTCTTCGAGATAGAAGATCGTGGCAATGGCAGGATGTGACAATGCCGCCGCGGCGCGTGCTTCGCGTGTGAGCCGTTCGCGGCGCACCGGATCGCTCGTGTATTCCGGCGGGAGCGCTTTGAACGCGACCGTGCGCCGCAGCCGCTCGTCTTGCGCCGCATACACGACCCCCATGCCGCCGCGGCCGATTTCCTCGAGGATCCGATAGTTCCCAATTTGTTTGCCGACCAGCGAGCCATCGTCGCCCATAGCCAGTTCGGGATCGACGGCCCAGGCAGGCTTGTCGAGGAATGCGGGAGATTTTTGGTGACTCGTTAGGAGTGTTTGGACTTCACGCAGCAGTTCAGGGTCACCTGCTGTGGCGGTTTGCAGATACGCTTCTCGCGCCCAGGTGTCCTGTTCGAGTGCGGTGTGGAAGATCTCGTTGACGTGTCGCCACCGCTCTTTGTTCACGCGTGCGAGTTGCCCTCCAGCTCGCGCGCCAGCCACGCGGAGGCCACTGTCCAGTGCCGCTTGACGGTCGCGGGCGAAATCTCCATCGCCTCGGCGGTCTCTTCGACGGTCAATCCGCCGAAGAATCGCAGTTCAACCAGCCGCGCCTGATCGGGATCGATCGCGGCGAGTCGTTCGAGCGCTTCGTCGAGGGCGAGAAGATCGATCGATTGTTCGCCCCCGGGCACCAGCCGCTCGTCGAGCGTGACGCGCTGACGTGCGCCACCGCGTTTCTGGGCGCCGCGCGCGCGAGCGCGCTCGATCAGGATCTGTCGCATGGAGTGTGCGGCGATGGCGCAGAAGTGCGCGCGATTCTGCCAGCGTCCGGGCTTGTCCTTCATCAGACGCATATAGGCTTCGTGGACCAGCGCGGTGGGCTGGAGCGTCTGACCCGGACGCTCGCGGCGCAAGTAGTTGGCCGCGAGCCGCCGCAGTTCCTGATACACGACCGGCAGCAGCGAATTCACCGACTGCCGGTCATCTGTCATCAGGCAATCCTTTTGATGGTGACGTGATTCATCACGACCGGCTTCACCGGCCGGTCCTGCCGGCCCGTCGGCACCGCACCAATCTTCTTCACGATGTCGAGCCCTTCGACGACCTCGCCAAAGACCGAGTGTCGGTTGTCGAGGTGCGGCGTCGGGCCAAGCGTGATGAAGAACTGGCTGCCGTTGGTGTTCGGTCCGGCGTTGGCCATCGAGAGTATACCTGCGCGACTGTGCCGCAGGCTGGGATGAAACTCGTCGGCAAAGTTATAGCCCGGGCCGCCAGTGCCGGTGCCGAGACGATCGCCGCCCTGAATCATGAAGCCGTTGATAACCCGATGAAAGGTCACGCCGTCATAGTAGGCACCGGTTTGTTTCTTGCCCGTTGCCGGATCCTGCCACTCCTTCGTCCCTTCCGCGAGGCCGACGAAGTTGGCGACCGTCTTGGGCGCTTCTTGGTCGAACAGGCGAATGGTAAAGGAACCTTCTGTCGTATCGAACACCGCGTATGTCCCAGGCTGCACGCGATCTCCTTTCGCCCGCGTCCGGGCGCAAAACAGCGATTATAGGCTGAGGACGCCAACAAAAATCGAGGACACCCCGTCTAAACACGAGTGCGCCTCATCGTCGCGACGCTTCCTACGAAGGTTTTCGTTGACATATACGAACATGTTCGTACATAGTCGCGCCCTATGAGCAAGCCCCCTCGTCCTACCGACGCCGAACTCGCGATTCTTCGAGTCCTCTGGCAGCACGGTACCTGCACGGTTCGTCAGGTGCACGATGAACTGTCGCGCGAGCGGCCGTCGGCATATACCACGGCGCTGAAAATGCTCCAGATCATGACCGAGAAAGGACTTGTCCGCCGCGACGAGAGCGAGCGCACGCACGTCTATCAGTCCCGGTTGAGCGAGGAGCAGACGCAGCGGCAGCTCGTCCGCGATCTCCTCGACCGTGCCTTTGGCGGCTCGGCGTCGAAGCTCGTCATGCAGGCGCTGTCGGCGCGCCGCGCGACGCAGGAAGAGCTTGGTGAAATCCGCAAACTGATCGAGGCGAGCCGGGACGGAAGGGAGATCCGCGATGAGCGCGATTGAGCAACTGCTGCGCGAGCCCGCCGCTCAGGCCGTTGGCTGGGCGCTGCTCCATTTTGTCTGGCAAGGGACGCTGGTCGGCGTGGTGACCGCTGTCGTCCTTGCCTGTCTCCGCCGCGGCGCTGCGGACATTCGATACATCGTGTCCGCGATTGGTCTGTCGTTGATGCTCACCTTTCCGACAGTGACCGCGGTGCAGTTGTGGACGGCGGGATCCAATGACTTCCGCCTCAAGGCGGAAGCTGCAAGAGTACCCGCCGACTTCCGCCTCAAGGCGGAAGCCACGAGTGTTCCCGTGGCTTCCGGGTTAAACCGCAAGGATGCGGCAACCAACTTGGCGTCGGTGCCGTCTAGCTCACGACTGTTCGACGCTTTGCGAATTGAGCCGTGGCTTCCGATGCTGGTGTTCGCGTGGATTTGCGGGGTCGTGATTCTGTCGCTGCGGCTCGCCAGTGGCTGGTGGTGGGTGCAGCGGATGAAGTCGCATGGCACGTTACCTGTCGCAGACGGCTGGGACGTCATCGCCGCACGGCTGTCGCGCCGTTTGCACATCGCCCGCACCGTGCGCCTCCTGCAATCGACGCTCGTTGAGGTGCCAACGGTCATCGGCTGGCTGAAACCCGTGATCCTTTTGCCGGCGAGTGCGCTCTCCGGGTTGAATCCGCATCAACTCGAAGCTATTCTCGCGCACGAATTGGCGCACATCCGGCGTCACGACTATCTTGTGAACCTGTTGCAGGCAGTCGTTGAAACCCTGCTCTTCTACCATCCAGCCGTGTGGTGGCTCTCGCGACGCATTCGCGCCGAACGCGAGAACTGCTGCGACGATCTTGCCGTCAGCCTGTGCGGCGATCCATTGACGTATGCGCAGGCGCTTGCCGACCTCGAAGGACTGCGCAGTCCCGCGCGGCGCTTTGTGATGGCGGCCGACGGGGGGTCGCTCGTGCAGCGGGTGCGCCGACTGCTCGGTGCGCCGAGTCATGCCGGCCGCGAGCCCGGCTGGCTTGCCGGCAGCGCATCCGTGCTCGTGTTGGTGGGAATGGTCGTCGGAGCGGCAGGAACCGACGCGTTCCAGGCTGCTCAGTCCACCGCATCGACTCTACCCGCCAGTTCCCAGCAGCCAGTGACGCGCAACGATGCGACGACCCCACAACAGTTGAGGGATGAAGCGCGGGCGTTGACTGCTGCTGCACGTCAGACGGCGCGGGAGGCGGAGGTACTTCACAAAGCCGCTGCGGTTGCGAAAACCCTCCAGGACGCCACGTACCAGGCGACCACGCCAGTCCTGGCGGCTCAAACCCTGGAGGCTCGCGCCTCTGCGCTCAACAAAACCGCACGCAGAATGGCTGTAGAGGCGGAGTCGAAATCTGCCGCGGCGACAGCCCGGGAACAGGTTGTAACCACGCTTCCGGTTCTCGCCGACACCACTCGCGCGATCGCTGCTTTGGATGCCGCTCGTATCGCGACGACCCCGTTTTTTGAGCGCTCCCTCGCGAGAGTCAGTGCGCTCGCCATGGCCGCGTCACAGACACATGGAACGTTCACCTGGTCGAACAATGGACAGAAGCTCGAGGTTCGCTACGACGGCGAGGTTGAGTTCACCGACGACGATGCGGATGTCGCACGTCTGTCGCCAGGCGGATCGCTGCGGATCAGAGACGGTGGAATGATGACGTCCGTCTTTGGCGGACAGACCATCGAATTCACGGCGGACGGTTCGGGCAACATCAAGCGCCGGTTCTGGGTCGGATCGTCCGAACGGCCGTTCGATCCCGAGGGACGCAAGTGGCTGGCATCGGTGCTGCCGCGGTTCATCAGGCAAACGGGAATCGGGGCAAGTGCGCGCGTTGCGCGTATTCTGAAGACCAAGGGCGCGGCCGGAGTGCTCGCGGAGATCTCGCTGATCGAAGGCAGCTGGGGGAAACGGAAGTATTTCAGCGAGCTGGTCAAGACGGGTTCGCTCGACGCGGCAACCGTGCGCCAGGTGCTCACGCAGGCGGGTCGCGAGATCGATTCCGATTTCGAGTTGGCGTCGTTCCTCATCGAGCATTCCGACAGGCTGCTCGTCGACGAGTCGTCGCGGCAGGCCTACTTCGATGCGGCCCGATCGATCGATTCGGATTTCGAAATGCGTCGCGTATTCTCCACGGTCGTCAAACGCGGACCGCTTTCACCTTCCGTCGTGGCGACACTGCTCGCGACCAGTCGTAACATCGAGTCCGATTATGAAGAGGCGTCGCTCCTGATCGACGTCGCAAAACTGCAGCCGCTCGACAGCACCACACGTCAGGCGTTTTTCAGTGCGCTCGACACCGTGCAAAGCGACTTCGAACATCGTCGCGTGCTGAGCGCGCTCGCGACCCGCGCCGATCTGCCCCAGGAAACGGTCGCCGCGATGTTGACGTCGGGGGCCGCGGTCAGCTCGGACTTCGAGGCCGCATCCTTCCTGATCCAGGTCGCGAAACAGCAGCCGATTGAGGGCAGTATCCGGGCGCCGTTCTTCAAGGCGCTCGAATCGATCGACTCGGCATTCGAACGGGGAAGGGTCTTGAAGGCAGTCGCGGCGCGATCCGATGCGTCTCCGGAGACGATTCTCGCCGTGCTTCACGCCACCAAGGGTATGAGTTCGAATTTCGAGGCGTCGCAGATACTCCTTGCTGTCGCCTCCTCCCACCCCGTCTCCGGCTCCGCCCGCGACGCGTACATCGATGCCGCCGAGAAGCTCGGCGACTACGAACAAGGCCGCGTGCTGGCGGCGCTGGTGAAAAACGAGAGACGAAAATAACCTAGGCAGCTATGCTTCGCGATCTTCGCCATGCCGCTCGAGTGCTGCTCCAGGCCAAGGGCTGGACGACCGTGGTCGTCATCTCACTCGCCCTTGGCATCGGTGCCAACACGGCGCTTTTCAGCGCCATCAACGGTCTGCTGCTGAAGAGAATCCCAGTGCAGGATCCGGACAGTCTCGTGCGACTGCGATGGAGCGGCAAGAACGACATGGTCACGAGTTCGAGTGATTATGGGTTCTCCGCGAAGGATGACGCGGGACGGGAGGTGCGCACGACCTTCTCCTATCCGATGTACAAGCAGTTCCTTGCCGATAACCGCACGATGACCGACCTCCTGGCCTGTGCGCCATTCGGGCGCGTCAGCGTGGTTGTCGACGGGCAGGCAGAAATCGCAGATGCCTTTCTGTCGACTGGCAACTATTACCGCGTTCTCGGCATCAATGCCTCGCTCGGACGGACCCTCGTTCCTGAGGACGACACACCATCGGCTCCGCCAGCCGCGGTCATCAGCGCGCGCTATTGGCGCTCGCGCTTTGGCAGCGATCCAGCAACGGTGGGGAAACTGATCCGCATCAACAATGTGCCCGTGACGATTGTCGGCGTGCTGCCGCCATCGTTCACCGGCATCCAACAAGCGGTCAGCAATGGACATGACGTCCTGATGCCCGTCTCGCTCGAAGGTCAACTGAGCACTGGGCCCGCTGCGCCGAGTCCGCGCGTGAGCCGTCCGACCGACTGGTGGCTGCAGGTGATGGGCCGTCTCAAACCTGGTGCGACCGCCGCTCAAGTGCGGGGAAATCTCGAGGGCGTGTTTCAGCAGACCGCGCGCGCGGGGTTGAACTCGTATCTTTCGTCGATTCCCGACAGCGAACGTTCGACGATGCGGAATCGGAACCGCAAGGAAGTTCCGAACTTGAAGGTCGACTCGGGGAGCCGCGGAATCTACGACGCGAACACGTCCGACAAACGCGCGGTCACAATCCTGAGCATTGTCGTCGCCCTCGTTCTCCTTATCGTCTGCGCCAACGTGGCGAATCTGCTGCTGTCGCGCGCAGCCGTCAGACGAAAAGAAATCTCAGTCCGACTGTCGCTCGGCGCGACGCGATGGCGGCTGGTACGGCAGCTCCTGACCGAGAGTCTGTTGCTGGCGTCAATCGGCGGTGCGCTTGGCATCGCCATTGGCCACTGGGGCAAGCGGCTGCTGCCCGGGTCTCCTGGTGATCCGACCCAGCTTGACTGGCGAGTGCTCGCGTTCGTTGCGGCGGTCACAGGTCTGACCGGTCTCGTCTTTGGTGTTGCCCCGGCGTTGCGAGCCACCGGGGTGAGCGTCAACACCGCCCTGAAAGAGACGGGTCGTAGTGTGATCGGGTCCCGCAGCTTGCTCAGCCGCATACTGTTGATCGTGCAGGTCGCGATCTCAATCGTCCTGCTGGTAGGCGCGGGACTCTTCCTGAGAACGCTTCAGAACCTCCGCCACGTCGATGTCGGGTTCAACGCGGAGAATCTCGTGTTGTTCCGCGTCAATCCGCAACTGAATCGCTACGACGATCAACGTACCCGCAGTCTCTACGACCAGCTGTTGGAGCGGTTGCGGGCCGTTCCCGGCGTGAAGGGCGCCGCTGGGTCCAATCCGGCGCTGCTATCGGGAAGCGTCAACAGCACCGGCATTTTCGTGCAGGGCAGGACGTACACACCCGAGTCGGTCACCAGCATCAATCGTCTGGTTGTGACACCTGGCTTCTTCGAGATGATGGAAATCCCGATCCTGATCGGTCGAGGATTGACGACGCGAGACGACGAGAACGCGCCGAAGGTCTTGGTGATCAACGAGGCGGCCGTCCGGAAATACTTTCCTGGAGAGAGTCCGATCGGCAAGCGCGTTGGCAATAGTCCTGAGGAAAACGGGCAGTTCGAGATCGTCGGCATCGCCAGGGACGTCAAGTACAACAGCGTGCGGGACAGCGCGCCGCCGACGATGTTCGTGCCCTATCGGCAGAGCCGTGGCGGCAGCATCATGGTCGAAGTTCGCACCGCCGGTGCGCCGACGTCGGTGATGACGGCCATTCGCGAGACCGTCCGCCAGATCGATCCCAACCTGCCGGTGATGGACATGTCGACGCAGATGGAGCAAATCGAGCGGCGCTTCCTGCAGGAGCGCGTGTTCGCCAATGCCTACCTCCTGTTCGGAGGTCTGGCGCTCGCCCTGGCCGCGATTGGAATCTTCGGATTGATGTCCTACAGCGTCGCGCGCCGGACCAATGAGATCGGCATTCGCATGGCGCTCGGCGCACGCAGTCAGGACGTGTTGCGCCTGATCATGCGCGAGTCGATGATCCTCGTTGCCGTCGGTGTGGTGATCGGCGTGGCGATCGCGTTGGGCACGAGCCGGTTCGTCGCGTCACTGCTGTTCGGACTGCCGCCGACCGATTTGTTTTCGATGTGCGTGGCGATGATCGTGATGATCGCTGTGTCGGCATTCGCGGGATATCTGCCGGCACGCCGCGCGTCGCGGGTCGATCCGATGGTGGCGCTGCATCAGGAATGATCGGCTCTTGGGTTCCAGCCCTTGGCTTCTGGCTTCGAGTTCACCAGCCAACGAGCTACGTAAGCGTCGGATTCTTCTTATGCCACTCGGTGCCGCGCTCGTAGGCGAGCGCGACCCGCAGGATCGTCGCTTCGTCGTACAACCGTCCAGTGACCATCAGCTCGACTGGCCGATTGTCGATGAATCCCGCCTTCAACGAAATTGCGGGATGACCGGTCAGATTCGTCACGCCCAGCGTTGCGCTGTTGGTCGGCGAGAGAAACACGTCGTACTGCGACATGAATTTTTCCATCTCGCGAATCAGCAGCGTGCGCGCGCGCTGAGCGCGAATGTATTCGACGGCCGGGACGAAACGGTGCGTCCGAAACTGGTTCGGCCAGGTATTGAGTGTCGGGTCGCTGGCGTCTTTGCTGCGAATGAGATCGTCAAATGCCGCGGCGCCTTCCGTGGTCAGAATGAACCCGATGTTGTTCGCGATGCTGGTGATGTTCGAGGGGATCTCGACCGGTTCCGGATTGGCACCCGCCTTTCGATACACATCGAGCACGTCGTTGAAGACTTTCAGTCTCGCTTCACGCAGCCGCTGCTGTTCCTCCGGACTGAGGCCACCGCGACCGCGTCCGCCCGCCGCCCCGCCAGGAGCGCCAGCGGGCGCGCCGGCGCCCTCGCGGCCTGCGCCAGGAGGTGGCGGATCGAATTCGTTCTTCACGTAAGCGATCTTCAGTTTCGACAACGGAACGTCGGGGTTCCAGACGAAGGCAGCGTCCGCGGTTGTTTCGTCGCGGCCGTCGGGTCCATAAATCGCGTTGAACACGACGGCGCAATCCTCGACCGACCGGCACATCGGCCCGATCTTGTCCATCGTCCAGCTCAATGCCATCGCACCGTGTCGGCTGATACGGCCGTAGGTCGGTCGCAGGCCGGTCACGCCGTTCTCCGCGGAAGGGGAAATGATGGATCCGCGCGTCTCGGTGCCGATGCCGAAGACAACGAGTCCGCCAGCGGTTGCTGACCCCGGACCGGCAGACGAGCCGCTCGATCCGCGCTCGAGATTCCACGGGTTGTTCGTACGCCCCTTGAACCACTGATCGCCTTGTGCGAGCGCTCCCATCGACAGCTTGGCGACCAGCACGCCACCTGCCGCGGCGAGCCGTTCGACGACGGTGGCGTCGTAGTCGAACACTTGATTCTGAAATGGCCCGGCCCCCCATGTCGTGGGAATACCTTTGGTCGCGAACAAATCCTTCGCGCCCCATGGGATGCCGTGCAGTGGGCCCCGGTATTTTCCAGCCTTGATCTCTCGATCAGCCTGTGCTGCCTGCGTCAGCGCCAAATCTTCCGTCAGCGTGACGACACAATTGAGCTTGGGCCCGTACTTCTTCAGACGATCGAGGAACATTTTCGTCAGTTCCGTTGACGACACGTCGCGGCGCTGAAGCAAAGGCGCAAGCGACGTGATCGGAAGAAACGCGAGATCATCGATCGACGACGACCGCGCGGCAGGCGGCGTCAGCGTGACCTTGATCTTTGCGCCCGGCGTCGCCGGGCCGTGCGGCTTCTTGCCCGGCAGGTACGGATGAAACGTGATCGCCGGTTCGGTATCCAGCGGGATGTTCACCTGACGCAGCTGCTCGAACGACGTCAGATTCCGGCCGACGCCGGCCGCCGCCGCCTGTTCTTCCGCTTCAGTGAAGTCGACACCAAAGATCTTTTCGGCGCAGTCGAGGGTGGATGGGTCAATGCGTGACGGCGTCTGCGCCTGCTGCCGCGCGAGAGCCGGAGCCGCGAAGCTGCCGGCGACGGCAGCGGGAATGGCGGTGAGAAATCGACGGCGTCGCACGCCACGAGGCCGCATCCGATCATCCTTCCGTTGCATGGACCCTCCAGACCTACTTCTGTTTGAACCCGGCCGGGATCTCGAGATCCGACGCAGCGACTGACGTCTGAATTTCCTGCACTTCATGTTCGGCGGTGAAAATCGTCCCGCGCGTCGCGCTGGCGTTTTCGTCCTTCTTCGCCATCTTGCGAGCAAGCATGCCCCCGAGGCCGCCGATCGATTTGGGAGCACTCTCTGACGTCTGCTGTGCCGCTTCTTCCTTCGACTTGACACCGTCGACGGTCGTCGTGCTCGCCAGCGGAGTGCCCTGGAGTTTTGGCGATTCTTTCTGCAGGCGATCGGCCGCCTGCTTGAACGCGGGATACATGGCGAGGACCATTGCCATCTGCTCCGGCGACATCCCCATTGCGTCTGGTCCCTGGAGCTGCCGCCAGTATTTCAGCTCGAACTCCGCGACTTCCTTCATAGCCGGAATCTGAGGACCGAGCCACGAGTCGACATTCATAACCAGTCCGCCGCCCTCTTCGAGCGTCTTCCCCTTTTCCCGAACGGTCACCGTCATGATCACTTCACGCGTGTCGTAACCCGCGAGCTGTTTCTTCTGCCCGGTTTCCTTGACGTTGAAGTCGACCTCGTATTCCTTCTGCGGTTGGCCCTTCTCAGGCTGTTTCTCTTCCTTGCCCTGCTGTTCTGACGCCTGCTTCTGGGCCTTTTCGCGCGCTTCCCGCATTTGCTGACGGAGCTGCTCGAAGGTGATGACCTCGTAGGTCTTCTTCTTCATGTCGAGCTTGTAGATCTTTTCCTCGGACAGGTCGACGATTTCACCGGTGGTGTCGTTGATCGTGATCTTGCGATTGCCTTTCACCGCGGTCGTCGAAACGACTCCTTCCTTTGCCGCCTTGCCGCCGAACAGGTTGAACATCTTTCCAAGCATGCCGCCGAGCGAAACGTGGGTCTTTTCGCGGGTCTTCACGTCCGCCCACGCGGGGCTTGCGGTAAGGGCGACAAATGACAAGAGAACGGCACACGAGAGCGGTAGTCGTCTCATCAAGGTTCCTCCAAAAGCCTGGGGTAAGATTCGCGCTGGCTGGTCAATTGTAGCCGACCCTTCAACTCGGCTGGACCTATGCGCTCAGGCAGAGGCCAATAACAATTCTGCGCTCGTGCTAACGATGCCGTTCCCCCACCGTCCTTCTAAATGGTGGGGACTGCGAGTCTTGACACCCGAGTGGCGTTGACGATGTTTTCGGCCGGGCACGCGTCGGAGGACGCCCATCTCGTGCGCGCGGCGCGTGCCGGCGACCAGCGGGCGTTCGAGGCGTTGTACGACCGATATGCGCGGGTTATTCATGGCGTGCTTCTGGCGCGGGCGCCCCGGGCGGACGTCGAGGATCTGGTTCAAGACGTCTTTTTGTCGGCCTGGAACCGGCTCGACTCGCTGCGCGATCCGGCGGCGTTCGGCGGATGGCTGTCGATGATTGCCCGTAATCGCGCCACCGATTTCCATCGCCAGGCGGTCGACGCGGTCGAACTGCCGGACGATTTGAGCGCGCCGGAGGCGTCCTCCAGCCGGGCCGAGGCATTGGCGATTCTGGATGTGATTCGGTCGCTCCCGGACGCATATCGTGAGACGCTCGTATTGAGGCTGGTCGAAGGTTTCACCGGCCCTGAAATCGCCGAACGGACGGGGCTGACACCCGCGTCGGTTCGCGTCAATCTTCATCGAGGCATGGCGTTGCTTCGCGCGAAGTTGCAGCAATGAAAAAGACTGACGAGGAGCAACGCGCGTATCTCTGGGACGGTTCGGGAGAGCCGGATCCGGAGATCGTGCGCCTCGAGACGTTGCTGGGACAGTTACGACATCGCGGCCTGCCGCCAGAGCTGCCGGCGCGTCGGCCCGCACGCTTTCGGCTGACGCCATTGATTGGTGCGCTGTCTGCGGCCGCTGCGATCCTGCTGATCGCTGGTGTCGGATGGTTTGCCACGATCACCCTGCGCCGGGGATGGACCGTCCAGCCAATCGCCGGGACGCCGACCGTGGATGGGGTGCAGTCGCGGACTGGTGCATCGACGGCCCGTCTTCGTGTCGGTGAATGGCTGGAGACCGACGCGGTGTCGCGTGCGCGGATCAATGTCGGTGAAATCGGGCGCGTGGACGTCGAGCCCAACACGCGTCTGCAGGTGGTCGAAGCCCGCGGCCGCGAGCACCGGATGTCGCTGACAAAAGGGCTTATCCACGCGCGCATCTGGGCGCCTCCCAAACTGTTCTTCGTGAACACGCCCAGCGCGACCGCGATCGATCTCGGATGCGAATACACGCTTCAAGTGGACGACGATGGGGGTGGCCTGATTCGCGTCAGTCTTGGTTGGGTGAGCTTTGAAGGCAATGGCCGTGAATCATTTATCCCCGAAGGTGCAATCGGCCGCACGCGGCCAGGCGCCGGGCCTGGAACTCCGTATTACGCCGACGCGCCGTCGGGATACGGGGAAGCGCTGGAGGTGCTGGATTTCAATGCGCCAGACGACCCGCGGCGCGCCGCATCGTTCGATCTCGTCCTCTCGTCTGCCCGCCGTCAAGACGCACTGACGTTGTGGCATCTGTTGTCACGAGGAACGCTCGCAGAGCGGGAACGTGTCTACGATCGACTGGCGAAACTCGTTCCACCACCTGCTGGGGTAACCCGCGAGGCTGTGCTGAAGAAGGATCAGCCGGCTCTCGATCAATGGTGGGATACGCTTGGCCTTGACAGTGCGACGTGGTGGAGGCTGTGGAAGAGGAAGTTGTGAACGAGTCGAGTGACAGAGTGCGAACGATTCGTAACGCAGCGCTCGTTCTGATCGGCGGTGCGTGTCTGATTCAACTGGTGCGCCCCGCGCGGACGAATCCACCGACGGATCCAGGGCGAACGCTGGCGTCAGTCACTCGCGCACCTGTGGAGGTCCGTTCGGTGCTCGAGCGCGCCTGCCGCGACTGCCATTCGCACGACACGCGCTGGCCGTGGTACAGCAATGTCGCGCCGGTGTCGTGGTTCGTCATCAACGACGTGAATCATGGCCGCCGTCATTTCAACTATTCCGACTGGGCGCAATACGACCGCGACAAGATCCCCGAGCTGCTCAAGGAGGTCTGTGAGCAGACTCGCAAGGGTGACATGCCCCTGTCGTCATACCTCTGGATGCATGACGATGCGCGCCTGAGCGATCGCGACGTCTCGCTGTTGTGTGATTGGAGTGACGCGGAGCGGCGGTCCTTCCGCCTAAGGGCGGAAGCCACAAAGAACAGAAATTAGGAGGCTTCCGCCGTTAGGCGGAAATCGAAAGTCCCAGATCCGCCGGCCTGAAGAAAGCCAGTCGCCAGCCCGCCAGCCGCCAGATCCCGATACAATCCACCAATGCCCGAAGTTGTCGAGAGCGGAAAGCTCATATACGTGAGCGGGATCACTCCAAGCGTCCGTGGAGACGTCCCAACCCAGACCCGGAACATTCTCGAGCAAGTGCAGCAGTCGTTGGCAAGTGCGGGCTCGTCGCTCGACCGGGTCGTGTCGGTGCTGGTCTTCATACGCGCGGCGTCGGACTTTGGCGCGATGAACGAGGCATATCGCACGTTCTGGAAAGGTGATTTTCCCACGCGCACGACCGTTGTCGTGGATCTCTCGACCCCCGAGACGCTCGTCGAAATGTCGCTCGTCGCCGCTCGTGGCGATCGAACGATCATCCATCCGCGCGATTGGGTTCAGTCACCGAGTCCATACAGTTATGCGTTGCGCACGGGGGATACGGTGTTTCTGTCCGGCCTCGTCTCTCGGAACGGCCGCGACAATTCAGTCGTCAACGGAGACGTCGGGCAGCAGACGCGTGCCATCCTCGACAACGCCGGCGAGCTGCTGCAGGCCGCCGGACTCTCGCACGCACACATCGTGTCATCACGCGTGTATCTTCCGGATGCGGCGTCCTTTACGGCCATGAACGACGCGTATCGCACCTACTTTCCGACTGCTCCACCGGCCAGAGCGACGATCCGCGCGGCACTCGCAGGTCCGCAATACTCGGTGGAGATCACCTTCATTGCCTCGTCGTCGCCACGCCGCGCGATTACCGAAGGCCTGCCGCCGAACTGGAATCTGCCGCTGAGTCCTGCGGTTGTGGCCGGCGATCGCGCCTATCTGTCAGGAGCACTTGGCAACGACGAGACCAATCGCGACGACGCCTCGGCGCAGACCGCAGCGACGCTCGAGAAGCTCCGAAGGACGCTGGAGTTATCCGGCGCGTCGCCAACCGACGTCGATGAAGCCATCGTCTACGTCACCGATGTGAAGAACCTGCCTGCGATTGATCGCGAATACCGCACATTTTTTGGGTCGCACAATCCGTCGCGAACCACCATCCGTTGCGGCCTGGTCGCGCCTGATGGTCTTGTCGAGATTCTGCTGACCGCCAGAATGAAAGGCCAGTGAGCATACGCCTGGGTATCTCGTCATGTCTCCTCGGGCACGAAGTCAGGTTTGACGGTGGGCACAAACGTGATCGCATCCTGATCGAGGAATTGGGCAAGTATGTCGAATGGGTTCCGGTTTGTCCGGAAGTCGAAGTTGGAATGGGCACGCCGCGTGAACCAGTGCAACTCGTTCGTGTCGGCAAGACGACGCGGATGATCACCAGCACCACCAGGGTTGACTATACGGATCGCATGAACGAATGGGCCAGGACGCGTGTCGAACAACTGGCGCGCGAGGACCTGGATGGATACGTGTTGAAGAGCAAATCCCCAAGTTGCGGTGGGTGGAGCGTCAAGGTGACGAACGAGTCGGGATCACCTGCAAGTGATGGCCGAGGGCTGTTCGCGTCGGCGCTGATCGAGCGGTTCCCGCTGCTGCCGGTCGAAGAAGAGGGACGGCTTGCTGATCCGGCTGTGCGCCGGGATTTCATTGAACGTGTGATCGCATACAGGCGGCGGAAAGAAGATGGCTGACTCGTTCTCGCCGTTCCGTCGCGTTCGGGTCACGCGCGTCGGCCGTCGCGCCGGCGAAGCACCGGAGGACTTTGCCGCAACGGAAGAACCGCTCGAAGTCCGGCTGCACGGAAAGTCGTTTGCGGTCATCATGCGGACACCGGGTGCCGATCGTGAGCTGGCTGCGGGGTTTCTCCTTTCGGAAGGCGTCATTCACTCCCACGAGGATCTCGGTGCGGTCGAGCATTGCCGTCATCCCGATCATCCAGACGTCCACAACATTGTCGATGTCTACCTCGTTGGCGCCGCCACCAAACGCCTGGAGGAGCACCTCGAGCAGCGTCGCAACATCATGACGTCGTCGTCGTGCGGGTTATGCGGCCGCCTGACAATCGAATCGCTGCGATGTCAGACGCCGCCGTTGCCGATTGAGACTCGCATCAGCTCGACGATCGCGTCGGAGCTTCCGCGGCGGTTGCGGGCGAGGCAGTCGGTCTTTGACGAGACGGGCGGACTGCACGCGGCAGGGCTCTTCGCGCTGGACGGCACCTGCTGCTCGTCAGCCGAGGACGTGGGGCGGCACAATGCCGTCGACAAAGTGGTCGGTGCCATGCTGTTCGAGGAACGGGTACCGCTTCGCCACTATGCTCTGGCCGTGAGCGGGCGCGCGTCTTTCGAAATCGTCCAGAAGGCCTGGCTCGCCGGAATCCCAATCGTCTGTGCCGTATCGGCGCCGTCCAGTCTGGCGATCGAACTCGCGGATGAAGCCGGGATCACGCTGCTCGGCTTCGTCCGCGACGGCGGATTCAACCTCTACACGCACGCCAAACGGATCGAGGTAGTGTGAAGTCCATTACACACACCGCCACGGATCGATTGCCTCAGCGGCAAAACACAAGTAGTTAGCGGCCCACCGGCCGCTCAGTCGGTGGCACCCCGGTTGCTCGAAGTCATCATCGCGTATGGTGATACGACGGCACGCGGTGTTGACGGCAGTGGTCGCCATGACGATCGCGGCGTGGTACGCCGGCGTCAAAGGCATCCTCCTCGCTGAGTCCATCGTCGACGAGCTCGACCGGGCGAAGGTTCTCGCCAATCTCGCGCCTCGTCCGCAAGCGACCATCGTGTATGACCGCTACGATCGTCCGGCGTTCACGTTTTTCGTCGAACAGCGCATCGCGGTTCCGCTCGACCGTGTGTCGCGACACATGATTGATGCGCTCCTGGCTGTCGAAGACCGCCGCTTCTTTTCGCACCATGGGATGGATCCGATCCGCATCGCCGGCGCCGCCTGGAGAAATTTTCGCGCCGGTCGGATCGTCGAGGGCGGCAGCACGATCACGCAACAGCTCGCCCGGGCATCACTCTCATCCGAGCGGACCTACGATCGCAAGATCCGCGAGATCCTCCTGGCGGCTCAAATTGAACAACGGTATACGAAGGCTCAAATTCTCGAGCAATACCTGAACACGGTCTACCTGGGCGACGGATATTACGGCGTCGAGGCGGCGTCGCAGGGCTACTTTGGCAAGTCCGCTCTGGACCTGGAGCCGCATGAAGCGGCGCTGCTTGCCGCCCTCGTGCGATCGCCATCGAGCGATGCTCCGTCGCTTGCACCGGCGCGCGCGCTGAAGCGGCGAAATCTTGTGCTCCGGCTGATGCGCCGACAAGGCCTGCTGTCGGAGCAGGCGTGGCAAAACGCCAGCGCCCTGCCGCTTCCTCCTGGCCGTCACAGCAGCGCAGCTGTCGTCGCCACAAACGGCCTCGACTCCGGCTTTTACTTCCAAGAGGAGATCAGGCGGCAACTGTTCTCGCTCTTCGGTGCGGACAAGGTGCTTCGGGACGGTTTGCGTGTGTACTCCACCTACGATCCCGAGTTGCAGCGTCAGGCGGAAATGGCGGTGACGCGACGAATTGCGGAAATCAGCAAGAGCCGTCCGTCAGCCCGAGACCTGCAGGGAAGTCTGGTGGCGATGGATCCGACGACCGGTGACGTGCGCGCGTTGGTCGGCGGCCGAGACTTCAAGACCAGCAGCTTCAATCGCGCGACGCAGGCCCGGCGCCAGGCCGGCTCATCATTCAAACCGATCATCTACGCGGCGGCACTGGAACGCGGCTATTCGCCCGGGACGCTCTTACACGACCTGGATATTCCGATCGACGCAGGCAATCAGACATGGCTCCCGGCGGGTGAACACGAAGATTCCGAGTACACGCTTCGCGCGGCTCTCAAAGTGTCGAGCAACCGCGCCGCGGCCCAGTTGCTCAAGCAAATTGGCGTGAGTGTGGCGGTGTACTACGCGCAACGGCTCGGCATTGAATCGCAGCTTCCGATGGTTCCGTCGCTCGCGCTCGGCACCGGGGAAGTGACGCTGCTCGAACTCACCACCGCGTATACCGCGTTTGCCAACCAGGGACGTGTTGCCGCGCCACGTCTGATCGCCCGGGTGGATGATGGCGCAGGCGTGACCATCTACAGCGCTGGCGAACGTCACACCCAGGCCATCAGTCCGACCACGGCCTATCTCATGTCGAGCATGCTGTCGGACGTGATTTCTGGCGGCACCGGATGGGCGGCGCGAGCGACCGGCTTCAAACTCCCGGCGGCAGGTAAGACCGGCACGACTGACAATTACGCTGACGCGTGGTTCGTTGGGTACACACCACACCTGGTCGCCGGCGTCTGGTTCGGACTCGATCAACCCGCGCCGATCATGCGCGGCGGATTCGCCGGCGTCGTAGCGGCACCCGCGTGGGGCCGGTTCATGAAGGCCGCGACAACGCACGACAAGGGTGACTGGTATCCGATGCCGTCGGACGTCGAGAAGGTGGCAATCTGCCGCTTCAGCGGCGCGCGAGCGACTGAGGCGTGCAGACATCCGCAGGATATGTATACCGTCGCCCGGGCCGACGGGTCGCCTCAGCTGGTTCCGGTGGACGCGATGCGCGATCAGGATGACGGTCGGTCGAAAATGGCGGTCAACGAGCCGCCAGTTTACGAGGACCTGTTTGCCATCGGCACGGTGCCTCCCGATCTGTGCCCGATACACAACACAACGACATCGCCAACCATCGCTTCGTCATCCGTGAGTGGCACGACCCAGATCGCGAACTCGGTGATGCCGACCTCATCTCAGTTCGCTGCGAGTCCACCGAGCCTTGCGCCTCGGCCCTCGGACATTGTCCTCGAACGCGTCCTCGGGTCTGATGGGCTCATGCATGTTGTGATGCGACAAAGACGGTGACGTGGCCGCGATCTTTAGATCGCGCCACTTACCGCTCGGACTCCCAGCGCAAGCGCGAGGACCGCGTTCGCAATGTGCCCGGTCCAGCAGATCCGGCATTGCAGCCCCCGAGAGATCAGACTCCAGCCGAGAAACGCACTCATCGCGACGGCGGGCAGTGTCATCAGGAATAGCCACGAGGGTGGCCAATTCAAAAACAATCCAATTGCGAGCATCAGGTACAGCATTACCCCGAGCAATGCGTTCGGCACTCCGAGAAGCGACGCACGTGGCGTCCTGAAGAGCACGGCGCAGCCGCCGTGTTCGAGTTGACAGACCTCGGGGCCAGTGAGCCATGCCGGCAGCACGAAATAGTGACCGTAGAGAGCGGCGGCCGATGCCGCGGTCCCGGCCAGTAGAGCGATCCAGATCAGCATCGGCGAATCGAGCAGTCTAACGCCCTTGCGCTACATCAGTCGACTGACAGGTGTCGCAGAAGTAGGTGAGCCGGGCATCGCGGCCCTGTTTCCGCACGCGGATCGGCGTGCCGCAGCGGCGGCAGGGGAGCCGGGCGCGACCATAAACCCACAAGCGATTGCGCGGATGACCGCTGCCCGTGGTCCGTCGCAGTCCCCCGTAGGTTGTCATCAGCTCGAGTCCTTCGGAGACATTGAGCTTCAGCAAGCGCCGGCTTTCGTCAACCACCGACCTCAGCTCTGCATCAGTGAGATCCCGCACGTGCCGAAAGGGATCAATGCGACAAATGAAAAGGATCTCAGACTTGTAGACATTGCCAAGCCCGGCAAGTACGCGCTGATCGAGCAGCGCTTCAGCAATCTCCGAATCCGATCGCTCGCGCAGGTTCGCGAGGACCTTTCCTGAATCGAACTCCTCGGCCAGCAAATCGGGACCGAGTCTGCGCAACTCGGGACTTTTCGCAACTTCGCGTTCCATCAGGAACTCGGCGACGGGAATGTTGAATCCAACCGCCACGAAATCCGCGGTGGCAACGACGATGCGCATGTCGCGACGGGAACGTTGCCACCGTTCTCCGGTGCGGTAGATGTGCCAGCTCCCGTTCATGCGCATGTGGGTGCGCAGCACGAGATCGCCAGAGAAGCGCATGAGCAAGTGTTTACCTGTCGCGTGGATACGCTCAATGATTCGCCCAGGGATCGGGGCATCCTCATTGATCCGGTTCAGCGCCGGAAAAACTGATCCGAACGAGGTGATCGGCTTTCCCGCCAGCGCTCGATGCAGCGTGCGCGCAGCGCGAAAAATCGTATCGCCCTCAGGCATCGTCGTCCTCGGATTGGGCGATGGCGAGCGCCGGGACGTCCGACGCGAATCCAGCAGCGGACCCGACCGCCTTTCGCATCTGGAATCCCATGGCTGATGCGTTGAAACCGGCATCAATCAGAAATGGGGCGAGCGGATGCTCCGAAGTTGGGATGCCATTAATCTCTGAAACAAGCAGACCGCCCCGTCCATCCTCACCGCGCGCGATCGCTGCAAGTCGTGTCGCCAGGGCGCGGCTCGTGGTGGTCCGAGCAGGCTCGTCTTCCGGGACGAACGTGAGCAGTTGACGGCCGCCGCGTGCCACGTACCCCGCGAGCGCGCCATCGACCAGTATGACAAGTGCGCCAACCGTCCGTGTCGGTCCGCGCCCCGCACCGGAATCGGCCGCGTTCGGGGCCGGCCATTTCAGCATGGTGCCATACGGGTTTGCCGGATCCGTTGCGGAGACGACAACCGACTCGACGTCGTCGCTCGCATTCTTGAACGACCGCATCAGTTCGAGTGCCGCAGGGAGCGCAAACTGCATGGCCCCAACCCCGCCGACGAAGTAACCGCGACGAATGCGGCCGGCATCCTCCATGGCTTTCAACACGTCGTACACCGCGCTGAACCCTCCTTCGATGCCTTCCGCGCCGGCGACTTCCCGTGTCACGACGCCGTAGCGTGAGAGGAGTTGCTGCGCCGTTGCGGTTGACCACTCGGTCGGTGAGATTTCGCCGGAGACGCGATCTGCCGTGAGCGACCAGCGCCCCTCTGATGAAGGAGGACCAATGCGACGGCTCCGGAAGTTGGTTCGCCGTGCCGGTTTTCTCGGTCGCTTCTCAGGCGGCCGGGTAAAGGCGCGGAGCGCATGGAACGTGTCATTCGTGAGAAGCCCTTTCCAGACGAGATCCCAGAGTGCATCGACCGTCTCACCGGGATAGCCACCGCCGGCGGCTTCGTGGATCGGCGCAAAAAACGACGCGCCCTCAGACTCGAGGTAACTCAGGATCGATCGTTCGCGAGGAGAGAGTTCAAACACCTCCGGCGGACGCCAGAGGCGACTCATGTGATCGGTGAGAAAGAGCGCAAGCCGACCATCGCGATCGCCCAGCGGTTCGATGCCGCACCACGTCACTTCCCCAGCGGCAGTGAGTGCATCGAGGTCGGCTGAGTTGTACCCCCTCACGCGCGCCGACAGAATCTCTGACTCGAGGATCGACGCGGGCAGAGGTGCCCCTTGCAGGTTTTCGATCGCATCGAGCAACGCATCGAGCCCGAGGCGTGGGCGCGACACGCCCTGCCAGCTGGTAAGCAGCCGGCCGAAGACTGCCGGATCGACCGGCTCGACTTCTTTGCGCAGGCGCGCCAGCGATCGCCGCCGGATCGACTGCAGCACATCAGGATCGCACCACTCGCGGCCGGCGCCTCCCGGGCGAAACTCCCCTTCGATCAGGCGCCCGGAACTGGCAAGCGTCTTCAGCATGAATCCGGCGGTGACGCGGCCGAGCGCATAGCGATCGGCAAACTCCTGTGTCGTGAACGGACCGTGTGTTCGCGCATAACGGCGCGTGAGATCCTGCGTGGCGTTGGGTGCAGGCGCGATCAACGATTCGGGCAACCCAGGCGGCAGTGGCACGCCGAGTGCGTCGCGGTAGCGTCCCGCATACTCGACCGGGCTCAGACGCGGCTGCCCACCAATGTTGATCTTGATGACTCGACGCGCTCGAAGGAGCTCGCTCAACGCGTCCCTTGCGTCGATGCGCGATCGTGCCGCGACCTCATCGTCGGTCAAATCGCCGAGTCGCAAGAGCAGATCGTGAATGCCATCGGTCGATCGCGCCCGCTGCTCTTCGTCGAGATGTTGAAGCTGACGCTCCACTGTCGCGATGGCATCGGCGTCCAACAGTTCCCGCAGCTCGACTTCGCCAAGCAGCTCGCGCAGCTGTGATTGATCGATCGCGAGCGCTTGCGCGCGCCGTTCCGCCAGCGGCGCATCGCCGTCGTAAATGTAATTGGCGACGTATCCAAACAGCAGCGCCGCCGCGAACGGAGACGGTATCGCCGAATCAACCGTGGCAGTCCGGACCTCCCGCCGCTCGATGCGGCGAAGAGTTTCGACGAGTGAAGGCATGTCGAAGACGTCACGGAGACATTCGCGGTAGGCTTCGAGGATCATCGGAAACGATCCGTACTGCGCCGCCACGGCGAGAAGGTCGGCAGCGCGCTTTCGTTGTTGCCAGAGGGGACTTCGACCTCCGGGGCGACGCTTGGGCAGCAGCAGCGCCCGCGCCGCCGCTTCGCGAAACTTCGCCGCAAAGAGCGCGGTCGCGCCGAGCTGCCGAACGACGAGCGCTTCGACTTCATCCGACGCCGGTATCATCAGGTTCGGATCGGGTGGGTCCTCGGTCTCCGGAAATCGCACCACGAACCCGTCGTCAGTCCACATGGTTTCGACGTCGATGCCCGTCTCCGCGCGCGCTCTCTCTACCGCCGCCATCGCCCACGGCGCGTGAATCTTGCCGCCGAACGGGGTCAGCACGCAGATGCGCCAATCGCCCAGCTCGTCGCGGCACCTCTCGATCAAAACCGTGCGGTCGTCGGGGACCACACCGGCGGCCGATGCCTGATCGGCGAGATAGCGAACGAGGTTTTCTGCGGCCTGATTGTCGAGATCGTGATGCTGGACCAGGCGTTGGACTGCCGCTGACGCAGGCATATTGCGCAGGGTCCGAACCAGCTCGCCGATGTGCCGCCCGAGTTCGAGCGGCCGGCCGGCCGCATCGGCTTTCCAGAATGGCATCTTGCCGGGCTCACCTGGAGCAGGGGAGACGAGAACGCGATCGTGAGTGATCTCTTCAATCCGCCATGTCGACGCGCCGAGGAGAAACGTCTCGCCGACGCGGCTCTCGAACACCATCTCTTCGTCGAGCTCGCCGACCCGCGCGTGTGGACCACGCTCGCCAACGAGGAACACGCCGTAAAGGCCGCGGTCGGGAATCGTCCCGCCGTTGATCACGGCCACGCGCTTGGCACCTTCGCGCGCGAACAACCGATTCTTCAGGCGATCCCATGTCAGGCGCGGCCGCAGATCGGCGAAATCGTCAGACGGATACCGGCCCGACAACATATCGAGCACACCTTCGAAAACCGAACGACTGAGCTCCGCAAACGGTGCGGCGCGGCGGAGCAGACCGAACAAGCCATCGACGTCCCAGTCTTCGTTCGCCACCGTCGCGACGATCTGCTGGGCGAGCACGTCGAGCGGATTACGAGGATAGCGGCTGGACTCGACACGGCCTTCGTGCATCGCCCGCGTCACCGCAGCGCAGGCGACGAGATCGCCGCGGAATTTGGGCACGATGACTCCGCGACTGGCAGCGCCGATGGTGTGTCCGGCACGCCCAATCCGCTGCATCCCGCTTGCAACCGACGGGGGAGCTTCGATCTGGACGACGAGATCGATCGCCCCCATGTCGATCCCCAATTCGAGTGACGAGGTCGCGACCAGGCCGCGAATCTGGCCGGCCTTCAGCCGATCTTCGACTTCGATTCGTTGCGGTCGCGCCAGCGATCCGTGATGGGATCGCACCAGCGTTTCGCCAGCGAGCTCGTTCAGTGCCGACGCCAGCCGCTCGGCGATTCGCCGGCTGTTGACGAATATCAGCGTCGATCGATGAGCCCGCACCAGTTCCAGCAGTCGGGGATGAATCGCGGACCAGATCGACGTGCGTGCCGGCCCCTGAGCCGCCGGACCGCTTGGGATCTCTACCGGCTGCCCAATCCGGGCCATGTCCTCGACCGGCACTTCGATGCGGAGTTCGAGTTGCTTTTTCTCTGACGTGTCGACGATGGTGACAGGCCGGAATTGTGTCGCCGCGCGATCCGTCGCGAATTCGTCGTGAATGGCGTCGTCGGGATCGGCGATGCGCGTCGTGCCCCTGCCGGTCTTTTTCGCTACCGATCGTGAGCCCTGCGGCTTGACCCTTGAGCCCTGGGTTCCCCCGAGAAACCGTGCCACTTCATCCAGCGGTCGCTGTGTCGCGGACAGACCGATTCGCTGGGTTCCGGAGTTCCCCGTGGCTTCCGCCTTTAGGCGGAAGTCTTCCCGCAGTGCTTCCAGCCGCTCCAGTGAGAGCGCCAGATGGGCGCCGCGTTTGGTCGGGACGAGCGCGTGGATCTCGTCGACAATGACGATATCGATCGAGCGAAGCGTCCGCCGTGCATTGGAGGTCAGCAGGAGGTAAAGCGATTCCGGCGTGGTGATCAGAATGTCCGCAGGTTCGCGCAGGAATCGCGCCCGCTCGATCGCTGGTGTATCACCGGTGCGAATCGCGACAGCCGGCTGGTGAAAGGCGTCCCCTCGCGCACTTGCCCGATTGGCGATGCCGGCGATCGGAGCACGCAGATTTCGCTCGATGTCGATCGCGAGCGCTTTGAGCGGCGAGATGTAGAGCACGCGGCAGCGTTGCTCTTTCGGCGGGACCGGATCGAACATGACCCGATTGATGCACCAGAGAAACGCCGTCAGGGTCTTGCCGCTGCCGGTCGGCGCAAGAATCAGCGTCGATTCGCCGTGGGCGATTGCCGGCCACCCCTGTGCCTGCGGAGGGGTCGGCCGCTCGAACGAATCGCGAAACCAATCGGCGACCGCCGGGTGAAAGAGATCGAGGACTCCGGCCCGTCTTCCCACCGGCTTATTCTATTTACTTGTTTGACCAGAGGCACTTAACCGGGCACAATGGAGGGCACTCTAGCTGCCGGGGCAGCGCGAGCTGTGTCGGTGTTTGTTGATTTCCACTCCGGGCCGCCACCAAGGCGCGTTGCCCGGGGAGTCAGGAAGCCAAAAGTAACTTATGGGAGATTCCGGAGAAGGCCTCGTCGACGCAGAAGCGCGAATCCAGGAACAGATTGAGGAGCGGGAAGCTGAGCGGCGCCGTCGCGCCGGCAGTGGGCCGAAGATCGACCCGGAAAAGGTCCGCGAACTTGAGTCGCTGCGCTTGGCGAAATCCAATCTCGAGCAGCAGGCGGAAACGACCGAGCATCCCGTACGTAAGCAACAGATTAAGCTCGCGATCGCCGAAATCGACAAGCGGCTGGCGGCGTATCAGTAACTGCTGCTGAATCGGCGCGGTCTGAAGACCGCGCCCACTTGCCGTCCGAAGGACCGCGCCCTACACTTGCGGTCCGAAGCGGTGCGCCCCTGATTTCTCCAGCAACGTCTTGATCTCGTCCGCTTCGAGCGACTCCTGCTCGAGCAGCGCCTCGGCGAGTGCCCGCATCGACTCCCTGTTGCGATCGACGATCTGTCTGGCGTGATCGTAGGCGCTCATCACGATCTTGCGAATCTCGTCGTCGACGCGCTGTGCCGTCGCTTCGCTGACCGTGTGTGGGCGGTCGGTTTGAAAGGCGTTGCCCGGCTTGCGATACGCGAGCGGACCGAGGTCCGACATGCCCCACTCACACACCATGTGTTGTGCGATGTCGGTGGCGCGCTCGATGTCGTTCGACGCGCCGCTCGTCATGTGATTCATGAAGAGTTCTTCCGCGACCCGTCCGCCCATCAGCACCGCCACCTGAGTTTCGAGGTAGCCCTTGGTGTACGTGTGCCGGTCGGCTTCCGGCAGCTGCATCGTGACGCCCATTGCCCGGCCGCGCGGGATGATGGTGACCTTGTGCAACGGATCGGCATTCGGTAACAGCGCCGCGACGATCGCATGGCCGGCTTCGTGATAGGCGCAGTTGACACGATCGAGTTCGCTCAACGCCACCGATCGCCGTTCGACGCCCATCAGCACTTTATCGCGCGCTTCGGACAGATCCGCATCCGTCACTCGATCGCGGCCCGAGCGGGCGGCGAAGAGCGCCGCTTCGTTGACGACGTTAGCGAGGTCGGCACCCGAGAAGCCGGGCGTTCCTCGCGCGATGGAACGAAGATTCACCGCCGCATCGATCGCCACTCGCCTGGCGTGAACCCGAAGGATCGCTTCGCGTCCTTTCAAGTCGGGGTTCCCGACCGTCACTTGACGATCGAACCGCCCCGGGCGGAGCAGTGCCGGATCGAGAATGTCCTGCCGGTTGGTTGCGGCGATGACCACGATGCCGAGGTGCGATTCGAAACCATCCATTTCCACGAGCAACTGATTCAGCGTTTGCTCGCGTTCCTCGTGGCTGAGCGAATTGCCGCCCCGGCTGCGGCCGACTGCGTCGAGCTCGTCGATGAACACGATGCACGACGTGTGACGGCGAGCGTCGCGGAACAAACGGCGGACCCTGGCTGCGCCGACGCCCGCATACATCTCGACAAAGTCCGAACCGCTTGCGAACAGGAACGGCACGCCGGCCTCACCCGCAATCGACCGCGCGAGAAGCGTCTTGCCCGTCCCCGGAGGACCGACCAGGAGAATCCCCTTGGGAATCCGTCCGCCGATTGACGAGAAGCGTTCCGGATGCCGGAGGAAATCAACGACCTCCTTGACTTCATCCTTCGCCTCGTCGACGCCGGCAACATCCTGGAACGTGATCACCGTGTCGCCGCGCTCGGCCACGCGCGTCCTGCCGGAGTTTGGAATCCGTCCGGCGGTTGTCCGATACACTGTGAAGCCGATCAGCGCAAAGAATGCGGCGACGGTCAGGATCATCCCATAGCTGAGGGCCTGCGGATCGGGAAGCGGGTCGACCTCGACGTGCACGTTGCGCTTGACGAGATCGTTGATGAACGACGAGTTGGCGGAAAGAAACTCTGCCGGAGCGTTGGTCTGCGCTGTGTGACCGTCGCGGAACGTCACCTGGATATCGCGCTCGGCGAAGGTCACTCTTGCGACGGTGCCGCGATCGACCTGTTGAAGGAATTCAGAGAGTGCGATTGGAGTGGGTTCGGGCCTGCTCTTGAAATAAATGGTGGCCGGCACCGCGCAAAGCGCCAGGACGGCGACAATCGCCACAACCAGGTAACGAGGACGACGGAAACGCGGTGGCAACACGGGTTACATCCGTTTCGCGAAGTGCGCCCGAACCATTCGGGTGAAAGCAGTCGAACGGCAGCAGCGCTGACGCGAGTGCTACACCCGGATGCCGGGCGGCAGACTGAGTGCTGAAAAAGAAAACACTCCGCTGGGGAATTGGAATGTGCCCACATTTTACACCGCCATATCCGCGAAGTAAACGAGCGATCGGCCGAATCGTGCGCGGAATTGCATGACACCTCAGCCGCACACAGCTCATCCGCAGCCTGCCGCATCGCCGACGCTCGCTTGGATCGTCCACGTCTACACCGCGACGGGCGCGGTCCTCGCCTTTGTGATGACGATCGCGGTCATCAACGCGCGGTACCGGCTGGCATTTCTGATGATGATCGCCGCCACGGTGATCGACTCCACCGACGGACTCTTCGCCCGGCTGGCGCGCGTCAAGGAAGCGACCCCAGCCTTTGACGGCGGCCGACTCGACGATATTGTCGACTACCTCACATTTGTGTTCGTGCCCGCCCTGCTGCTTTTTCAGGCCGGGCTGCTGCCCTCCCGGTGGGACGGGGTGGTGGTGGTCGCGATGCTGCTGAGCAGTGCCTACGGGTTCTCGGCCGCCGACGCCAAGACCGATGATCACTTCTTCACGGGATTTCCGTCTTACTGGAATATCGCGGCCTTGTATCTATTTGCGGCCCATCTGACGCCGACCGTCAACGCGTCCGTGCTGCTGGTGCTCAGCGCGTTGGTCTTCGTACGGATTCGTTATGTCTACCCCTCGCGAACGCCGATTTTGCGCGGCCTGACCATTGCACTGTGTGCGATCTGGGGCGTTATCGTCCTCCAGATGGTTCTCATGCTTCCTGATGTGCCGCGGCCGCTCCTGCTGGCTTCGCTGTTCTTTCCGCTCTACTACCTCGTGCTCTCGCTCGTGCTGAATGGACGGCGGGTCCGCCGGCCGTGAAGATTCCCCGCATGACCCGCGATCGGATCGCCGGCGCGATCTTCGCCACCCTGGTCGTGCTGACGGTGGTCGCGGCGACGTGGACGTTCCGACAAGCGTGGGGCGTGTACAAGCTGCGACGCGGCGTCGGCGACACGTGGTTTCTCGCGGCTGACGGCCGCCGCTGGTTCCGAATGGACGAGCGGCATCAGGATGTTCCCCTCGCGGACATTCCGGTCGATCTCCAGGACGCCTTCGTGGCGGTCGAGGATCACCGCTTCTTCAGGCACATGGGGATCGATCCGATTGCGCTCGGGCGCGCGATCTATCGAGACGTGCGCTCGGGCGGCGCGGTTGAAGGCGGCAGCACACTGACGCAGCAACTCGCGCGCACGCTGTTTCTGTCCAATCAGAAGTCTTACGGCCGCAAGATTCGCGAGGCCGCACTCGCGGTGATGATCGATTCAGCGCTGCCGAAGCAGCAGATTCTCGAGCTGTATCTCAATCGCATCTACCTTAGTGGCGGTGTTTACGGCGTCGAGACCATGTCGAAGCATCTGTTCAACCGGCGGGCAAAAACCCTCAACCTCGCCGAGTGCGCGCTGATCGCCGGTCTTGCCCGCGCCCCGTCGTCGCTCTCGCCATGGACCAATCTCGATGGGGCGATCGAACGGAGCCACGTCGTGTTGACGCGGATGCGCCAGGAAGGGTTCATCACCGATGCCGAAGAGCGCGCCGCCCGCGCGACGCGGATCCGCATCGCGCCATATCCCGGGCCTATCGATCCGCGCGGCGGCTACGCCAAAGAATTCCTGCGGCAGCAGTTCCGCGACGAGTTCGGCGGCGATCACCCGCCCGACTGGGAGGTGCGGACGACACTGGTGCCGGAGCTGCAGGACATGGCGGAGCGCTCGGTCGCCGACGTGCTGCGTCGCTTCAACCAGCCTGAGCTTCAGGCGGCACTTGTGGCGATCGATCCGCAAACCGGCGATATCCTGGCGCTCGTCGGCGGTCGCGACTTTCGCCTCTCGCAGTTCAACCGCGCGGTTCGCAGCCGGCGGCAGCCGGGCTCGGCCTTCAAGCCCTTTCTGTTCGCCGTGGCACTCGATCACGGCTACACGCCCGTCACGGTCCTCAACGGTCTCACCAACATCCAGCCGCAGGGTCCCGACGAATGGGCGCCGCGGAACTCCAACGACGAGATTGCTGACGCGCTCACGCTCCGTGCCGCCCTGATTGAGTCGAACAATCGCGCCGCCACGTCATTGCAGCAGCGAGTGGGATCACGTCCGGTGCTTCGCCTGGCGTCAACGGCTGGCATGCGCGATCTGCCGGACGTGCCCTCCCTGTCGCTTGGCACCGGTGAAGTCACGCCGCTCGATCTCACGTCCGCCTTCGCCATGTTTCCGAACGGCGGGTTGGCGGTCAGACCCAGGGGAATGATTCGCGTCATCGATGCCGACGGCACGGCGGTCTACGACAACCCCGTGCGCACCGAGCGCGTCATTTCGCCGGAGAGCGCGTTTCAGATGGTTTCAATGCTCGAAGACGTGATGGATCGCGGCACGGCGTCGGCGGCTCGCGGCTGGGGCATCCGATTTCCCTCAGGTGGCAAGACCGGCACGACCGATGACTTCAAGGATGCATGGTTCGTCGGTTTTTCGTCGTCTCTTGTTGTTGGCGTGTGGGTCGGATTCGACCAGCCCAAGACGATCGCGCGTGAGGGGTATGGCTCGCGTTTCGCTCTGCCGATCTGGAGCGATTTCATGCGGCGCGCGGTGCAGCGCCGGCCGGCACGAGAGTTCGAGGCCCCTGCCGGCCTTCACGGCGAGCAACTCTGTAACGTGTCCTACCTGCGGCCGGTCGAGGAGTGCCCGACCTACGTCGAGTACTTCAAGGAAAACGACGATGTGCCGTCGCAGTTGTGCCCGGTTCATCGAGGAACGGTGAAGCAGCGTGTGCGACGAGCGATGGAAGGGTTTCTCTCCGGCCTCGGTCGCAAAATAAAAGGCATTTTTCGATAAGTGTCGACGGGACGCATAAAGACGCCAGCGTGTTGGGGATCCGGGGGCGAAGCCCCCGGGTTTGGGATTTGACACGATCGCGAGTCTGTTTATAGCGTTCAAGGATCATGAACGCTCCTTTCCGCATTCCAGAACACGGTGCTCTCGATTTTCTTGCCCTCGGGGCCCTCGTCCACCGGCTCGACCCCGGGGTCGTCCCCTTTCGCAAAGCGACGATGTGCGCGATTCACGTCAGCGGTGGCGAGTTCAACACGGCGGCGAACCTGGCCGACTGCTTCGGCCTCCGGACGGGTATTGCCAGCGCGATGGTCGAATATCCCATCGGTGAACTGATTGCGCGCCAGGTTCGCGCAATGGGGGTGACGCCGTTCTACAAGATGTTCAAGCACGACGGCGCATGGGGGCCGAACATGGCGGCCGTCTACAGCGACCGCGGCCACGGCGTGCGTGCCCCGATCGTCTTCTATAACCGCAGCAACGAGGCGGCCGCGCGGCTCAAGCCGGGAGACTTCGACTGGGACTCAATCTTCGGAGGCGGCGTGCGCTGGTTCCACAGCGGCGGGATCTTTGCGTCGTTGTCGGAGACGACCTCGGAGCTGATCATCGAAGCGATGGAAGCGGCGCGCAAGCATGGCGCGATTGTGTCGTTCGATCTCAATTACCGGGAGAAGCTGTGGAGTGCTTCAGGCGGCGCGAAACGGGCCATCGCGGTGCTCGGACGCGTCGTCCAGCACGTCGACGTCCTCGTGGGCAACGAAGAGGATCTGCAGAAGGGACTGGGAGTACCCGGACCGGAGGTCGCGGCGACCTCCGCCCTGGATCCCAGCACGTTCGTTGGCATGATCGACCGGACGCTGCAGAAGTTTCCGCAGCTCAAAGTGGTGGCTACCACCCTGCGCGAAGTGCACTCGACCAGTCGGCACAGATGGAGCGCCGTCGCGTGGATGAATGGGGACACGTTCGTGGCGCCCACGTGCGACATCGACGTCTACGACCGCGTAGGTGGCGGCGACGGCTTCGCGTCAGGCCTGGTGTATGGACTCCTCAGTGGAGAAACACCTGAGGACGCCGTGAAGCTCGGTTGGGCGCACGGTGCCCTGATCGCGACGTTCCCGGGTGATACGACCATGGCGACGGCCGAGCAGGTGCGGTCGTTCGCAAAGGGCGGATCAGCGCGGATTCAGCGGTAGGGCTGCCGGACCTTACTCACCCGCGAGGATCAAATCAAGCCGTCGATTGCGTTCCTCGAACGGGATGTCGCCGTTGCTCTCGATGGTCATCCAGCCGTTGTAGTTCACCGCCTCGAGCGCCTGGCGGAGCACCGGCCAGCGCACACTGCCCTCTCGGATGTTCACCGACGTGCCACGGCCATCCGGATCCGCGGGGTTGAGCAAGTAATCCTTCACGTGAATCTTCGCGATCAGCGTGTTCAGCGTCAGGATCCACTTCTCGGGCGGAGCGAAGCGGACATGATTGCCGATGTCGTAATACGCCTTTACCCACGGACTCTGAAACGATTGGACGAAGTGCCGGAAGATCTCCGGCATCACCCAGAGATTGTTGCTGACGTTTTCGAGCGCGATCACGACCTTGGTCTTCTCCGCCAGTGGGATTAACCGCTTGACCCATTCGATCGA
>DATJKH010000210.1:0-12666 GCA_035491715.1 Vicinamibacterales bacterium | reverse complement strand
TCTACGCCGTGATCGCCGCGTGACAGTGCCGCATGTTGATTTGTGCGAGCCGCACCAAAATCTAGATTCGTGCGGTCGCGTTCGATCAATCAGCGGCGTTCACACTCACGCTGCCATCAATCGCCACGAGATAAACAGGAGAAGGGAGAAGGGAGGAACAAAACACAAATGATCCTCCGTTCTCCATTCTCCTTATGTCTGTTCTTCTCTACGCCGTGATCGCCGCGTGACAGTGCCGCATGTTGATTTGTGCGAGCCGCCGAAACAAAAAGGGCGCCGATGCCCGAAGGCCCCGGCGCCCGACCAGCTGGAAGCTGGAAACTGGAAACTGGAAACTAGAAACTAACAGTTAGAACGTGATCCTGAATCCGAGTTGCGCGACTCTCTGTTCTCCCTGTCCGGCGTCGCCGGCATACGCGTCCGGTTTCATGAACACAGTATTAGCGGTGTGGTTTGCCAGCGTTCCAGTGTAGATCTGGCCTGCCCCTGCCGCCCCGATGTTGAACGCTGGATTGATGGCGTTGGTGAGGTTGAAGAAGTCCGCGATCAGCTCGACGTTGACGTGCTGATAGATGTGCACCGTCTTCGACACGCGGAGGTTGAACTGCGACAGCGACGAGCCACGGCTGCAGTTCACCGTTTCGCACGCACCGATTTCCTTCGACGAGGCCACGCCGGCGTCGTTGATGCCGGTGTACTTGAATGCCGTCGGGAAGATGTCGTTGCTGACGCCGTCAAGGTTGTTGTCGTACCCATACCAGGTATGGATGGGCAGCGCCGACCGGTAGCGGAAGATCGGCGACACCGTGATGCTGTAGGGCGCCTGAATGACGGCGCTGATCGTGAACTTGTGGCGCGCATCGGTACGCGCCGCCGGTCCGTCCTGCACGTCCCCAAGCGGGTTGAGCGAATCCTGCACCAGGTTAGTGGTCAGCTCGTCGACCGCCTGGCCGCCGCGACCGGTCGCCTTCGCCAGTGTGTACCACGTGTTCAACTGCACGTGATGATCCATGCGGCGGCGAATGCCAAGATTCAGGCCATCGTACCGGCTCGCGCCGATGCTCATGTTCAGCGTCGGATTGTCAGGGCTCAGACCAAGGTCGGCGTACCGTCGCGCGCCGCCGTTGACGCGCGTGTTCAATGCCCAGCGGACACCGATATCCTTGCCGTCGCTGTGAATGTAATCCACGTCGAAGACGGTCGATGGCGTGAGCTCGTGCGACCACCCGGCCGACGTCTGGGCCGTCCACGGCTGTCGAATCTGCGGCGCCGCGACCTGCGTGCTGTAGATGGGCAAGTTCGGGTTGATGCCGCTCTGCGGAGCGATATTGGAGATCGGCTGGCCGAAGGTGAAAAAGCTGCCGTCGGGATTCTTGATTCCCGCGGAGTTGTTGACGTCGAAGACGACGCCCGAGCCACCCTGCGCGCTCAGTCCCGGGATGAGAATGTTCGCATTGGTATACCCGTAGTCGTAGTAGATGCCCCAGCCTGCGCGGACCACGTCTTTGCCGTTGCCACGCAGGTCCCATACGGCCCCGATTCGCGGCTGGATGTTGTTCTTGTCTTCCTGGGCCTTCTTCCCGAACTCGTCGAATCCGGGAACGCCGTTGAATCGGCCGGCGGCTGCCGCCGTCGTCAACTTCACGTAGTTCGGGATCTGCGACTGATCGATCAGGAAGCCGCTCGTGTAGTCGTAACGGAGACCGGCATTCAGCGTGAGGCGATCGGTGACGCGGAAGTCGTCCTGGAAGTACATGCCGTACTGGTCCATCGGCAGGTTCGCCGACGCGCCTTCTTTGTTTCTCGTGACACGGCTGATCGGCCCGTTGATGTCGTTGGTCAGATGCGTGTATGCATAGTCGGCGCTCCCCGACGAGAACGTCAGATACAGGTGCGGCTCGTGGATGTAGTTGAGGCCGGCCTTGAAGTCGTGCCCCAGTCCGCCCATCCCGGTCGCGTGCCACGTGAAGTCGTCGCGGAACTGGAACTTGCGCTGCTCCGTCGTCTGCGGCGTGTTGGTGTTGTAGCCGGTGATGACGTTGTTCGGGTACGTCTGCTGCGCGGCGGTGCTCCGTGCGGTGATGTTGTTGACAAAGTCCGCATACTGGAAAATGAACTCGTTCAGTTTCGCGCCGCCGAGCACCCAATTGTGATTCAAGTTGATTGAATTAAAGGTGTTCACGCTGTCGCCCCAGTTGTCCGGCGTCCGTCGGGGGGCGGCACTGTAGACCTGCGAGTTCGTGTTGCGCCCGTACCGCACCGACAAGTACTGAGTGGGGCTTACGTTCGATGAGACTTTAGCCGTGAACAGATTCTCGCGGCTTGGTGTCGCGAAAACTCCATCCTCCGTGGGGTAGAGGCCGAGAGTGGTCACCGCCTGGGCTGTGTCCTGCTGCGTGCGTTCGGCAGCCGCGAAAAAGTGGGCTCTGTTCTGGATGAGAGGGCCGCCGAACGATCCGCCGTACTGATAGCGTTGATACTCCTGCTTCGCGACGTTGCTCAGTTTCTCGGTCTGCGACTTCGCATTCATGCTGTCGTCGCGGAACGACGTGAACCAGCTGCCGCGAAGATCGTTGGTGCCGCTCTTGGTGACGATGTTCATCACGCCGCCGTTGCTGCGGCCGTACTCGGCCTTGTAGCGCTGGGTGATGAAGTTGAATTCCTGGATCGCCTCGAGCGGATAGAGCTGGAGCAGGCCGCCGACCGTGTCGTCGTTGTTGTCGCCGCCGTCGATCTGGTAGTTGACATTGCGGCCGTTGCCGCCGGCGATTTGCGGCGAGTATTGCGTGCTCTTGGTCGGATCCGAGTGGAAGCCGAGCCCGACGCCGGGGATCGTCACCGCGAGGTTCGCGAACTGACGGCCGTTGAGCGGCAGGCTTTCAATCTTGGTCACGTCGACGACGCCGCCGACCGATGAATCAGACGTCTTCATCAACGACACTTCAGCGGTGACGTTGACCGATTCGGTCACGCCCGCGAGGGCCAGTTCAACGTTGAGGTCGGTGGTCTGCGCCACGTTGACGGTCACGTCTTTGCGGCTGTAGGTCGTGAAGCCAGACAGTTCGGCGGAGATGTCGTAGTTGCCGACCGGCAGCGCGGTGAGACGATAGATGCCTTCGCCGTCGGAGACGTCGGTTCGCACGAACCCCGTCTGCGGACTGCGGGCGGTGACGGTCACGCCCGGCACAGCCGCGCCCTGCGCGTCGACGATGCGGCCGTTGATATTGCCGGTGGTCTGCTGTGCCAGCGCGATGGACGGCGCCACGAGCGCGCACAACACGATCATCGCGAGGATGATCTTCTTCATCTGTCAAGCTCCTTTGGAAAACAACCCTAACGCTCGCAAACGAAGCGAACGTTGCTCCGCCGAACCGGTCATGGGCTTCAGCGGGACTTCTTAGTCGATTCGAATCTGGGGTGCAGCGCTTAATTCTACGGCAAATAGCGAAGGTTTACCCCACTCTTTGCCATTCGTCCCATCAGAATTTTGGTGACGAAGGGGCAAGTGCCGGGACGCGCACGCAAACCCGACACCACCGCCAACGGTGACCAACGCCCGTTATTCGTTGACGAAATGTTGGAATCCTGCCGTCATGCGATCAGGGGTAAGGCCATTTTGGATATGGCCATCCAAAAGAATGGTTAGTCCACATCCCGAAAGTACCATCGGGACAAAGTGAAAGGACGGGCAAGTCCGCGAAGTCGGGTCGCTTAGGGCTGCCGGCGCGTTTCTCGAATCAACCGTTCCACTTCCGGTCTCTGCGGCGCATCCGGTGGCAGGCGGCGCATGAGTTCCTCCGCGGCTGAGGTCGCATCCGCGCGTCGCCCGGCGCGTGCAAAGGCGATCGCGAGTCCGAATCGCGCGTGGTGCAAATCCGGATCGATCGTGAGCGCTCGCCGCAAGGGATCGATCGCTTCGGCGGGATGGCCGCTGTCGGACAGCACGAGTCCGAGGTTGGCCATGACCACGGGATTGCCCGGCTCGATCCGTTCGGCCTCGCGCAGTGTCGCGACGGCCGAATCGAACTGGCGCTCGGACACCTGGCATCCCGCGAGCCCGAGATGCGCGTCGGCCGAGGGCAAATGGGCGGCGATGGCCGAGCGGAAGCGTGGAATGGCTTCCTTGCATTTGGTGGATTCGAGCAGAACGTATCCGAGTCGCAGGTTCGCCTGCGGGTTACTTGGATCGGATTTCAGAATCGCGCGCAACGCGTGCTCGAGCTCTTTGCCCCGCAGTTCCCCGGATGTCACCTGGGCGAGCCGCGCAGCTTCGTCTTTGCGGTCTTTCGGATCTGCACGCTTGCCGGGCGTCGCCGTTCCCGATCCGCCTGCGTAGCCGAGCGCCTGCAATCGAGCCTTCGCCTCGGGATCCATTCCGCTCGCGTCCGGCATCGCCGCGCCCGAGCGTCGAACCGACGCGTCATGAAATTCGGCGACCCGCCTGGCCTCGGCTCCGCTGAGATCGTGTTCTTCGTTTGGATCGCGGCCGATGTCGAAGAGTTCGGGCCTGGGAGCGTCGATATATTTCCATCGATCGGAGCGCAGTGAATGCAGCGGGCTCCAGCCGAAATCAAGAAGCGGTGCGAACGATTCGGCATACAGCTCACGATTCGGGAGCGTGGCGCCATTGATCACCGGGCGAATGTCGATTCCATCGGCGTCGAAGGGCGCGACGCCGAGCATCGCCATCATCGTTGGCGCGATGTCGATGAGCGCGACGCGTTCGTCGACTTTGCGCGCGCCCGGCACGCCCGGACCGGCGATGATCAGCGGCACCCGCAGCGTCGTGTCGTAGATGAAAATACTGTGACCGATCTCGCCATGTTCGCCGAACGCTTCGCCGTGATCGGCGGCAACAACGATGACCGTGTCGTTTCGAACTGACGCCAGTGCCTCAATCAAGCGGCCGGCCTGTGTGTCAGCTTCCGTGATTTCCCGGTCGTAGCGCTGGCGCGCGCTCAAGCCTCGTGTATCCGACGGATCACCGTACGGCGCGTGAGGTTCGAACAGATGAATCCACAAGAAGAAGCGTCTGTCGCGATGCGAAACAAGCCATTGGAGTGCTTCGTCGACGACCTCACGTCCGGGCCGCTCGTTGATCACACGGTTATTGCGAGCCGGCGGCAGGCGATCGCCGTAAGTCTGGAAGCCCTTGATCAATCCGAATCGCCGGTCGAGTGGATACGCGGCGACGAACGCTGCAGTGGCAAACCCGGCTTCGCCTAACTTGTCGGCGAGCGTCGGTGTTTTCAGATCAATGCGAAGTCCGTTATGCCGTGCGCCATGGCCCGGAGGGTAGCGGCCGGTCATCAGGCTCGCGTGCGAGGTCAGTGTGATCGGCGCGGTCGCATACGCGTGCGTGAACAGCACACCGTCGTGCGCCAGACGATCGAGTGCTGGAGTGTGAGCGTCCTTGTTGCCGTATGCGCCGACGTGATCGGCGCGAAGCGTGTCGATGGTGATGATAACGAGGTTGCGGGCGGAAGGTGCCGCTTGCGACGGCGCGGGATTGTTCGCCTTTCCGCAACCGACGCCCACGAGGCATGCTGCGACAATAAACGCGCGCACGATCGCAGTATAGTGTCGGCCGCCAGCCGCCAGAAGCTATTCAGCCCGCAACGCGATCATCGGATCAACAGCGGTCGCTCGGCGCGCCGGAATATAGCTTGCGATTAATGTCACCAGCGCGAAGAGCACGCAGGTCAACCCGAACGTCGTCGGATCGAGCCCCCGCACTCCATAAAGCAGGCTCTCGAGCAACGTCGACCCCGCGGCAGCGAGCACGAGCCCGATCGCGGTACCCATACCCGCCAGCATCAGCCCTTGCCGAAGAACGAGCCGCAGCACGCTGCGGCGATCCGCGCCGAGCGCTACGCGGATCCCGATCTCGCGCGTGCGTTGCGCAACCGAGTAGGAGGTGACACCGTAAATGCCGACCGCACAGAGAAGCAATCCGACAATGCCGAGCGAGCCAGCCACGGTGGCGGCAACGCGTTGCGGTACGAGGGCAATCGCCGTGAGTTCGCTGAGCGCCATTGACTCGGTAATCGGCAGGTTCGGGTTCATGTTACGAAGCAGGGTCCGCACCTCGGGAATTGCGCTGCGATCGCCGGTCCTTCTGACAACGAGGGAGACACGCGGCAGGTATCGCTGAGCGAACGGCACATAGATGTAAGGCTCGACCGAGCCAGTCAGCCAGATCAACTTCGCGTTCGCCGTGACCCCGACAATGGTCACGGGACGAAGTGTTTGGGGATCAGCGCTGGGCGCGTCGTCGTGCACAAGGACCTGCTTGCCAATCGGATCCTCACCCGGCCAGTATTGCGTCGCAGCCGCTTCATTGATTATCCCGACCCACATCGAACTGGCTGTGTCCATGTCGTTGAAATCGCGTCCGCGGACCAGCGGTAGTTTCAGCGTCTTGAAGAGTCCAGGTTCGACGACGTTCCAGTCGGCCTGAAAATACTCGCCGCGCGGCGGCGTTTTTCCGGGGACCCGGATGCCGCCAAGACCCATGCGTCCACCGTCGAGTGGGAGATCGACAGAAAGCGTCGCGCTCTCGATTCCTGGAAGAGCGCGCGTGCGATCCAACAACTCGCGCACGAAGGGACGTGCCGTTTCGGCCGTATAGCCGGAGAGTGACAGGTCGAGTTGCACCACATCGACTCGACGTTCATCGAACCCCGGCTGGATCGCCGCGGCATGCTCGAGCGCGCGCAGGAACAGGCCCGCAACAATCACCAGCATCAGCGACATCGTCACCTGTCCGACAACGAACATGTTTCGCAGCCGGAGGCGCCGTTTCCCCGAGTCGAGCCCCATCGTCTTCAACGCGGGAACGAGGTCGGCGCGCGATGCCTGGAGCGCCGGGGCGACTCCCGAGAGCATCGCTGAAATAAACGAGATCGCGATCCCGAACGCGACGACACGCCAATCGATACGAACGGTGAAGTCAACCGGAAGTGGCAGTTTCGGGATAACCGCCAGCAGGATGCTCGTCAGGGCGTTGGTGATGACCAGGCCGATGAGACAGCCGGCGACAAACAGAATCATCGTCTCGGTCAGCAACTGACGGACGAGACGTCCACGTCCTGCGCCCATTGCCAGCCGCACTGCGATCTCGCGGCGTCGCGTAGCCGCTCGCGCGAGCAGCATGCCGGCGACATTGGTGCACGTGATCGACAATACGAGCAGAACAATGACGGCGAGCAGGCCAAGGAAGCCGGCGACGGCCGCCGTCTCTCCGGGCATCAGCGCCGATCGCTTCACCGTGAAACTCTTGCCTCTGTTCGCGTCGGGGTACTCCTTCTCGAGATTCGCACCGATCGACTGCGCTTCTGCGTTTGCCTGCGCGATCGTGACTCCGTCCTTCAGGCGTCCGCCCATCACCAGCCAGACTGCCGCGCGATTGTTCACGATGCCGGCGCTGGCGCGCGGCATGGTGTCCGACACTCCCGCGATCGGCGTCCACGCATCCGGCTTGAGCAAGGTTGTCCCCTGGAAGCCTCGCGGTGCCACGCCAATCACCATGAACGGTTTGCTGTTGAGAGAGAGTGTCTGACCGACGATCGATGGATCGCTGGAAAATGTTTTCGTCCACAGGTCGTAGCTGAGGACGACCACTGAATGCGAGCGGTCTGGGGCATCATCGCTGTCGAGCAGCAGTCGCCCCAGGAACGGACGAACGCCGAGAATCGTGAAGTAGTTCGCCGACACGATCTGGCCGTATATGCGCTGTGCATCGGTACTCGTTGCGAGGCTCAGTGGTTGTGGCTCGAACCGGTAGGCATACACGTCGATCAGCGACTTCTGACGTTCCAGGTAATCGCGATAGTTCGGGTACGACAAGTTGTCGAATCCGCGTCCATTCTGGGTCCGACCGACGTCAACCAGCCGCGACGGGTCTTCGAGTCCTGGCAGTGGTCTCAACAGCAACGTGCTCGCGACGGAAAAAATCGTCGTGTTCGCGCCGATTCCTATGGCAAGCGAGAGTGCCGCTGTCAGAGTGAACAGAGGACTGCGTCTGAGTAGTCGAAGAGCGTACTTCACGTCTTGAACAGTCGTGTGCAGCATCGTGCCCTCTTACTGCCTCCGGTGCCTCAATGTCTACGAAGATGTTCGTATTCTACGTGACAATCAGGCGTGTGTTCCAAGATTGTGCTCGGCGCCGGGACGACCGACCGACAGGGGAAGTCATAATAGAGGTAGGCCACGCCACCACACGCAATGCATACCCCGGCAACCGAACCCGAATCGCCACCGATAGATCCGGTCTGCGGAATGGAAGTCGATCCATCGACGGATCTCCGTACCGTGCATAACGGCACCACGTACTTCTTCTGCCACCCGTCATGCCTGGAGAGGTTTACCGAGGCCCCTGAGTCGTTCCTGCACTCGCGGGAGCCCGAGCCGGTCGTTCCGGGCGCGATCTACACGTGCCCGATGCATCCGGAGGTTCGCCAGGTCGGTCCAGGAAGCTGCCCAATCTGTGGCATGGCGCTCGAACCGGATCGGGTGACACTCGACGAGGGGCCCAACCCGGAGCTGATCGACATGGAGCGGCGGTTTTACGCCGCGGCGGTTCTTGGCTCGCCGGTCATGTTGCTCGCGATGGTCGGAATGGTCGCGCCCGACTTCGTTCATCGCATCGCCGGTTGGGCAAACTGGCTGCAACTCGCGCTGTCGATCCCCGTTGTGTTCTGGGCGGGCGCGCCGCTCTTCGCGCGCGGGTGGGCGTCGGTCGTCCATCAGAGTCCGAACATGTTCACGCTGATCGCCCTCGGGATCGGCGCCGCATTTCTCTACAGCGTGGTCGCCACCGTTGTTCCGGGCGTGTTCCCTGAAGGCTTCCGGATGCACGGACAGGTCGAGCCGTACTTCGACACGGCTGTTGTGGTGACCGCGCTGGTGTTGCTTGGCCAGGTGCTCGAGTTGCGCGCGCGATCGCGCACGAGTGCCGCGCTGAAGGGCCTGCTGCGCCTCGCGCCGTCGAACGCAAGGCGCGTCGAAGCGGATGGTGAACGCGATGTGCCAATCGCCTCCGTTCACGTTGGCGATCTCTTGCGGGTACGGCCTGGAGAGCGAGTGCCGGTCGACGGCGTCGTCACGGAGGGTCGCAGTTTCGTCGACGAATCGATGGTGACCGGCGAGTCGGTGCCGGCGGAAAAGAACTCGGACGATCGCGTGACCGGCGGAACGCTGAACACCACCGGCTCGTTCATCATGCGCGCCGACCGCGTCGGTGAATCGACGCTTCTCGCACAAATCGTGCGAATGGTTGCGGAAGCCCAGCGCACGCGCGCGCCGATTCAGCGGCTCGCGGATCAGATTGCCGAATACTTCGTGCCGGCCGTCGTGATCGTCGCCGGTATCGCGCTGGTTGCGTGGAGCATCTGGGGACCGGAGCCACGCTTTGCGATGGCACTGGTGAGTGCTGTCGCTGTGCTGATCATCGCGTGTCCATGTGCGCTGGGACTCGCCACGCCGATGGCAATTATGGTCGGCACCGGCCGCGGCGCGGAGGCTGGAGTGCTGATCCGCAATGCCGAGGCCTTGGAGCGCCTCGAACGGGTGAATACGTTGGTGGTGGACAAGACGGGCACGCTGACCGAGGGAAGGCCGTCCGTGTCACGCATTCTTGCGATGGGGTCAGACGTCGCCGACGTGGGGTCTGCCGCCGGCGAAAATCTCAGGCGGCCGGGGTCTGACCCCACCTCAACCAGGTCTGACCCCGAGACTCGGACGATCGACGTTAACTCTCGCTTGCTCCGCATCGTCGGCGCGCTTGAACAGGCCAGCGAACATCCGCTGGCGCAGGCGATCGTGCACGAGGCGCGTGCGCGTCAATTGACGTTACCCACGGTGACCAGATTCGAATCGATCACCGGCCAGGGGGTCGCCGGTGAAATCGAAGGTCACGTCGTTCTCGTGGGCACCAAGACATTCCTTCATGACCGCGGCGTCGATGTCGCTCCGTTGGAGGACGAGGCGTCAAGACTTCGCACCGAAGGACAGACGATCGTCTATACCGCAATCGACGGCAAAGCAGCGGGCCTGTTTGCCATTGTGGACAAGATCAAGCAGACCACTCGCGATGCCCTCATCGCGCTCCGAGCCGATGGCATCCACGTGATCATGATGACCGGCGACAATCGCGCGACGGCCGAATCGGTCGCGACCGCGCTGGGCATCCCGCCATCGGACGTCCACGCGGAAGTGCTACCCACGGACAAACGGGATCTCGTGCGTCGGCTCGAATCCCAGGGCCGCGTCGTGGCGATGGCGGGGGATGGGATCAACGACGCGCCGGCGCTTGCTGCCGCAGCGGTCGGCATCGCGATGGGCACCGGCACCGATGTGGCAATTGAGAGCGCCGGGATTACGCTCGTCAAAGGGGACTTGCGCGGCATTCTCCGTGCGCGTCACCTCAGTCGGGCGACGATGCGCAACATTCGGCAGAATCTGTTTCTCGCGTTCATCTACAACGCGATCGGCGTCCCCGTCGCCGCCGGTATCCTCTATCCCTTCATCGGTCTGCTGATCAGTCCCATCTGGGCGAGCGCGGCGATGACCTTCAGTTCAGTGTCGGTCATCCTGAATGCATTGCGTCTTCGGGGCGAGGAGCTCTGAAGGTCGACTCAGAGATGCCTCGGCACTCTTTCATTCAGCATCTCAACCAACGTCGGCTGCAAAAACACGAATTCGTCCGGGATATCCAGACAGACGACGCGCTCGAGCGCCGGGTGCGCGGGGAACATCCGCCGCAATGCCTCGACCTGTAATAGATCCATCGCGAAAATGATGTCCGCCCATTCGATCATGCGCGCATTGACCTGCACCAGCGCATCCTCTTCAGTGCCGGCCGACCTCACATCAAGGTCGTTGCGTTTGCAGAAGATGCGCTCGGCGGTGGCGCTGCGGTGGCGATTGAGACGGCAGACAAAGAGGACCCGTTTGGCCTGCGCCGTATGGGACATGGGGGATTTCAGGTAATCTTAACGCGTCTCCGCTCATCGTCTCTCTAACTCGAATCAACTATGAAGCTCTCGATAGCAGCCCTCATTGGTTCAGCTCTTCTGGTCGCGTGGTCCCAGGCGCCCTCGCCATCGACGGCGAAGCCAGAGACCGAGCGTCATCTCAAGAACATCAGGCAGTTGACGCACGGCGGGGAAAACGCCGAAGCGTATTTCTCGCCCGACGGCAGTCATTTGATCTTTCAGTCGGCGCGCGACGGATATCCCTGCGATCAGATTTACACGATCAAGATCGATGGCACCGAGCTGCGCAAAGTCAGCACGGGAAAGGGAAGGACGACGTGCGGGTATTTTTATCCAGGGGGCAAGCAGATTCTCTATGCATCGACGCATGAGGCGTCGCCCACGTGTCCGCCGCGGCCCAGTTACGAGCGCGGATATGTGTGGCCGATCTATGACGCCTACGACATCTATCGGGCCAATCCCGATGGATCCAACCTCACGCCATTGACTCGCACGGCCGGCTACGATGCCGAGGCGACCATCGCACCCGACGGCCTGATCGTCTTCACCAGTGTTCGCGACGGAGACATGGAAATCTACTCGATGAAGTCGGATGGATCGGACGTCAAGCGACTGACCAATCGTCCAGGACCGGATGGGGGACCGTTCTTTTCATGGGACGGCAAACAGTTCGCGTTTCGCGGCAAACAACTGACGCCGGGTGCGGAGTTCGACGACTATCGCGCGCTCCTGAAGGAGGGGCTCTGGCGCCCGACGGAGCTGGAGATCTTCGTGATGAGTCGTGATGGCAGCAATCTGCATCAGGTGACGAAGCTTGGGAAGGCCAACTTCGCGCCCTCGTGGCATCCGGACGGCAAGCGGCTGATTTTTGCGTCGAACATCGGCGATCCGAAAGGGCGCGACTTCGACGTCTACATGATCAATCTCGACGGCACCGGACTCGAGCGCATCACGTACAACAACACATTCGACGGATTCCCGATGTTCTCCCCTGACGGCAAACACCTGGTGTTCGCGTCAAACCGAAACGCGAAGTCAGAGGGGGAAACAAATGTGTTCATTGCCGATTGGATTGAGTAGCGAACGGGTGCCAGGCGTGCCAAAGGTGCCCGGGGTGCCAAAAGTGCTGTTCTCCCGCCGCGCCTCGCCTGCTGACGCCCCGGCTATTGCCGATATCTACAACGAAGGCATCGAAGACGGTATCGCCACCTTCGAGACGCGACCGCGGACGGCAGACGACGTGGGGAAATGGTTCGGGACGAGGTTTCCAATTGTGGTTGTGGAGGATGGCAACGGACAGATCATTGCGTTCGCATCAACCTCTGAATACCGCTCGCGCGAATGCTACGCCGGCGTCGCCGAATTCTCGGTCTACGTTGCCCGATCGGAGCGCGGCCGCGGTGCCGGCCGCCTTGCCATGCAATCATTGATAAAGGAAGCGAAGGCGGCGGGCTTTTGGAAGCTCGTCTCGCGCGTGTTCCCGGAAAACGCCGCCAGCCGCGCTTTGTTGACCCAGCTTGGCTTCCGCGAAGTAGGTATCTACAAGCGCCATGCACAATCCCGCGGCGTCTGGCGTGACGTCGTCATCGTCGAAGCCCTGCTCACCGAATCCTGACTTGATCACACGACGAACATTTTCGGTCATGACCAGGTGCATCGGCGCCGTGGC
>DATJKH010000209.1:0-39627 GCA_035491715.1 Vicinamibacterales bacterium | reverse complement strand
CAATGTGACCCTACCTCAGTGGAATCAGACGCCGTGATGAAACACGGTCTCTGGTGAAGTGGCGCGAGCTTCAGCCGCAGGAGCTTCTGCTGGCGGTGCGCACTGATTAGGACCCGAATCGTTGGCGTCCCAATAGCAGCTCCCATCACCGCCCAGCTTCCATCGTCCCGAGCTCTGTGAACATTGATCGGGACCGGAATCATCTGGATCCCAGTAGCACGCTCCGTCACCGCCAAGCTTCCATCGTCCTTCCGCCACAGCGGATGTGGGCGTGACGGCAACCGCACCAGTGAACGCACTGGCGACGACGTTGCCGTTTGACGGGACGACAGATGCTGGGATGAGGAATGCGAGGAGCGCCGCTAACGCGATTGCTGCACCACTGTGTTCCACGAGTCTTCGCATATTGACCTTCCTTGCTGCGCTGGCATCTGCAGCGTAGATACGATCAGCATGCGAATGGGAGAACCGTCGAGCAACAACAAGACAGTTCCCTTTGCGACCGATGCGGTGTCGTTTCGGTGCGATTAACTCAGCGATATGACAAATTGGTGAATTTGTGAGTTGGTGAATTCGTGAATTGCGTCAGTTCGCGAATTCACTAATTCATATCCCGCCCCGTCCACCGCGTCCTGCTGGCGTGATGACGTTCAACACACCATTCATCGTGCGCCAGTGCGCCGGGAAGGTACACACGTATGGGTACTGGCCGGCCGCGGAGGGGGCTCTGAACTGAAACGTGACGGTTTGTCCTGGCTCGAGCAACTTGGTCGAGTACAGGACCTGCGCGAGGTCGGGAACATAAGCCTGGGCGAGACCGCTCGGAGACGTCGCGAGCCGATCGCCGGCTTCACCGATCGCGTTCAACGATCCCGGTGCACCAAGCACGAAGTTGTGCTGCATCACGTCCGGATTCGTAAAGACGACTTCAACGAGCTGACCCGGCGCAACATTCAACTCGGCTTTGTCGAATTTCAACTGCCCGGGAATGACGCTAAGGCGGATCGCGACGTCAGGCGCCTGCGGCGCAACCGCGGGAAGCGCAGAACCGGCCGCGCCCGCAGCGCCGCCTTCAGCTGTGAAGGCGACGTGGGCGGCAAGCTGACCCGGTTTCGTATAGAGCGCGCCGGCATTTGTTTGCCGTTCGACTCGGTACTTCCAGGTGCCGGCAAGCGGCACGCGACTGTTCGCCGCGCCTTCGACGTACATGACGTCTGGCGTTCCGAGGAATCCTCCTTCGTTACGGCCGTTTTGGATGCGAACCGTGATCGTGTTCTTGCCGGCGCGGACGACGCCCTCGGGAATCGCATAGGTCGGAACGGCATTGCCACGTCCACCACCCGCAGGTGCCGTACCGCGCGCCGCTCCCTGGGCAAGCGGTGCCGGTGTGAGCGACTGACCATTCACCCACACCTCACCGGTGTTGCGAAGAGCACCGAGCGACAGCGTTGACGGCGCTGCACCGTTCCAATCGAAGGAGCGCGTAAACCAGACAACGCCGTCAAAGTCCGGAAGCCCGCGAGACTCCCAGTTGCCCGGCACCTGCATGTCCGACCAATCAGTCGAGAGATCCTGCGTGGCCGGCGTTCGCCAATCGGGTTTCGTATCACCGAGCCGTACGGCAACGGGCAGCGCCGTATACGGGACCGCATTACGGTCGGCATGGTAAGCCACGGTAAAGCTCTTCTGATGCCGGCTCGCAGCGATGTAGAACGCACGGCTCAGCCACTTGTCGGTGTAGTTCTCCGTCCGTTGACTCTCGGTGTATAACGCCTGCCCGGCTTCGTTCGATGTCGGCATGTCGGCGAAGGCAAGCACAGCTGCCAGGCGCGTGTGCAGATCCGGATCGTGCAGCAGTCCCGCCGAAACGATCGCGCGGCTCGCTTCCGCTGTATGCGGCAGGACCATCGCCGCGGCCTTCCGAACTCCGGCTGCGGGGTGTTTGAGGGCATCTACCGCCGCGCGATACGCCTCACTCGACGTCGAATTGAGTTCGCCCAGGCCGTGCAGAGTCCAGAGCGCGTGGAATGCGCCGCCATTGGTGCCAATCTCATCGAGCGATTGGTTCCGGGCGAGTGCGACGATTTGCGGAACGACGTCCTTCTGTCCGCGTTCGACAAGCAGACGCTGCGCGTGCAAGCGCCAGAACATGTTGTCGGAGGCAAGCGCGCTCACCAGTCCTGGAGGATCGCTCTTCGAGAGCGAACGCTTCTTGGCTGCCGGGGCGCCGCGATAAACGATTCGATAGATGCGGCCGCGCAAATGATCGCGCATCGACGTTTCGTATGCGGCCCCTTTGCCAGTGCTATATCCCTGCGGCGTGGGATTGTGCTGCGCAATGAAGTTATACCAGTCGGCAAACCAGATGGCGCCATCGGGCCCGACCATCGCGGCTACCGGCGCAAACCACTCCTCCGCACTGGAAATCAGGTTCCATCCGTCGCGCGCCACGAAGCCGGCACCCTGTTTCTCCAGGATCGCCTGGCCGATCAAATGCGCGGTCGGTTCGGTTATCAGCGCGACCCGGTTCCAATACTCCTTCGGGAACGAGCGAGCGGTATAGAGGTAATGACCAGCCGCAGCGGTATAGCCGCCCCACACATCCACCTGGCGGATGTACGGGGTCGTCGGATGTACCGAGTAGAACGCCGCTGAACTCTGATAACCGGCGCCCGAGGGGACGCCGCGCCCCCCAGTTCCCGGCAACCCCGGCACATCCGCAAAATACCGGTTGGGGATCGCCATGTACCAACTCTGATCGTTGTTCGCCGTCGAACCGAACACATCGAACGTCTCCGAGAAACCGAGTCCCCACGTGTTGTTGGTCGACTGCGTCATGTATTCGAAGTCACTGCCATCCGGTTTGAAGCGATATGCGCCTTGTGTGAACTGCAGCGGCTTGCCGTTCATCTGGCCGTTGTAGCCGGAGTACCCGACCGTGCCCCAGATGTGATTGTCGGGCCCGTATTGCAAGTTCGACGGACCGGCGTGTGTGTCGCGAATGCCCCACCCGGTATTCAACACTTGCTGAACGTCGGCCTTATCGTCGCCGTTGGTGTCCTTCAAAAACAGAAAATGCGGAGCCTGAGCAACGACGACGCCTCCATTTGCGAAGGTCAGGCTCGTCGGGATGTTCAAGTGCTCCGCGAACACCGTGACCTTATCCGCGCGCCCATCACCGTTGGTATCTTCGAGAATTTTGATGCGATCGTCACCGGGGTTGCCATTGAGCATCTCGTTCGGATAGTCCATGGCTTCAACCACCCACAGACGGCCGCGCTCGTCGAACGTGAACGTAATCGGCTTGATGATTTGCGGCTCGCTGGCAAAGAGTTCGACGCGGAACTCGGCCGGCGTCTGCATGAACTTTTGCGCGTCCTCGGGCGTGAACGGTAATTGGTATTTCGGAGGGTCGGGACGATTCTCGTAGTTGGGAACGTTGAAGCCGTCGACGTAGGTGACCCCTGGCATCTCGAGCTGCTGCCAGTTCCGCCTGCGCGCTTCATCCACCGACCAGACGATGCCGCGTTCAATCAGACTCTGGAAGCCAGCTTGACTCCAGGTACGCTCGTCATGGCCATAGCCAGTGTAGAAGACGCGCCCCTTCCCCTGCGTTTGGAGCCACGTCCACGCTTGACGCGTCTGTCCATTTACACGCTCCATGACGACGGTCCGCTGACCGCCCGGCACGGGCGCCAAAGGTTCTTCCCACGCCGCGAATGGCTGTAATCCCTGGACGACCGGGTTGGCCGGCTGAACGATCTCGGCCGTGAAGTCAGCACCCTCCTGCGACATCAGCCTGGCACCAACAAGCGACAGATCTCCGACCGCATGCAGGGCAACAAGGCCGCGGCCACCGTCGACAAAAGCCGTCAGGGCCTTCTGCTGCGCCGGTGTCAACGACAGCTGATCGCCGTAGATCATCACCGCGTCGTAGTACTCGAGCTTGGCCGGATCGAGCGGCTCGAGGGCCGTGCGGCCGTACGTCAACTGGATCCCTCGGCGCGCGAGCGGTGCGGCAAGCAACGGAAACATTTTCGCGGGGTTGTGCGGGGACTCTTCGTCGGCACCGACAAACAGCACACGGATTGGCCGAGCTGCTGGTGCAGCGGCGGGCCGCGGGGCCGCTTGCGGCGGACGAGGTTTTGCTGTGCTGGATGGCTGCGGCGACTGCGCGACAAGTGACAGGCAGCCAAGCACCAGGACGGCCGCGCCGACCATTGAGGACCACGCAAACGTCCGCCGGGAACCATGCAATCTCATGGGCACACCTTTCGAGCAACAGATATTACTCCGGAGTGGTCATGGTCGGGATCCGTTGTCCGCGTTAATCCGCGTTCGTCCGTGGTCGGTGTCTTCCATCGTCTGTGTTAATCCGTGTTCTTCCGTGGTCCGTCTCTTCCATGGTCCGTGTTAATCCGTGTTCTTCGGTGGCCCGTGTCTTCCATGGTCCGTGTTAATCCGTGTTCTTCGGTGGCCCGTGTCTTCCATGGTCCGTGTTAATCCGTGTTCTTCCGTGGCCCGTGTCTTCCATAGTCCGTGTTAATCCGTGTTCTTCCGTGGCCCGTGTCCTTCCGTGGTCGCGCTTCGTTGACGCTCCGTCTGGAACGTGTTACAAAGCGCGACCGGTCGCGTTTTTAGGATTCTGAATGACAACTGACAAGAAAATCCGTGTGGCAATTGTCGGACTCGGCTTCGGTGCAGAGTTCATCCCGATCTACCAGCGACATCCAAACGCAGAAATGTATGCGATCTGCCGGCGGGATCGAAAGGAACTGGATGCGTGCGGCGATCGGTTCGGTATCAACGCCCGCTACACCGACTACAGCGCCCTCTTGGCGGACCCGAACGTCGACGCAGTTCACATCAACTCACCGATCGCCGATCACGCGCCGCAGTCGATCGCGGCACTGAAGGCGGGCAAACATGTCGCCAGCACCGTTCCGGCGGCGACGACGATCGACGAATGTCGCCAGATCGTGGAACTGCAGCGAAAGAGCGGCAAGGTCTACATGATGATGGAGACCGTCGTCTACAGCCGTGAATATTTGTTTGTGAAGCAGCTGTACGACTCAGGAGAACTCGGCCGCATTCAGTTTCTCCGCGGAAGCCATCAGCAGGACATGGAGGGATGGCCTGGCTACTGGGAGGGCTTCCCACCGATGCATTACGCGACCCATTGCGTCAGTCCGTGTCTTGCCCTCGTCGGCAAACACGCCGAACACGTGGTCTGTCATGGTTCCGGCCGCATCGACGAGGCGTTGATCCCCAAGTACGGAAGCCCGTTCGCGATCGAAACGGCCACGTTCAAGCTGCGTGATTCTGATGTCTGCGCTGAAGTGACGCGGAGCCTGTTCGCAACGGCACGGCAATACCGCGAAAGTTTCGACGCGTACGGTTCAAAGAAGTCGTTCGAGTGGCAACAGGTCGAAAACGAAGATCCCGTCATCCACACCAGGAGCACGAAAACACATCCACTATCCGAGGCGGAGATTCCAAAGCGGGCGAAAGTTCCGGATTACGCCCAGCTGTTGCCTGAACCGATTCGCCGATTCACACAACCGGCCGCTATCCAGGATGCCGATCACCTGTCGTTTCTGCAGGGTGGGGGACATGGCGGATCGCATCCCCACCTCGTGCACAATTTTCTGATGGCGTGCGTCGGCGAGAAGCCGCCCATGCCGGACGCCGAGACGTCGGTCAACTGGACCCTGGTCGGCATCTGCGCCCATCAGTCGGCACTCGAGGGCGGGGAGAAGATCGCGATTCCACGCTTCTAAAAGGAAGTTCATTATGCATCGCAAATTCGTGCCCACACTCGCGGTCGTTCTTGGCGTCGCGATCACGGCGGCTGCGGCGCTGACCGCGCAGAGCACATCGCCGTCAACAGCAAAGAAGGGACGCACGATCGAAGTGCTTTTCCTGGGGCACAACAGCAAGCACCATGACTCGGCGCGATTTGAGCCGATGCTTGCGAGCGCGATCGAGGCTGAGGGATTTCATTTCACCTACACGCCGGATCCGAACGAACTGAATGCGGCAAACCTGGCGAAGTACGACGCGCTCGTCATCTACGCGAACCACACGACCATCACGCCAGATCAGGAAAAGGCGCTCCTTGACTTCGTCAACTCCGGCAGGGGATTTCTGCCTCTCCATTGTGCGTCGTTCTGTTTCCAGAATTCCCCTGCTTACATCGCACTTGTTGGCGCGCAGTTCCTGAAGCACGGCACTGGCGAGTTCACAGCGACGATTGTTCAACCCAATCATCCCGTTCTCGATGGCATTCAGCCGTTCCAGGTGTGGGACGAGACCTACGTCCACACCAAGATCAATCCTGAGAAGACAGTCCTTATGGAGCGCGTCGATGACTCAGGACGCGAACCGTGGACGTGGGTTCGCGAACAGGGGAAAGGTCGCGTCTTCTACACTGCGTATGGCCACGACGAACGGGTGTGGGGCCACCCGATGTTCCATCGCCTCGTGAGAAACGGCATCCTGTGGGCCGTGGGTCCGACCGTGCGCACAGAGTGGAATGCCGGGCGCGGCAAATAGGGAACGAGAGCTGGCTCATGCAGGGTGCGGTCTTTAGACCGAGCCAGGAGAAAAAACTAAACTATCTTGCCCCTCCTTCCGTCTCAGAACGAGGCATGAATCTGAGACTCGCTATCCGCCGGCTCGTGAAAACACCCTTTGTCAGTCTCGTCGCCATCGTGTCGCTGGCGCTGGGAATTGGCGCCAACGCGGCGATCTTCTCCCTTTTCGATCAGATACTCCTGCGACCGCTGGCGGTCGTCCGGCCGTCTGAACTCGTCAACCTCGCCGCGCCCGGACCGAAACCCGGTTCGAACTCCTGCGGACAGGCCGGGAGCTGCCAGGAAATCTTCAGCTATCCCATGTTCCGCGATATCGAGCGGCTGCAGACCGTGTTCACAGGCGTCGCGGCACATGTCGGTTTCGGCGCCAACCTCGCCTACCGCGGCCAGACACTGAATGGCCAGGGCATGCTGGTGTCCGGATCGTACTTCCCGGTCCTCGGACTTCAACCGGCACTGGGACGGCTCTTGACTGCCGACGATGATCGCAACGTCGCCAATCACTTCGTGACCGTCCTTAGCTATCACTACTGGACCGGGACACTCGGCTCGAATCCCGCGGTGCTGAACGACACGATCATCGTCAACGGTCAGGCGCTCACCGTCGTTGGCGTGGCGCCGCGTGGGTTCTCCGGGACCACGCTCGGCAGCGAGCCGAAGGTATTCGTGCCGCTGACCATGAGGGGATTGATGCTGCCGGGCTGGAAGGGGTTCGAGGATCGACAGACCTACTGGGCCTACCTCTTTGCGCGATTGAAGCCCGGCGTCAAGCTCGAACAGGCGCGAGCGTCGTTGAACGGTCTCTACCGCCCCATTATTACCGATGTGGAAGCACCGCTTCAGAAGGGACTGAGCGATCAAACGCTGGCGAAGTTCAAGGCCAAGGTCATCGAGGTTGAGCGTGGCTCCCGCGGCCAAAGCTCGGTGCACCGCGAAGCGAAGACGCCGCTGTTGTTTCTCTTGACCGTCACGGGAATCGTGCTGCTCATCGCCTGCGCCAATATCGCGAACCTGCTGCTCGCGCGCGGCGCGGGACGAGCCACTGAAATGGCGATTCGCCTCTCTCTTGGCGCGAAGCGGCGGCAGCTGCTCGGTCAACTGCTCACGGAATCGTGCGTGCTGGCTGTGCTCGGCGGCGCTGCAGGACTGGTCGTCGCGCGCTGGACGATGAGCCTCGTCGCATCGTTGCTGCCGCCGGAAGCTACGACCACGCTGCAGTTCGAGCTGCAGGGCCGCATCGTGCTGTTCGCTGCGCTGTTGTCGGTTGCCACCGGCATCATCTTCGGGATGTTTCCCGCGTGGCATAGCACGAGGCCGGATCTCGTGTCTGCAATCAAGGCGCAAGCGGGGCAACCTTCGGGTGCCCGGGGTGCAGCGCGCTTTCGCACGTCGCTGGTCACGGCACAAATCGCCCTGTCGACGGCGCTGCTCATGTGCGCCGGACTGTTCGTCAAGAGCCTGAGCAATGTGAGCCGCGTCGATCTTGGAATCAAGACAGACAACGTCATCGTGTTTGGCGTGTCGCCCGGCCTGAACGGCTACACTCCCGAGCGTTCGAAAGCCTTTTACCAACGGCTCGAGCAGGAACTCGGCACCATTCCCGGAGCGACCGGAGTAACCATGGCGCGCATCGCCCTGCTCGCCGGCAACAACTCCGGGACGAACGTATCAGTCGAAGGGTTTACGAGCGGCCCGGATACCGATACCGATGCGAATTACAACGAAATCGGGACGGGATATTTCCGGACGCTGGGTGTGCCACTCATTGCCGGTCGTGAGTTCACTCCGGCCGACTCCGAGACGGCACCGAAAGTGGCGATCGTCAACGAAGCGTTCGCGAAAAAGTTCAACCTCGGACGTGACGCCGTCGGCAAGCACATGGCGCGAGGAAAGGGAAAACTCGACATCGAAATCGTCGGCCTGGTGCAGAACGCGAAATACAGCGAGGTCAAGCAGGAGGTGCCGGCGCTTTTCTTCAGTCCTTATCGACAGTCGACCCGCGTCGGCTCGATTAACATCTACGTACGCGGCGCGGGTGATCCGGCGCCAATGCTTCGCAGCGTGCCAGCAGTCGTCGCGCGGCTGGATCCCAACCTTCCGATCGAGGATCTCAAAACCCTGCCACAGCAGGTTCGCGAGAACGTGTTTCTCGATCGAATGATTAGCACGCTCTCCGGCGCTTTCGCATTTCTGGCGACCCTGCTTGCCGCCGTTGGTTTATACGGTGTACTCGCCTACACCGTCTCGCAGCGAACGCGCGAGATCGGCCTGCGCATGGCGCTCGGCGCCGACAGCGCGCGGATTCGCCGTTTGATCCTGAAGCAGGTTGGTTGGATGACGCTGATCGGTGCGGTTGCCGGGGTAGCCGGCGCGTACTATCTCGGTAAAGCGGCTGCCAGTCTCCTGTTCCAGCTGCAGCCGTACGATCCACTGGTGATCGTGAGTTCCGTGGTGCTGCTGACGCTGGTCGCGCTCGGGGCGGGATTTATTCCGGCGTATCGTGCCTCGCGAGTTCACCCGATGCAGGCGTTGCGTTACGAATAAGTTCGCTGTTCGCTACCGTGGCCACAACCACCCCATCGTCCCCGCGGTCAGGCACGCGTAGATCAGGCCGTCAACGGTCGCCTTCAACGTCGTTGTCCAGGATCGCCGATACCAGATCGACATCTGCCACAACGCCACTGCGTAGCCGATGAATGCCGTGGCGCCGGCAAATCGGAATACTTCGAGATACTCCGCGTTCGAGGACAGCGCTCGCCCAGCAATGTAGCCGGCGAACAGGCTGACCGCAACGCAATAGAGAAACCACAGGCCCATATTGCGCAGCATTGGCATCGGACCGTTTGGCATAACCGTCAAGATCATCACCGGGCCGGTATTAATCTTTGCGGCAAACTCCGGTGAGCGAAGATCGGCGCGGCTCGATGGCCGCGGAATCATGTAATCGCCCGGAGGTATCGCCAGTGCGCGAAGGGCCTCACGCACCCGATCCTCGTTGGGCACTTTCGGGTAATCGCTCCGGTGCCACGGTGACGCCATGTGAATGATCGAGCTCGCGATGAACACAAAGACAGCCGACAGCACGATCGGGAGCACCAGCAACGACAGCTCGGTCATGCGAAACCCTCCAGCTTAACGATCCCCCCACGAGTCGCGTTTCATCCGGCCTCAATGCACATTCAGAAGAGCATTAAACAATACTCGAAACGTCCCGAATGGCTGGCCGCGCCACTCCGGGCGAAACCCCAGCAGGACGACGTGTCCGGATTCGAGCGGCACGTCCAGTGCCGCGCTCTTCCCGGAAAGATATTTGTCGCCGATCAAGTAGCCAGACAGCAGCGGGGAGCCTTGGGTCGTATATCTGGCGAGTATCGACCCCGCAAAGCCTGCTTGTGTCTCGAAGACTGGCCCCCCGTCGACGAACAACGCCGCCGTCGCCGGCATTCCGGCCATGATCGGATGTGCCGTGTCGATCGCGGCTTCGACGATCGAGCCGCGGAGGAAGAATTCCTCCGGTCGTACTCCACTGACGCTGTTGGTGACGGGCAGCTTGAACTGCTGAATCGGGAATCCGCAGGAGGTACTGACACAGACGAACGTTCCACCGTTCCGTACAAATGCTTCGATCCCGGCGAGATCTTCCGGCGTCGTATCGTCGCCGTACTCCGGCCTGACGGTGCTCGCGCCGCGGCCGCCGGTGGCCGCACCTCCTCGCAGGCGTGTTCCGTCCGGCATCACCAGCACGTCGATTCGGGACAAGAGCGGTGAATGAAAGTCCGCCGGCCGCAACGTGATGTACTCGAAGCCATATTGATCGAGCAGCCACCGCGTCCATCCGGCGGCCATGCTGCCGCCCCAGGGTTCGAACACTCCGATCCGGGGCTTCCGGACCGTCACGCCGGTCTCGTCGGTTCGTTCCGCGACGAGCGCAAGCGCGCGCACGAGATCGGTCTGACGATCGGCCGGTAAGCCGGTGACAATGTAGCGCGGCTGCCGCGATCCGTTCGCCGCTCGGAACTGCACGCCGGCGCCTTCTTTCCACGCGCGATTGATCGCTCTGAAAGCATTGTTGGCGGCAGGATCGACGGCAAGTGCCGAACCTGTGCCAGCGATCCTGCCGGGCGGCGGCACGATCGCCGATGCTGCCGGATCCGAATTGAAACCGGCACCCGGCACGCTGTCGAACGCAGCTGCATCTGTTTCGCCGTTGACGTAGCGCGTCGGGGACGACTTGAAAGACACACCTGGTCCAATGGCAACCAACCTTCCGACCGTATCGTCGGAAAGCGGTTGTGCGACCGGGATCACGCGAACGTCCATCTGGAGCGGTAAAGTCCACCCTGCGGCATCGTAGGGACGTTCCGGTGGTCCGCCGGGGGACTGCCGCAAATCCGGATACTTCTGAATGTCGAGCACCTCGCGCGCCAGCGCGGCGTACTCCTGGTCGGTTCGGATAATCCAGGTGCCGCCGGGATACATCGTGTCGTCGAATCTCGCCGCCGCGGTCAATTGTGAAATCCGCACGCCACCGAACGCGAGACGCCGCAACAGCTCGACGGCGGCAATGACGTCGCGTTGATCCTGCGGAATGACGTATGCGTAGGGTGACTGCGTACGGCCGCGCGCGATTTGTTCTCGTCCGGCGCGATACCGGTTGAGCAGTAACGAGTCTTTGTATTTCGCCGCGTACTCGAGTACCGACAAGGACGCCGTCTCCATGTAACTGACCGCATCGCGCAGCCGCCACCAGCCGGGGGGCCAGGGACTCGAGTAAAGACTGCGCGGACGCAGGTCGCGCATGTTTTGAGGGAAATCCTGAATCGTGTATTCGTGCGGGGTCGCGTATTGATACAGCGCGGTCTCAGTCCAGAAGGCGGCAATGTTCTTGAAGTTCGGCGCGTAGTCGATATACCCGGGATACCACGCATCGAATGCAGTACCCATGTGCGTGGCGCCAACCTGCCCGCGCTCTTCGAGTCCTTTGGCGATCGCCATGCCAATCATGTTCACCTCACGCGCGATGAGCGGCGGCGCGTCCTTGCCTACAGGTTCGGAGAATGGCGGCAGCCAGATCCGTGTCGGAAATGGTCCCGATTGGTGGTGCACGTAGATGATCTGCGGTTCCCACTGCCGCCACGCGTGCTCCATCACACGCGACTCGATCATGTTCAGCATGTAGGCGTCGCGGTTGTTGTCGTGCCCGACGTACTCCTGATAGAGCAACGGAGGAGCAGACTGCTCGTACGGCGTTCCGACATTCTTCATGTACCACTCAGCCACCATCTGTTGGCCGTCGGGATTGATGGTGGGCCAGAGCATCAGCACCACGTTCTCGAGGATCGACTTCCAGTCGCGCTCCGATGCTCGCGCGAGAAGATCGTAGGCCAGCAGCGGTGTGTGCTGAGGACCGGCGACCTCCGTCGCATGGAGCCCGCCGTCGATGTGGACCAACGCCTTTCCTTCCGCCGCAAGCCGGCGCGCTTCCGCTTCCGACAAGCCGGAAGGATGCGCCAGCCGAAGAGCGATCTCACGATAACGATCGATGTGAGCGAGATTGGCCGGAGTCGAGATGAGCGCAAAGTACATCGGCCGCCCCTGGGAAGTGCGGCCGGCTTCGATCAGCGTCAGATACTTGCTGGCGGCATCAAGCTTCCTGAAGTACTCGATTGATTGGTCGTAGGTGGCGAGCTTGTAGTCGGCGCCGGGCTGAAAACCGAACGAGGCTTCCGGTGTCGGAAGCCTCTGTGATTCCGCCGAGGGGTGTGCCGCGACGATGCATGCGGCAAGGACCACAATTCCGGCGGCAACCTTCATCGGTCGCCGTTACTTGGTGACGAGTCCGACCGGACACGACACGCCGGTACCACCAATGCCGCAGTACCCGCCAGGATTCTTCGACAGATATTGCTGATGATAGTCCTCGGCGTAGTAGAACTCTGGGGCCGGCGCGATTTCAGTCGTGATTGCGCCATAACCTGCGCGAGCGAGTTCCTGCTGATATGCATCACGCGAACGCTCGGCAATGTCCCGTTGTGCATCGTCGAAGTAATAGATTGCCGATCGGTACTGCGTGCCAACGTCGTTGCCCTGACGCATGCCTTGTGTCGGATCGTGGTTCTCCCAGAACATCTTGACGAGATCCGCGTACGAAACCTTGCGTGGATCAAACACCACAAGGACGACTTCGGCATGCCCGGTTGCGCCGCTGCACACCTCTCGGTAGGTTGGGTTCGGCGTGTAGCCACCGGCATAGCCGACCGCGGTCGTGTACACGCCAGCGGCCTGCCAGAACTTTCGCTCGGCTCCCCAGAAACATCCAAGCCCGAAGATCGCACGCTCGAGTCCGTCAGGAAACGGCGGCTCGAGAGGCGCGCCATTCACATGGTGTGTCGCGGGAACCGCCATCTTCTCGGACCGCCCTGGCAATGCCGATTCTTTGGTGGGGAGCTTGAGTTTGTTGGCAAACACTGGGTACTCCGAATTCCTGTCGGTTTTTGGTTTCGGGCTCGTAAACGAACACGCCTTCTGCCCTAGTTATTCTGACTCAACATGACAAAAATCATGAACGCGATGATCGCCAGCAGCACGAGCAGGGCAATCTTCCACGGGCTCATCGGATATTGCCCCGCCATTCGACCGTCGTATCCGTTGACGACGACCTGGAATGTTCGGGTTCCGTAGAGATACGACAGCAGCCAGATCGGCACGAGAACGTGCTTGAACGTCTGCGCAGAAAATGTCGGACTCATTTCGAGATTTCGATATGTGTCTCCCGGGATCTGCTGCACACACATCTCTCGCAACTGGGTCACCATCGAGTCTTGCGACGTTTGCGCCGCCTCGACGAGAACAACCTGGTAATGCTCGACGATGAAGCCCGAGAGAAAGGCGGTGTCATATGCGACGAGTTCCTTCGTCGCGAACGGCTCGATCTGTCGCAATAGCGCGTGCGACACCCCGTGAGTTCCGGACACCGGTTCGTCGTCGAAGAAATGCTCGACGACGCCCGATGCCGGCTCCCATCGGACGTGCCGAACCTGGCGCGTTTGGGTTCGCCCCTGGTTATCACGGTAGCTCTCGGTGGTGTAGTAGTAGTGCCCGGCTTCGGCCTGCCACGGACAAACCGCCTGCGCGTCAAACGTCCAGTACGGGATGTAGACACCGCGCACGCGGTCGACAAGCGCTCGATTCTTCAGCTTGCCCGGCGCGAGCCACTTGCTCGCGTACCAGTGACGAATCTGCTCACGAACCTGGCTCTCACTGATCTTGAACGGCAGCAGACTCTGCGGCCGAATCGGAGCTTTGATCTCGTTGTACGCAACCAGTGACGGCGATCCGCAGAACTGGCAGTTCTGGCCCACGCGCTCCGGATCGAACACCGAGACGGCCTTGCAGCTCTGACACTGCACGGTCCGCTTCTCGGTCAGCCAGCCGCGCGCCTCATCCGGAAGCTCACGCAGCGCTTTGGCAAGATCGTTTTCAACCAGCGCGCCGGACTCTGGATCGACGGTAAACGGCGTCGCCGCGCCGCAGAAGGGACAGACCAGCAGCTGCTTCGACGGGTTCCACTCAGCCTGCGCGCCGCAATTGGCGCATGCATGCTTTTCGAGTGCGGCAATATCTGGCATCGGCGGACGCGCGCGACGTTATCGGGCGAGATACTCGTCGAGCGCGCTGCGCTTGATTCGGTACGACGTGCCGATCTTTTTCGCCGTCAGCTCACCGGACTCGATGATCGTCATCACATCGGATTCCGGCACGCCAAGCGCCTGCGCGACGTCGGCGGGCGCCAGAAGATCCGCCAGCGCATTCGCGGGCGCGGCGGCGGCGGCTCGCGGCGCGGCCGCTCCAGCAGCAGCGGGCATTCCCTGCTGCTGCATGATCTGCTGCGCAATCGACAGGCCGACCGCCAGCTCCGTGGCCATCCCGCCGGAGCTGCCCCCCTTCTCCATGCCTTGCGCCATCTGGAATTTCACGTAGTCGTTCAGATTGCCGACGGCGGCCATGCTCGAGCGCTTGTCGATCGCCTGCTCGACTTCAGGCGGCACCGAGACGTTTTCGATGATGAAGCTCGTGATCTGCAGACCGTATTTCGCCGCAACCACCGGATTGATCAGCGGAAGCAGCGCCTCGCCAAGCTCGCCGTAGCGACTGGCGACATCAAAGACGGGAACTTTGGCGGACGCGAGCGCATCGGCAAAGATGCTCACGATACGCGAACGCATCGTGTCGGCAAACTCGTCGAGCCTGAAATTCTGATCCGAGCCGGCCACCTCCTTGAGGAATAGCTTGGGCTCCGTGATTTTGAAGTCATAAGTCCCGAACGCACGGGCGCGGACGATGCCGAGGTCGTCGTCACGCATCATGATCGGGTTAGCTGTTCCCCATTTGTTTCCCGTGAACAAACGCGTCGTCACATAGTAGACGTCCGCTTTGAACGGCGAATTGAAGCCGTACTTCCACGACTTCAGCTTGGTCAGCACCGGAATGTTGTCGGTGGTAAGCGTATGCTTTCCCGGACCGAACGTGTCCCCGAACTCCCCGAGGTAGACGAACTGAACGACTTGCGATTCCCGAACGATCAGCTGCGCGCCGTTTTTGATCGCTTTGTCGTCATCCGGAAAGCGGTACGACAGCGTATCGCGCGAGTCGTCGGTCCATTCGATGACATCGATCAGCTCGCCCTTGATGAAATCCATCAGACCCATCGCACACTCCTTCTGCCTGTTCTCTTTCCATTATTCTATGGGTCGAATGACGGACGTTCAATCGCTTCACTGTCCGAACTGCGGTGCGGCGGCCGACCCGCAGGCGGCTCGCTGTCCCTACTGCCGCGCACGTTTGGCGGCGATCAGCTGTCCCGACTGCTTTGCGCTCATGTTCGCCGGCTCTGCGTTCTGCCCGAAATGCGGCAGTCGAATCGCGAAAAGGTCGCCTGAACCCTCGACGACCGCGTGCCCGGCGTGCCGGGCCGCCCTGGAACAGATCACGCTCGGCGGCATTTCGCTCCTCGAGTGCCGCAGTTGCGACGGTGTGTGGATCGGATCCAACGACTTTGAGCGCATTTGCGCCGATCGCGAAGCCCGCGCCGCGGTCCTGGCGAGGCCAAGGGCTGCGTCGTTGAATCCCCAGCAAGGACCTCCCGTGCGTTATCGGCCGTGTGTCGTGTGCGGCAAAATGATGAACCGCGTGAATTTTGGGCGCGTTTCTGGCACGGTCATCGATGTGTGCCGCGGGCACGGAGCATTTCTCGACAGCGGGGAACTCCATGCGATCGCCACCTTCATCATGGAAGGCGGACTCGATCGCGCGCGACAGCGCGAGAAAGACGATCTCGAGGACGAACGGCGGCGCCTGGAGATGCTTCGCACGATCGAGTCACGACGCCACATCGCCGACGCCGAACCCGGTTCTGCGTTCGCGCGCGGAGTGCTCGACCTGAGCCGGCTGCTGAAGGATGAATAGCGACCTTATTCGGCAGCGAAATTCAGCACCACGCCATTGATGCAATAACGCAAACCGGTCGGTGGTGGACCGTCTTCGAAGACGTGCCCCAGATGTCCGCCACAGCGGCTGCAGTGCACCTCAGTGCGAGTCATGAAGTAGCTGCCATCGGTCGAGGTGCCGACCGAGCCGGGAATCGGCTCGAAGAAGCTCGGCCAGCCGGTGCCGCTCTCGAACTTGGGTCCGGACTGGAATAGCGCCTGGCCACATCCGACACAGGTGAACGTACCGCGGCGCTTTTCGTGGAGAAGGGCACACGTGCCCGGACGTTCGGTGCCATGTTCTCGAAGGATGTGATACTGCTCGGGCGTCAACTGCTTCCGCCACTCGTCTTCGGTTTTCGTAACTTCGAACGTTTCACCGGTGCGCATTATCGTTTCTCCGTCGCCTGCTTCGCAATGTCGAGCACATCGTCAGCGGGCAAGATCACTGGGAGGAGACCGAGGCCTTCGGCGCCGCTCATCGTGGCAAACGCGCTCGGGCGATCGGTGGCGACCTGCCTGACTGTCAGGATACCCACAATCTTTCCGTTCGGAAGAAACGCCGGCGTTCCAATTCCGGCAGACTCCCCCGCCAATACATAAAACGTTCGAGGCTTGAGGACTATTCCCCCGATGTCGCGCAGCGCGGCCGACGGCGCCCAGCCGCCGACACGACCGAACCGCCCGAAAACGACTACTTGATCGAGGAGCGCCGGTTGTCCGGCGTCGGAAAGATTCACCGCAACCAGCGGCTTCGCCGGCGGATTGATCGGCCGGATGAAGGCGAGATTCAAGTCCTCGTCCCGCAGCGCGATCGTGGACTGGAGCTCACGGCCATCGGCAAGACGGATCTTGAGGTCGGTTGGCTCGCTCGCAATGTCGACGGCCTGACCACCGCTGCCGCTGCCCGACATCAACTTGGTCATCATCGCCCCCGGATTGATCGAGCTGAGTGAGACGACGGTCAAACCGCCGGGATCGACGACGGTACCAACTGTCTCGATCGTGTCGTCGTTCGACTGCACCTCGCGACCGCCCATCGACATCCGCATCTTGACGACGACGCGCACGTTGACGATGGCGTCTTGCCATTTCTTCACAAGATCGCGGGCGGCGGCGCGGCTCTCCTGCGCGCCGGCACTCGTCGACACGAGCAGTACGGATGTGACTACCGACACGGCAAGTCTGGATCTCAATTGCGTTTCCACCCAGTCTGGAGTTCGACGAAAAACGTTCTGATTCCGCGGCGCACTTTCATCACGACAGATGCCGGTTTGTCGCGAGCGACCCGCTCCATCTTCTGCTGAACCGCCGCGACATCGGCAACCATATCGCCGTCGATTGCCAGGATGATGTCACCGTCGGCAAGGTGGCTGAGTGCGGCCCACCCTCCTTCCCGCACGGTCTCGACGAGAACTCCCTGCTGCCCTTCCGGCATCGCGGACGCGGCGCGATCGGCCGCGGCGAGGTCGCGGACGCGGAACTCGAAATCGCGATCCTCGTACTTCTTCATTTCGCGCGGCAGCCGCGGTGATGCCGCAAGCTTGATCGCCAGTTTCTGTTCCTGCGTACCACGGCGTATCGACAACTCGACGGTCGAGCCGATGCGATACTGGCGGATCATCGTGGCGAAGAGATCGACGTCCGACGGCTGTGACGCCTCCACCGGCGTTCCATCGATCGCCGTGATGATGTCGCCGATTTTCAGCCCCGAGCCTGCACCATCGGCGAACACGCGCGTAACCCGCACGCCCGGCACGTCCGGAACACCAACCTTCTCGGCCAGCTCGCGCGTCAGCACCTGCACGCTGACCGGCACCCATGCCTTTCGTGCTTCGAGGCCGGGATCCTCGAGAACCGCGCGACCGACTTCGATGACGGTGAGCAGACGTTCCCCCTTGCGCTCGAATGTGACCAGCGTCTTGACCGCTCCCTTGGTGCCGCCGGTCAGCCGATCGAGTTGTTGTGCGAGGCCGCGGACATCATCGACCGTCGTCCCCTCGATTGAGACAATCACGTCGTCTTCCAGGAGCGACGGTTTTGCATCGTCTGACGGTCCGCCGGGCCTGACGCCGTTCACCCGGACGCCCTTGCGATCCGCGCGCCGCAGCTCCTTGGCGGCCCACGTCGTCAGATTCGAGGCAGTGATCCCCAAGCCAGGCAATTCTTCAATCGGCGCTTCCACACTCTCGCGCTCCTGAGCAGCAACGGTGAGCGTCCGTTCGACACCACCGCGCATGACGATGGCGGTGACGGGCTTCCCGAGAGGAAGGCGCATCAGCAGCTGATTGAAGAGCGGCACTTCCTCGGCGAACCTGACGTTGACGTCTCGGCCGTCGAGCTTGACGAGCACGTCGCCGGGCACAAAGCCCGCGGCCGCCGCTGGAGACCCTTCGACCGTCCCGCCGACGAGCGCGCCGCGCTGCACGGCGGACGATTTCAGCACTGGCTGCACGTCGAGTCCGATCCACGCCCGTCGCACTTTGCCGTCGCGCATCAGCGCCGTCGCGACCTCCTGGGCGAGATCGCTCGGAATGGCTCCGGCGAGACCCATGCTGATCTCGTTGACGCCAACGATCTCCCCCGACATGTTCACGAGCGGTCCACCCGAATTGCCGCCAAAGATCGCGGCATCGTGTCCAATCCAGCGCACGATGGATCCAACGTCCTCGCCTTCGAGGGTCATGCGATTGAACGGCCAGAACATGCCCGGCATGATCATCTCGGTGTTGCTCACAATCCCCATCGTCACCGACTGTGACAGCGCGAGCGGGCTGCCAAGAGCCATGACCGGATCGCCAACTTTCAGCTTCGCGGCATCGCCGAAACGGGCCACGGGAAACGTGCGCGGTTTCTCGGGCCGAAGCTTGATGATCGCGATGTCCGATAGAGGATCGGTGCCGACGAGATCGGCGGGAATCTCTTCTCGATCGGCAAGCGTGCACAGGAGCGATCGGGTTCGTCCCGCGACGTGATGGTTGGTGAGGACGTGCCCGTCGGCGGAGATGATCGTGCCACTGCCCGACGCCTCGCGTTTGACTTCGCGCCCCTCTTCATAGCTGTAGGTGACAACGTGGATGCGAACGAGGCTCGGTGAAATTTTCGCGAGCGCGTCGCGGAGACTCGACTCCGATGGCGAACGCTGTTGGCCTGAAACCGGGGCGCAGATCGCAAGACCGACAACAATGGCAGCGCCTCGCAGCAGACGCCGCCCGTACATAACGCTCAAATGAGACATCCTCCCGACAACAAGTGTTTCAAACTGTATCAGTGCGCAGGGTGCACGCGAACGATGGAGGACAAAAAAAGAGGGAGACAGCGTCGCTGCCCCCCTTTTCCGCCTGCATTGCGCAGGAGGGTCCGGTTCCGACTCAGCGTCGTGGTCCGAATCCCTCGCGATATCCGTTTCTAAAGCCGGCGCGGTAGCCGTCCTGGTACTCAGTGCGGGCGCCGAGTTCCGGCGTATAACCGGAGTCGGCCTGTTCGAGTTCCCGCTGGCCCTCGAGATCCCAACGTCCGCCGTTCACACCTTTGTCTTCCTTGCCCGCCTGCCGTCCCTCTATCAATCCCCGGTCGTAACCGGTACGGTACGCGCGGGTATTGGTTTGGCGGATGTTGTTTTGTGGACCAAATCCCTCACGATACCCGCTTCTGAAACCGGTGCGGTACCCCTGCTGGTAGTCCGCGCGGGCGCCCATCTCCTGCGTGTAACCGGAATCGGCCTGCTCCAGTTCCCGCTGACCCTCGAGATCCCAATGACCGCCATCCACGCCCTTGTCGGCCTTGCCAGCGTCGCGCCCCTCGATCACGCCTCGGTCGTAACCAGCGCGGTAGGCACGCGTGGTGTTTTGCGGAATGCCGGTGCCCGCCGTACCGACGGCGCCGTCTTGAACGAAATCGAAGTATTCCGGGCGCGTCACTATGCCGTCGCCGTTTTCGTCCAATCGCTTGAATGCCGCAGTCGTGCCCGTCCACTCGCTGCGCGCTATCCGTCCGTCGCCGTTGCGATCCGCTCGCTCGAAGCGAGCGGCCATTTCCTCGCGCCTCGATCGGTCCGCCCGATCGTCGACGACGCGAGGACGGACCTCTTCGCCTGAGAGGACGCCGTCGTGATTGAGATCGTGCTCGCGGAACGACTGGGCGTTCCCCTGCCACTCGTCGCGGGTTATCACGCCGTCGTTGTCGGTATCCATCGCGCGAAATCGCATCTGTTCACGCGAATCTCGGGTTTGTCCGTTATCACGGCTATTGCCGCTTCCCGTGTTTTGCGAAAGCGCGAGTGCCGGCAGCATGACGGCGCTGAACACGATGGCCGTGATGGTTCCTGCCTTCTGCATCGGTTCCTCCTTCGCGACACGCACGGTCGCTTGCGCGACTAGCGCTATTGGAACGTCTGACAGCCGTCTGGCGTGCCCTTGTCGAACCCGCGGCGAAGCCACGTCACACGCTGCTCGGACGAACCGTGTGTGAATTTCTCGGGAAACACGTGTCCCGTTTGCATCCGCTGAATGCGATCGTCGCCGATGGCTGCTGCCGCCCGCAGCCCTTCCTCGAGATCGCCGCCTTCCAACTCCACCAATCCTTGCTGCGCTCGGCCGGCTTTGTTGGTGGCGTGAGCCCAGACGCCGGCAAAACAGTCGGCCTGAAGCTCGAGGCGCACGGACAACTCGTTTGTCTCCGAGGGATTCTGCGACTGCAATTGACGCATGCGAGACTCGATGCCGAGTAACGACTGGACGTGATGGCCAAGTTCGTGCGCGACGACGTACGCTTCGGCGAAGTCGCCGGAAGCGCGGAAGCGGCTGCGCAGTTCGTCGAAGAACCCGAGATCGAGATACACATAATGATCGGCGGGACAGTAAAACGGACCGCTGACCGGTTGAGCGAATCCGCACGCCGACTCAATCGGTTCTCTAAACAGACGAACTTTCGTCGGCTCATACCGGTCACCGAGCAGGTCTCGCCACGTCATCTGCGAGTCCTTCATCACCGCGTCGACAAAGTCGACGAGCTTTTCTTCCTCGGGAGTGCTCGCCACGGTCCCGGACGTGCCAACTGTTTCCACGGGCGCTCCGCCACCGCCGCCGCCGCCGAGAAGTGACAGAAAGTCCACTCCGGTAGCCCAACTGAGAAGCAGCAGCACGAGCACACCGCCAATGCCTAATCCTCCGGCGCGCATGCCAATACCGGAACGCCCCCGCATGTCTTCGATGTTGCTGCGATCACCAGGCGTCCACCTCATGGGCGCATCCTCCCCTTCGACGTGGTGAGTGCAAGAACCGGGGCCAGCGCTAAGCCCGGCCATTCAATGGCGAAGTGTCACGCAATCGGAAGTGCGGCGGGTGGACCTAGGTCGCAGAGGCTCTGGAGAAGGAATGCCTATACCTCTATATGGCGCCACTTACCCTGTCGGAAACGCAGTAGGGAAAGAAGGCACCGTGTGCTGTGGCCGACGAGAATGGCGGTCCACACACCGGAGGCCTGGAGGTGACCCGTTTGTGAGAGAAAGAAACAGATGCCGGGCGGAAGCAACACCTGCGAAATGAGCGTGATGTAGAGCGGACTTCGCGTATCGCCGGTCCCCTGGAGGCCGCCCGTGTAGGTCAATGCGACCGTGATGAACAGGCCTGACACGCTCAGGAATTGAAGCAACTGTCGACCGAGCCGGACGACAGTCGGGTCGCTGAGGCCGAAGATGCCAAGCAGCTGATCCGGGATCAAAAGAAACAGTGCTCCGACGGTTGCGGCCACTCCAAGTCCGAAGCGGGCCGCAATATGCACGGCGTGCGCGCTGCGCTCTGGTTTGCCCGCACCGAGATTCTGTCCCGCGATTGCGGCAGCTGCTCCCATCAAACCCACTGAAGTCCATGTGATCAAGGAAAACAGTTCCGAGTATCCAACCGCGTATGCCGCTTGCGCCTCGGCGCTTTCGGGCAACGATCCGATGAAGCGAAGAAGCAAGACACCAGCGACATTCATCGCCACACCCTGAATGCCGGCGGGCAGGCCAAACCGAAACAGCGCGCGAATAATCGTGAAGTCGGGCCGAAGCGACATGCCTCGCTCGAAGTGCACGACCAGCCGCCCCGTCATCAGTAACCAGAGTCCGACGGCTGACACGGAGATGCTCGCGATTGCGGTGCCCATCGCGGCCCCTTTTGTGCCGAACGCCGGCACAGGGCCTGCGCCGCTGATCAAGACGACGTTCAGGACGAAGTTCAACACGGTCATCGCGATGCCGAGGCGAAGCGGCGTCCGCGCATCGCCGGCAGCGCGGAGCGCGCCGCCGAGCATGAAGAACATCAGCATCCCGATGCTGAACACGAACATCGTGCGGAGGAATGGAAGCGCCTCGGCGCGGACGGCCGGCGTGGCGTTCACGATCTCGAGCAGCTTCGGCGAGAGGACATACCCAAGCGGGGCCAGCACGCCAACTGAGAGAACCACCGCTGTGAGGAACGCCTGATACACGGTGCGGTTCACCTTGTCGTGATCGTTCGCACCGGCGGCCCGGGAGACCAGAACACCCATCCCGGTGAAGAGCGAGCTGATGAATACGATGACAACCAGGAAGATCTGCCAGCTGACACCGATCGCCGCGTTGGCCGTGAAACCGACATAGTGACCGACGAGCGCGTGATCGACGATCCCCTGAAGTCCACCGATCGCGTTTTGAAGAACGCTCGGCCACGCGATCTTCCACACCGCGGCCGCGATCGGCCCGTCAATGATCGAACGATCGAAGGTCTGGCGTTTTCTCCCTGAAAGCGGCGCGGCATTTGCCGCCGGCGACGGAGGCTGGGTGGCGGATCGGTCCCCGGAGACGTCAACGGCAGCGGGGATTTCGGTGCTCACTCTGTGGCGCCAATGATAACAGCGTCAACGCATCGACTTGATCACGCGGCGCACGTCGGCATGAGCCATCACGACTGCCGGCTGCCGCTGCAGCGCATCGTAATAGCGACGATGAAAGCCTTCGCCGTTTTCTGAGGCGGTCAGCAGCTTCTCCACCTCATTGATCAATGCCGCCGCATCGGCATCGGTCGCGGGTGAATCCGTCTCGATAGTCTCGTCGATTCGCACGACAAGTTCAGACAGCGAATGGAGCCACGCGAACCACGGATCGTTGATGACCAGTTGCAGCAGCGATGCGTTCGATGGCACCCGTCCGCGATCCATCTCGTACGAGACGCGCGCGTCGTCGAGGAGAACCTTATGGAGCTGAAGCAGCTTGGCGCGGAGCTCGCGAAGCCGTTCACGGTTCTGCTCGGTCATCAACGCGTACGGAGAGGGTGCGCGTTGCGGCTCTTGTGCAACGCCATTCGCGGCAGCAAGTAGCTCCTTCAGATCGAGTCGCTCGGTCACCATGCGAAGCGTCCCGTCAGATTCGCGAGGCCACTCCGATCTCGGACGATCCCAGTACAGTTCGATCCCATTGCCATCAGGATCGCGAAGATACAGCGCTTCACTGACGCCATGGTCGCTGGCACCTTCAAGCGCCACGTCCGCGTCGCGCAGACGACGAAAGGCTTCACCAAGAGCCGGTCGATCGGGATATCTGATCGCGAAGTGGTACAGGCCGGTAGTTCCTGGAGGGGCAGCGGATCCGTGCTCACTCTCCCACGTGTTCAAGCCGATGTGATGGTGATATCCGCCGGCACTTAAGAATGCCGCCGACGTTCCCATTCGCTGCACGACCTCGAAGCCGAGTGCGTTGGTGTAGAAAGCCACCGCGCGTTCGAGATCCGACACCTTCAGATGTACGTGTCCAATCTCAGTGCGGGGATCGAGAGGCTTCGCCATGTGTCCATGATCGCGCACGTCCGGGGAGCAAACAAGCCGCCTCGACTTGTCGCGCGTTGTACGGTGATCGTTTTGCAAGAGCCAATGGTGGAGCGTTACATGGCTGAGGTACTTCTCGAGTATTCCGACTCGGTGATGTCCAAGGACGGCCGCATGTTCAGCGCCCGCGCCTGCGGGTCAGAGATGGACGATTCGCGCTGGCAGGGATGGATCGAGTTCGTCCCAGCCGACGGCAGTCCACCGATTCGGTCGGGTCGCGAAACGACGCAGCCGAACCGCACCGACACCGCGTACTGGGCGACGGGCTTGACGCCCGTGTATCTCGAGGGAGCGCTGGATCGCGCTCTCAACCCCCTTGCCCGAACACACCAACCGGCCCCGCCACGACCGTCGTTTGACGGGCCGGCACCAGCGTTAGCCGATCCCAACCCAGTCCGCGAGAGCGTGCTGAATCCCTTTTCGGTTTACCGAAAGGGAGAATCGCTTCTGCGCAACCAGCTGTCAGCGCTGTCGGCCTGGCATCTCGTGAACATCATCGAGGCGTATGGATTGAGCGATCGCCGGCGGGCCGACTTGGACGTGACGCCGGAATCAGTGCTGGTGGACTTAATCGTGTCCGGCGTTCAAAAGCGGGCAATCGACCAGACGCCAGCGGGACGGCGGTAGCGCTGCCCTCACACGGGGCCGGCTCGACCTGAACGCGTCTTAAATCGCGTCAGCGGCCGGAACTTTTTGCCTAGTAGCAGGGAGTGATCCGTCCAGAAGACGGGTCAATTCGACGACGATTCTTTGCGGATCGCATGGCTTGCCGATCAGGGCATCGGCGCCAGCCGCGTCGGCGTCGCGCCGCAGACCTTCCCCAACCGCCGCCGAGACGACGACCACTCTCACGTCGCGGGTGCGCTCATTTGCCTTGATTTCACGGGTCAGCGTCCAGCCATCCACCAGCGGCATTTGGACGTCCATCAGAACCGCCGCCGGCGTCATCTCCTCGAGCAGGGACCGAAGTTCACCCGCATCGGCGGCCGTTTCCACGTCAAACCCCGACTGGCGCAGGTATTCCGCAAAACCTTCGCGTGTGTCGACGTGATCGTCGACGACGAAGCAAAGCGGCATATCGCGAGCTCTGCAAGGACCGCTCCGTGAGAAACTAGGGCTCCAAAGGAGCCGTTCATGTCCGCCACAACGCGACGAAGTCGCCCCGTATTTGTCATCGCAACCTTCCTCGCTCTTGCGACGCCGGTGATTTCCGGCGCCCAGCAGCGTGAACGAAACAGCGTTCCCGATCGGTACAAGTGGGACCTGACACAGATTTACCCGACCGACCAGGCGTGGCGCGCCGCAAAGGACAAATTCGGGAGTGAAATGTCTGCGATCCGTGCCTTCAAGGGGACCCTGGGGAGCTCCCCGCAGAAGCTCGCTGATGCATTGGAGCTTGTGAGCGGTCTGTCCAAAGAGTTCAGCCGCCTGTACGTCTACACAAGCATGATGTCGGATCAGGACACGCGGGTCAGCCTCTATCAAGGCATGAAGAAGGAGATGGCGCAGCTTGGAGCGACACTCGGCGCCGAGGGGGCCTTCATCGAACCGGAGATTCTGAAGATCGAGCCGGCAAAGATCGATTCATTCATTTCGAGCGAGCCGCGCTTGAAGGTCTACGGCTTTTATCTCCACGACATCCTTCGCCGGCGCGCGCATACCCTGAGCGATTCTGAAGAGAAGATTCTCGCGAGCTCCTCAATCGTCGCAAACGCCCCGTCAGACACGTACGGCATTCTTTCCAACGCCGACTTCCCGTATCCAACCGTCACCTTGAGCGACGGCAAGAGCGTCAAGCTCGATAGTGCGGGGTTCAACTTGTATCGCCAGGTGCCGAATCGCGCCGATCGCGAGAAGGTGATGTCGTCATATTTCGGCGCGCTTGGTTCGTTTCGCGGGACTCTCGGATCGACGCTGAACGGTCAGGTTCAGTCCGACGTGTTTTACGCCAGGACACGGAGCTACGCGAGTGCGCTCGAACGTTCACTGGACGCAGCGAACATTCCGACGTCGGTCTACATGCGACTGATTGACGGCGTGAATCGCGGCCTGCCGGCCTTCCACCGCTATCTGAATCTCCGCAAGCGGATGATGGGAGTCTCCGAGCTTCACTACTACGATCTCTACGCGCCGCTGGTCGGTTCCGTCGATCTCACTTACACGGCCGAAGAGGCGGAGAAGCACGTCATGGCCGCTCTCAAGCCGCTCGGCACCGATTACGCAGCCGCCGCCACTCGCGCGTTCAACGAGCGATGGATCGATCTCTATCCCAATCCGGGCAAGCGATCCGGCGCCTACTCAAATAGCGGCGCCTACGACGTGCATCCATACATGCTCATCAACTACAACGGGAAGTACAACGATGTGAGCACGATCGCGCATGAACTTGGTCACACGATGCAGTCGTACTTGTCGAACAAGACGCAGCCCTATCCCCTCGCCGACTATCCAATCTTCGTTGCCGAGGTCGCGTCCACCTTCAACGAGGCACTCCTCATCGACTACATGCTCAAGACGATCACCGACGATGCAACCAAACTCTCGCTGCTGGGAAACTATCTCGAAGGGATCAAAGGAACAGTCTTCCGTCAGACGCAGTTCGCCGAGTTCGAGTTGCGCGCGCACGAGATGGTTGAGAAAGGACAGCCGCTGACCGGCGACGCGCTGTCGAAACTGTACGCAGACATTACCAGGAAGTACTACGGCCACGATAAAGGCGTCTGCATCGTCGACGATTACATCCAGCACGAATGGTCGTTCATTCCGCACTTCTATCGGAACTTTTACGTGTTCCAGTACGCGACGTCCTTCACCGCGTCGGCAGCGCTTTCAGAGAAAGTCCTCGCTGGCGATCCAGCGGCGACGAAACGGTACCTGACGTTCCTGAGCGCTGGCGGCTCGAAGTATCCAATCGACCTGCTAAAGGAGGCCGGCGTCGACATGACGACCGACGAGCCTTTGAATCTCACGCTACAGAAAATGAACCGCGTGATGGACGAGATGGAGAAAATTCTGGCGAAGACGCCGACGAAACAAAAATGAATCGCTTTGTCGTTGCGAGCGTCGTTAGTCTTGCGACGGTGTGGCTTCCATCTTCAAGTGGAAGCGCCTCTTTAGGCAGAAGGACGTCATTGCCTGGCTGGCCGGCTGTCGAGCAGATCTTTCATCAGCAGATCCAGGTCGCCGGCATCGTCGGCGGCAGCATTCTCGTCGTGCGTGACGGGAACGTCGTGGCGACCGCAACCGATGGCTATCAGGATCTCAGCGCGAAGCGGCCAATCGATGGCGACACGATCTTCCACTGGGCCTCTATCACCAAAACGTTCACGGGCATCGCCATCATGCAGCTGCGCGATCGCGGCCGGCTGTCGCTCGACGATCCGATCGTCAAGTTCGTGCCCGAATTCCGAGCTGTGCATAACCCGTTCGGCGATATCGGACAGGTGACGATTCGTCACATGATGACCCACAGCTCGGGCCTCCGGGCGCCGACGTGGCCCTGGGGGGGCGACAAACCCTGGCATCCGTTCGAACCAACTCGGTGGGAGCAGCTGGTCGCGATGTTCCCCTATACCGAGCTGAATTTTCCGCCCGGGACGAAATATAGCTATTCGAATCCGGGCGTGATCTTCCTGGGGCGCATTATCGAGCTGCTGTCGGGCGACGACTACGAGATGTACATCACAAAAAACATCCTGACGCCGCTCGGCATGCATTCGTCATTCTTCGATCGGGCACCGTACCACCTATTGGCGCACCGGTCTCACAGTTACTCCCGGACGGACGCCGGTCTTGACGAAGGGCGCTTCGACTTCGATACCGGAATCACCGTGTCCAATGGCGGCTTGAATGCGCCGCTCGGGGACATGGCGAAGTATCTGGTCTTTCTTACTTCGGATCGGCCGACATCCATCTACGACACAGTCCTGAAGCGATTGTCACTCGAAGAGATGTGGAAACCGCAACTGGCCGCCACTGATGGCGAGGGGACAACGGGAGCGTCGGCGCAGGCCGGATTGTCCTTCTTCCTCGAACGCCACGGTGATGCCGACCTGGTCGCCCACAGTGGAGACCAGAACGGATTCATCTCACACCTGTACGTCCACCGTCCGAGCCGGACCGCCTACGTGGTTTCGTTCAATACTGATGTTGCGCCGTCTCAAACGAACTCCAGCCGCCCAACCACTCGCCAGGTGGATGCTGCCGTTCGCGATGCGATCATTCGCGAGGTCATTGCCCGGCGATAAAGTCCGTTCAGGCAGACCCCGCCCCCGGGAACCTGCGATGTTCGGCGCGGATCGCAGAGACTACGACGCTAACTGAAGTTTGGATGCCGCTCTGGCCTTGGTCGTCTGGGCTTTGCCATTGAAGACCGCGCCATCGTCCAGACGAATGACGGCGGCAACAATCTCCCCCTGGACCTGTGCCGTGCGCTGCAGTTCGATGGACTCGGCTGCGCTCAATGTTCCACTCACATGGCCGCCAATGACGACCGCCTTTGCGTCAATGTCCGCCTCGAGATTCGCGCCCGGCCGAACCGTCACCGAGAAATCCTCTACCGACACGGTTCCCTCGATACGCCCGCTGATCACGATGTCTTCACGCGCCGTCACGTCGCCCTTGATCACAACCGACGCGCCGATCTCCGCCGTCCGTTCCATGTGCGCCCCCGTTTCAGAAAGTTGAGCGCTCGCCTTCTCGCAATTGCTGTTCCGAGAGAAGCGCAGTGCAACTGGAACATTTGCCGTTTCGAATGAGCGATCAGCACACAGAATCCGCACGTCGATTACAAATCAGAGATTTCACGCTCTCTATGCAGCCAAAATGGTCGGCGCTAGAACTTTCGGAAGGTCAGATTCAGTCGGCCGGCGAATGGGAGACCCGAAGGAGCGGTGCCGGGCAGCACACGCGTGACGCCGTGGTATCGAAGGCGAGCCGAACCACCGAACACGAAGACATCGCCCGATTCGAGCAGGATCTTTTCGACCGGGTCCCGCCGCCGAAGACCGCCGAACAGGAACTGCGCCGAGTCACCAATGGAAAAAGAAACAACCGGCAAGCCGTCGGCGAGGGATGCCGGGCTTTCGTCTTTATCCTGGTGTAGTCCCATCCTGCTCGAGTCGCGATACCAGTTGACGATGCAGAGATCGGGCTTGACTGAAAACCCGGCATCTGCCGCGGCTCGTTCTGCAACGGACGCGAGATCCGCGGGAAGCTCCGGCGCGGGTCGTCCATCGACGTCCGACCGCACATCTTCATATACGTAGTGGCGAGCGTTCCAGTGTCTGCCCAGACACAGCATCTGAACGCTCATCGGATGTCCGCCGCGGACAATGGGCGTATAGAATCCTGGTGCTTTCGAGCCCATCTCGAGACACCGTGACGCGATCCTCCTTTGAACGTCGAACGAGAGATAGTGTCGCAGGTGAACAGCTCCCGGCGCGACTTCTCGGCGCAAGTCCTGCATTTTCAGAGCTTACAGCCCGCCACCATCACCGTGTGAAAAATCTCCACCACGATCGCGAATCAGGCTAGAGTGTCACCGGAACCCAGGCCCCAGTCGAGTCGTTATTTCCCGCTAGGAGGCACTGCCATGCGTCGGTCGCTCGTCGCGGCTCTTTTCGGGGCTTTCCTTTCGGCTGTGGTGGTCGCCCAGCAGCCCGCCACCACAGGTACTCCGTCGCCTGCGGCTGCCGCATCTCAGCCGACCGCGGCTCAGCCGGCCGTACCGAAACTGAGCGACGCGGAGATGGAGGATTTCCTGCTGCATGCCAAGGTGGTCAAGACGAAGGGCATCAGCAAGGGAATCACGGGAACGGTTCGCGCGACCCTCACCGACGGCAAGATCACCCACGACGCGCACATCCAGACGATCGACGAACGGCAGCAGCAGTTCAACGGTGCGAACGGCGGTGTCGAGTTCGATTTCAGGGACAGCTGGACGTTCAACATCGCCGGCTACGAGGTTGACCGGCTGATCGGAATGAACCTGGTGCCGGTCTCGGTCGAGCGTCGATGGAACTATAAAGACGCGGCTTTCACCTGGTGGCTCGACGACGTGATGATGGACGAGCAGGAGCGCCTCAAGCGCAAACAGGAACCAGCCGATGTGGGCATGTGGAACCAGCAGATGCAGATGGTCCGCGTGTTCGATGAACTGATTGCGAACGTCGACCGGAACCTTGGCAACCTGATTATCTCGAAGGACTGGCGGCTTTGGCCGATCGATCACACCCGGGCGTTCCGAACCAATCACGAGCTGAAGAAACCCGCAAATGTCACGCGCGCGGATCGAGCGGTCGTCGAGCGCATGAAGGCGCTCGATAAGGAAACACTTCGGAAGGCCACGTCGAAATACCTGACGACATTTCAGATCGATGCGATCCTTGCGCGCCGCGATGCGATCGTGAAGCGGCTTGACAGCCTGGGTCCTGCGTCGCTCTACGACCGGTCCGGCTGGTAGGTCTTTTCAGCGCACGTGCAGAAGTGCGCACATGCCACTGAAGAGTCGCGGTCATTGTGCCGATATGCCAGTGGAACATGATCTGGTTCTTCACCCGGGGTAGCGCGCAGATAGATATCGAAGTGCGGCGTATCTCGGACCCCGACGGTTACGAGCTGGTCGTCGACTATTCCGACGGGGAGGAGAGCGTCGAGCGGTTTACCAACCCGCGACGACTCGTTGAGCGCACGTTGACGCTGCAGCGACAGCTGATCGGGGACGGCTGGATGCCGTCAGGTCCCGGAATGTACGGTGTCCGCGCAAAAGTACGTCCGCGCGCGAGAGTGCTTCGCGGGCCGGCCCGGCTCTGGGGCTACGTCCACCGCACAGTCTCGGCGCGCCTGGCCGCAACCTTCGGGCTATAGCCCCCAAATTTTCCCGGTCTGTATAGGCGCATTACGCCGCGAAACTGAAAACTCCCTGTTTCGTAGCGCTTTCTAGAGGCTTCGCCTTTGCAGATGGCTTAGTCACACCCTGCACGGAGCGCCCATGTTTCACTTGAGTGTGGTTGATCACATTCGTTTGAGCTTTGCGACCGTCGCTGCCGCGTACCAGCGTCACGCGGACGCCGCCAGCCGTCTGGATCGATGGAGTTGGTACATGAAAATCGCGCTGGTTTCGCTGACCGGACTGGCGTGCGTGCTGGCGCTGATTGGCCTGCAGCGCGGGCGAGGCTTCCAGATTGCGACGACCGTGGCCGCCGCGGCGGCCTTCGTCGGATGCGCAGTCTACATCGCACTCGATCTCGAGCCGCGTATCTACGCGCACCGCGCGACCGCGGCGCGCTTCTGGTTGCTCACCGAAAAGTATCGCGCGCTGCTTGCTGACGTCCACGATCAGGCAATCGACGTCCCCGCGATCACCGATCGGCGCGAAGTCTTGATGGAGGAGGCACGCGCCATCTTCGAGCATGCGCCGCCAGCCGATCGACAGACCTACGATATCGCCAAGGCAGCGCTGACCGGCGGCGGACGAAAGGGATACTCCGAAGAGGAGATCGACGCGCTGCTGCCAGAGTCGCTACGGCGCCCAAAGGGCGCAACGGCTTAAGAAGGGAAGAGGGAAACGACGGCGTCGCGCAACAGTGAACAGGTTGACGCGATCGCCACCCGGTCGTGCGGAGAGACATCCTTGAACGTTTGAGGACGACCGATGGTGAGTCGGAGCGCCCCGGGTCGCGGCAGGATCTGTCCTTTCGGCCAGACCTCGAATGCACCTGACAAGTAGCAGGGCACAACAGGGACGTCGGTTCCAGCGACCAGCCTCGCCACACCGGATCGGAAGCGACCAAGTGTGCCAGTGCACGTCCGCGTACCTTCGGGAAAGATGATCAGCACGGTCTTCGAATCCGTCAGCAGTTGCCGGCAGACCCGGAGGCCGTCGGTTCCATTCTGACGGTCGAGCGGCAAGCCATTGACCGCGACCGTGGAAAGGATGCTGCGCAGCGACGTCGAGAAGAAGTAGTCCGCTGCCGCCACTGGAAAGGCTGTATGGATGCGCGTCAGCGGCAGAGTCGAGAGCAGACAGACTGCGTCCAGATGGCTCGAGTGGTTGCAAACCATCACGAACGACCTGTCGAGCGGGAGATTTTCTCGTCCGACCGCGTCAAGACGAATGTAAGTGCGCAGCGCGCCTCGCATCGCCAGCTGCGTCGCCACACGAAGCATCCGCACACTCGGGCCGTGCGGTCGACGCCAACTCTCCGGAACGCGAAACGACAGAGCGCCATGCTCGAATGTCCACGTCTGCATATCTCATCCGTTCAGTAAACGTCGTAGAACCATCGCACCATGTGAAAGAACAGTGGGGCGGCGAAGATCAGGCTGTCGACGCGATCGAGCAGCCCACCGTGGCCTGGAATCAGCGATCCCATGTCCTTGACGCCGATGTCGCGCTTGATCACGCTCAGCGTCAGATCTCCAAGCTGACCGCCGAGGCCGACAATCAGGCCAGCAAGCACCAGTTGCAGCCATCCGAAATGCGGAAAACTAAACCAGAGCAGCCATGGCAGAACCATCGCAAACGCGAGCGCGCCGAGCGCGCCACCCCAGGTCTTGTTCGGACTGATCGCGTCGCGAAGCTTGCGCCGGCCGAAGAGCTTTCCGGCAGTGAACGCCGCAACGTCGGTCCCCTCAACCGCCAGAAGCAAAAACAGCAGGTATCCGTACGCATGCGGCGAATTGGCGAGAAATCCCACGTGGCTGAACATCCAGCCGATGTAGACGAAGCCGAGAACCGCGAGCGCCGTGTTGCGCAACTGTCCTCGTGTGTGGTTGCGCACGATCGGAACAACAAGGACGAGGCTCACGATGTAGACGGGCAGCGCCATGAACAGGCCGTACCATCCGGGGACATGACGCCACGGGTCCTCGACCAGCGCGCTCGCGGCGACGGCAAGGATTCCCACATACACAGCGCCTGTAGTCCAGCGGTCGTGATCGAGTTTCGTCGCACGGGCGAACTCTCTGAACGCGAAGAGGGCCGCAAGCGCGACGCTCAGAATTGTCGCGACACGACCCGCCACCAGCACAACCAGCACGAGCGGCACCATGACCAGCCAGCTTCGGTATGTGCGCCAGACACTGCCAAGCCGATAGCCGCAGGCGTAAGTCAGGAAGACCAGCAGCGCGCCGATGGCGACAATCAGCGTCGTGACAACGGTGACGTAAGTGTGGACCGTGCCGTCAGTCAGTGCGATCGTCGGAGACATCATGCCCTTCGCAGTTCGTCCGAAATGCGTCGCAAACGCCGCGACGCGGTCACAATCCCGCCGGCAATGATCACGAGGAGCGCAAACGTGATAGCGCCGTGCCGCACAGTGGAAACTCCTCCGGGCCAATCCGCCGGTGCGCACGCGCAGTAAACGCATGCGGCCGTAATCGTCGCCATACGCTGGGGCTTGGCCATCGGTCCGGAGAAGAGCTCCCGGACGCCGACTGAATTACCCAGTGCCCGCAGATACGCGGTAATCACCGCCACCAGCGCCGCCTGATAACCGAGCGTTGATGTTCCGCCGAGTGCGAAGCCCGCACCGACCAGAATCAGAACGTCGGCGATACGGTCCGGAACTTCGTTATAGAGCTCTCCCACCGGTGACGCCCGGCGCGAACCGACGGCTATCATGCCGTCGAGCAGGTTCGCCAACAGGCGGAGCTGAACGAAGAACCCGGCAAGAACAAAAAGAAACCGCACGGCAATGCCGGATGTGCCGCGAGTTTCGGCGAGACAGAGCGCCGCAACCGCGGCAAAGCCCATGCTGCTCACCGATACAGCGTTCGCAGATACGTTCCTGGCAATCAGCCATCCGGCAACGCGGCGCGCGATGTCGGCATCCCGAGACGCCAATGGACGTCGTTCCGCCGGTTGGTACGTGGATTCGATCATGACCGTGCCTCAATCAGCGATGCCGTGACAGCTCGATCGGTGCCGCGAAAGTCCTGCAGCGCGCCAATGACTTCAGGTCGGACGACGACGCTTGGGCGGACGGCGCATATTCGCGCAAACGCTTCGTCGGCTGTCGCGGCGAGGCCAACATCGATCAGCCAGGACGCGACAATGGCGGCACTTCGCGAGTAACCGATTTTGCAGTGGACGTAGACGATGCCTTGAAGACGATGCGCGTTGATGAACTCGACGCCGGCACGCAAGTCATCCAGTGAGGGCGCAGTCAAATCAAGAATCGGTAGATTCAGGTACGGGAGTGCGCGAAACGCGCGGACCTCGGAGAATTCGCCGGTGAGATCGAGCACCGCTGTCACACCCTGCCTGACGGCCTCGTGCGCTTCCCACTCTCGAAGCTGACGGCCCACCCAGACGTCGGGTGACAAGACGCTCCAGGCCGTGGCATGACGACGGTAGTAGATCAATGACGCGTACTGCGCGACCAGCCATGGTGCGAGAACGATCGTGGACGAGAGCGGCAACCGTCCGTCCTGCTTACGCGTGATGCCGGAATACAAGCCGAAGTAGGCACCGGCGACGATCGCGGTCGACATCGCCGGCCAAAAGAGGGCAAGTCCCCAGGGTTGCAAGACTGCGCCGGCTACGCCAAGAACCACCGCACCGGCGACATACCACGCGCCGATCCGCGCGTTTATGGTGACGGGTGCGGCCGGGCGTCGTTCCGGGACCAGGTAGTAGCTGAGGATTCCCAGGGCGAACCCGCCGACCACGTCGATCACATGATGTTGATGGGTCAGCACCGTCGAAACTCCGATGAGCGCGAACCAGCCCTGGACGAGCAACCGCACCAGGCCGCGCGTGTGACGGTAGTACGTGCCGCCGAGAATCATCAGTATTGAAATGTGCAGCGACGGAAAGAGGTTGAAGGGACGATCGAAGCCGTGCAGCACGTGGAAAAGGGTGGACGTCCAGTCCGTCGGCTGCGGTCTCGGAAAAGCAAATCGCAAAGGCATGAGAAGAAACATCGTGCCCGCGATCAAGATCGCCATCGACATGCGACGGCGAAACACGAGCAGCTCCGTTCGCTCTGTGCACAAAAATGGCGCGGCGACGAAGAACAGGTCGAGCGACATGTAGGGAACGATCAGCCACTGGACGAAAGGAAGATTCTGTTCCCAGCTGAACGCCCACGTGCCAACGTCGGTTCGCAGCGAGGTGATCCAGCCCGCGACGCCGTAAATCACGACGAACAGGAGCGACAGCGCGATCGCTGTCGCGCCGCTCAAGAGATACGACGGGCGATCGAGACGGTGAACATGCCCCATGGATCGATCTCCATCTGCACTTTTGCGAATCCTGCGGCGCCCACGAGTTCGTCCATTTCCGCCTGCGTTCGCCGCCGCATGATCCACGGCTCGCCGTCCCAGTTCGAGAGACCTCGGGCAATCAGTTCGAGCTGAGGATGCCAGGGCTGATTGGTGTAGATCAGCAAACCGCCCTCGGGAATGGCGCGGGCAAGCCCTTCAAGAGAGTTCAGAACCCGTCGATTGTCCGGAAACAGCTCGTACAGTCCCGATACGATGGCCACGTCCGGAATCGGATCGATGTGCTCGAGCGCGGATCGATCGAAGGCATCGGCGCGGGTGAAGATCACGTTGGTCAGCTCGAGGGAGCGGGCAATCGCTCGCCCTGCATCAAGGTTCGACGCCTCCGCGTCGCGGAGTTCGGCGGTCAGCTGGAGCGACGTGCATCGCTTCAGCGTGTCGAGGAGATAACGCCCTGCACCGGTCGCGATGTCGACGATGTGCGCAGAGCCGTTGGCCGCGTGTCTGTCATCGATCGCGTGCTTGATCGCGCGCTCGACCAATTGACGACGAACGCGGATACCGCGCCAGCCGATGCCGTTGAGATACTGGCGATCGATGAATCGGCCCAGCGCCGTGGTACCAGAAGGTTGGTTGCGATAGACATAGTCGAGGGTTCGGCCAGAGTTGAATCCGCTGCGCCATCCGAGGCGGATTCCCTCGCTGAGACGGCCAAGCGAGCGCAGGAATGACCCAAAGATCTTGTACGCGATCCACTTTCGCGAGAGTGGCCGCAGCGGACGGCAGAGCGAGCGGTACTCGTTGAACGTGTAGCCGCCCTGATCGGCGTCCAGGAGTGGCGTCCGGGGCATCGGCGCCGCGAATGCTCCTTCAATGAAGTCGCGCGTCACCTGCAGCGGCCGAGACGCATTCGCTTCGTGATACACGTCGTGGAAGAATCCGGGCAGGCTCTCCAGGTGTTTCACCGGCGACCCCAGCCGCTCAAAAAACTTCTTCTGCGCGCTCTGTTTGACGACCCAATCCGATCCGGCAAGCAGCATCAGCGTCGGAACCTGGATCGCGGCCGCGTCTTCGATGAGCCGCGTCGCCGTGTCGTGCAGATCGATCAGCACGCGGGTCGAAATGCTGTGGGTGATCAGGTCGTCGCGCTCATGGCGTAGCCGTTCGGCCGGATCGTGAGTCAGCACGCGAGCTTTCACGTAGCTCGAAACGGATCTCATGACGCCGAGCTTCTGCGTCAGTCGCAGCGCAGGAATGGCGAATGGCAGGTACAGCCGAATGCGAAAGGCCGGTGTCGCGAGCACCGCCGCGCGCACGCGCGGTGCATAGTCGTGAATCCACGCCGCCACAATCGCGGCACCGACGCTGTGACCGACGACAGCAATCTGCTCCATCGGCACACGTTCGATGTCCGACAGGTGCCGAACGAACAGCTCCGCGTCTCTGGCGTACCACCCGAAGTTCTCCGCGTCGTCGCGCGGTCCCTCGGAGCGGCCGTTGCCGCGAGCGTCCCAGGCAAAGACGGTGAATCCCTCAGGGGTTATCGCTGCGACGACATCATCCCATCGCCCTGAATGCTCATGACCGCGGTGGAAGAGCACCAGAATCCGAGTGGTGGGAGTTGACGGCCGCCACGCGCGATAGTAGAGCCGCGTGCCGTCCCAGCTGGTGAACCAGTGTTCAGAAAGACTGAACCGCGGCTGGCTCTCGCGAGGTCCATGCAGATCGCTGGAACGGTCGCCAGGCGCGCGATCCTCTTGCTGGCGCGCGCGTGAACGATTCAGGAGGTTCGTGGCTTGCCAATGAAGTGTCGCAGTGCCCATGCCCGAGGATACGGACGCGGCCGCGGAGGAGTCCTGATGGGACGGTGAAGATTCAGTGAATTGTCGTGAAGGCAGGAAAAGCCAGCAAAGTCACCGTGAAAAATCGAAGTACCAGGTCGCTCCTGCGGTGTACGCAATGCCGTCGTGAGTATCGCGACCCCACACGTACGGCTCTACTGCGACGAACAGATCGGCAAAGCCAGTCGAATACGATATGCCGCCAGTCAGGTGCCAGAAGCGCATCTTGAGAAGACGATCGGCTTGAACCCGTTGGTCGGGAGGAGCGGTCCCGACTTCGAACGCCGTAAGACCGCTGTGAGTCTTCGTGAACAGCGCGCCGCCATGAACGTACAAGGCGCGCGTCAGGGCATACCCGAAACTCATGGTCACATTGCTTCGGTTCGGCCTCGTGCCCTCAACGACCGTCTCCACCAGCCCGAACGTATAGCCGGCCTCGACGCTCGCCTTCGGGAGGACCTGCGCGAGCCGCCAGGCCGCGTTGACCCCCATCAGAAGCTGGTGCAGGTTTCCGCCGACGACCGCTTCTCCCTGGTAAGGGTAATCGTGAGACGGCGTGATGTAGCGCACCTGGGGCGTCAGGGCCCAGAACTCGTCGCCAAAGCGGTATCGACCACTGATCGCGAAATCCTGGAACGACTCGTGCCAGCAGCGGCACGCATCCCGCTCGAGTCCCGAGAACGGCGCATTGGCTCCGGTGTACTTCGCAAAAACGAACGGCACGGAGGCCGTCACGGCAAATCGTTCCGTGACGCCGTAGTCGACCTCGCCCAGCAGACTGGTGGTGACGCTGTCGCCGCCGGGGAGGAACGTGCCGTCGGTCAGGATATGTCCGGTGTTGTCCACCCATTGCCAGGCAAATGTGACCGAGCCCACACGCGGAGGGGGGGTAAAGGCCTGGGCAAACGCCGAGACGGGCAACAGCAGGACGACGATCGTCCGGGCAAGCAGGCGACGGGGTGAGGAAATCACCACGCCATTTATGAGCTTCGGGTCTTCTTCAGATTCTGGTCGCGCTGCGACACCGCGTTGTCGATCGCCTGAAGCAACGAGTGGTTCTTCACCAGATCATCGACGCCGACCACAATGGCGGCATCAGGCGATGGCTTGACCAGTCGCTGCACGTTGGCTGAGTCGCTGTTCGCGGTGAGAATCACGTCGTAGCGGCCGTTGGACACGACAGCCGATAGTTCCTGGAGCGTCTGCACCCTGGTGGCGCGATGACCTTCGAGCCTGAGGAGGGATTCGACTTTCGCCTTCTTGAGACTGGCCGCGACCGCCGATGCGGGATCCGCATAAATCAGGACGGAAGCGGCGCGAGCCGTCTTCGGACGCTGGTAGCGGGTGCCGCGACCGGCGACGAGGAACTTGTCTCCGCAGGCGAGCAGGTCACCGGGTAATCCAACCGCCAGAACCAGGATCAGCGCGCCGAACGTTCGCCGCAACCTCATAACCTGCCTCCAGACTGGGGGGGAAACTGGAGCGTATCACGTAGCGAGGCCGATAATTGCGGTTTTTTGGAGGTCAAGGAATGCCTACCCGGCGCACGACGGCCGCGAACCGCGGGTCGGTGCGCATCGAATCCCAAGCCTGGTCCACTTTGAGGAGCAACAGTCCGGTGTAGGGTTCGTTGACCACCCCTTCCAGCCCCGCCAGCGCCTGCTCTCGATCGCCGACTTGTGCGTGGAGGCGGGCGAGGTCGATGGGCGGCACATACCCTCCCCTTGCCGCCCGCTCCTCCGCCGAACGAAGCGTCGCCCGGGCCACGGTCATCTCGGCCTTCGCATACTCGGCGTCAGTCTCCGCGCGCGCGAACGCCCGGGCGAAATCGTCGTCGCCCTCCAGTTCGTGGGCCTTCCGGCGGGCTGCCGCCGCATGGGCGAAATCGGCGCGCCTCCTGTAAACGTCGGCGATGCCGAACAGCGGCCGGGGATCATCCGGCACGTCGGCAGCGATGGCGGTATAGGTACGCAGCGCGTCGTCGAGCCGTCCCGCCTGCAGCTGAAAATTACCGAGCATCACCTGCGATTCGAGGTTGCCGGGATCGACTTCGAGTGCGCGCTTTACCAATCCCACCGCTTCGTCGGGTTGCCCGATCGCGACGAAAAAGAGGGAGATTGGGTGGTACTGAACCGTACGGAGGACCGCCGGATCGTCCATCACGGCACGATACTCGCGCTCGGTAGCCGCCCAGTTCCGTTCCAGGGCGAATCGCCGGTGCGCCATGGTCACCCGAACGGCGATGTTGTTCGGATCGATGGCCACAGCTTTGTCCAGCGCCTTGTCGGCTTGCTTCATGGCTTCCCGGGGCGACATGTAGCTGTTGCCGGCGCGGGCATATGTGCTCGAGATCGCCAGGTACGCATCGAGAAACTTCGGGTCTTTCTCAGTGGCCTGCTCGAACAGCTTGCGCGCCTCGATGTCGTCTTCCTCGGTATCGCTCTCCATCCGGAAGCGGCCCTTCAGGAACAGCTGGTAGGCTTCGGAGTTGCTCGTGCCAAACCCGCCCAGCCGCGCCTTCTCCTCGCCCGACAGCCGGAGCCGCAGCCCCTCGGCGATCGACACCACGATGGTGTCCTGGACGCGCATCAGATCGGCAGCAGGCAGATCGAACGCCTGACCCCACAGGCGTTC
>DATJKH010000208.1:0-19414 GCA_035491715.1 Vicinamibacterales bacterium | reverse complement strand
GACTGCCGCCGCACAGGTCCTGTACGGCAGCATCACGGGAACCGTTACTGACAGCAGCGGCGCTGCGATTCCTGGCGCCACCGTCAATATTAAGGATGAGCAGACCGGCCTCGCGCTCAGCGCGGTCACTGACTCAACCGGAACTTATACGATCCGTAACGTCACCGGCGGAACGTACACGATGAACGTGTCGCTGCAGGGCTTCAAGGAATTCGTCCAGACGGGGATTCCCATCACAGCCGGTAGCGTCGTCCGAATCAACGGCAAGCTGGAAATCGGAGCGCTGAGCGAATCGGTTACCGTCACAACGGATGCGACGGTGCTCAAGACCGACAAGCAGGACGTCAGCGTCGACCTGAAGCCGGCGGACGTCGTCAATCTTCCTCTGAACCAGTACCGCAACTATCAATACTTGATGAATCTCGTTCCTGGCGCCACGCCGCCGGAATTCCAGAATGCGCAGACGGACACTCCGGGCCGCGCACTTTCCGTCAATGTCAACGGCACGAACCGGAACAACAATGTCACGCGGATTGACGGTGCGGCCAGCATCAACGTGTGGCTGCCGCATCACGCAGGTTATATCGCTCCGGTTGAAACCATCGAGAACGTCAACATCTCGACCAACAACTTCGACGCGGCGCAGGGGATGACGGGCGGCGCCGCAACGACGGTGCAGACCAAGTCCGGATCTAACTCGCTGAGAGGTTCCGCGTTCTATTTCCGTCAACAGGATGAGTTGAACGCCCGCCGTGGCTATTTCGATCCAAACAAAGTGGACGCGAGCACGACCATCGGTGGTGGCACACTGGGCGGGCCGATTCGTCGAAACAAACTCTTCTACTTTGGATCGTGGGAGCGCAACAGCGAGCACCAGGGGTTCTACAACGAGTACACGGTCCCTACCGCCCAAATGCGAACCGGAGACTTCAGCCAGGTGCTCGCGATCAGACCGGATTTCCGGATCTACGACCCGACGACCGGCACGTCGACCGGCGCGAACCGGACATTCTTCGAGAATGCAATGCTTCCCGGCAATCGCATCAGCTCGATCGCGCTCAAAATCCAGGAGCGCTATCCGCTGCCAAACGCGCCGGGGACGAACAACGGCCTTCAGAACAACGTCCGGCTTCCCCGTCAACCGGTAGCGGACCGCGACAACTACGATGCGAAGGTCAACTGGAACCGCACGGCATCGCATCAGATCTGGGCGAAGTTCTCGATGATGCACGCCGAGGTGTTTGATCTCTTTTACTTTGGTTTGGACGGCGCTGGCGGCGGCAAGACGAACACACGGATCTTTACTGCCGGTCAGACCTGGACGATCAGCCCGACGCTCCTCTTCGACGCAAACGCCGGCGTCAACGGCATGCAGCAGAACATGCAGGGACCCGACTACCTGACCAACTTCGGCAGCGAGGTCTGGGGGATTCGCGGCACGAACGCTGACGGAGTCGGTGGTCCGGGATCTTTCGATCTCAATCGCTATACCGGGATGCCGCAGGTTGTGACCGGAATGTCGGCGCTGGGGAACGACAGCACGTGGACCCCCGTCTGGCGCGACGAACGCAGCTATACCGCATCTGCAAACCTGACCAAGGTTAGCGGCCGGCACGAAATTCGTTCCGGGTTTGACTTCATCCGACTGCGGCTCAACCACTGGCAGCCGGAAGTCAGCAACCCGCGAGGAATCCTGACGTTCAACAGCGGCGTTACCAGTACGACCGGCTATAGCGGCAACCTCTGGAACACGTACGCCGGTTTCCTAATGGGAGAGATGCAAAGCTTCAACAAGAGCGAGCAATTCGAGGAACTGAGCGGACGCGAGAATCAGTACGGTCTGTATTTGTCCGACCGCTGGACGCCGAACGAAAAGATGACCGTGAACCTCGGGTTGCGGTATGAGTACTATCCGCTGATGCAGCGTGAGGATCGCGGTATCGAGGTGCTGGATATTCCGACCTACACCGTGAGACTCGGTGGCATCGGAGGAAACCCGATGGATCTCGGTCTGAAGGTCAGCAAGACGCTCTTCGCCCCGCGAATTGGTGCGTCGTATCGCATCGACGACAAGACCGTCCTTCGGGGAGGGTATGGCAAGACCTTCGATCCGTTCCCCTGGTCGCGGCCGATGCGAGGACGCTTCCCGCTCACGATTGCGCACAGCGATGCGGGCCTCAACACCTTCACGCCCTACGGCAATCTGTCGAAGGGAATACCGCTAGCGCCGAACCCGGACGTCAGCAGCGGGACCGTCCCGCTTCCACGCGGCGTCGACATGACGACTCCCGATCCGGACCACGTCGAGCGTGGCGCGACGCAGTCCTACAACGTCGTTATCGAACGTCGCCTGCCGCTCGACATCGTAACGAGCGTCGGGTACGTCGGCACGCGGACGGATGGCACCTACACGACGCGCAATCTCAACTACGCGGAGACTGGTGGCAACGCCAATCGAAAGCTCTTCACGCAGGCCGGCACCGCATCGATCAACGTCCTCTCCGGCATCGGAAAGGCACGTTACAACTCAATGCAGCTAGCCGTGAATCGTCCGTTCAGAAACGGCTTCCTGTTGAAGGGCGCGTATACGCTGTCTCGAGCCAAGAACAACACCGACGACGATGGCGGCGGCTTGATGTGGCCACAGGAGTCGCAGCTCAGTCGCAACTTCGCCCCAGCAGGCTACGATCGCACGCACGTGCTCCAAATGGGATTCGTCTACGAAATCCCATTCATGCGGGACAGCACCTCGGTCGTCGGCTACGTGCTCAAGAACTGGCAGGTAAATGGCATCGCGTCGTGGCTATCGGGCAAGCCGTTTACAATCGGCGGCGACAACGGTGGGCTGCAAACGTCCCCGAACAACCAGACGATCAACCTGGTGAAAGAGGCAAAGCCCGGCTTTGGCGAACCCGGACCCGATGAGCAGTGGTACGATCCCTCCGCGTTCGCACAGCCCGTCGGAGCGGTGTGGGGAAACACGGGTCGTAACCAGTTCCGGTCCCCCGGCAACTGGAACCTCGACGCCTCGGTCTTCCGTGCGATTCCGTTCGGCCGCTATAACGTGCAGATTCGCGCGGAGTCCCAGAATGTCCTCAACCATGCGCAGTGGGGACAGCCGAACACCGACTTCACGAATGCGAACTTCATGAAGATCCGCACGCTGTCTCGCGCGCCACGCACGATCCAGCTTGGCGTGAGGTTAGCGTTCTGAGCTGTGAATAATGATCTGAGTGCCCGGGGTGCCAGGAGTGCCCCGGGTGCCCAGAGTGCTTTTTGGGTCCCAGGAGTGCAGAATGAAAAAATCGAAGACTCGGGAGAAGAAGGCGAACCCGCGCGGCATCACTCGTCGCGAGTTCGTCGGAACGACTGCCCTCGCCGCGGCTGGCGTCATGGCCGGCGCGCCGGCGATTCTCCGCGGGCGCGATCTGAACGGGAAGCTCGACATCGCGTTCATTGCGTGTGGCGGCCGCGCCAGAGCGAGTCTCAGCGAGCTGACGGTCGTGCCGGGAAGAGCGACGGGTCGCGGCCGCGGCGGTGAGAACTCGACAGCCCCTGCGGCGCCGCATCCAGACGAGAACGTCGTCATCATTTGCGACGTCAACGACGTGGCGCTCGACCAGGCGTCGCAGACATACCCCAAGGCAAAACGATTCAACGATTTTAGAAAGATCTTCGACGACCCGAGCGGCTTCGACGCGGTCGTCGTCTCCACCGCCGAGCAGACGCACGCGTTTGCCACCTACCTGGCGCTGACCCACGGCAAGCATGTGTATTGTGAGAAGCCCCTCACTTACAACATCTGGGAAGCACGCCTGATCCGGGAGACGGCCGCAAAGTATCCGAAGCTGTCGACCCAGATGGGCAACCAGGGGCACGCTTCAGAGGCGCGCCGCACGATCAGAGAAATCCTCAATACTGGTGTGATTGGGCCGGTGCGTGAAGTGCACGTGTGGGTCGATCGCGCGTGGGGGCTTCAGGACGCGGCGTCGGCGGAGAAGTTCGACAAACCGCACGGCTTCTACAACGGCGTACAGATCGTCAACCGGTTCCCCGAGGAAATGCCCACTCCGGCAACCAACCACTTCGACCTCTGGCTCGGCCCGGCGCCCGCGCGGCCGTTCCATGAAACCTACTTCCCGGGTCCGCGCTGGTATCGCTGGTGGGATTTCGGCAACGGAACGATGAGCGACCTCGGCAGTCACGACAACGACGTGCCCTACACCGTGCTCGATCTCAAACGTCCTGACGGCAATGGCGGGTTCGTGCTCGCGCCGATCAGCGTCGAGTCGGTATCGCCCAACGTGCCCAAGCCGCACAAGGAACTCGCACCGGCGACGCTGGTTGCGACGTACGAGTACGCCGCCGTCGGTTCGCAGCCGGCGCTGAAGCTTGTGTGGCATCAGGGCGACAGCAAGCCGCCAGGCTGGACGCCGGAATGGGGCGGCCGTTCGCAGCTGTTCATCGGCGAAAAAGGCATGCTGCTCGGGAACGGCAAGCTGCTGCCCGAGGAGAAGTTCAAAGACTTCAAGATGCCGGAGCCGACGCTCCCCCGTTCGCCGGGACACTGGATCGAGTGGGTGAACTACGCGAAGGGCAACGGCCCGGTCCCCGGCTCGAACTTCCAGTACTCAGGCTGGACGACCGAAGCGAATCATCTCGGCAACGTTGCATATCGCACCGGTCAGAAGATCGAGTGGGATTATAAGAACATCCGCGCAAAGAACACGCGCGACGCAGACCCATTCATCAAGCGGCCGCAGTATCGTGCGGGGTGGGAGTCGATTCTGAAGACGACGTGATGTTGGCGATTGGCGGCTCGCGGTTCGCAAACCGCGAGTCGCTCGTCGCGGTACGATAGCCTGCCTCGGTTCCGGATCCCGCACTGCGGATCCCGGAGAGATCAGTATGACCATGACCCGACGTGACTTTGTGAAAAAAGCCGGCATCGCATCGGCTGCGCTTCCGGCAATGGCTCAGGCCCAAACCGCGCAGCAGCCTGTTGCATCGAAGGAACCGCTCAATCCGGTTCCGGTGCGCGTCGGCATGACCGACTGGAACCTCGGACAGCGCGGGGACATCGCCAAGATCGCGCTGGCGCGCGAAATCGGGCTCGACGGCATTCAGGTGAGCGTGCAATACCCGACCGACGGCAAGCCGACGCTCCGTGATCCAAAAACGCAGGCCGAGTTCAAGCGCGCGGCGCTCGACAACGGCATTCAGATCTGCTCGCTGGCGATCGGCAACCCGGGTAAACAGCGATTGCCGATGCACACCAATCCGGCGTTCGCGATCCTTCTGGCCGAAGCGGTGGAGATTGCCTACAACATCGGCACCAACAACATCCTGCTGCCAATTCTCGGCGAGAGCCACATCGACATGGCCAACCAGGCGCAGGTGGATGCGTTTGTGACGATGATGAAAGAAGTCGCGCGCTATGCCGAGAAATACGACGTGGTGGTGGGTCTCGAGGACTGGATCTCGGCCGCCGACAACATCAAATTGGTCGATGCGATCGGATCGAACCACGTGGCGGTCTACTACGATGCGCACAACATCGTCTCGCGCGTGCCCGACATCTACGTCGAACCGAAGATGCTCGGTAAACGCATCAACCAGATCCACCTGAAGAACGCCAACGCGGCGGATAATCGTCAGCAACTGCTCGAGACGCCCGGCGGCAAGATGGACTGGCAGCGCATGGCAAAAGAGTTCTACGACATCGGGTATCGTGGCTGGTACGTCCTGGAAACCGGTTCGCCAACGAAGGACCTGGTGGCCGATACCCGCGCAAACATCGCGTATGTGAAGAAAACGTTCAAGATGCCGCCGGCGACGTCCTGATCACGTTTTCATATCGCCCTCGGACAATTCGACACTAGGATCTGGTGAGTTCACCGCGGCGTTTCGCCGATGTCAGGATTCGTGTCTCTGACCACAGAGCGCCAGCAGTAGTTAAAGAAGGAACACCCATGCGTGTACGTCAATTCGCGCTGCTCGTCTTTGTGGCGGCGGTAGGCGCGGTCGGCCTGATTCAGGGAGCGGAACGCCAGGCCAGGCCACCCGCAACCAGCGCGGCGATCCCACGCCTCGATCACCAGACGTACACCCTCAAGAACGGCCTGAAAGTGATTCTCTCGGAAGACAAGCGGTTGCCGATGGTCGCCGTCAATCTCTGGTATCACGTCGGGCCGGCGAACGAGATCCCGGGCCGCACCGGCTTCGCGCATCTCTTCGAACACATGATGTTCCAGGGATCGAAACACGTCGCCGCCGATACCCACTTCAAGCTGCTCGAAGCCGCGGGAGCGTCCGACATCAACGGGACCACAGATTTCGATCGCACGAACTACTTCGAGACGGTTCCCTCGAACGAACTCGAGCTGGCGCTGTGGATCGAATCGGATCGCATGGGATACCTGCTCGATGTACTCGACGGCAAAGCGCTCGCGAACCAGCGCGATGTCGTTCGCAACGAGCGGCGCCAGAGTCTCGAGAACCAGCCGTACGGCGTAGCGGAGGAAGCCCTCTATCAGGCTCTGTATCCGGCCGGACACCCCTATCACGGTGTCGTGATCGGATCGCACGCCGACCTCGCCGCGTCGGAACTGAACGACGTGCAGCAGTTCTTCAAGGAATACTACACGCCGAACAACGCGAGTCTTGCGATCGTCGGCGACTTCGATCCGGCCGCCGCCCGGCGATTGGTCGAAAAGTATTTCGGGGCGCTGAAACGCGGACCCGAGGTACCGAAAATCACCGCGCAAACACCGCCGATCACCAGCGAGAAGCGGCTCACCGTCACCGATACGGTGCAGTTGCCGCGGGTCTACATGGCGTGGCTCACGCCGGCCATTTTCAAACCCGGAGATGCGGACGCCGATCTGGCGGCCAACATCCTCGGCGGTGGCAAGTCCAGTCGCCTCTACAAGGCGCTGGTCTACGACAAACAGATCGCCCAGAGCGTCCAGGCGACGCAGGAATCACTTATTCTCGGATCGAAGTTCACCATCCAGGCAACCGCAAGACCCGGCCACACTGCCCAGGAACTCGAAGATGTCATCAACCTGGAAGTGACCCGCCTGATGCAAGAGATCCCCGCGACCGCCGAGTTCGAGCGCGCCCAGACCACCATCGAATCGCGCATCATCCTGGGCCTTGAAACGCTCGGAGGATTCGGGGGGAAGGCCGATCGGCTGAACAGCTACGAACACTACCTGCATACGCCCGACTACCTCGCGCAGGACCTGCAGCGTTATCGCGATGCGACGCCGCAAACGGTGAAGACATTTGCTGAAACCTACCTCGGTCGCAACAAGAGGGTCGTGCTCCACGCGATTCCCGGAGAGAAGAAACTGCTTGCGGATCCGGCCGCGTCGAAGAGTGATCAGGCGGCAGGAGCGGCACAGAGCGTCAACGCGGATGAGGCCTGGCGGGCCGCGAAGCCCAGGTCCGGTCCTCTGAAGGCCGCGCAATTTGCCACGCCGCAACAGTTCACGTTACCGAATGGCCTGACCGTGATCTTCAGCGAGCGACGGGAATTGCCTGTCGTATCGGCGACCCTGGTCTTTGGCAGCGGCAGCGGAACCAACCCGCCTGACCAGCCCGGGCTGGCGAACTTCGCCGTCGCTATGCTCGATGAGGGCACGGCGACGAGAAACGCACTCCAGATTGCCGAGGAGGCTGCACGGCTGGGCGCGACGCTGACCACGTCGTCGGCGATGGATGCGTCGCAGGTGGCCGTCACGTCGCTCTCGCGCCAGTTTCCCAGCGCGCTCGCACTGATGTCGGATGTGGTTCTGCACCCGACGTTCCCGTCGGAGGAAGTCGAGCGGCAGCGCGCCAGCCGGCTCGCGAATCTCGTCTCGCAAAAGAGCAACCCCGCCCAGATCGCGCAACGAGTCATGGCAGCGGCGGTGTTCGGTCCGAATCATCCATACGGATACATCGAAATCGGCACCGAGGCATCCAACAAGGCCCTGACGCGCGACGCAATGGTTGGCTTCTGGAAACAACAACTCGTGCCCGGGAATGCCGCGCTCGTTGTCGTCGGTGCCATATCGCGTTCTGAGCTCGAGAAACTCGCGTCGCCAGCGTTCGCCGGCTGGAGCGGCCAGGTCCCGGGCAGGACGTCGATGCCGGCACCGCGGCCGACCGATGCGAAGCTGATCATCGTCGACACTCCTGGTGCCGCCCAAACTCAGCTCCGAATCGCGGGCGTTGGGGCGCGGCGCACAACGCCGGACTACGAAGCGACCGAAGTGATGAACATGGTACTCGGAGGATTGTTCACCAGCCGAATCAATCTCAACCTCCGCGAGGACAAGGGCTATACATACGGTGCGTTCTCGACGTTCGCGTTCCGAAAGGAACCGGGTCCGTTCTATGTCGGCAGTGGCGTTCGAACCGACGCGACGGCGCCGTCAGTGAGCGAGATCCTCACCGAGATTCGTAAGATGCGCGATGTCCAGGTCACAGTCGACGAGCTTTCTCTCGGTCGCGACAGCCTGGTGCGATCGCTGCCGGGCCGGTTCGAAACGTCCGAACAAGCGGCGGGAAGCCTGTCGAGCCTGTACGTGTACCAGTTGGGACTCGACTACTACGCGCAGTATGTCGAGCGCCTGCTCGGCGTCGACGCGGCATCCGTGCAGGCGGCAGCTCGCAAGTATCTGCTGCCCGACCAGCTGCTCGTCGTCGCCGTCGGTGATCGGCAGAAGATTGAGTCGGATCTGAAAAACCTGCAGCTCGGCACGATCGAGTACCGGGATGCCGAAGGCGTCGTGCTACCGCAGAAGTAAAAGGATTCGTTTTACCTGTTAGTTGTGTGGCTGATAAGCAGGTCGATACCACGAGAGCGGCTCCGATCCCGACCCGTATCGGTCCGTACGCCGTCCAACGGAAGCTCGGCGAAGGCGGCATGGGTGTGGTGTACGCGGCGCGCGATGAACGGCTGCAGCGCACCGTCGCACTGAAGACCCTGTCGGCCATCGGCACCGATCCGACCGCGCATCAACGGTTGTGGCGAGAAGCGCGAACGGCGGCAAGCGTCAATCATCCGAACGTCTGCCAGATATACGAAATCGGAGAAGACGCCGGCACCCTGTTCATCGTGATGGAGCTGCTCGAGGGGCAAGTCCTCTCCGAACGTTTGGCCACCGGGCCGCTCACCAGCGCCGACGCGATCCCGATCGGTCTTGGCATCCTGGCGGCGCTCTCGGCGCTTCACGCGCGCGGCATCGTGCATCGCGATCTGAAGCCATCCAATGTATTTCTGACGCGCCACGGCGTGAAACTGCTCGATTTCGGCCTCGCCCGCCCGCAGTTCGATGCCCCGTTCGATCCAACCATTGAAGTCACCGTCCCCGGGGTGGTGATGGGAACGCCGCGATACATGGCGCCGGAACAGATCAGCGGCGACGCGCTTGACGCGCGAAGCGATCTCTTCGCCGTCGGCGCCATGTTGTTCGAAATGCTGGCCGGACGACCGGCGTTTGCTGGACGAACGTTCGTCGAGATTCTTCACGCGACACGGTACGAGCAGCCGCCCGCGCTCACGGGATCGCCGGCGGTTGCGGCGCTCGATCGCGTGATCAGACGCGCTCTTGCAAAGCGTGCCGCAGATCGGCCGGCATCGGCGGAGGCGATGGCCGACGAGCTCCGCGCGCTCGAGTCTGTGAGTGGCGATCGGACACCCGCCCTCGCTCGCGCACTCACCCGTCTCGTGGTACTGCCGTTTCGCGTGTTGCGTCCCGATCCCGAAACGGACTTTCTCGCTTTCAGTCTGCCGGATGCCATCTCGACGTCGCTCTCCAGCTACGGCTCGATTATTCTGCGCTCGAGCGCTGTCGCGGCACGATTCGCGGGCGAGGCGCCGGACCTGAAGGCGGTTGCCACCGAAGCTGATGTCGACGTCGTCGTCATGGGCACGCTCTTGCGATCGGGCGATCAGTTGCGAGCGGCAGCGCAACTGGTCGAAGCGCCAGGCGGCACGCTCTTGACCTCACACACCGTCCAGTCATCGCTCGGCGATCTATTTCGTCTCCAGGACGATATCGCGCGCCGGGTCGCCGACGCGTTAGCATCGCCGTTGACGGGTGGCCCTGTCTCACCTCCCTCCGGCATCACACCCGATGGTCGAGCCTACGAGCTGTATCTGCGCGCGAATGAACTGGCGCGGACCTACAACGGCCTGATCAACGCTCGCGCTCTGTATCAATCCTCCCTGGAGCTCGATTCCCGTTTTGCCCCCGCGTGGGCGCATCTCGGGCGATGTCATCGCGTGATCGGGAAATACATCGACGCCTCAGACGACAGCGAGGCGCGTGCTGAAGAGGCGCTCCGCCGCGCGCTTGGCCTGAGCCCGCGCCTGACGATCGCGCACAAGTTCTTTGCCAACCTCGAGGCGGACATGGGCCGGGCACAAGATGCTCTCGTGCGCCTGTTGGGCGAAGCCGAACGTCACGGCAACGATCCCGAACTGTTCGCCGGCCTCGTCCACGCGTGCCGGTACTGCGGCCTGCTCGAACAGTCCATCGCCGCGCATGCCGAGGCACGCCGGCTCGATCCGAACGTTCCCACGAGCATCGAGCAAACGCTGCTGATGACTGGCGACGTGGATCGGCTCCTCGCGATCGAACCGCCCCGCATGGTCGCCGGGGCCGACGATGGAATTCGGGTCATTGGACTTGGTCTCGCGGGGCGCCGGGAGGAGGCACGCGGCAAGCTCAATCGGATGCGCCAGTTGTCTCGAATTCCCGCATTCGAATCGTGGATTGAGTACCTCACCGCCTGGCTGGATCGCCGACGCGACGAGATGGACGGACGAATGTCCGTATTCAGGCATCTGAAAATCCAGGAGGATCCCGAAGCGGTCTTTCAGGAGGGGTGGCTTCTCTGCGATCTTGGCGATTACGAGACCGGTCTTCGATTTCTTCGCCGCGCGATGGAGAAGCACTACTGGGTGCTCGACACCTTGAGGAACAGCCGCCAGTTCGACGGCCTGCGTGATCACCCCGAGTTCGCGGCGCTGCTGGCGCAGGCGCAGAATGGGCGCGAGCGCGCCCTCGCCGTCTATCGCAACGCCGGCGGCGAACGCCTGCTCGGCGTGTGAATCGGCGCGTGCTGATCAAACACGCATGAAATCGCTGACGCGAGCGCAGGACAAGGCGGAACTCCTCGCCCGGCTGGGCAAACTCACACCCGAGAGCGAGCGGCGATGGGGACAAATGAATGTGCAACAGATGGTCTGTCACCTCGCCGACGCGTGCCGGATGGCTCTCGGTCAGAAGCCGGTCAGCGACGACACGAGCTTATTGAAACGAACGGCGATCAAGTGGCTCGCGCTCTACGCCCCACTGCAGTGGCGGCCGGGGATCTTGACGAGGCCGGAGATCGACCAGCAGGGTGCCGGCACATGCCCGGCCGATTTCACTTCCGACGTCGCCGAGGTGCGTGCGCTGTTGGACGCGATCGCGGAACACGGCGTGCGCGGCACGTGGCCCGATCATCCTGTGTTCGGGAAGATGACCGCGTTCGACTGGCTCCGGTGGGCGTACCTGCACACCGACCACCACCTGCGGCAATTTGGAGTGTGATTACTGACCGCCAGGCTTCTTCGCCCACGGGTTCTTTCCCGTTTCCTTGATGTAGCGTTCGCGGCCGATGTTATCGAGGAATGTCAGCGCCGCGGCGGCGACGTCAAGCGCGCGCTCGCGGGGAACGACGACGACGCCGTCGCCGTCGGCGACGACGACGTCACCGGGTCGAACCAGAACGCCACCGATCGTCACCGGCCGATTCACCGATTCGAGTTCGTTTCTTCCAGGGCGAATGCCGCGAGCGAGCCGGCGGAAATACGTCGGGACCTTCTCGTAGATGATCTCGTCGGTGTCGGCAAGACCTCCGCTGGTAACCAGGCCGACCATGCCGAGCTTCTTCCAGCTCATGATGTTTGACGACCCGATGCTGCGCGACTCACCGTCTTCCATCGCATCGATCACGAGGATCGAGCCAGGCGTGAGCACCTTCATGAACGCTTCAGATGTGATCGTGCTGTACCACTGGTTGATTGTCTTCTGATCCATCTTCGGTTCGCGTCGGTTGGTCGGAACGTAGCGCGCAGTCACGGCGATTCCCGCGACGCGATGGGTAAAATGCTCAGTGTCCTTCCACAGCGCGTGAATCTCCGGGTTGACGAGCCCAATGTTCTGGAGTCCCACCACGTCCATGCCGTCGGACACATCGGCGACTCTCAAGTATTTGTATTCATCGAGCACACGCGTGTTGTCCTCGGCCGTGTACTCCTTGTAGGGAATAAAGAGTTGTACTTTCTCTGGAATCGACTTTTCCGCGGGCTGCTGGGCGGCGACGGCCGTCGACACCATCGCCGTTGCGGCGAACGACAACAACCAATCACGAGGGCGAAAGGACATGAGATTCCTCCTGGCGTGCGCGACCGCCGCATTGTACGACTCTGCAATCGATCGGAGCGCGCACCGTGAACTCGCCGGGCGTAACGTGCGACAATCGACACGTGGGAGAACGCGAAGACATTGAGGCCGAACATGACCGGCTTCGTCGCGAGGTCGATGCACTGCGCGTCGAACACGCCGGCCTGGAACGGAAGCCCGTCGATACCGCAGAGCACAGGGCGCATCGCCACCGTCTGCAAGATCAAATCGAAAGGCTCCAGGCACACATCGAGCGTCTTCGTGCACAACGCCTGCGCGACTGAGCGTGCAGGCACGGCGTATCAAACGTGACTGTCCAGCACGTGCTTGTCTGAATCGAGTACGCCACTTTGGCCTTTTGCCCAAATGCCGGCGGCGGCTCGCAGCTCATCTACAAAAACGTCCCTTGACATTTACTTGGCCCACACGCCGGATTGACAACTGTGCAATACTTGGCGCGGGCGACCCAACATGAGTTCCAGGCGGGCGGATGCACCTCGTATCGAGAATGACAGGAGCGGCAGGATGCGTGCTCGTGTTTTGATCGTCGACGACGACGAGGTTTATCTGGACGGCATGAAGGAGTTGCTGGAGGAAGCCGGCTACGACGTCTTTCTCGCCAGCAGCTTCGAGGATGGCCGGCAGAAGCTGCGCGATCACGCTCCCGATCTGCTGATCATCGACGTCCGGCTCGGCGCGTTTAACGGGCTTCAACTCATCTCCACGGGTCAGCTTCACATTCCAACGATCGTCGTCACCGGTTTCGATGATACGGTCCTGCGCGCCGACGCCGGCGGATTCGGCGCAAGTTACGTCGTCAAACCAATCAAGCCAGCTGCGCTCCTCACCTTGATCCAACAGAAGCTGTCGCCCGAGAACGGTCGCCGCACCGATGCGTCAGAGGGCGAGCATGCCGAGATGTCAGGCGCACAGTCGGGACGCGATCCGGACTGAAAGTCAGCGCTCAAGCGTGTAACTGTCCTATTTCAAAAAACCACTCTTCACGGTCACCGTTGAACTGACTTCGTCGTTCAGCGGGTCATCGAGCGCCAGCAGCGATCGAAGTTCAGGCGACAATGACGCCTGGACCTCCGGCCGCAGCAACTGCTTTTGGTACTGTTGCTGCGGTTTGTCATGACGGCAGTAGAACGCGTGCATCGCCAGGCGCGGCGAACTCGTTCGATTCGCAGTTCCGCCATGCCACATGTGCGCGTTCATCACCACCACAGTCCCTGCCGGCGCCATCAACAGGACTTCCTGCGGATGCGAGCCGTACGGATCGCTCATCACATCCTGCGGCCGCGTTCCCCATTTGTGCGACCCGGGGATCATACGGGTCGGTCCGTTATCACGGGTGAAATCGTCGAGGAGCCACACGGTGTTGCACACCCAATAGCCCTTTTCGTCGGGGATCGCGCCCATATCGACGTGCAGCGGCTGACCGACATCGGTTGCCGGATCGGCCGATCGCGCATTGAGGCTGCTCAACTTACAGTCGTCGCCGACGACGTGTTTCACAAGATCCAATACGGCGGGAAGGATGATGGCTCGCCGGAATACCTCTCCCTTGTCGACAAGGTTCGCCAGTCGATGCGCGTGTTCCTCCTTTCGGAATTCGTGTCCTGCCTGCTCCCCTTCCTCGTCGAACAGCTCGAGGATGCGACTGCGTAGTTCGCGAAGGAGGTCGCCACCCATCGCGGACTCGAGGATGACGTAACCTTCGTCGTCGAGATGACGCTGCTGTTGAGAAGTCATGGGTTCAAGTATGCACCTCTCGCAGGCTCTTCGACTCGCGCGAATGATTCGGTCGCTCAGAGCAGGCATAATGTGCAGGCGCATGGACAGAGCCGTCACTCGGCGCAGTTTTCTCGGCACGGTCGGCGCCGCGGCGCTGGCAGCGGGCTGTCGCTCGGCGGGCGGACGAGGCCCCATCATCCTCCGGCTGTCGCACTCGATGTCTGCCGGCCCGACGGCGCTCCACGTGTTCGCCGATACGTTTCGCACTCTGGGGGAGAAGGCGACCAACAACGCGGTCACGATCCGCATCTTCCCGAGCGGCACCCTCGGACAGGAGCGCGAGGTCGTGCAACAGGTTCAGGAGGGGCTCGTCGATTTCATGGTCTCAGGCACCGCGATCTGGGGCAGCGTTGCGCCGAAGCTTCAAGTCTTCGACTTTCCTTTTCTCTGGCGCGACTGGGATCACGTGCATGGCGTCGTCGACGGCGAACTGGGCCACGAAGCCGCCGAGTATCTCGGCCGGTCGGTTCGAACGCGGCCGCTCGCGTGGGGTGATTCCTTCGGGTTCCGTCAGGTGGTGACCCGATCACGCGATATCACCGATCCAGCGCAGCTTGCCGGATTGAAGATCCGGACGATTCAATCATCGATTTATGTGAAGACCATCGAACTGATGGGCGCCAGTCCCACACCGATGGCGTTTGGCGAAGTGTATACGTCGCTTCAGACCGGTGTGATTGACGGCTACGAGCACGATGCGAGCACCACGGTCCAACAGCGCTTTTACGAAGTCGCGCATCACATGACGCAAACCCGGCACATCGCCGGCGTCCTCGGTCTGTTCGCCTCGTCGGCCGGCCTGTCGCGCCTCCCGGCCGACATCCGCGCCGCGCTCGAACAGGCTGCGCGTGACGCTTCAGCCACGCAGCGCGCTGTCGGTCCTCGCGAGGATGCCGCCGCCACAGCCCAACTCTCAAACCTGGGCATGACCATTCGCGATATCGACCGGGGCGCGTTCCGCCAACCAGCCCAACGGCTCTGGGAATCCGAAGCGCGCGCGCTCGGTGCAGAGGCGTGGCTCGCCGCCATTCGCACATGAGCACGGCGATTACCGCTGAACCACCAGCTGCCCGTCACTGGACTGATCGCGCGCTGGCGGTTTCGATTGCGTCGGTCGTTGCCGCACAGGCAATCGTGGTCGGCCTCCAGGTAATCGGCAGGCACGTGTTCCGCCAACCCATTCCATGGACTGAAGAGATCGCCCGGCTGCTGCTCGCATGGTTGATGTGCGCGGGCGGCGTCTGGGCGCTCAAGCAGGGACAGCATCCGCGCGTAACCGCGCTGCTGCGGCTGGTTCCGGCGACGAGACGCGCCGCTATCGATCGCGGACTTCGTCTCGTGCTCCTCGCCTTCTTCCTTTGCCTGGTTGTTCCTGCCTGGGACCTGACAGTGGCGAGCGCAGGCGAGCGGCTCCCGGCGAGTGGCCTGTCCGGCGCGGCAATTTCTGCCGTGCTGCCGGCAGCCTTGCTGCTGATGTCGGTCGTCGTCGTGGCGCAATTGCGCCGCGACGGTCTCAGCGTCTGGCGCGATCGCACCGAGTTGTCGTGGGCCCTCGGCGCGGCAAGCGTCGCGATTGCATCGGTGATCGTCCCCATCGCGGCCGGCGCGCCGCCGATGACGGTGCTGGTTGCCGGCTTCCTCGTCACGGCCGCTCTCGGCGTGCCGCTCGCGTTCACATTGGCGCTCACCGCGCTGACCTATCTTCTCGGGATCGGCGGGGTCAGCCTGATCATCCTCCCGATCAAGATTCTCGGCGGCGTCGATTCGTTCGTCCTGCTCGCGATTCCGCTGTTCATTGTCGCCGGCACACTGATGGAAGCCGGCGGCATCTCCGAACGCACAGTCGATTTCGCGATGGCCATTGTCGGCCGCGTGCGTGGCGGCCTGGCGATGGTCGCTGTGGTCGCCGAGATCCTGTTTTCCGGAATCTCGGGATCGACGACCGCGGACGTGTCGGCGATCAGTTCGCTACTCGTTCCCTCGATGCGACGCGCCGGTTACAGCGGAACTGAATCGGTCAGCATCGTTGCCGCCGCCTCTGCGATGGGCATTCTCGTTCCGCCGTGCCTGACGATGGTGGTGCTCGGCTCGCTCGTGAACTTGTCGATTGTGACCCTGTTTCTCGCCGGATTCATTCCAGCATTCGTGCTTGCACTTGCGCTGCTCGTGCTGATTGCGGTTCGAGCGCGGCGCCAGGGGTGGCCGGTGAGCCAACCCGTCACACGAGCAGACGTCTGGCGCGCCGCACGTCGGGCGATCGTCCCAACCGGACTGCCGGTCTTGCTCTTTGGTGGAATCTTCTCGGGACTCACGACAGTCACCGAGGCGGCGCTCCTCGCCGTTGTCTATTCCTTCGTCGCCGGCATCGCCATGGGCGGCATTCGCCGGGGCGACATCGTGGGTCACCTCGCACAAAGCGGCGTCGTCACAGCGACGACCTTGTGGGTCCTGGCGGCAGCGTCCGCGTTCGCGTGGATTCTGGTTCGCGAGTGGGTGCCGCAGATGCTGGGTGACTGGATCCGCACCGCCGGAGCTGGACGCATCGAGTTCATGGCGCTCACCATCGCCCTTTTTGTCGTCGTCGGCGCTCTGCTGGAGGGATTACCGGCACTGCTGATTTTTGGTCCAATTCTTTTTCCGATCAGTCGATCGATCGGCGTCGATCCTGTCCACTATGGGATTGTCGTGATTGCGGCCATGGGAATCGCGTTCTTCTTACCACCAGTGGGGGTCGGCCTCACCATTGCCGCCGGCATCGGCCGCGTCGACATCGACGACGTGAGCCGGACCTACATTCCCTACCTGATGGCTCTGCTCGTCGGCCTGGCCCTGATCGCCGCCTTTCCATCGATCACGCTGATTCTGCCGAGGATGTTGTTGGGTTATGGGAGGTGAACGACGCTGGTGTCGACGTTTTTGGAGTCGGGATCCGGGCTGCGGGGGATGAATCGCGAATCCTTTGGCGAGGATTCGCGATTCATTGATTCGATGATTCGACGATCGAGGATTCGAGGATCCGCGATTAGTGATGAGTGATTAGCGATTCACTCACTTCTTCGCCGGCATTTCGATCTTCGAGATCGTCAGTGTGTCCCCTTTTGCGGTGCCGGTGACGATCACTTCGTGACCCGCGTGGGCCTTGAGCGCCGCAAGGTCCTGATTGGCGATGGTGTAGACCTTGTCTTTTTCACCGACGAAGACGTATTTCTCGCCACCCTTCACACAGCCTTCGACACACTCGCGGTCCGTCATCTTCTTGGTGCCGTGTTCGCCATCCTTGTGCATCGCCTTGCACATCGCGTCGCTGATTCGACCTTTGAACTCATCCGCCGAGAGCGCCGGGGCCGAGAGAAGTGCCAGGGCCGCGACACATGCCAGGGTCTTGCGCATACGCCTCCCTCCTATAAGCGGCGACAGTCTATATCAGAAACGATCGCCAATCACAGATCGTGAACCGCAGAACGCTAGAAATTCACTTTGAACGAAAACTGCATCGACCGGTTATCGACAATGGTCGAGGTAATCCGGCCCGCCGTTGGTGAATCGAAGTTTTGATTCGGGAATCCGAAGCCGGGATGGTTGAACAAATTGAACGCATCCCAGCGGAACTCCATGTTCGTCCGCCCCGACAGGGTAAATCGCTTCGATAACGAGGTGTCGAGATTGACGTGTCCGGGCGCGTAGAGGATCCCGCGTCCGGTATTGCCGTAGGTATTCGCCGGCGGCGCTTTGAAGTCGGCCGGGTTGTACCAGCGATCGACCGTCGGATTCTCCAGCTCTCCGGATCCGACTCGATCCGGCCAGCTGGGGGCGCCGTTGTTCACGCCGGTCTGCATGAACACCGTGAACGGCCGCCCGGTCGTGACCGTGCCAATCCCGGAGAGCTGCCATCCGCCGACGATCGCGCCAACCATGCCGTTGTCCTGCATCCATTTGCGCCCAGGTCCCCAGGGCAGTTCCCAAACGCCGCTGATCACGGCGCGATGCCTGACATCGAATCCTGACGGCCCATGGCCGGCCGCGAGGTTCGTCACCGTCTGCGGATTGCCGACGGCGCCGCCGCCGCTCGCTGCGGATCCGCCGTAATCAAGCGCCTTGCCGTAGGTGTAGCTGCCGAGAAACTGCATCCCGTTATGGAATCGCTGTGTCACCTTGAGCTGGCCGCTGTGATAAGTGGATTGGTTGCGTGGATCGCACTGCAGCATGTTGTTCAACCGATTCAGCGGCTGGATGAGACGACGTGAATCCTGTGTGCCGATGCCGGGCTGCACTTCGTTCGGGTTGTAGCAGAACACCAGGTGCTTGCCCGAGCTGCCGGCATACGTCAGCTCGACGGCCATCGCTGTCAGCACACGACGTTCGATGCCAAGATGCCACTGCTCCGCATACGCGACTTCGTTCTCGAATGAGTGTCCGAGCACGCGAGGGTTGGCCGCCTGCAGCTCGGCGGTCGTGCGCGGCTTGACCTGGACGATCGGCGGGAACGGATCCTCGATGGTTCGAACCGTCGAGAAATTCGTCGGATTGGTCTCGGAAGTGACGTTTTGCGAAATCGTGTAGGGGACCTGTTGACCGATCATGTTCGAAGCGGAGGGCTGCTCGGGAAAATACGTGATGCCGAAGCCGGTTCGAAGAATCGTTGACGAGTTGCCGAACAGGTCGTAGGTGAGTCCAAGCCTCGGCGCGAGCCCCTGCTGGGATTTCTTGTTGACCGATTTACTTGCGCCATCCTCGCCGGCGTAAATCAGCCGCAGGTTCACCGGATCGAAGTTCACGATCTTGTTGTCCTCCTCGGTCTCCGCGCCGAAGAACTCATAGCGAAGGCCGGCATTGATCGTGAATCGCGATCGGAACTTGAAGTCGTCCTGGATGAACGTGCCGTGCTCCTGCGTGCGCAGCGTGTAGGGCTCGAGCAGAAAACCGCGGGCGGCGGTATTGATGTAGCCCGTGAGCAGCGTCGCGATTCCGGATCCGCCGCTGTTGGTGACCGGATTGTTGGTGTAGTTCCGATTGAAGGCAATCGTGCCGCGCGTATCGGTGTTGGTGAACGGCGACGGATACCGGTCGACAAGCCGATATCCAAACTTCACCTGGTGCCGTCCCTTCAGCCAGACGAGCGCATCTTCGATCTGCCAGTGGAACTGCTTGGGGTTCACCGGCAGGAAGGC
>DATJKH010000207.1:0-6825 GCA_035491715.1 Vicinamibacterales bacterium | reverse complement strand
CGGACACGGGACCCGTCACGTGAGCGGTCGCCTCCAGGTGTCCGACAACGCTTGCGTCGTCGCTGATGTTCGCCAACCACGATTCGATCTCCGAAGAGCCGCTGACGGTGACATCGATCGTGGCCGGGTTGTCGCCAAACGCGATGCTGCCGTTCGCTCGCAGCGCGGTGTCCGGCCGCGACGCCGTCAGCTCGCGGATAGCCAGCCGCTCACGCTCGAGATCGAATGCACCGGCGACCGACGCCGCGTCGATGGTTCGATCGCCAAACGTCATCCGTAAGCCGGATTGCGCGTCGATCGCGATCGAGATCTTGCCAGGCTCTGCGCTGGTCAGCCGCACTGACGCCCCGTGAATGACCGCCGACATCGCGGGCTGCTGAAACGAGACGCCGAGATCGTCGACGGCGATCGGCGGCAGGACGAAACTATTTCCGTCGGACTGCTCGCCGCGCACTCGCGGCAAGTTGTCGGTACCATCTTCGTGTCGCGTGATGGTGATGCGAGGGGCAGCGAGCGAAACGCGTCGCAGTTTGACGCTGCCAATCAGCGTGCGGGCGCCGAAGGTCACGCCAAGGGCATCAGCCGTCGCGAACGGCTCGGACGGCGCGTCGACCGACGCCAGCTCCACCCCTCGCAGCTCCGCCGAGAGCGTCAGAACGTTGTACGAGAGAGATCCGGCTCGCACGTCGATTCCGTAGGACGCGCGAACGACCGAGACGACGCGGCGCAGGACGAGCGCCCGGACAGGTGCCGTATGCAGAGCCGCGAGCGCAATCAGGAGCACCCCTGCGGCTGCGGCGATGAGAACGCGGGGCTTTCGCAGCGTTGCAGCTCCTGAGCAGCCGAGGCGATGGCGGCCCATAGCCATTATGGAAGCGAACTTGACCCTCGGTGAGAACAACCTTACACGTCGGTCGTCGGTTCGTTCCACCACGCCTGGCGAAAGGGCGATGAACGTCAGCAGTAGAACAAGGTGACAGGCACCGTGGGAACGGCCCGGGCATGACACCCAGGCGTATTGCAAGGTGTGTCAGCGCCCAGTATGCTCTTGCGTTCGAGGACAATATCCCGTGTGGCGTGACGAACGGCTGTCAGGCGCGCGGATAGAACGTGGGGGTTTCGTGCATTCTCCTGGACTGTTGGGACTGTTATTGGTGGCGGCCATCACGGCCGTCGGGAGTCCGCTAGCGGCGCAAGCGCCCGGTTCATCCGATGAGGCGCAGCAGACCCCGTCACCACCGCCTCAGGCCGGCGGCGCGCCGCCCGCCACACGACAGGCATCGATTGAGCAGCAGCAGGCCGCCAAGAATGGCGCGCTCGCTCCGTACGCTCCGAGCAAGGGGGAGCGCCTCTTCCGGCGCGCTGATCGGCTGATTTCGGGCGCGACAATGAGGTGGCATCCGTACTTCCAAAGCGCATACTCCGGCGGCGGATTTACGCTCGGCGCCGGCCGCGCCACCCCCGTCAGTGCTTACAATTACATCGACGCGCGCGCCAGCTATTCGATCGCAGGTTACAAGCGGGCGGAAGTCGAATTCGTCGGGCCGCGAATGTTCAACCGTCGCGGCGAATTGTCGGTGCTCGGTGGATGGCGCGAGGCCACGCAGGTCGGCTTTTTTGGCGTCGGCATGAACACGAACGACGAGCAACGCGTCAATTACTCGTTCAAGCAGCCGTACGGATCGGCGCTGTTCAGCATCTTTCCGACCCGCAGGATCTTCATGCTCGGCGCAGGAGTCGAGTACTCCAATTGGAATCTTGGACCCGGGGTCGGCAGTTTCCCGTCAATCGAAACGATGTATTCACCTGAGGAACTGCCCGGCATCGACGCGGACGTGACCTACCTTCACAGCCAGGTCACCGTCGGCATCGACTGGCGCACGTCTCCCGGTTACTCGCGCCGTGGCGGGTTTTACTCGGCGACCTTGCATCAGTACAACGACCGGGACGACCAGTACGGTTTCCAGATGGTTCAGTACGAGGCGGTGCAACACGTGCCGATCCTGCGAGAGGCCTGGGTGCTCTCGTTCCGCGGCCGCGTGCAGTCGTCGATCGACAAAGTCGGGCAAGAGACGCCGTTTTTCATGTTGCCGTCGCTCGGGGGCGGCTCGACACTGCGCGGTTACAGCAGCCGGCGTTTTCACGATCGCAACACGCTGCTGCTGCAAGCGGAGTGGCGCATCATGATCAACCGCTATCTCGACATGGCATTCTTCTACGACACCGGGAAGGTTGCGCCGACCCGGTCGCAACTCGACTTGCATGGACTAAAGGACGACTTCGGCATCGGCTTCCGGTTCCATGGCCCCTTCTCGACGCCGCTGCGCGTTGAACTGGCCAAGAGCCGCGAAAGTTTGATTTTCGTGTTCACCACCTCCGCCGCTTTCTAGAGTAGCCATCGATGTTCACATCACTCGCTTCGTCACGCGCCCGCATCGCCGTCCTGTTGGCGACGGTCGCTATGTGTGCAACCGCCACCTCGGGCCAGGCCCCGCGCTACTTTCCGGACGATCCGATCGCGCGCGAGCCGGAGTCGCAAGACGCCTCGAAGGCGGCGCCTTTCAGACAGTCGGAGATGTACGAACTGCTCCACAACCTGTTCGTCACGTCGGATCATCAGCCGAGCGGCTTGCGGGCCATGAACATCAACACCATCGACGAAGTGCCCGACTCGAGCTGGTTCACCAACCGCATCGGCACGCGATCGATGTCTCTGCAGGAACTCACAGTCGGCGCCAATATTGGCCAGCCGCCCGATCCGTCCAAGTGGACGCTGATCCGCGAAAAAACCGCGGGCTCGCATCCGGGATTTACGGCGACCGACGCTAAGGGCGAAACGTGGTTCCTTGAATTCGATCCGCCGAAGTTCAAGGAAGGCGCGACCGCGTCCGTGGCGATCGCCACCAAGATTTTCTGGGCGCTCGGCTACAACCAGGTGGAATCGTTCCTGACAACCCTCGATCCGAAGAAGACCACCATCGATCCGAAGGCCACCGTCCTCCGTCCGAATGGCAAACGCACGCCGTTCAACAAGGACGACATCAACGCGATTATCGAGAGGGTCGCCCCAAACGCTGACGGCACCTACCGCGTCATCGCCGGCCGTCTGCTGCCCGGCAAGATCCTCTACGGTTTTCAGTACGCCGGCACGCGCCCCGACGATCCCAACGACCTGGTCCCGCATCAGCATCGCCGCGAGCTGCGCGCCTTGCGTGTGTTCGGCGCGTGGACCAATCTCACCGATCTGAAGGGCGCGAACACGCTGGATACGCTCATTACCGAAAACGGCAGATCGATCGTGAAGCACTATCTGCAGGATGTCGGCTCCACCTTCGGCATGTGCAACGACTACTACGAGTGGGACCTGAGCTACGAATACTTCCTTGAGTTCGGCCCGTCGCGGAAACGGTTGTTCACACTCGGCGCCGGGCTCAGCCCGTGGCAGACCGTCAACTACAAGGAGTTCCCGGCAGTCGGCAAGTTCGAGGGGAAGGTGTTCGATCCCAGGGACTGGCGCCCGCAGACCCCGACGACCGCATATATGGAATTGCGCGATGACGATGCGTTCTGGGCGGCGCAGCGCGTCGCAGCCTTCACCGACGACATAATCCGCGCGATCGTCCACGTCGGCGAGATCAGCGATCCGGTGGCCGAGAAATATCTCGCCGATGTGCTGATTGAGCGGCGAGACAAGATCAAGAGTGTCTACCTCACCGCCATCAACCCGATCGTCAAGCCGCGGCTCGATGCGAAGGGACTGAGTTTCGACAATGCCGCCGTGTCTGGCGGTGTCGCATCGGGACCTGTCACTTACCGAGCGTCCTGGATGGTGTTCGACAACGCCACCGGCGCGACCAAGCCGCTGTCGGAAACCACCAGCGCCACCACCACGATCGCGCCGCCGGCCGGCATCCCTTCCAGCGGATTCATTGCCGTCGACATCGCGGCCGAGAGCGCCGCGCATCCGACCTGGAAGCAGCCGGTCCGCGCCGTGTTCCGTCAGGACACGGGTGGCTGGAAGCTCGTGGGACTCGAACGGATGCCGGATCGAGTCACGGCCGCTCGCGTCGCGGCCCCTGCATCGAAGTAGCGCGCTCGAGTGCGGGTGTGCGCGTGCTGCCAGCTTTCTACGCCGACCGTGGATACGTCCGCTCCTGCCGGACGCGTTTTGCGGACGTCAACGGCGCGCCCTTGACCGGCGGGGCGTGATGCTTGGGTCCCTTAATCGCCGGCTTCTGGAGGACGCGTTTCGTGTGACCGCAGTCGGCGCATTGCAATGCGAGGAACCCTTCTTCATCGCGGATTCTGAGCATGTCACCGTGACCTAATGCGCAAGGGGACAGCAACTGCGACACTCGTGTGGCAATGCTCTTGGGGTCAATGTTGATCGAAGCGCTTTGCTTCAACACAAACCAAAACTGTAATGACGAGAAGGTTCGCAACATGATTCATTGAAGAGCAAGTTCGTCGCCGATCATGAGGCGCCGAAAACCGGGAGTTCGCAAGCTACGAAGCCAAAAAGTCTGCCTCGGGCGAGACAAAAGTTCGCGATCAGGGTAACTAAGTAATCTGGAAGAACTTTTAATATCGAAGAACTTTTAATCTCTAAGAACTTTACGAGGACTGACTCGAGGCGCTCAAGAAAGAATTCGAAACGGCTGGGCGAGCATTCGATTGCGGGTTTCTGAGCCTCGGGGTTGAAGAACGATATCTGCGCCAGCGAACGAAAGCGCGAGCAACGCCACGAAAAGATGACCGCGCACCGCTTCAAGACACTGTTGCGATTTGAGCCATCCCATCTAACTCGTTAATTTCAAATGCTTTCTCGGTCAACTTACGGTACTCGTTGTTCCGGACTGCAACAGTCATCGAAAGGGAGTTTCGCCGCAAAGCTCGTAACTCGCTGATAACAATCAGTCGGTTCTAGAAAGGTCAGCTGGCTCCTTAATTGCTCAGCTGTTGCTTCATGCCGGAGTGTCGTCCCCCCAAACTATTCGTGTGGTCGCTTTTGGTGGCGCTCTTGGCGCTGCCGTCGCCGGCCTTTTCTGCAAAGCACAAACTCGACAAAGCGCTCCAAAAGGCACAGGCGCAAGGGGAGTCTGGACCAGTACGGGTCATCATCACTTCCACCAACCCCAGCGCCGTCCGCGACAAACTGACCGCGAAGGGCAAGATGATCGTCGCCGAACACGGCACGATAAACGCGATCACGACGATCGTTGACTCGAGCGACCTGAAGGATCTCGCCAACGATCCGAGGGTGGTGTCGGTATCGCTTGACGCCGTTGTGAGGTCGCATCAGTCAGCGAGTGGAAACGACGACGCGCTGGTTGGGTTGGACCTGGTGCGAAGCATCGTCGGTGCGTCGAGCACGGGCCTCACCGGCAATGGAGTCGGGGTCGCGATTATCGATTCCGGCCTCGCCAACATTCCGGATATCCGCGATCAAATCGTCGCGTTCTATGACTTCAGGGGAGCCACGGGCAAGACGGCCGCACCGAATGACGAGTACGGACACGGCACACACATCGCCGCCACAATTGGCAGCAGCGGAGAGCAGAACGAGTACCGCTTTCAGGGTATCGCGCCCAATGCGCGCCTGATCGGCCTGAGAGTGCTCGGCAGGGAAGGCACGGGCCTGACGAGCAGCGTCATCAACGCGATCACCTTCGCGACCGAACAGCGGGCCGCGCTCGGCATCGACATCATCAACCTGTCATTGGGCCACCCGATTTACGAATCGGTCGCGACCGATCCGCTCGTCCAGGCCGTGGAACGAGCCGTCCACGCGGGGATTGTCGTCATCGTCTCTTCGGGCAACGACGGAATGAATCCCCTGACGGGAGAGCCGGGCTACGCCGGCATCTCCTCTCCGGGCAACGCACCTTCCGCGATTACCGTGGGCGCCACGAACACGGCGGGGACGCTGAATCGGGCGGATGACGCCGTCGCTCCGTACAGCTCGCGCGGCCCATCATGGCTCGACGGCATTGCGAAGCCCGACCTGGTCGCGCCCGGTCATCGAATCGTTGCTGATACCGACAGGTCAACCCTCTACAACAAGTACAACGAGTTTCGTTTTGCGGCGTTGCCGGGTTGGTCTGGGCAATACATTCGGCTGAGCGGGTCGAGCATGGCGACGGCGGTCGCCACTGGTGTTGCGGCGCTGGTGATCGAAGCCAATCGAACGGCGCTCCAGTCCGATCAGACGCCGATGGCCCCGTTGAATCCGTACGCGATCAAGGCGATCCTCGAATACTCCGCAACGCCGCTTGCCGGCGTGGACGTGCTCACGCAAGGCGCTGGTGAAATCAATGCCGCCGGCGCGGTCGCTTTGACGCGCGCCCTCGACACGCGCAGCACGCCTTGGTTGGTCGCGCCGCTGCCGCTGTCGACGACGTTTGGCAGCGGAGACGAGGCGTGGTCGGCGAGCCTCCTCTATGGCGCAGTGCAGCTCCAGAACCTGACAGCCGACGCAGCCATTGACGGCGCCAACATTGTCTGGGGCGACAACATCGTCTGGGGCTCGAACATTGTCTGGGGCGACAACATCGTCTGGGGCGACAACATCGTCTGGGGTGAAAACATCGTCTGGGGTGAAAACATCGTCTGGGGCGAAAACATCGTGTGGGGTGAAAACATCGTCTGGGGCGACAACATCGTCTGGGGCGACAGCCTGTTGACGAGGGACACCGCGTCGGTGTTCGCCGCCTGCGCGCTGGAGGCGTGTCAATAGCCATGGCAACGCTGCAGAATCGCGCCAAACTCCAGGGGCACGGGATGCTCGCCGATCAGACGGCGAACGCGACCGTCGCTTCCAGACAC
>DATJKH010000206.1:0-3367 GCA_035491715.1 Vicinamibacterales bacterium | reverse complement strand
ACGTTGATATGACTTCGGAAGTCAAGCGGTCGAGACAACGAAGTTCTTACATATCAGCGCTCTTTCTTTTCTGTCGCAGACACCCGGGTCAGCGCCGAGGCGGGGCGAGTCACATCGACGGTGGATCCTGCTGAGATTCGTGGGTTGGGTACCACCTGACTGGGATCCGTCACGCGCCGGCCTCATTCTAGGCACGAGGGTCGGCCGAAGCCGCCTCTTAACGTCGTCGAGGATTGCGCGCACACCGGGGCCGCACCTCGACGCCGACCCGAGAAACTGTGGGCGATGGGCTTAGGCCGTCAGCGGCAGCTCCTTCGCAATCGCCCACATGAACGCAATCAGTTCGCGCGCGATCGCCGTAACCGCGACATTCGGATGCTTGCCGCGCGCGGTCAGGCGACGAAAGCGTTTGCACAACCGAACCTGGGCTTTCCAGCCGATGTCTTGAATCGATTTCGGGAGTCCGTCGATGCGGCGCTGAATGTGCTCGGACACTTTCGCGGGATACCGATACGCCCACGCCCCTTCGATTAAGGCGCGCCGCGCGCGGCCGTTGCCGGCCTTCGTGATGCCGCCTTGCCGCCGCGCCGGCCCGCTCGAATACTCCGATGGAATCAGGCCGACGAATGCGGCCAGTTGTCGCGGCGTGTCGAAGCGTGTCAGGTCGCCGAGTTCCGCGACGACGGTGATCGCGACGAGCCACTGGACGCCGCGCAAGGCTTGGAGCGCCTGCACCACCGGATAGAGCCGCCAGGCAGGCCCGCGCTCGTGGAGCTCGGCCTCGAGCCGGTGGAGCCGGTCGACCTGCTCGTCGACCGCACGCACGGACTCCTGAAACACGATCTGCTGCGCGGCGGTCGGGCAGACCACCTTCGCGAGATACCGACGATGCGCGTCGGTCCAATCGGCGCGGCCCACATAATGGCGGCCGAGCCGGAGCAGGAACGCTTGCAGCCGGAGCTTTGCATTCTTGAGCGTGAGCCGTGCGGCGTCGCGGGCTCGACAGAGATCGCGGATCGCTTCATCCTCGACGGTCGGCACGTACACGTGCGTCAGATCGCCCGAGCGGAGCAACCGCGCGAGTTCGACGGCATCGCGTCGGTCCGTCTTCACCTTGTCGCCGGGCTTCTTCGGGATGAGCGACGGTGCGACGACGTGACAAGTAAACCCCTGGCCGGTCAAGTCGCGATGGAGCGTGTAGCCGCACGGTCCGGCCTCGTAGGCAAAGACCAGCGTGGGCGTCTTCGCCTTCAGGCGCCGAATCAGTTTGTCGAGGTCAGCTTGGCGCGTGCCGATCGCGCCGACAAACACGGGCGGATCGGCGCTCTGCCCCTGAGCATGGGCGACGGCGATCGAATCTTTGTGGACGTCCAAACCGACAAAAAGCGGAGTAGGCTGTGCCATGGCTGACCTCCGGGAACACAGCGCTGCGGTCCATGCAACGCTGCGGCTCTGGCCGGCACAGGCTAACCCGCGACGATACCGGAGGTCAGCCGTGTGCTGCTGCCGAAGTCATACTGTCTAGACCGCTTGATTCGAACGCCGAATGGGTACGAACCGACCTGCGTTTCGGTGCATCGGACTGATCAATGTGAGCGCGACGATGTTCGCGCTCGCGTTATTGGACCCATGGCCGGTCATTGCTCAGCAGGCAACACTCCGAGTGTTCACGACGAGGGCGATTCGAACGGTGCTCGACCGTGTCGGATCGGAGTTCGAACGGACAACTAAACATCGACTTGAGATCACGACTGACATCGCGGCACCCATGGTTCGTCGTGTTCGCAATGGGGAAGCGTTCGATGTCCTGGTGGCGGCACCGGACCAGATTGACGCGTTGGTGAAGGATGGCTTCATCCTTCCGGAGACGCGCAGGGATCTGGCACGATCCGGAATCGGTGTGGCCGTACGCCGTGGGGCAACCGTCCCTGACGTCAGTTCTATTGAAGCGTTCAAGCGGACGCTGCTGAACGCTAAATCGATTGCGTACCTGAAGGAGGGCCAAAGCGGCGTGTATCTGGCAGGCTTGCTGGAAGGTTTATCGATCGCAGCGGCGATCGAACACAAGGTGGTTCGGCCCGATCGAGACATTGTGTCGCAACTTGTCGCTCAAGGGGATGTGGAGGTCGGCATGGTCGTCGTGACTCAGATCCTGACGACGCCAGGTGTCACGCTTGCCGGGCCCCTACCAGACGAAATCCAAAACTACGTGGTCTTCGCCGCAGGCGTCAGTACACGGTCGCGAGCCGTTGAAGTGGCGAAGGATCTGCTGTCCTTTCTGACCGGTCCAACGGCTCGTGCCGTTATGCAGTCGCAGGGCATGCAGCCCGCATCGGATATCAAGCGTTGAGAGTCAAGGCGAAGCCAAGGCCAGCCGTGCGGTCTAACATCGGCTTGTGGTGGCGCGGGCCAAAACTCTGAGCAGCGGGTTCTCTCGAACGACCTCCTTCCTGCGCGCTGTCGGCATCGGTATCTGCGTGGGAGTCACCTACCAACTGGTGGGCACGTTCGCGGTCGAACCAATTCTTGCTCGGCTCACGTCGGGTCAGTTACCGGATGTGTCTGGCTTCCGTTCCATTGTCGGCAACGAAGCGCAACTGGCCTACTGGATGGCGCTGTCCTGGTCCCTGGCAGCATTCGTGGAAGAGATCGCGTACTGTGGGTGGGTTCTGACCCGCTGTGCTGAGATCGGCCGTTTTTCCAAGGGGGCCTGGGTTGGTGGCGCGTCGTCCGCGTTGTTCGGTGCCGTTCATGCCTATCAGGGTCTGTCTGGCGTGTTTGCGACAGGACTGACCGGTCCTGTCTTCGCGGGTGTCTATCTCGTAACCGGTCGAAATCTCTGGGCGACGATCGTGTCCCACGGCGTCTTGGACACGACGGGTTTCGTCATGATGTACTTTGGCGTGTACCCAGGTATTTAGCACTGCCACGACGCCGACGCGAAGTCACTTCACCAGAATGGAGACACCGGATGTTGAGGAAACCGTTACTCGCGCTCACAGTCTTCGGGGTGATCGCCGCCGCGGGCGGCTGTGCGCAGACGCCGCCGACCCAGGATATCGCCGCCGACCAAGCCAAGCTGAAATCCGACGCGCTCATTTGGTTCGAGCACTATGCGCAAGCCGACGCCGACGGGATGGCGAACCTGTATGCGGAGGACGCCTTGCTGATGCCGCCAGGTGCACCGACGGTCACGGGCCGGCCGGGCATCAAGACGTTCCTTGGCGGCGATGCGGCCAAGTCCAAAGCGGCCGGCATCTCGCTGAAGAACCGTTCCGTCACGGGTACAGGCGTGAATGGCAACACCGGCTGGATTAGCGGAACATACACGGTCGTCGATGCGTCCGGTGCGACAATCGACAGCGGC
>DATJKH010000205.1:0-12468 GCA_035491715.1 Vicinamibacterales bacterium | reverse complement strand
AGAAAATCCTTCATGTCGACGAGTGCTTTGCGAGCCGCGGGAGGCACGTTTTCCGCCGCGCCCGTTCCCTGCATCTCGCCAAGCACCAGGACGACGCTGAATCCCTGCGGTCGCGGCAGGTTCGCTCGTTCCCCCGGCGTCAACCGGCCTCGTTGTTGTTCTTGTGGTGCTCTTGACGATTTCGCGGTCTCCTGCTGGGCCGCGATGCTCACCGGCCAGAGAAGCGCCGTCATTACCAACACACGCCTTGCGATCGAAAGATTCGTCATCGGAGCGTTGCCTTGAGATCCAGTTCAGAGTTGAAGACCCAAATGATTCGCGTGCCGCCGGCCGTCATGAATTGCAGTTGACGATTCGAGGGGGTCGTCGCCGCACCAGTGGCCTCAATCGGTGGAGCCTGATTCGCAAGCGGTGTTGTCGAGGGTTGCTGCGATCGATTCACCAGATCCAGGCGAAGTCCCATGACAACACCGACTGAAATGATCGCGACAATCGTGGCGGCCACGAGCGCGGGACGTCGCATCCAGCGTGACGCCGCCGCCCGCTCGCGCGCGTCGTCGACGACCGCCGCCAGGACGACGCGACGCATCGCCTGCGCCTCGTCGGCCGACAGATGATCCTGCTCGTCGCGTTCCCCAGCTTCGCGCATCGCGCCTCGCCAGTTACTCATCACGTGCCTCTCCGAGCGACCGTGCCATTTCACGCCTGCCGATCGACAGGTGCCACCGCACCGTCACGGCGTTGATTCCGAGCAGCCGCGCAATGGTCGGAATCGAGGTACCTTCCAGCTCATACATCAGCAAAATCGCCCGCCGTCGCGGCGGCAGTGTCTCGAGCGCCTGACGAACCAGTGACTGCGCAATCAGGTGCGGCTCGGGGTTGTACGCCGGATCGGCGGCAACCGTTCCGTTGAGTCTTGCTCGCTTCCGCACCGCATTCTGCCGCCACCGATCGCGACAGAGGTTGATGAGGACACGCACGAGCCAGGCTTCCTCGTGCGGTGCGCCGACCGGGATCGACGCAGGGGCCCGCGCGGCGCGCAAAAACGTGTCCTGCACCAGGTCGCGCGCATCCTCGGACGATCCGGCTAACCGCCGCGCGAGCCGGAACAGCCGCTGATGATGCACGTCGAACAGCGCGCCGACACGGGCGGCGACATCCGCGTGCGGCTGGTCCACAGCCACCGGCATCGCTATCGCCTGCCCGTCCATCACCCTGCTAGACGTGTAATGCTCCGGTTATGTTGGTGAAGGTGTTAAAGTTTGCTGCATGAACGAAAGAAAGCAGATCAATTTCACGATCGTGCCTGACGACACCGCCGACCTGCCTCGAACCTACGCGAATTTCTGCGCGATCTCGCACACCCCGTTTGACTTCACGCTGGCATTCTGCGAGGTCTTGCCCCTCTCGGAGAAGGATATCCAGGCTGCCGAGGCGCAGCACGTCGTGCGGGCGCCGGTGCGCTCGAAGATTGTAGTGCCGCTTCAGGTCGTGCCGAACCTGATCGCAGCGTTACAGGAACATATGCGGGTTTATTCGGAATCAACCGGCCAGACGTGGGATACGAAAGGGCCCGTGCACTAATACCTTCTCATCACTCCGACGACGACCCCCTGGACCTGCACCTGGTCGGGATTGGCGAGGATCGGTTGCATGGCCGGGTTGGCCGGCTGCAGGCGAATCCGGCCGCTTTCGCGATAGAGTTTTTTGAGCGTGACGTCCGACCCGTGGAGAAGCGCGATGACCATTTCGCCGTTCTCCGCCGTGCGGCGATCCTCCACGATGACGAAGTCTCCGTCGCGGATTTGTTCGTCGATCATGGAGTCCCCCTTGACGCGCAACACGTACGTGTCGCGTTTTCCGACAAGGTCTTCCGGGACGGCGATGGTTTCGCTGCCGACCACTGCCTCGATGGGTGAGCCGGCTGCCACATATCCGAGCATGGGAAGTTCGACCGCGCGGCTCGCCAGACGAGCGGGCACGACTTCAACGGAGCGGCTGCGATTCCATGCGCGCTTGATAAACCCCTTCTCCTGCAGGTTCGTGAGATGTTTGTGTACCGTCGCAAGCGACGAGAGGCCGAAGCGGCGGCCGATTTCTTCCAGGCTCGGCGCGTACCCGTGTTGCTGGATGAAGTCGTTCAAGAAGTCCAGAATCTCGCGCTGGCGTTTGGTGAGTGGCAGCATGAGCCGCCACTATACGCAAAGGAAAAGCGAAAGTCAACGGATGAGATGATTCGCTTTACTTTGAGCCTCTTGCGGCAGTCTAAATGACAGGTGAGCACCGACCGCACACTGGATCGGCCCTGGCCGGGACTCAGGCCGCGGCACTGGCGGGTGACCGTGACCCGAGACCGCACTAACAGCGCGGCGCGGCCCGACGCCCGGCAGCTGGCCGACGATCGCGCGCTCGTTGAAGCCTCCCTCGAGGGGAACCGCGAGGCGTTCGACGTCATCGTCGAGCGACATCAGCGTCAGATCTATCAGTTGTGCTATCGCTTCGCAGGCAACCACGAGGATGCGAGCGATCTCGCGCAGGACGTGTTCATTCGCGCGTATCGGGGCCTGCACAGTTTCAAAGGGCAGGCGGCGTTCAGCACATGGCTGTACCGGATCGCTGTCAATGTGTGCCTCAACCGGGTCGGCGCACGCGCCCAGAAGTGGACCACTCTCGCCGCGGCCGATCAGCCTGACCTCCGCGAGGAACGCGCTGATACAAAAATCCTTCGCGGGGAACGTGCGGCCGCGGTACGCGCCGCCATCGCCCGGTTACCGAAGAAGCAGCGCGCGGCGTTGATTCTTCGCGTCTATCACGACTTGCCGCACGATGAGATCGCGGCGATCGTCGGAACGTCGGTCGGCGCCGTCAAAGCGAATTTCTTTCACGCGCTTGCGAATCTGAAGAAGCTATTGAGTACGACGTCATGAAACATCTGAGCCGCGCGGAGTTCGTCGATCTGATCGAATCGTCCGCGGCCTTGTCGGCGGCGCGGACACTGCATGTCGAGCAGTGCGCGCAATGCCGCGAGCGTGCAGAGGCACTGCGTGCCGTTCGATCGATGGCCAGAGCCGACGAGATGCCGGAACCCTCGCCATTGTTCTGGGATCATTTCTCCGCGCGAGTCGCCGCCGAACTGCGCAATGAACCTGCTCCCGTTGCGCCCGGCCGTTGGACTCCAGTCCCGTTTGCCACGTGGGCCGTCGCAGGCGCCGTGATCATGTTGCTCGTCTCCGCCGTGGTGTGGCGGCCGACGCTTCATGCGCCTTCACCAGAGGCCCCGGCGGAGGTGAGCGTGCCGGTCGATCTCGCCGTGAGCGATCCGATTGTTGACGATCTGGATAACGATGAAGCCTGGGCTGTCGTTCGTGCCGCGACCGCCGATCTGGTGTGGGAAGATGCGCACGACGCCGGAATCAGCGCACACCCGGGTGCGGTCGAGAATGCGGCGCTCGAACTCAATGCCGCGGAGCGCATCGAACTCGAGCGGCTCCTCGATGAAGATATGAAGCGGAACGGAGCATAAGGATGATTGGATCGCTCCTCGTCGTCCTCTTGTCGGCAGGGCTCGGGGTCGCGGAACCCTCGGTTCACCAGGCGGCGGCTGTTCCCGACGCGCGCCCGAACCGCGCCCCCGGCGAGTTGTCGCCGGCCGAGGTCGTCGGCATGTTGGACGCCTACGCGCTGGTGCAGGCGCAGAACGCGCTGCAGCTCAACGATTCTCAATACGGCGCGTTCGTCGGGCGGTTGAAGGCGCTGCAGGAAACGCGTCGAAAAAACCAGCGCGCGCGGAACCAGGTCGTGCAGGAACTGCGACGGCTCACCGGCCAACAGGCGACAACTCTCGATGAGGCGGCCGTTCGGGATCGACTCAGGGCGTTGCGCGAGCTCGACGAGCGCTCCGCGGCCGACCTCAGGCGTGCGTACGATGCCCTGGACGAAGTGCTCGACATCCGCCAGCAGGCACGGTTCAGGATTTTCGAGGAGAACCTCGAACGCCGGAAGATGGATTTGCTTCTGCGGGCGCGGCAGCGTGCCGCGGGACGGAGAGATTCGGGGCAATAGGCTACAATCGATCCATGAGCCGGCGTTCTGCTGTCTGGCTGATCGGAACTCTTCTCGCCGCCGCACCGCTTGTGGCGCAAGGCCGTCTGTCTAAGGAAGAGGCCGACCGCTTCCAGTCCAAGCTCACCAAGATCGTCGCATTCGGGAATGCCCCGGCCGCAGCGGCGAAGACCACCCAAAGCCACAACACGCCGGTGACCGATCTCGAGGTGAACTCGTATTTGAAGTATCGCGCCGGCGATCAGGTCCCAACCGGCATCGTCGATCCCGAGTTATCCGCTCTCGGAAGCGGCCGGGTCGCCGGGAAAGCTGTGGTCGACCTCGACGCGGTGCGCACGCAGAAAAAGCGCGGGTGGCTCGACCCGCTCGGCTACCTGACCGGCAGGCTCCCGGTTACGGCATCAGGCGTGTTGACCACCAAAGACGGCAAAGGGCAGTTCCAGCTCCAGTCTGCCGAGATCTCCGGGGTGACAATTCCGAAGTCCGTGCTGCAAGAACTCCTGTCCCACTATTCGAAGAGTCCAGAAAACCCCGAAGGGATCAACATGGACGCTCCGTTCGAGTTGCCGGCGAAGATTCGCGAGATCCGCGTCGGTACCGGAACGTCGACCGTGGTGCAGTAGTCGACAGTGATCGCCCTCGACACGCCGCTTCAATATTTGAAGGGCGTCGGACCCAGGCGCGCAGCCGATCTCCAGCGCGTCGGTCTGTCAACGGTTGAGGATCTGCTCGACCGATTTCCCATTCGCTACGAAGACCGCGGATCGTTTCAGACGATCGCTGCCCTGCGCCCTGGCATGTCGGCATCCATCGCCGGCGAAGTGATCTCGTCGGGGATCCGGCCGACGCGCCGCCCGCGTTTCAAAATCTTTGAAATGCTCGTGCGGGATCACACGGGTGCGCTGCGCGCGGTGTTCTTCAACCAGCCTTTTCTCAACGATATCTTCCACCCGCATCAGCGCGTGATTCTGTTTGGGCGGCTCGAGCTCACGTCGCACGGCCTGCAGATGCAGAATCCGCAGTACGAAATCCTCAAGGCGGAGAGCGAGGGGGACTCGGCGGGCGAGTCCGATGACGAGACGCTGCATACCGGGCGTATCGTGCCGATTTACGAGAAGACGGGGACGCTGACGACCAAAATGCAGCGCGTGATCGTGCATCAAGCCTTGAGTGCGCTGCCTGCCGCCGTCACCGATCCTCTGCCCGAGGACGTGCGCGCGCGGCAGCAGCTTATCGATCGACGAACCGCGCTGCTCGATGTGCACTTCCCGCCGGCAGGCACGCCGATCGACACGCTGAACGCCTTTCGATCGCCGGCACAGCGGCGCCTGATTTTTGAGGAGTTCTTCCTGTTCCAGCTCGGGCTCGTCCTGCGGCGGCGACAATTCGCCGCTGAACGGAAGCCGCGATCCGTCGTCGTCAACGACGAGATCCGAGAATCGGCGCGGCGCGTCCTGCCGTTCAAACTGACTGGCGATCAGAAGAAGGTGATCGCTGAAATCGTCGACGACATGAAACGGCCGCAGCCGATGAACCGGCTGCTGCAGGGAGACGTGGGATCGGGAAAGACGATCGTCGCCCTGATGGCCGCGCTCGTTGCCATGGAGAACGGGTTTCAGGTCGCGTTCATGGCGCCAACCGAGATCCTGGCGGAGCAGCACTTCATCACGATCCGGCGGCTGCTCGAGTCCTCGAAATTCCGCATCGCACTGTTAACGGGCGCCACGCCGGCAAAAAGGCGGCGCGAGATTCAGGCGGAGCTGACGGGTGGCTCGATTCATCTCGCCGTAGGCACACACGCGTTGGTTGAAGATCCGGTTGGATTCCATGAGCTCGGACTGGTCATCATCGACGAACAACATCGCTTCGGCGTTCTTCAGCGCGCCACGCTGCGGAGCAAAGGGCTGCGACCCGACGTGTTGGTCATGACCGCAACGCCCATCCCGCGCACGCTTGCGCTGACGACCTACGGCGACCTCGACGTGTCGGTTATGCGCGAGATGCCGCCAGGACGGCATCCGATCAAGACGATTGCAAAGCCGGAGTCGCGGCGCGACGAAATCTACGATTTTGTTGGCAAACAGATCGAGAGCGGCCGACAGGTCTACGTGATCTACCCGCTGGTCGAGGAGTCCGAGAAGGTCGACCTGAAGGCGGCCACCGAAATGGCCGATCACCTGTCGACTGATGTGTTCCCGCAATATCGCGTCGCCTTGCTTCATGGCCGGATGAAGCCGGATGCGAAAGAACGAATCATGGGAGCGTTTTCCAGGGGGGAGTTCGATCTCCTCGTGTCGACGACCGTCGTCGAGGTCGGTGTGGACGTGGCAAATGCCTCGGTCATGCTGGTCGAACACGCCGAACGATTCGGCCTGTCGCAGCTGCACCAATTGCGCGGCCGGGTTGGGCGCGGCCCGCATCAGTCGTATTGCGTCCTGCTTTACCAGTCGCCATTGACCGATCAGGGACGCGCACGGCTGAAGGCGCTGACCGAGACAACTGATGGCTTCGAGATCGCTGAACGCGATCTCGAACTACGCGGGCCGGGTGATTTCTTCGGCACCCGCCAATCCGGGATGCCCACGCTTCGCGTCGGCGACCTGGTTCGCGACCACCAGATCATGGAAGCGGCACGCCGCGAAGCGTCCGCGGCGCTCGACGATCCCCACCAGGCCGCAACGCTCATGACCTTCGTGCGCACCAACTGGGAACGAAGGTTCGGGTTGGTCGGGGTCGGGTAGTGCGCATCGTTGCCGGCACGCTCAAGGGCCGCCGCATTGATGCTCCGACGTGGGATGGCCTCCGGCCGACGTCGGACAAGTTGCGCGAGACGCTCTTCAACGTCCTGGCACCGAGAATCGAAGGTGCCCGGGTGCTGGATGGGTTCGCCGGAACGGGCGCGGTGGGCATTGAAGCGCTGAGTCGCGGAGCGGCGCACGTGACCTTTGTCGAACGCGATCCGCGCGCCATCGCGCTCATCCAATCCAATCTCGAGCGGTGCGGCATCACCGACCGCTATGCTATTATCCGCGCTAGGTTTGCCGGCACGGCGCGACCACCCGACGGGGGATCGTTCGACATCATTTTTCTCGATCCTCCGTACGGCGCGCGCGAATTGACCGAGGCACTCGAGGCCGCGGCACCGCTCGTTCAACCACAGACGCTGCTCGTGATCGAACATGCCCGGCGCGATTCGGCGCCTGACTCCGCGGGGATGCTGGATCGTTTGCGAGTACTGACCTCTGGTGACAGCGCGCTCGCGTTTTATCGGCTCCGTTCCGAAACCTGAGAAACGAATGCAGAATGTCGTCGCGATCTATCCCGGGTCGTTCGATCCATTGACCAACGGTCATGTCGACATCATCCGACGTGGCGCGCGGCTGTTCGATCGCATCGTCGTCGCTGTCTTAATCAACCTCGAGAAGGCGCCGCTTTTTACCGTTCCTGAACGAGTAGAGATTGCGCGCGAAGCCTTCGCCGGCCAACCCAATGTCGAGGTGGATACATTCGATGGCTTGCTCGTCGATTACGCTCGCAAGCGGGGCGCCGGCGTCATCGTCAAAGGACTGCGCGCCGTTTCGGATTTCGAGTTCGAAATGCAGATGGCGCTCATGAATCGCAAGCTGAATCCCGAAGTCGAGACCGTGTTCATGATGCCGACGCAGCCGTACACGTACGTGAGTTCGCGGCTGGTCAAAGAAGTTGTGGCGCTCGGTGGATCGGTCCACGGACTCGTCCCCGAAAGCGTCGAGAAGCGGCTGCGCGAGAAGAAGCTCGCGCGCGAAACCTTGAGGGCCTGAACGTATGCTCGCAGAACGGACCAAGTACATCGGTGTGTCGCCAACCATGAAGGTGGCAGCGGAGGCGTTGAAGCTGAAGGCACAGGGCGTCGACGTCATCGACTTCGGCGCCGGAGAGCCTGATTTCCCGACGCCGAAACACATCGGCGCAGCGGCGCACGCCGCGATCGACGCGAATTTCACGAAATACACCACCAACTCGGGGACCGACGACCTGAAACGCGCCGTTTGCGCACGTTACAAAACCGACTACGGCGTGGAATACTCGCCTGCCGAGACGATCATCGCCGCCGGCGGCAAGCAGGCGCTGTACAACGCCGTCATGTGTTTGTTTGGACCCGGCGACGAGGTCATCACGCACATGCCCGGATGGCCAACGCTGGTCGAGCAGGTGAAGCTGGCCGAGGCAAAGCCGGTCATCGTCCACACGCATGCCGAGGACGGTTTTACCGTCCGCGCCGAACCGATCCTGGCCGCGATCACCCCGCGCACGCGCGGCATCATCATCAACTCGCCGGGTAATCCGACGGGTGCGCTGATTTCGGAACAGGACATGACCGCGATCGCCGACGAAGCGGCGAAGCGCGGGATCTGGATCGTGCTGGACTTGTGCTACGAAAAGCTCATTTACGATCCAACACCACACAACCTGCCGCGCATCGTGTTCGAGCGGCTGCGCGATCGCACGGTTCTCTGCGGTTCGGCCTCGAAAACCTACGCGATGACCGGTTGGCGCTGCGGCTGGGCGGTTGGACCGACCGCATTAATCGGCGCGTGCAACGCGCTTCAGAGTCACTCCACGTCGAACGTGAATTCCATCACGCAGAAAGCGGTGACCGCTGCGTTGAACGGGCCGCAGGAGTGCGTGACCGAGATGCTGAAAGAGTATCGGGACCGCCGCGACCAGCTGTGCGAATGGCTCGCCGCAGAACCGCGTATCCGGCTGGTCAAACCGGCCGGCGCTTTCTACCTGTTCCCGGACGTATCCGAGTTCCTCTCGCCCGACGGCATTCGCACGACCATGGAACTCGCGCAGGCGCTGCTCGACGAGGCGCGCGTGGCGGTCACGCCCGGTGAGGCGTTCGATGCTCCGGGGTTCCTGCGCATCTCGTACGCGACGTCCCTCCAGGAATTGAAGCGCGGCACCGAGCGGCTCCTCACCTTCGTGCGCTCCCTCGAGAGCCGGAAAGCCGTGGCGGGGTGATCGCTCCGAACCTCGTCGAAGCGCTGGCCGACGCGCTGACGGCGCGACTCGGCACTGCGCACGTCAAAACCGACGAGGCCTCACGCACCATCTACGGGACGGACGCGCTCAAACGAGGCCGTCCCGCCGACATTGTCGTTTTCCCAGGCACGACCGAAGACGTCGCGGCGGTGGTCCGGCTGTGCGCGGAACAGCGAATCCCCCTCGTTCCCCGCGGCGGCGGCACGGGCTACACCGGCGGCTCGGTTCCTTCGCACGGCGGTGTCGTCGTCTCGCTCGAGCGGATGAATCGCATCCTCGAGATCGATGAAGCCAATCTGCTCGCGGTCGTCCAGCCGAACGTCGTCACCGGGGATCTTCAGGACGCGGTCGAAAAGGTCGGCTTGTTCTACCCGCCGGATCCGGCATCGCTTCGACAGTCGGTGATCGGCGGTAACGTTGCCGAGTGTGCCGGCGGTCCCCGCGCCTTCAAGTACGGGACGACCAAGCGCTACGTGCTCGGTTTGGAGGTGGTGCTTCCGACCGGAGAAATCATCGAGACCGGCGGCAAGGTTGTGAAGAACGTCGTCGGCTACGATCTCACGCAGCTGCTGGTCGGCTCTGAAGGCACGCTCGCCATCATCACGAAGATCATCCTTCGGCTGGTCCCCAAGCCCCCCGTGCAGCAGACCCTGCGCGCGACGTTCCGGGACGTGGAGTCTGCCGCTGCCGCGGTCGTCAACATCACTCGCGAGCGCGTCGTTCCCGCCGCGCTCGAGCTCATCGACGGCGATTCGCTCGAAGCCGTCGCGCGACATCTGAACGTCCGATCGCTCGCGCCGGCAGGCACCGACGCGCTGTTGTTGGTCGAGGTGGATGGCACGCCAGCGGCGGTCGCAGAAGAGGCCGTCCGCGTCGAGGAAGCCTGCCGCGCCGCAGGAGCCACCGAAGTCCTTCGCGCGCGCGACGAAGCCGAGCGCCAGGAACTGTGGCGCGTCCGCCGTGAGTTGTCGATGTCGCTGAAAATGATCGCGTCGTTGAAGTTGAATCACGACGTGGTCGTGCCAAAAGGGCGAATCCCGGAGCTGTTCGCGCTGGTGCGCGGCATTCGCGAGCGCTTTCAGCTTCGCATCCCCTGTTTCGGGCATGCGGGCGACGGAAACATCCACGTCAACATCATGGTCGACAAGGACAACGTGGCAGACGTCGCTCGCGCGCACGAAGCTGAGCGTGAGTTGTTTGCCGGCGTCGTCGCGCTGGAAGGATCGATCAGCGGTGAACACGGGATCGGCTTCGCCAAGGCGCCGTTCCTGCCGATGGAGCTGTCGGCCGAGGAAATCGCGCTCATGAAGCGGGTCAAGCGGGCATTCGATCCCGACGGCATTTTGAACCCGGGAAAGGTATTTCCGTAGACCGGGGTTCGGGACGCGGCTCTGATAAAATCATGACCTCCATGTTTGCCAGACTTGCGAGCGTCACCGTCGTCGCGCTGCTGTCGCTGTCTCCGCCGCAGAGCCAGTCCGAGGAAATCGCTGCGCTGAAGCGAGAAATCGAACGTCTGAAGGCTCAGCAGGTGCTGATGCAGCGCGACCTCGATACGATCAAGTCGCTGCTGCAACAACTTGCGCAGGGACGTGGACAGCAGGAAGAATCGTTCGCCGACAAATCGATCGGCATTGCTGATGCCCCGACAAAGGGAAGCGCCTCAGCCAAGGTGACGCTCGTCGAGGTCTCGGATTATCACTGTCCGTTCTGCCGCCGGCAGAACCTGCAGACGATGCCGCAGCTGATGGCCGACTATGTGAACACGGGCAAGGTGAAGTACGCGTTCGTGGATTACCCGATCGCGCAGCTTCATCCTGACGCCTTTCTGTCGCATGAAGCCGCGGCCTGTGCCGGCGATCAGGGCAAGTACTGGCAGATGCACGATCTGCTGTTTACGAATTCACCGGCTCGAGAGGTGTCACAACTGACGGCGAATGCCGGCATGCTTGGTGTGGATACGAAGAAATTCGAAGACTGCATGAACGGCGGCAAGGGGAGCAAGTATGCGCCGGCGATCCGTCAAAGCATCGCGCGCATGCAGCAGCTTGGCGTCGGCGGCACGCCTCTCGTTTTGATCGGCCTGACGCCACCGCCAGGCACGCCGATGAAGGTCATCAGCTTCGTCTACGGCGCCAAGCCGTACCCAGAATTCAAGGCGGCGATCGACGCTGCGCTCGCGCAAGCGCGGTAAAAGCGCCCCGCCGCTCAGATCATTCGCAGACGCCGTGTCCCCGGCAAGAACGGCGTCGACGTGATCTGCCCGTCAAAGCCCGCCCCCCAACGCCCGGGAATCACCGTTCCGCAATCGGGGCACGAGCCTTCAGCGTTCAGCCGATATTGCTGGATGAAGTAGCCGAATCGCTCGACCAGCATCGCACCGCAGTTGTGGCATTTCGTGTGCTCGAGATCGCCAACGCGCCCGGGCAAGTTTCCGGCATACACGTAGCGCAGCCCATTGCGCCTCCCGATGTCTGCCGCCCGCATCAACATCTCCGGCGTCGTGTTCTCCGGATCGTTCATCCGGTAATCCTTGTGAAACGCGGTCACGTGCCAGGGAATATCAGGAGAGACACTGGCAAGGAACGACGTGAGCCGCTCGATCTCGTCGTCTGAACTGTTGAAACCCGGAATCAGCAGCGTGACGATCTCCACCCAGATTCCCATCTCGTGCAGCACGCGGATCGTATAGAGAATCGGTTCGATACGGCCACCGAGCTGACGGTAATGTTTGTCGTCAAAACTTTTCAGATCGACCTTATACAGATCGACCCACGGCCGGATGTAGTCGAGCACGCGACGGGTGCCGTTGCCATTCGACACATAGGCAGTCATCAGGCCTGCGGCACGACCTTCCTTGAAGATCTCGACCGCCCATTCGCTGGTGATCAATGGCTCGTTGTAGGTGCTGACGATCACCTGGCCGCCGAGCCTTTTAGCCTCGTTCACGAGCGCCTCCGGCGACGCGTCGATCGGCGGGGCGATAGCCTGAGGATCTCTAAGCGCCTGTGACGTGACCCAGTTCTGGCAGTACGAACAATGCAGGTCGCAGCCGAGCATGCCGAAGCTGAAGGCGAGCGCGCCCGGACGCACGTGGAAGAACGGCTTCTTCTCGATCGGATCGCACTGGATGCCGCCGACATATCCCCAGGGGACCCGCAGGTGACCGCCGCGATTGAAGCGGACCTTGCAGACGCCCACCGCGCCCTCAGGAATCGGGCATTCATGTCCGCACGCGTAGCACCGGATGCGGTCGCGCGAGATCGCCTCAATCAGCTCCGGCGCCGCCTCTGCGGTTCTGACCTCGAGTGTTTCGGCCAGAGACGCCATATGGTGATTGTACGAAAGGGAAAAGGGAAAAGGGAAAAGGGAAAAGGGAAA
>DATJKH010000204.1:0-9280 GCA_035491715.1 Vicinamibacterales bacterium | reverse complement strand
CGGTCCGTCGCGAACGAACTGATCCAGAATCTCTGCGGGAACAGGTGTCAGTGGTGTTTCTCGTACCAGGGTCTTACGACGAGGTCGGGGCATAGCGGTTCCTCCATGTTATGCCCCACACACAGAATTTCTGACACCCTCTTTCGTGTTCACCTGTGTTCATCATCCGTGACGAATGATCCGTGTTCATCCGTGTTCATCCGTGGCGGAATGATCCGTGTTCATCCGTGTTCATCCGTGGCGGAATGATCCGTGTCATCCGTGTTCATCCGTGGCTTGTATTGCTCCGTGTTCATCCGTGGAACAATTCGCGCCTCTCCGTGTTTATGAGCAACGATCCGTGGAACTTGGCTCGTTTCGTCGAGGCCCAGCAAGGGGACTACGAGCAGGCGCTCGCGGAGATTCGAGCAGGTCGGAAACGTTCCCACTGGATGTGGTACGTGTTTCCGCAGTTCACCGGACTCGGAAGCAGTCCCACGTCGGCGCACTACGCGATCAAGAGTCGCGAAGAGGCCACCGAGTACCTCGCCCATCCGGTACTTGGGCGACGGCTCGTCGAGTGTGCTGAGGCAGTTCTTCGGATCAACGATCGCTCAGCGCACGAGATATTCGGTTCCCCTGACGACATGAAGCTCCGCTCGTCGGCGACACTGTTCGCTTCAGTGTCGCCCGATGTATCGGTCTTTCATCGCCTCATAGACAAGTACTTCGAAGGCCAGCGGGACGCTCGGACCATCGAGCTCATGTCACAAGCCCGATGATCCGGACGTTGTGACTCCCCGGATCCCCGATCCCGGCTTTCCTTAATTGTCGTAATACAAATAAAACTCATGCGGATGCGGCCGGAGCCGGATCGGATCCAGCTCGCGTTCGCGCTTCCATGTGACCCACGTCTCCACCAGGTCCTCGGTAAAGACACCGCCGCGCGTCAGGAACGCATGATCCTCCGCGAGTGCGTTGATCGCTTCCTCGAGTGAGCCGGGTGTCGTCCGGATCCCCTGGTGCTTCATCTCATCTCGCGTCATCTCGTAGATGTCCCGGTCGAGCGGAGCGCCGGGATCGATCTTGTTCTGGATGCCGTCGATCATCGCCATCAGCATCGCCGACCATGCGAGATAGCCGTTCGAGCTGGGATCGGGGCAACGGAACTCGAGTCGCTTGGCCTTCGGGCTCTTCGAGTACATCGGAATCCGGATTGAGGCCGATCGGTTGCGCGCCGAGATCGCCAGATTGACCGGGGCTTCGAATCCCGGCACGAGACGGCGATACGAATTCGTCGTTGGTGCCGCGAACGCGAGGATGGCCGGAGCGTGCCTGAGCAGTCCGCCGGCCGCGTACAACGCCGTTTGACTCAGTCCGGCGTATCCGTCGCCGGCAAAGAGCGGCTTGCCATCCTTCCACAGCGACGTGTGCGAATGCATGCCGCTGCCGTTGTCTTCAAAAATCGGCTTCGGCATGAACGTCACAGTCTTGCCATGCCGCTTCGCCACGTTCTTGCAGATGTACTTGTACCACATGAACTGATCGCACATCGTCAGCAGCGGCTGGAATTTCATGTCGATTTCGCTCTGCCCCGCAGTCGCGACTTCGTGATGATGCGCTTCGACGACGATGCCGATCTTGCGCATTTCGTAGACCATCTCACCGCGGAGATCGTGGAATGTGTCGGTCGGGCTCACCGGAAAGTAGCCCCCCTTGAAACTCGGCTTGTAGCCGAGATTCGGTTCCTCGAGGCGGCCGGTGTTCCATGCTCCTTCCACCGAGTCGATCTGGTAATAGCCGCGATGTTGATTCTGCTCGTAGCGGACTTCGTCGAAGATGAAGAATTCGGGTTCCGGCCCGATGAAACACGTATCGGCAATTCCGCTCTCTTTGAGGAACGCCTCCGCCTTGCGCGCAATGTGTCGCGGATCGCGCGTGAACTCTTTTCGGCTGATCGGGTCGACGATGTTGGCGATGACGCTGACGGTCGGTCGCGCGAAAAATGGATCGAGGCGAGTCGTCGTGGCGTCGGGCACTGCCATCATGTCTGACTCATGAATACCCATCCATCCGCGGATCGATGACCCATCGAACCCGAGACCTTCGTCGAAGGTGTCGTTGTCGAGGTGCTCGATTGGGAACGAGCAGTGTTGCCAGCTGCCAAGCATGTCGACGAATTTCAAGTCGACCATCTCCGCTTCATTCTTCTTGGCGTAGGCGAAAAAATCGGTGGGAGTTTTTGGAAAGTCAGCAGGCGCCATCGGCCCCCCTTTCGTCAAAGAGGGAACGCTATGACAAACGTCCGTCCGACGCAATACTCGTCATCGCGAGTCGCGCCGACTGGCAGCAGTGCTGTCGTGTTTAGAGGGTCGCGAGATTGGGGTTGGGATACCGATCGAGAAAGACGCGGATGGACGTTATTTGTCCATCGATGACCTGGAACGAATCGAAAACCGAAACCACACCCTGCGCGGTGCTGAGTTCGAACAGCGTCGCGCACCACTCGCGCTCGACGATGTGACGAATCACCGTGACCCGAGTCACGATCGACGACAAGACAGACAACGTCGCGCGCAGCATGGTGGCGCCCTTAATCGAGTGGCCGAGTGGCCCCTCCCACTCGACGTCGGGGTGAAGCGGCACGTCGCTGAGATCACCCGCCTCCAGCGCCTGAAGATACGATTCAACCACTCGGACGACGTCGTCTCGCATGACCGGGCCCTTCAATCAGCAGTTTCAGACTTCACGTTTCACTCTTGCCTGAGCGCGTCCATTGGATCGGCGTTGGTGGCGCGGCGAGCGGGCAGATAGGACGCAACCATTGCGATGCCTGCCAGCCCCACAACCACCAACCCAAAGGTCACGGGATCGGTTGGGGCGACGCCAAAGAGCAGGCTCTGAATGGTGCGCGTGAGAGCAAGCGCCGCCGCAACGCCGATGATGATTCCGATGCCGGTCGTCATCATCCCTTCGCCGAGGATGATGCGGAGGATCTGGCGCCGTTGCGCGCCGAGCGCGACCCGTACGCCAATCTCGCGGCGCCGTTGCGTCACGTTGTAGGTCATGACGCCGTAGATGCCAGCGATGGCGAGAATGAGCGCGGTGCCGGCAAACACCCCAACGAGGGTCAAATTGAAGCGGCGCGCGCCGAGGGAGGCGGAATAGATCTGCTCAAAGGTGCGGAACCGCGGCGGGACGTCGGGGGCGACTTCCCTGAGGATGCCGCGAGCCGCGCTCGTGACGCCACGCGTATCGGCGCTCGATCGCATGACGACCGTCACGGAGGATGGTGGCCGCTGGATGAGATTGACGTAAAGCGTCGGTCGAGGCGGCTGCTCGACACCGTACTCGCGCGTATCACCGACAATGCCGACGATGGTCAGGGGGTGGAGGTCGCCGTCCATGTTGCCGAACTCGACGGTCACACCGATCGGATCGGCGTTCGGCCAACGCGTTCGTGCCAGCGACTCGCTGATGACGGCCACATGCGGTGCATTCGGCGCGTCACGTTCGTCAAACAATCTGCCGCGAACCAGGGGAATGCCGAGCGCGCGGAAATACGCAGGCGACGCCACGCAGAAGTCGGCCGTTCCCAAGTTCTCCTTCCGTTGGAACAGCGCCTTGATGTCGTCCATGGTCTTGGGTTCTTCGTTCGGCGAAATGACCGCGAACATTCCGTCGGCCAGGCCGCCGTCGAGCGGCACCGCATTGACCGCGGCGACGTCGTCGACGCCCGCGATGCCGCGCAGCCGATTGAAAACGTCTGAATAAAACGCTGAGAGTCGCGCTGTTGCCGGGGCGCCGTCCGTCGATGGCATTGCCAGATCCATCGCGATGATGCCGTCGGTTCGGAAGCCGGGATCGACCGACAGTGCGCGGTGCAGGCTGCGACCGAGAAGTGACGCGCCGACGAGAAGCACGACCGTCATCGCCATTTGTGTAGCCACGACGGTTCGTCCGATCCGCTGGCTGGAAGCCCCACCCGCCTGTCCTCGCCCGCCATCGACCAGGGTCTGGCGAGGATCGCGTCCAGCAGCACGAGTGGCGGTAAGAAGGCCGAGGGCAATCGCGACCAGCGCGGACAGCCCCATCGCAAACGCCAGCACCGTCCGGTTCATCGAGACGTCTTCCACTCGCGGGAGATCGTCCGGAGCGACCGACAGCAAAGCACCGGTTCCGAGCCATGCGATCAACAGCCCACCAAGGCAGCTGATCGTCAGGAGCACGAGAGCCTCGGTCACGAACTGACGCACCAGCCGGCGTTGCCCTGCGCCGAGCGCATGACGGATTGCCAGTTCTCGCTGCCGCGCGGCGGCCTGGGCGAGGAGCAGATTCGTCACGTTCGCGCACGCGATGAGAAGAAGGAAGAAGACCGCGCCGAGAAGCACATAGAGCGTCGATCCCACGCGTCGCGTCAGCGACGATTGCAAAGGCACGACGGTGGCATCCGCCATCAGGTAGTCCCCCTGCTCCGATGACTGATGGATGATGTCTTTGGCGATGACGCCGATGTCGCTCGCCGCCTGGGCGATGGTGACATCGTCGCGGAGACGCGCGACGGCGTGCCAGTTGTGCGCCGTTCGGCTGGTCCGCGCGGGAATGACTTCCACTGGCGTCCACAGGTCGACTTTTGCCGGGAATTGGAACTCTTCAGGCATGACACCGATCACGCTGTAGTCGCGACCCTCAATGCGCAAGTGCAGAGTCGACAGGCCCGCTGACGAGCCAAGCGATCGCATCCAATATCGGTGGCTGACAACTACCACGGGCGCCCCGCCAAGCCGTGCCTCATCGGCGCTGAAGCTGCGGCCGATTGACGGCTCGGTCCCGATGACCTTGAAGAAATCCTTGCTCACCATCGCCATGACCGTGCGGGTTGGCTCTCCCATCGCTGTCACTGAACGGATGCCGCCGCGGAACCTGGCCATGCCGACGAATGATCGATTGCGATCGCGGAAGTCGCTGAAGTTCGGCTCGGACAGAGCGGAATAGTTGCCTCGATGGTTCACTTCCCAGACGGCCATGAGGCGATCAGGGGCTGGATACGGCAGTGGCCGTAACAGCACGCCGTATACGACGGTGAAGATCGCCGTCGTGGCGCCGATGGCGAGCGCAAGAGTGAACACGGCGACAATTGTCGCGGTTGCGTTCTTGATCAGTACGCGTCCGGCGTGGCGAAGATCGAGCAGCAAAGAAGTCATGCGGGGTCAGACGGAGGGATGCGTCGAAAAGTTGCCGAAGAATGATCTGTTGCTGGTATTCATCGCGTATATCCCGGACGCGCCTTCACGCTCACGCCGCTTTGAGCCGGTGCCAGCCAGTTCTATCGACTCCGCGCGGCGAATAGCTGACCGGATAGCAACGCTCACCACAACGATCGGTTTGGGATGCTACCGTTCAGCTAGTTCAAACTCATCGTCCTTGATAATCCCGATGCCGGGCGCGTAGTACTTGTGACTCACGTCGCGCTCGAGTGGCGTGGTCTCGCGCAGATGCACACAGTGCTCGAAAACCCCCGCAGGTGTCTTGACCGTCTCGTCGATCGAAACAACCTCGACCCGGTCCATGGCGACCTTTGGCGCGATCTCCTGATAGAACTTCTGGCCGACCATCGGCTTGGCCGGAATCATCAAGCCGAGTCTCGCGCCCGCGACACCCGCACGCCACGCGCTCTCGTGATTGACGACCTTGCCGTTCTTGTAGTTATCGACATCTTCACCGAGGTAATAAACGTCGCCGGTGTCTCTGTCGGTGGCCATGAAGTTGCGGGAAACCTCGACGAGCTTGCCGTTCTTCGTTTCGCGTTCCTCGAGAATTCCCGCGGTGACCCCGTCGATCTGTTGTGTTTCGCGAAGAATCGTGACCGTCAGCGTGTCCTTGCCGTGCTTCAGCTTCAGTACACGCCCCGGCTGCATGGTGATGTAGGGATTCGTGCCGGTGGGAAGAAGGTTGCTTTTATGGACGTCGAACGTGTCGCGCCAGCCGGATGCAGCTTGTGAATTGGTCGGAGCGGACCCAAAGCTCTTTCCTTGAATCGCGCTCGCACAGAGAGCGAATGCGACTACGGCTGACGTTACGGCGACTGCTCTCATGGCCCTCACCTTCGTCCCATTCATCGTGACATTCAGCGCGAGTCATTCTATTGTTCCGTTGCGATTTAGGGGACTAAATCTCGCTGCCAGGGGGAACCAATGCGCACGGGCGTCTGGAATAACGTCGTGAATGTATCGGCCTCTGATCTTCGGCACGCGATGCGGCGTCTGCGCCGCGCCCCCGGTTTCACTGCGTTGTGCGCGCTGACCCTCGCTGTTGGCATTGGAGCCAGCACCGCGATCTTCAGCGCGGTGAATCCGATTCTGTTCGAACCAATTCCCTATCCGCAGCCAGACCGGATTCTGGCCATCTGGGATTACGGCGTCGACGGTTCGCACCTCGATGTCACGTTCGGGACGTATCGCGAAGTCGCGCAGCGGAGTCGAACGCTCGATTCAATCGCGGTGATGAAGCCGTGGCAGCCCACGGTGACCGGTTCCGACCAGCCCGAACGTCTCGACGGCCAGCGCCTCACCGCCGGCTACTTCAACGTGCTCGCCACCTTTCCGGCCCTGGGCCGCAACTTTACGCCGGCCGAAGATCTGCCGAACGGCGCCAAGGTCGTGATCCTCAGCGACAGGTTGTGGCAGAGGCGATTCGATCGCGATCGAACCCTCATCGGCCGCGACATCACACTCGATGACGATCACTTTACGGTGATCGGCGTCATGCCGGCGCAGTTCGAGAATGTGCTCAGCCCGACGGCCGAACTCTGGACGACGCTTCAATACAACCCGGCTGTCCCGTCAAACGGCCGCGAATGGGGACATCACTTGCGGATGATCGCGCGCGTGCGCTCCGAGGCAGGTGTCGGGCAAGCCGTGAACGAACTCGATGCGATTGCACGCACTGCTCTGCCGGAGTTCACGCGGCCACCATGGGCTGCCCTCGGACGGGGATTGGTCGTGAATCCTCTCAAGGAAGACGTCGTGGCGGCGGTCAGACCGGCGCTTCTGGCTGTCCTCGGCGCCGTGGCGTTGATGCTGATCATTGCGTCGGTCAACGTGACGAATTTGATGCTCGCTCGCGGCGCTCAGCGAAGCGGCGAGTTTGCGGTCCGCGCGGCGCTTGGTGCTGGTCGCGGACGGATGGTCCGTCATCTCCTCACAGAAAGCCTGTTGTTGACCACGCTCGGCGGTGGCCTGGGACTGATCGTGGCGGAATTCGGCGTCCGAATGTTCGTCGCGCTTGCGCCCTCCGCGCTCCCACGCGCGAGCTCGATTCAGGTCGACAACACGACATTGATGTTCGGCGTCGCGATCACGGTGCTTGTCGGTGTCGCCGTCGGAGTGATTCCCGCGTTCAGAGCGTCAGCAACCCGCCTCCAATCGAGCCTTCAGTTCGGGTCGACGCGCGTCGCCGGCGATCATCAGACGATTCGCCGCGTGCTCGTCGTGGCTGAGGTCGCGCTCGCGATCGTCCTGCTCGTCAGCGCCGGCCTGCTGCTGCGAAGCGTGCAGCGATTGTTCTCGATTTCACCAGGCTTCGAGTCCACGAACCTTTTGACGATGCAGGTTCAAACGTCGGGCAGGCGTTTCGACAAATCAGCCTCCGACCGTTTCTTTGCGCACGCGCTCGACGCCGTTCGCCGCGTGCCCGGGGTCCGCGCCGCGGCGTTCACGAGTCAATTGCCGCTGAGCGGCGACGTGAGTGAGTACGGCGTGCAGTTCGAAAATCCAGACCTCAACGCGCAAGGAGGAGTGCCGGTCTATCGCTACGCCGTAAGTCCCGGCTACATGGAAGCGATCGGGATTCCTCTCCGTCAAGGGCGGTTACTTGAATCACGCGACGCCGCCGCCGCGCCGCGGGTGGCGCTGATCAGCGAATCGGTGGCGAAGAAGTTCGCGGCCGCCAACCCGCTCGGCAGCCGCATTCGGATTGGGGGGGCCGAGGGAACGCCCTGGTACACGATCGTCGGCGTTGTCGGCGACGTCAAGCAAACGTCGCTCTCGGCCGACCGAACCGACGCAGTCTATATAACACCCGAACAGTGGACCTTTGCGGATAATCCAATGTCGCTCGTCGTGCGCACACGCGATCGCTCGGCATCGCTCGCGCCCGCGATCACAAAAGCGATCTGGTCGGTCGACAAGGATCAACCGGTTATGCGCGTGGCGACGATGGATGCGCTCGTTGCCGAGACCGCGGCGGAACGGCGCTTTGCGTTGGTCTTGTTCCAGACGTTCAGCACCGTCGCGTTGCTCCTCTCGGCAATTGGGATTTATGGGGTCCTCGCGACGAGCGTTGCCGAGCGTACGCGCGAGATCGGTGTACGTTCAGCACTGGGGGCGACCCGTGGCAGCATTCTCGCGTTGATTCTGCGCCAAGGATTATCGCTGACGTTCCTCGGCGCCGGAATCGGTCTCGCCGGCGGCTGGCTCGCCAGCCGCGGCCTGGCTACGCTGCTTTTCAACACGTCCCGGTTCGATCCGGCCACTTACGTCGGGGTCGTGATTCTGCTTCTCTCGATTGCGCTGCTGGCGTGCTGGATTCCGGCGTGGCGCGCCGCGCGCGTCGATCCAACAGTGGCGCTGCGATCGCAGTAGTGGCCACGGACTAACACGGGCCACGGATTAACACCGAATAACACCGACTAAAAGGGCCACGGATTAACACCGAATAACACCGAGTAAAAGGGCCACGGATTAACACCGAATAACACCGAGTAAAAGAGCCACGGATTAACACCGAATAACACCGAGTAAAAGAGCCACGGATTAACACCGAGTAACAGCGAGTAAAAGAGCCACGGATTAACACCGAATAACACCGAGTAAAAGGACCACGGATTAACACGGAATAACACGGAATAAAGGATGTTGGTCCGTGTTTATCCGACGGTCGGTCACGAGAATTCACCCGTGGCTGTTGGGAGTGTCAGATTTTTTGTGTGCAGGGCGTGAATGCGGGTGGGCGCTGTGGGAAACCGCGTTCTGTGCGGTTTTCCAAGTGGCTGGGGACGCGGTCTTGGCGTCCATAGCCACGGCAGCGTCCATGCGCCGCATTTTACGTGGGCCGGACAACAAATCGCTCCTGATACAACACCGCAAACTGCGTCATCGCGTCGCGCCACGGACGAACCGGCATTGTCCACCGGCGCGTGAGATTGCGCAGCGCGAGCCAGAGCAGTTTCGTGGCCGCCTCGTCATTCGGAAAATGGCCACGGGTCTTGATGATTTTGCGCAGTCGGGCATGGACGCTCTCC
>DATJKH010000203.1:0-6698 GCA_035491715.1 Vicinamibacterales bacterium | reverse complement strand
CTTCGCCGGCAAACAGATCCGCACCGTCGGCACGATCGGCGGCAACATCGCCAACGGCTCGCCGATCGGCGACACGCCGCCGGCGCTGATTGCGCTCGGAGCGAGGCTGAGACTGCAAAAGGGCGACGCGCAGCGCGACCTGGCACTGGAGGACTTCTTCGTCGCGTATGGGAAGCAGGATCGCACCGAAGGTGAATTCGTCCGGAGCGTGGAGGTGCCGAGGCTCAGAGCGAAAGAACTCTTCCGCTGCTACAAGATTTCGAAGCGGTTCGACCAGGACATTTCGGCCGCGATGGGCGCCTTCAAGTTCACGCTCGACGGCTCGCGCGTCGCGGCGGCGCGGATCGCCTTCGGCGGCATGGCGGCAACGCCGAAGCGGGCGCGACTGGCCGAAGCGGCGCTGGCCGGCGCCGACCTCGCGAACGAAGCGAGCTGGCAGCCGGCATTGAGCGCGCTCACGCGCGACTTCACACCCATTACCGATCAGCGGGCGAGCGCGGCTTACCGTGGCGATGTCGCCCAGGCGCTGCTGCGCAAGGCGCTCGTCGAGGTCGGGGGTACCGCTACGCCGCAGACTCGGGTCGTCGGAATAAGGGAGACAGCCGATGCCAGTTCTTGATCCACTCGTCGAAGTCGAAACCCCAACGCGCATCGTACGCGTACCGACCATACATGACTCCGCTGCGCGTCAAGTCAGCGGTACGGCGGTGTTCATCGACGATATCCGCGAGCCCGAGGGGACGCTCCACGTGGCCCCGGGGGGCGCGGCAGCCGCACACGGGCGTATCAAGCGCCTCGGACTCGACGCCGTCCGTGCCGCCGCGGGTGTGGTGAGGGTGATCACCCCTGCGGACATACCGGGCAAAAATGACTGCAGCCCGGTCAGGGGTGACGATCCGATTCTGACCGAGAGCATCGTCGACTTTCATGGCCAGGTGCTGTTCGCAGTCGTCGCAGAAACGCGCGACGCCGCACGCCGGGCAGCGCAGCTGGCCGAGATCGAGATCGAGCCCGAGCCCGCCGTCATCACGGTCGATCAGGCGCTCGCAGCGGAACACCGCCTCATGCCGGACTACACGTTCCGCAAAGGGGACAGTGCGGCAGCGCTCGCGGCGGGTCCGCGCCGCCTGTCCGGGACGATGCTGATCGGCGGCCAGGACCATTTCTATCTCGAGGGTCAGATCGCCTTCGCCATCCCGCGCGAAGACACGATGTTCGTGCATTCGTCCTCGCAGCATCCATGCGAGGTCCAGGCGATCATCGCGAAAATGCTCAAGCTGCCGCAGGCGGCCGTCATCGTTGAAACGCGGCGCATGGGCGGAGGATTCGGCGGCAAGGAGACACAGGCTGCACAGTGGGCGTCACTGGCAGCACTCGCGGCGTGGCTCACCCGTCGTCCCTGCAAGGTGAGACTCGATCGTGACGACGACATGTGCATGACCGGCAAGCGTCACGATTTCCGCGCCAACTACGATGTCGCTTTCGACGACACCGGCGCGATTCGCGGCTACGAAGTCATGCTCGCCTCACGCTGCGGCTATTCCAACGATGTCTCGAGCGCGATCAACGACCGCGCCATGTACCACGCCGACAACGCCTACTATCTGCCGGCGACAACGATCGTGTCGAAGCGGATGAAGACGCACACGGTGTCCAACACCGCCTTTCGCGGCTTCGGCGGACCGCAGGGCATGGTCGCCATCGAACGCGTGATCGACGCCATTGCCTGGTCGCTGGCTCTCGATCCGCTCGATGTCCGCAAGCGCAACTTCTATGGCAACGGTGAGCGCGACATGACGCCGTACGGCATGTGCGTCACCGACAACGTCATTCACGAGTTGGTAGACACCCTCGAGAAGACATCCGACTACCGGCAGCGGCGTGCCGAGGTCGCGGCATTCAACGCCGACAGCAGGTTCCTCAAGCGGGGCCTGGCGCTGACGCCGGTCAAGTTCGGCATTTCGTTCACCAACATCATGCTCAACCAGGCCGGGGCGCTGGTGCACCTTTATAACGACGGCACCGTGCACGTGAACCACGGCGGCACCGAGATGGGCCAGGGACTGTTCACCAAGGTCGCGCAGGTGGTCGCGGAGGAGTTTGGGATCGACCTCGATCGCGTGCAGATTACCGCCACGGTGACCGACAAGGTGCCGAATGCGTCGGCGACCGCGGCTTCGTCCGGCTCCGACCTCAACGGCATGGCCGCGCAGGCCGCGGCGCGCACGATCAAGATGCGGATGATCGAGTTCGCGGCAGCGCAAACGGGTGTGCCTGCCGACCAGATCCAGTTTCGCGAGAATCAGGTTTTCATTGGCAACCGTGCGATCCCATTTCCAGAGGCGGCGCGGAGGGCCTGGGAGGGACGCATCTCACTGTCGTCGACTGGCTTTTACGCCACGCCGAAGATTCATTGGGACCGCGACAAGGCGACCGGCCGGCCCTTCTACTACTTCGCGTACGGCGCGGCGTGCGCCGAGGTGCTCGTCGACGTCACGACCGGCGAGATGAAGGTCCTGCGAACGGACATCCTTCACGACGTGGGTCGCTCGCTCAACCCGGCTCTTGATCTTGGCCAGATCGAGGGTGCCTTCGTCCAGGGCATGGGTTGGCTGACGAACGAGGAACTCGTGTTCCACGAGGATGGCCGGCTGCTAACCCATGCGCCATCGACGTACAAGATCCCGTGCTCGTCCGACGTGCCGGCCGACCTTCGCGTCGGCCTGTTCAGTAACACCAACAGCGAGAACACCATCTACCGCTCCAAGGCGGTTGGCGAACCGCCGCTCATGTTGGGGATTTCCGTGTTTGCTGCGATCGCCGACGCCCTGCATACCTTGGCTCCAGGCAAATCCGTTCCGTTGGATGCACCGGCCACCGCGGAAGCGATCCGCCGCGCCGCGAAGGAGCTCGGCACGCCATGACACGTCTTGGCGATGGGTTGGCCGTGACACGTCTTGGCGGCGGGTTGGCCTGGTGGATCTGGAGTCTGGCCGTGGTGTTCGTGATCTACGTGTTCAGCTTTCAGACCGGCTACTCGGTCGTGAACTCCGGTGTCCAGAAGGACGTCGGCCTGTCGGTGTCCCAGGTCGCCACGATCGCCGCCGTCTATACGTGGGCCTTTGCGCTCTGCCAGTTTTTCGGCGGTGCGCTGCTCGATCGGCTTGGCTCACGAAAAGTGCTGCCGCTGTCAATCGCCCTGGTGACGGTGGGTGTGTTCATGTTCGCCAACGCCGGCAGTTACGGCCTGTTGCTGCTGTCGCAGGTCATCGTCGCAATTGGCTCCTGTACCGCGTTCGTGGGCGCTGGGTATATCGGCGGCCAATGGTTCGGCATGGCCAAATTCGGTTTCATGTTCGGGTTGGTGGCGATGGGGTCGGCGCTCGCGTCGGCGTTCGCCCTGAACATCTTCGAAGCCGTGCTCGGTTCGATCACGTGGCGGACGCTCTTCAATATCTACGGCGCCATCGGAGTCGTGATCCTGGCGCTCAGTGCCATTTACGTTCGCAATCCCGCACCAGTGGAAGGAGGCATGAACAAGGGCATCGGCGACTTTTTTGCGTCCGTCATTGGCGACATTGCGAAGGTGGCGGCGATTGGCCACGTGTGGATCGCATCGTTCATCGGCGCGGCGCAGTTCGGGGTGATGCTCGCCCTGGGCGTCGTGTGGATGCCCAAGGTGCTGATGGCGCATGGACTGAGCCAATCGACCGCAGGGTTTGTGTCGTCGTTGCTCTGGCTTGGCCAGGCTGCCGGCAATCTGGTGTTCCCGACGTGGTCCAGCCGTATCAGGAGCCGGAAACTGCTGCTCATCCTCGGCAGCGCGATGACATTGACCTCCCTTCTCGCATTGGTCTACCTCCCAAGTATCGGACGCAGTCTCGCCGTCTTCCTGTGCTTCACGCTGGGTTTCGCGAGTGCCTGCAACATGCTCGCGTTCAGCACGGTGGCAGACGTGATGAAACCGAGCCAGATCGGGACGTCAGCGGCCATCGTCAATGGCATCACCTTCATTGTTGGCGGAATCCTGATCAGCAGACCGGGGATGCGCATTGGCCTCGGGATCGACGCCGGGATCGAACCCCGATCGCTCCAGCTGGTACAGTTCGCCAGTCGACCGCTGCTTGCGACGCTGGCGATCGCCCTCGCTCTCGCCTTGTACATGAAGGAGACGTATCCGAAATCGCAGCGATGACGTATGCGGCTTTTGCCACCGCTGCCCCTACCGCGGTCGTCGCGACCTTTCCCTTTCGCCCGGCCCAACGACAGGTTCAGTGTCCGTCGCCGGCTTTGATGTTCGGACCGCACACGGTCCCTTTGTAAACGGTTTCGCTGTTTGGCGGGACTGCGGCAGTGTGACTCAGCCCATTGAACTCCATCGTGCCGTAAGCTCCTTCGTACTTGCCGAATCCCCCTTTGATATCCAGGTCCACGTGTGACGTGAATTCTCCTGGAGGCGCGCCTGGAATGGCAGTGCGTGTCGGCAATCCTTCTGCCCTCAACACATCGCCACTCTTGGTCACGAAAATATCCAATGACCTCACGACGTTGGGCGGCAGGCTGAGCAAGGTCACCGTGACGGCGCCGTTCAACACGCCAGTCACAGTGCCCAGGAGTCTGGTCGGTTCCGTGCCTAGAGAAATCCTGGTCTCCGCGATGGAGCCATGGACGTATTGACAGTCCGCCCGTGCCTCATTGGCCGTTCCGAGCAACACCACGCATGCCGCCAGTGTTGTTGTTGCTTTTCTCGTCATGACGAATCTCCTTGCGCGCGATCGGTGGTCCGGTTCAGTCCGGGTCGACGCGACCTGCGTCACAACGTACACGCGAAGCGTGGCGGCCGCCAGCTACGCAAACACGTAGGGACAGCCAGTTCCAGGATTCAATGGTGCACTGCAGCGTCCAGCTGCCGGCTTCCAGGTGTGGCTTGCTCTGATGGTGAAGTCTCAGACGAGACGTTCACGCAGAGCCTTCGCGACGGCCTCTGTCTTCGAGTGGACCTGCAACTTTTCGTAGATATGTCGCAAGTGGAAGGAGACGGTGTTCGTGGAGATGCCCATCTCGCGCGCCGCCGTCTTGTAGTGGTGCCCCTCGACCATGAGTTTGAGCAACTCCGTCTCCTGTGGCGTCAGATGGCAGGACGCGCGCTCCGGCGGCCGGAACTCTCGAAAGAGGGTGATGACGCGCCGGGCAATTTCCGGCGACATCGGCGCGCCGCCATCCGTCACTTCCTTCAGTGACTCCAGCAACCGCGCCGGCGGCGTGTTCTTCAGGAGGTACCCGGACGCGCCCGCGCAGATCGCGTTGAACACGTTCACATCATCGTCGTACACCGTGAGCGCGAGGATCGGCACGTCGGGGAAACGCTCGCGCAGCTGGCGCGTGCCTTCGATGCCGTCGATCCCGGGCAGCCCGATATCCGTGAGGATGACGTCGGGCCTGGTGCCGCTAATGCCTCCCAGCGCGTCCTCCATCGTCCGGAAATCGGCCGCACATTGAAAGCCGCCGGTGCCATCGATCAGCATTTTGAGGCCTTCGCGTACCTCGCGCACGTCTTCGATGATGACGATGCGGATGGGCACTCAGGAGTGCCGCCGAAAGAGATTGATAGCCATAGTCAGAACCATCGAAGACTAGTCCGTAACCACGATGGTGTCACCTACGTATTCGCGCGGCTGTGGTCCGCAGGACCGTCAGATCGGCACATCGAGCCGTACGGTCGTGCCGGCACCGCTTCGGGAAGTGATGTCGAGCGACCCCTGCAGCGTCTGAGCGCGCCGCTGCATACTCCCAAGCCCTTGCCCATCGGCAGCGCTTTTCGGATCGAACCCGATGCCGTTGTCGATAATCTCGAGAACGAGCCGTGACGATTCGACCCGGAACTCGATTTCCACGAGTGAGCATCGCGAGTGGCGCGCCGCGTTGTTGACGGCTTCCTTGAAGATCAACAGAAGATCGCGCCGGATGTCGACGCCGATTCTGAGATTGTCGGCCTCGCCGGGAGCGGAGAACCGCAACTCGATGTCCCGCAGCGTGAACAGCTCGTCAGCATGCTGCCGCATCCGGCGAGTCAGATCGATGAGGCTGTCGCGCTTCGGGTTGATCGCCCAGACGATGTCGCTCATCGAGCTGACCGATTCACGGGCGATACGCGCGATCGAGGCCAGTGGCCCCACGTCGTGCGTGTGGCTGGCGACCTCGGCGAGGACTGCGATCCGCGTGAGATTGGCTCCCACGTCGTCGTGGAGATCAGTAGCAATCCGAGTCCGGATATGGACCAACTCCAGCAGCCGTGCCACGCGGTACCGGTACCCCCCGTACGAGAGTGCCGCGGCGGTGGAGGCGATGAGCGCCAAGGCCCACCAGCGAAGCCAGAGTGGGGAGAGGATCCTGAAGTCGATCGCGGCAGGATGTGCGCTGACGATGCCGTCCGAGTTCACCGCCCGGACAGTGAATCGGTATCGACCCGGTGCAAGGCTGGCGTAGGTGACTGTGCGGTGCTCGTCTGGAGCGCTCCAGTCCGTGTCGGCCCCCTCCAGCAGGTACTGATAGCGCAAGACTTCACCGGACCCGAAGCCGAGGCCCACGAAGTCGACCTGTAGCTGATTCTGCTGCGGCGCCAGGTCGCCGAGCGAGAGCTGGGGTTCCCCCAGTGCCGACACCAGCCGCGGTACGCCAGTGACGCGCAATCCTGTGAT
>DATJKH010000202.1:0-9210 GCA_035491715.1 Vicinamibacterales bacterium | reverse complement strand
CCGCTGGAGCTCTCGCCTTCGAACGTACCGTCGTTTTGCAGTTGAACAGTCCAGTGACCATTCACCGACAGGCTGGCGGTTGGGCGGTACGCGCTTTCGAACTGCAGCGCCTCATAGTCGCGCGTCGGCAGGTCCGTATTTCGATAGACGGCATTGTCGAACGCGCCGAGGTTGACGCCGTTCTTCGAAACGACCGTCTGCCCTTCTGCCATGGTGATGAAATCTTCGACGAAGTTCGTGGCGTGCCGTTTGACGTAGGTCGCGCGTGCCCACCCGCGATCGCGAAGCTCCCGCGCCACACCGAGCGTGAATTCGCGCGTCAATGGTGATTCCAGCCCATCTTCAAAGAACACATTGGCGGTCGGGAACGTGCCAGTGAACGTCTGATAATTCGCCGGATCGAAACCGGCCGCAAAGTCGCGTCCCTCACCCGCCGGTCCGATGTAGTTGCCAGTGATTCGATCGGCGTTGCCGACGTTTGAGTTGCGCGAGAACTGCACGTCGTTGTGCTTGCCGGCGTAGTGGCCGTAGGTTGCGTGAACGACGGTCCGGCCGTCGGCGGTCAAATCGTAGGCGGCGCCGAGACGGGGCACGATCGTGCTGCCATCGGCGCCAGAAATGTTGCCGGTCGCCGTGCTGCGCGCGCGTTCGTATCGAGCACCCAGATCGAACGTGAAACGGGAGCCAGCGGTCCATCGATCGTTGACGAACGCAGAAGTCGTCGTCACGTCAATCGACGATCCGCGAAGCGGCATCCAGGTCTGCAGGCGCGACGTCCCTGGCACGAACCGCGGGATCACGCGACCGTGGGCGTCCAATTCCGGACGTCCATCGGAGCCCACCTTGTAGTCGGTCTGAAAGACGTAGCCGCTGAGGCTCTGGGAATTGCCGCCAACGCGGGTCGAGGTGAACGATTCGAATCCGGTCTTCAACTCGTGCGTCCCGAGCCTCCGCGAGGCAAACGTTTCCGACACGCTTGCCGTGAACTGCCGATTGTTCCGTTCTTCAGGATCGGTGGAATCGAAGTACGGTCCGTTGTACTGAAGATTTGCCGGCATCCCGGACACGCCGCGGGTCAGAAAGGGTGAATCCACGATCGCCGCACTCGTGCCGCCGGCGTTCTCGAGCGTCCACGTCTTCTGCGAGAACTGCGCTTCGACGAACATCCGTCGCACCACGCCGCGCCACGTCGCCGCCGCGATCCGGTTGGGTGTCGACGGCGTCGTCATCGTCGCCGGATCGATGCTGGATCCAAGCGAAGGCTGGCGCAGATCCGTGTGGTTGTCGATAAGAGTGCCCTGCACGGTGTGACCGGGATGAACCGTAGCTGTCAGCTTTCCCTCGTACCGCGTGTTGTCGTTGGTTGCGGTGTAAGGAATTCGCGTCTGCGCGAAGGCACTTTGCGTCGTCGTTCGCTCGACCCGCGCGGCACCGAAGAACCACACGCGATCACGGCGCAACGGTCCGCCCGCCGTCGCTTCGAACGTCGGCGAATACTTGCTCGCTCTCGAGATGGCGGCCGATTCTTCAAACGGCGTCTCGGCGCTCCACGCCGGGTTCGTCAGGTTCACACGAAACGCACCGGACAGCGCGTTGCCACCGCTGCGCGTGATGATGTTGACGACCCCGCCGCTGAATCGGCCGTATTCGGCTGAAACGGCCGACGACAGCACCTGCGTCTCCTGGATGGCTTCTTCGATGAACAGATTATTTGCCGTGCCGAGAACGTTGTCGTTGATGTCGACGCCGTCCATCAGAAACACGTTGTCGTAGGCAAACGCGCCGGAGATGGTGATTTGCGAGTTGCTCGGCGTGTTGTCGGTCACGCCGGGAGTGAGTTCGGTCATCAAGAACGGCGTCCGCCCGACCGGCAACTTCGAGAGATGAGACATTTCCAGGTTCGTCGTCCCACGCGATGTCACCGGCGAAGGTGTCGACGCCCGGACCTCGATCGATTCCTTGACCGGCACGATCGCGAGCTGCTGATCCACGACTGACACGGTGCCGAGACTGACAACCGCGCGACGCTCGACACTCGTCATCCCGTTCAGTTCGAATTTGAGGAGGTACTGACCAGGCGTGAGGCCCGGCAGCGAATACACACCATTGACGTCAGTGATCGCGGAGCGCGTGCCCTGCAACGCATCGGACGTTGCCGTGACGGTTGCACCGGGCAGCGGTGCGTTTTCCTGGGACGCCACGCGTCCGCTCACACTTCCATACTGCTGTCCTTGCGCCAATGCACCGACAGCATTCAGCGACACGATGGCAATGGCGAAACACGCGATGCGCCTCATGACGTGCGACTCCTCACGCTATGTGAACACCCTGGGATGACCTATTGAATCGTCGAGGACTGCTCGCAGCACGGGACGTACCGGCGCCACTGTGCGCACTCCGCACGCATTAAAGCGTTCGAACGCAGCGCCGTGTGCCAGAGTGGCACACCGCAGAACAGGATTGTGGGGAGCAGGGAAGTTTGTCGAAGACGTCCAGTCTGGGACGAACCGCCACCAGCCAGGGACGAATGGCCCCTAGGGCCGAATAGCGACTTCGTACGACGCGACGTCGGCCGGACCGCTACCAGCGACGAGGAGCGTCAGCGTGACCTCGTAGGCGCCCGGTGCGAAGACGTCGCCGGTGATGAAACTCGTCACCATCCGCTTGTTATCTACGGTCGTCATCGCCAGACCGGTGCGTGTCCACACGGTGTCGCCGCCGCTCCAGGAGCGAATGATGATCGCGTAACGCGCGTCCTGTGGTTCGGTGCGGCCTGGAAGGAGAAGCCGCAACTGGATCGGCTGATGATCTGGCGGTTTTGCGACTGTGGGGTCGGGGGGTTGAGCACCTCGCTTCACTACTGGAGAGAGCGTCAAGGTTGGTTGCGCCATGGGCGCGGCGGCGCCGCGCTGTCGCGCCAATTGAAGCGAGAAGGCTTCACGTGCCGCCCGCTCGCGAGCGGCTTCAGCGCTCAACTTCTCAATCTCAGCCCGCGCACTCAAATCGGCAGCGCGCAACGTCGCAATCTCGGTCCGCGCCTGCTGCAGCCGAACGCCCTCTGCTGCGGCAACACCAATGAGCACGATCCCCAGACCGATGAAGAGCCACTGAAGGCCGGGGCGGTCGAAGCCCCTCACGGGACGCATGACGCCACACGATATACTGTTCCCCGCCTATCCCCAATGCTTCCGCAACTGTTTAATGTTCCGCATTGGCCGAGCCCCATTGAACATTGAACATTGATCAATGTGAATCAATCTCACCGAGGTACGGTCTGCATGTTCGAGATCCGAAAGATTTCAACCGCGCTCGCGTTGACCGCGGCGCTTGGCGTGGCGGTTCTTGCGCAGGAGACACCCACTTCTCAGGCAACCCAGAGTACCGCTGACAAAAATCAGGGGACGACGCCTAAGGAATTCAAGGCACTCAAGTATCGAGCGATTGGACCAGCAGCGGGCGGACGTGTCTCGCGCGCGGCAGGTGTGCCGGGCGATCCGGCTACCTACTACTTCGCTGCCGCCTCGGGCGGCGTGTGGAAATCGACCGACGCAGGCGCGAGCTGGAAATCGATCTTCGACGATCAGCCAATCTCGTCGATTGGATCGATCGCCATCGCACCCTCCAATCCGAGCATCGTCTACGTGGGAGCGGGTGAAGCCAACATTCGCGGCAACGTCGGGGCTGGCAACGGTATCTACAAATCGTCGGATGCCGGTAAGACGTGGACGCGCGTCTGGAACCACGATGGCCAGATCGGCAAGATGGTCGTTCATCCGGAGAATCCTGATATCGCATTTGCGGCGGTGCTGGGACACGCGTTCGGTCCGAACGCCGATCGTGGTGTATATCGCACAAAGGACGGCGGGAAAACCTGGACCCAGGTTCTTAAGAAGGACGAGCACACCGGAGCATCGGATGTCGAAATGGATCCATCGAATCCACTCGTCATCTTTGCCGGTTTCTGGCAGGCGCGGCGGCTGCCGTGGGATCTCGTCAGCGGCGGCCCTGGCAGCGGACTTTACGTGTCGCGCGACGGCGGTGATACGTGGAAACAACTCAAGGGCGAAGGCCTGCCTGAAGGCATCTGGGGGAAGATCGGTATCGCGATCGCGCCGTCAGACAGCCGCCGCATCTACGCGCTGATCGAGGCTGAGAAAGGCGGACTGTTTCGTTCCGACGACGGAGGCGCAACCTGGCAGTTGGCGAGTCCGGCGCGCGCGCTGCGTCAGCGCGCCTGGTATTACTCAACGCTGACCGTCAATCCCGCCAATCGCGAGGATGTGTGGTTCCCGCAAGTGTCGATGCTCCATTCGATCGATGGCGGGAAGACGATTCAGTACGTCAAGGGCCTGCATCACGGCGACCATCACGATGTGTGGATCGACCCGAAAAACCCGAAGCGCATGATCGCGGCCAACGATGGCGGGGTGGATATTTCGACAAACGGCGGCGAGTCGTGGTTCGCACCGCCGCTGCCGCTCGGTCAGTTCTATCACGTGTCGGTCGACAACCGGACGCCGTATCACGTCGCCGGCGCGATGCAGGATCTCGGCACCGCGCAGGGGCCGAGCGAAACGTTCGGTCGCAACATCGCCTTATCTGACTGGCACGACGTCGGCGGCGGCGAGGCCGGCCACGTCGTCTCCGACGCGAGCGATCCAAACATCGTCTACGCGGGAGAGTATCTCGGCATCATTACGCGATACGACCGTCGCACTGGCGAGTCACGCAATGTCAGCGCCTGGCCGGAGAATCCGTCCGGCCACGGCGGAGAGGACATGAAATATCGCTTCCAGTGGACGGCGCCGATCGCCGCGTCGCCGCACGATTCGAAAGTGATCTATCACGGCGCGCAGGTGATCTTCCGCACCACCAACGGTGGTCAAAGCTGGGATGTGATTTCGCCGGATCTCACACGCAACGACAAGGCGAAGCAGAAATGGTCGGGCGGACCCATTACCGGCGACAACACCGGCGTCGAAACCTACTGCACCGTCTTCGCCCTCGCTGAATCGCCGATGCAGAAGGGACTGATCTGGGCGGGAACCGACGATGGGCTCGTTCATGTGACCCGTGACAGTGGCCAGACCTGGACCAACGTGACTGCCGCCATGACCGGCATGCCCGAGTGGGGAACGGTCAGCATGATCGAGCCGTCGCCGTTCGATCCATCGATGGCCTACGTCGTCGTCGACGCCCATCGCCTCGATAACATGCATCCGTATCTCTTCAAGACCACCGACTACGGCCAGACGTGGAAGCGAATCGATGCGAAGCTGCCGCAGGACATCTACCTTCACGCCGTGCGCGAAGATCCGAAGAAAAAAGGGCAACTGTATCTGGGCACCGAACGCGGCGTGATGTTTTCGACCGACGGCGGTGAAACCTGGCGCGATCTCAGGCTGAACCTGCCGACCGTGGCGGTGCACGACCTCGTCGTGAAAGATGACGATCTCGTCGTCGCGACTCACGGTCGATCGCTCTGGATCTTCGACGACCTTCGGCCCATACGCGACTTCAACGCGGCAATTGCGTCGACCGCCGCTCACCTCTTCCCGGTGGCCGATCCGATTCGTTGGCACTTGAGCAGTGACGCGTACGGGGCGAAGGCTGCGGGGTTTTCAAACCCTCCGAACGGTGCGTCGATTTCCTATTTCCTGAAAGACAAAGCGAAGGGGGAAGTGAAGATCGAAATCCTCGATGCGCAAGGCACTGTTGTGCGAAAACTCAGCAGCGTTCCGCGAGAACCAGATGGCAGCAGTGATAACGAGGATCCCGAAGACCTCAAGAAGGCCGCGCTTGCGACCGACGCGGGCGTGCAGCGCACGTCCTGGGATCTCGCCTGGGAAGGGGCAACAAAGATCAAAGGGGCCAAGATCGATACCGGCGATCCATTCGAGGGGCCTCGTGCGGTCCCGGGGCCGTACTCAGTGCGTCTCACCGTGGACGGCAAATCACAATCGACGCCGCTCCAGATTCTGCCCGATCCTCGCGGCGGCGTCAGCCAGGCTGACCTCGAAGCACAGCTGGCACACGCCCTGCGCGTGCGCAACGACGTGACGAAGCTGACCTCGCTCGTCAACGATCTTCGCTCGGTCAAGGAGCAATTGACGGCGCGCTCGAAGGCGCTCGAGCCGCGCAAAGAAGAATCAGGCGTGACTGAGCTGCTGAAAGCGTCGGACGAAGTGGTTCACAAGGCAGACGCGTTGGAAGACAAGCTGCACAATCGGACGGCGGAAGTCGTCTACGACATCCTCGCGATGCGCGGCGGCACTCGCTTGTATTCGCGCCTCGCGCCGCTGCAGATGTGGGCGGTCGAAGGGGACGGACCTCCGACAACCGGCATGGTTCAGGTGGTGGAAGTGCAAGAGAAAGAGCTGGCCGAACTCGAGCGTGAAACACGCAACTTCATCGACGAAGAAGTCGGCACATTGAACGCCACTGCGGTGAAACTCGGACTGTCGTTCGTCATTGTGAAGTGAAGGGTTTCGCAACAGCCTTTGCGTTGCTGAGCTAGCGAACCGCCGAGAGTCGAGGCCAATTCCACCCTCGCGCCGGTGGTGCGATTGTTGCTGTCCTCCTGTATTGACACGAGTGATTTTCATACGTAGGAGGAATACGCATGAGCTTTCGAACCTGGGTTGCGGCGCTCGCACTTGGTGCCTTGACGGTTGCTCCGGCAGCTTCGGCGCAAACGAGCACGGCCGCGAAAGTCGACGACAGCACAATCAAGAGTCGGGTGGAAACTCGGTTGAAGAATGATGCGACGCTGAAGGGAGACAACATCGTTGTCTCAGTCGACAAGGGCGTCGTGACATTGAGCGGAACTGTTCACAGCAACGCGCAGAAAGATCGGGCCAAGGAGCTGGCCAAGGTCTCGGGTGTGACCGACGTGGACAGCAAGCTCGAAGTGGAAAGCACGGGACCGAGCACAGTCGACAAGGCAGAGGCCAAGACGAAGGACGCCGCCAAGGCGACCAAGGACGCGACGAAGGACGCCGGCAAGGCGACCAAGGACGCGACCGTGAAGGGGGCTGAGAAGACGAAGGATGCAGCCGCCAAGACCGGCGAGAAGACCAAGGACGCGGTTGCCACGACCGGTGAGGTGATCAACGACGCGTGGATCACGTCGAAGGTCAGCGCCGACTTCGTCAATGAAGACACCCTGAAGGGGAGCGACATCAACGTCGACACGAAGGACCACGTGGTGACGTTGAAAGGCACGGTTGTGTCGGCGGCCGGAAAGGCTCGCGCGGAAGAGATCGCGAAGACGACAAAGGGCGTCAAGCGAGTGGTCAACACGCTGACGATCGGACCGAAGAAGTAGTTCGCGATCTGTAGAGCACCGAATCAGGCCGCACGCTTTCGGCTTCGCGAAACCGCAAGCGACAGCACGATCAAACCCCAGGCGGCAAGCGCTGCCGCCTGGGGCCATAACAGATCGAGCCCAATCCCTTTCAGAAATATTCCCCGCACGATAATCAGGAAATACCGCAACGGGATCAGGTAGGTGAATACCTGAATCACTGCCGGCATGTTTTCGATTGGAAAGATGAACCCCGACAAGTAAATCATCGGAGTCAGGAAAAAGAACGTCGCCGTCATCATCGCCTGCTGCTGAGTGTCCGAGATCGTGGAAATGAACAGGCCGAGCGCAAGCGTGCACAACACATAGAGCAGGCTCATGCCAAACAGCAGCAGGAAACTGCCGCGCAGCGGCACCTCGAACCAGAACACGGCCACCGCAACGACAAGCACGACATCGATCATCGCGATCGCTCCGTAAGGAAGGAGCTTTCCGACGATCAATTCCCACCGGCGGAGCGGTGTGACGTTGAGCTGTTCGAGTGTGCCGAGTTCCTTTTCGCGCACGATCGCCATCGACGCGAGATTCGCGGTGACAACGAGCAGCACGAGCGCCAGTACGCCGGGAATCATGAAGTGACGGCTCTCGAGCTGCGGATTGAACCAGATGCGAATCCGCGGCTCGATGCCACCAGGCTGAACAACGAGAGCGGTCGACGGATCCCGGGCGAGACGTTCTTCCACAATTTCCTGCGCATACGCGCCAATAACGGTCGTGGCATAGCCGAGCGCGACCGTCGTCGAGTTGGAATCACTGCCGTCGGCAATGAGCTGGAGTCTCACCGGCGCGCCGGCCGTCACATCCGCGCCGTAGCCGGCAGGGATCGACAGTGCCAGCCACGCGTTGCCCAGTTCCAGATACGGTTCTACCTCCGGCGTCGTCGATACCACGCCGGCGATCGAGAAGTTGCGCGAACCGTCGAAGCGCGCAATCAGTTCACGGCTCGCGGGCGATCGATCGCCGTCAGCGACCACTACGGGCACGTCGCGAACGTCGGTCGTCGCCGCATATCCGAGCATCGTCAACTGCACGATTGGCGCGATGATGACGACGCCGAACAGCTTCGGATCCTTGCGAAGCTCGAGGAATTCCTTCCAGATGAGAAAGCGCAGCCGTTGCACGTCAGACTCGCTCTCGTGCAAGACGCAGCGACGCCAGGCCGAGCATCGCAGCGGCGTACACCGTCAGCGCGGCCAGCTGCGGCAGCAGCGGACCGAGTGCGGTGCCCTTGAGGACGATTCCGCGCAGCGCGATGAGAAAATATCGTGCCGGAACCACGTGCGTCACGATCTGCAGCGCCCGCGGCATGCTGTTAATGGGAAAGATGAAGCCGGACAGCATGATCGTTGGCAAAAACGAAATGAGCAACGCCAGTTGAAACGCGAGCTGTTGCGTGTCGGCGACCGTCGAGATCAGAATCCCCGTTGCCAAAGCTCCGATCAGAAACAGAGACAGGGCAACCAGCAGCGAGAGCCAGCTGCCGCGCATCGGCAGGCCGAACAGCGTCATCGCGGCGAGGATGATGAGCGCGGCCGACGCCAGCGAGATGAAGAAGTACGGGATGCTCTTGCCGATCACGAACGAGAACGTGTCGATCGGCGCCATCCGGACCTGCTCCATCGTGCCGCTTTCCTTCTCGCGGACGATTGACAGTGCCGTGGAGATGACGGCGGTAATCATCAGGATGTAGGCGATGAGCCCCGGCACCAGGAACAGCGTGCTGCGAAGTTCGGGGTTGTACCAGATGCGCGGCTCCACCCTCAGCCGAGGCGCCAGCGGCGTCTCGCCGGGAACCAGCGCGGCACCGACGCCGCGGACGATATTGCCCGCATATCCGATCACGG
>DATJKH010000201.1:0-11422 GCA_035491715.1 Vicinamibacterales bacterium | reverse complement strand
CGTGTGACGGTGAACGGCGTCGATTGAGAATCAGCGTCCGCGCCGCGCATCGATCGTTTCGAGTGCGGGCAGCGCAGCGAGCAGGACGTCCCCGACGGCTTGCAGACTGGAAGCGGCGACGTTCTCGATCGTGTCGTACTGCGTGTGCCAGAAACGTGACGTTAGGTCGGGGTATTCGAGATCGATGATGTCGACTGAGGGAACGCCGGCGGCGAGGAACTCGATGTGATCGTCCTCGATCGGCGTAATCTCGGCGACGAACTCCCGGCGGTTGAGCTTTTTTGCCGCCGCCCAGATCGCCTCGGTCAGCGCCGGTGTCGAGTTCGCTTCTCGCTTGATGACGAGATTGCGGTCGCCAATCATGTCGACGAGGACGAACGCACGGATACTGCCGAGGGTGCCGCTTTGCCGCGCGGCTTCGACGTAGTAACGGCTGCCATAGGTGTGATCGGTGCCCTGCCATTCGCCGACGGCCTCTTCGCCATCGAGGAACAAGAGTTCGATCGGCACACGATTGGTTCGCCCCTTCAACGCTCGCCCGAGTTCAATGAGGAATGCCGCGCTCGAGCCGCCGTCGTTGGCACCGACGAACGCGAATTCCTTGAACAGTTTCGTGTCGTAATGGCCGCCGATGACGAGGCGTTCCGTCGAGCTCGTGGCGCTGCCGGCCGCGAACGTCGCTCGCAGGTTCACCATCTTCACGCGGCCATTCGGCGTCGTGGCCTCGAACGGTTGTTCCTCTACCGTGACCCCGACAGCCTCGAGCTCTTTGCGAATGTAATCGCGCGCCGACTGCGCGCCCGGCGTGCCCGCGACCCTCGGTCCAATGGCGACCAGCTTACGGATGTCTTCGATCGCGCGTTGCCCGTTGAATTTTGCAGGCGTGGACTGTAGCGTGCCGAGACACGCCAGAGAGACAATCAGTGAGGCGATCGCGCTGCAGTGCTTGGCCATGACCGACACCGATCAGCGTCTCTTCTCCCGGCTCACGTAGTCGCGTTTCGGTGGCCCCGAATAGATCTGTCTCGGCCTGGCGATTTTCTGCTCGGGGTCGGTCAGCAACTCTTCCCACTGCGCGATCCATCCGGCGGTCCGCGGGATGGCAAACAAGACGGGGAAGATCGACACCGGGAACCCCATTGCCTGGTAGATCAGGCCCGAATAGAAGTCGACGTTCGGGTAGAGCTTCCGCGAGATGAAGTAGTCGTCGGACAGCGCGATCCGTTCGAGTTCCAGCGCGATGTTCAGAAGCGGATTGCGACCGGTCACCTCGAAGACCAGGTCCGCAATCCGTTTGATGATCGTGGCTCGCGGATCGTACGACTTGTAGACGCGGTGACCGAACCCCATCAGCCGTCCTTCGCCCGCCTTGACCCGCTTGATGAATGCCGGGACTTTGTCGAGCGATCCGATCTCGGTCAGCATCCTGAGCACGGCTTCGTTCGCGCCGCCGTGCAGCGGACCATAGAGTGCTGCCGCCGCGCCGGCCAGTGACGAGTACGGATCGGCATGCGAGCTGCCAATGCCGCGCATGGCGTGGGTGCTGCAATTTTGTTCGTGATCGGCATGCAGGATGAACAGGACGTCGAGCGCTCGCTCGAGAACCGGGTGTGATTTGTATCGCGGCTCGGTCATCCTGAACAGCATGTTGAGAAAATTACCGGCAAAACTCAGCTCGTTATCCGGGAGCACGTAGGGCCGGCCAATCGTGTGGCGGAACACGTAGGCGGCGATGCTCGGCACCTTGGCGATGAGCCGAATCGTCTGCAGTCGTCGTGATGCCGGATCGAAGATGTTCTTGGCGTCGGGATAGAACGTCGAGAGCGCGCCGACGGCGCTGAGGAACATGCCCATTGGGTGGGCGTCGTAGCGAAACCCCTCGAGAAACTTCTTGATGTTCTCGTGGAGCATCGTGTGTCGCGTGATTTGCTGCGTCCACTGCTCGAATTGCGCGACCGTCGGCAGTTCTCCGAAGAGCAGCAAGTACGCCGTCTCGAGATAGTCGCTGTGTTCAGCGAGTTGCTCGATTGGGTAGCCGCGGTACATCAAGATGCCGCGGTCGCCGTCGATGAAGGTGATCTTGCTGCGACACGCTGCCGTGTTCATGAACGCCGGGTCGTAGGTCATCATCCCGAATTCGTCCGGGTTGACCTTGATCTGGCGCAGATCCATCGCACGAATGGTGTTGTCCTGGATCGGAATCTCGTAAGTCTTGCCGGTTCGGTTGTCGGTAATGCTCAGCGTGTCGGCCATGTTACTCAGTGTTTTCGTCGTCAACAGGCAGCGGGGGGCCCGGAACCCGGTAGTCACCCGAGATCCAGCGGCCGAGATCGGCGAGCTTGCAGCGCTCGCTGCAGAACGGCCGCCATGCGGGGTCGACCGGCCGCCGGCGGCAGTACGCGCACACCGATTGTGGCTGCACCATGTGCAACCTGTCTATTGTATCTGAGGAATATCGGGCAAGCTGATTTAGCCGGCGCGTCCGGAATCAGGATTCATTAGTGTGATGCCGCACGTCTTTGGCCAAAACCATGAAGATCACGTCCTCGGCGATATTCGTGGCGTGGTCGCCGATTCGTTCAAGATGGCGTGAGATCAGAATCAAGTCGAGCGCCGGCTCGATCGTCGCAGGATCCTTCAACATGAAATCGAGCAGTTCGCGGAAGACCTGTGTCTTCAATGCGTCGAGTTCGTCGTCGGCGTCGAGCACTCGCTGCGCGAGCGCCGTGTCGCGCCGCACGTATGCGTCCAGCGCATCCCGAAGCATGGATTGTGCGAGCGACGCCATCCGAGGAATGTCGGTCAGCTCCTTCACCGGAGCGTGTCGCATGTAGCGGGCGACGGCCTCGGCAATGTTGATCGCCAGGTCGCCGACACGTTCGAGATCGGTGTTGATCTTGACCGCCGACACGATGGCGCGCAGATCCACCGCCATGGGTTGATGAAGCGCCAAAAGAGTAAAACAGCGGTTATCGATTTCGATGTGCAGCTGATTGATCGGGCGGTCGCCGTCGATGACACGAGCGATCGCATCCATGTCGCGCCGAACCAGGCCGTCGACCGCGGTTCGCACGCGATCCTCGGCAAGACCGCCCATCTCGAGCAGTCGTGTCTTGAGCTGCTCGAGGTCGGACTGAAAGTGTCGCGTGGTCGTTTCTGACATACGTAAGAGCACCACTGCTTGCCGGCATCTGGTGTCCAGGATCCGTTGTGCGTCCCTCGACACGCTCGGGATGCCGTGGTCCTGGCGCCTGAACGTGTAGGCCGGGGCCTTCAGACCCCGGCGTCATTATCCAAATCGCCCTGTCACGTAATCTTCGGTCAGCTTCTCTGCCGGATTTGTGAATATGCGTTCCGTTGGCGCGTACTCGACGAGTTTTCCCAGCCAGAAAAACGCCGTTCGATCGGACACTCGTGCTGCCTGCTGCATGTTATGGGTCACGATCACGATGGTATACGTCGATTTCAACTGATACACCAGCTCTTCGATCCGTTGCGTCGCGATCGGATCGAGGGCGGATGCCGGTTCGTCCATCAGCAGGATCTCCGGCTGAATGGCCAGCGCCCGCGCAATACACAGGCGCTGCTGCTGGCCCCCCGACAAGGCCAGTGCCGAGTCGTGCAGCCTGTCCTTGACTTCGTCCCAGAGGGCCGCCGCTTTCAGGCTTTCCTCGACGCGCCCCTGGAGTGCTGCGCGACTGGTCGCCAGGCCATTGATGCGAAGTCCGTAGGCGACGTTGTCGAAAATCGTTTTCGGGAACGGATTGGATTTCTGAAAGACCATGCCGACCCGCCGGCGGAGGGCCACCACATCAGTCGACGAACCGTAGATGTCCGTGCCGTCAATGACGACACTTCCTTCGACCCGGGCACCGGCGATGATGTCGTTCATACGGTTGAGTGTCCGCAGGAACGTGCTCTTGCCGCACCCTGACGGCCCGATGAATGCCGTCACCAGGTTCGGCTGGATGCCGAGCGTAATGTCCTCCAGCGCTCGCTTCGCGCCGTAGTAGAAATTCAGCTTGCGAACATCGATCTGTGGGGGAAGATCCGCCGTTTTGGCGACGTCCGCAGGCTTGACCGAGACCTGCGGGATAGGTGAGTGCACAGGAGACATGCCGACACTTAAGAGTATCGGCCGGCCGTTTCACCGGAATTTCCTGGTTGTAAATTTCGTGTAAACGGAAACTTCCTGAGCCGATGCCGTCAGGAACTCGCGGGCTGCGTTGCCGCGTCCGAATCGGCGAGAAACGCCCCGATCTGCCGTCGCAGTTCGTCCTGGATGACGTCGATTTTCCGTTTCGCGTCAAGCACGCGGAACCCGAACTCATCGGCCATGGAGGTGTATTCCCGCAGGAGCGATCGCTGATAGGCGCGGAAACTCTCGTAGATATCGTCGCCGAGCTTCATGTCCATCCCCGATTCCCAGAAATCCATGCCGCGCGACTGCAGGACTCGCCGGATCAGGGTCTTCTCGTCGATTTTTAGATAAAACACCAGGTGCGGAGCGATGGCGAATCCGTACAAGTTGCGCATCCACGTCCTGTCGACGCCGCGCACACCGGCGCGCGCCATCGCGGTGAAGATGTAGCGGTCTGAGAGGACGATGAAACCCGCCTTGAGCGCGGGAATGATTTCCTTTTCGAGCCGGTCCGCGAAGTCCGTCGCGTACAAAAGTACGAAGGTCAGCTTGTTGAGCGTATTGCTCGCTTTCGCGAGTTCGATCGTCGGCTGCATCAGCTCAGATCGCGTCCATCCGGTTTCGATGACACCGTACCCCTGCACCTCCAGCCATTCGCGCAGGAGATGGATCTGGGTCGAACGACCGACGCCGTCGGTTCCTTCGATCGCGATGATCTTCCCGGGGTAACCGTCAATCGGCAGGTAGGGGATACCGTTGCCGTAGTAACTGCCCGGGCGAATCAGGTTTTCAGTGTCAGGCGAGCTGTTCGTCAAGCTGTTCATCGGTTTCCTCAATCGCCAGGTGCTGCGACACCAGCTTGCGGAACGTCCGCTGTTGTTCGGTAATGCTCCCGACCGCATTGACGACGCTCAAGCCGAACTCCTCGACGAGCCGGTCGTACTCGTCGAGCACCTTGCCTTGAAAGATGCGAAAGCTCTCAAGCGCGTTCGGACTCCACCCCATGTCCATTCCGGCCTCGTAGAACTTCAACTTCACGCGCCGGGCCATGAGCCGGTCAGTCGACACTTCGATTGGCACCTTGAAGTAAACCGCGAGATCCGGCTTTACTGCGAAGCTGTAAAGTTCGCGAACCCAGCGACGATCGACGCCGCGTGCGGCGTCACGCGCGAATGCGGTATACGCGTATCGATCGGCGAGCACGATCATGCCGGCCTTGAGCGGTGGAACGATGTTGTAGAGCAGACGGTCAGCGAAGTCGGTCGCATGCAGCAGGCTGAAGGTCATCGGCGTCAGGGAATTCTTCTTCTTCCCCGTCTTTGTCGCCGCCTTCACCAGCGCCGACGAGTTCCATTCTGTGAGAAGGACAGAATGACCCGCCGCGCTAAGCCATTTTGCGAGCAGAGCGAGCTGCGTGGTTTTTCCTGACCCGTCGATTCCCTCGACCACGAACAGCTTTCCCGGGTAATCGTGCGGCGTCGTCAGGTTGTTCAGCATGTGATGGTTGATCCTTGTACGCGCCTGAGACTTCAAAACGAATCGGCAGCGCCAGTGCCTGTTCCAGCGGTGCGACGTGTCGATGCGCGGCCCACAGTTCGAGTTCCGCGTCGCCGTTCGCCCGCAGCCTGGCGAGATAATCATCGCCCCGCGGGAACAAATCGATGCCGGCAAGCGCCTGTGCGTGGCTGCGATCGAGTCCTTCGGCCAGCCTCACAATCGCTGAAAGCACCCGAACCGTCGCGCGAAGAGCGCCATTGAGATCTCCGAATCCCTCGTGGGACTTCTTCGGTGTTGCCTGGCGATGGTATCGCGCGATGAGCGCAATGACCTCGATTTCCTGCGGATCGAAGCCCCGCAGATCTCCATTCTTGATCAAGTAATACGAATGACGATGATGGCGGTCGTAGCTGATGTGGACGCCGATATCGTGCAGCAGCGCCGCATATTCCAGCCACTCGCGTTCACGATCGCTCAGGCCGTGCACGCTCCGGGTCTGATCGAAGATGCTGAGCGCCAGTCGTGCCACCTGCTGGGCATGTTCCGACCAGTACCCGCAGCGTTCTCCCAACTCAACGATGCTGCGGCGGCGAACATCGGGATAGCGCTCGACCTTGCGGATTCGCGCACTGTTGCGGTGAATGTAGTCGAGCACGAGCCCTTCACGCAGCGCGAGATCGCAAAGCGTCAGGTGCTCGGTGCCCAGCCCCCGGAGAATGGTGTCGAGCAGAACCGATCCACCGACGCTCAGGTCGGCTCGTCGCGGATCCATGCCGGGCATCCTGAGCCGCTCTTCGATGTCCGCTTCCACGAGCCGCTTGCGCAGCCGATGAATGGCCTTCGCACTGACGCGCTGGTTTCTGATGTCCTGCGGTGGCGAGCCTTTCTCCTCCGCAATCGCGAGCGCACCGAGACTGAGAATAGTGCCTGAGGTGCCGATCACGCGATCGAAGCCCGCTTGCGAGATCTGCTCGAGATACGCGCCCATCTCCTTGTTGAGATGTTTGACGAGTCGCCGTTCATCGTGCGAGGAGAGGGGATCGGTCTTGACGAACCGCTCAGTGAGACGGATGACACCCGCCTTGAAACTCTTGCCAAGCGTCAGGTGCGTTGCGGTGCCGAGGGTCACTTCGACGCTTCCGCCGCCGATGTCAATGACGACGGCGGTGCTGCCTCCAACGTCGACCCCGTAGCCGGCTGCCAAATGAATCAGGCGGGCTTCCTCGGTGCCGGAAATAACCTTGATCCGGATACCCGTTTGTCGCCCAACCTCGGCAATGAAGTCGCCGCCGTTCTCGGCTTCCCGGGTGGCACTGGTCGCCGACGCGATAATCTCGTCAACCTTATTCGACACAGCCAGCCGCTTGAATTTGGCGAGCGTCTGCATGGCGGCAGCCATGGCTGAGTCCGTCAGGTTTCTGCCGTCCAGCCCGCCGGCTCCGAGTCGGACCATATCCTTTTCCCGGTCAATAACTTCGAAGGACAGGTCGGGACGGACCTTGACCACGATCATGTGGATCGAGTTGGTTCCGATGTCGATGGCGGCAATGCGCATGCAGCGGCGGGTAACTCAGCCGGTCCGGCTCTTGCTTGTCACACGGCGGATATATACTTGCGGACTCGGCAGCAAATGAAAGGTCGATTGGTCGTCATCCTACCATGAACACTCGCGCTCCCCGTGTAACGACCGTGCTACTTCAGCGGCTTTCGCGAGCCCTGAAACGTCACCTGCCGCAGGCTGTTGCGGGCGACGATCTCGGCGTTCACCAGGCGCGAGTCACGTCGCGTCGTCTCCGCGAGGCGGTCCCCGTGCTCGCGACGGGTCTCTCGGGCAGTAAGGCCGGCAAGGCGCGGCGAAAGATCCGCCGGTTGACCCGCGCACTGGGCAGCGTTCGCGAGCTCGATGTCACGGTTCAGCTTCTAGATGAGCTGGCTCGATCGCCCTATGTGTCACGCGACGCCGTCGAAGATGTCCGAGCGCGCGTGATGAAGGAGCGCGACGCGAAGCGTAAGACGATGATCGAGCGGCTCGAAGACGTGAACGTCGAGAAGCTGGATCGGCGACTGGCATCGGTCGGTGCCGCGCTCGATGAAGCGACGTCTGAACCCTGGCGAAAGGCGCTGGCCGCCCGGCTGCTCCGGCGATCGCGTCGTCTCACGCTGGCGATGAATGAGGCGGGTCAGATGTACGCGCCTGAGCGCCTGCACGCTGTGCGGATCGCGGCGAAAAAAGTCCGCTATGGTTTGGAACTCGCCGTCGGCAGTGGCCTGACGCAGGCGGCTCCGCACGTGCGCACGATCAAGCGCGCCCAGGAATTGCTGGGCAAGCTGCACGATCTGCAGGTCCTGCAGACGCACGTGGCCGCCGTGCAGGCCGAGCCGCGCACGGGACGTCTACAGTCGCGTGCGGCCCTCGAGAACCTCGCGCGACAGATCGAGGATCAGTGCCGCCTCCTGCACGGCCGCTACGTCGCCTCCGCCGGGATCTTGCGCGAGGCGGCGATCGCCGTGCGAAAGGTGATCGTGCCGCAGCTGGCCCATCCGTCCCGTCGCGCGCGCTCGATCAAAATGACGCTTTCGCGGCCCGCCGTTGCGTCGGCCGCTGCAGGAGATCGCTGAACGTGGCGACGCTGGAGCTCTACCTGATTCGACACGGGGTCGCGGCCGAGCGCGGCGAAGACTTTCCCGACGACTCGAAGCGGCCGCTGACCAACGGCGGCATCTCACGGTTGCGGAAAGAAGCGAAAGCGCTCGACGCCATCGGTGTTGCGATCGATCACATCATCACAAGCCCGCTCGTGCGCACCAAGCAAACCGCCGACATCTTTGCCGAGTCGTTGAAATCGAAGCCGTCGGTATCGCAGAGCGACGCGCTCGCTCCGGCCGGCACCTCCACGGCCGTCGTCCAGGAGCTCGCCAAACACATGCGCAAAGGACGCATTGCGCTGGTCGGTCACGAGCCGAACATCGGCGAACTCGCCGGGCGTCTGATTGGCGCCCGCATGCCGCTTGAATTCAAGAAGGGTGCGATCTGCCGGATCGATTTCGAGGTGTTTCCGCCCAAGGGGATCGGCCAGTTGCGATGGTTCGTGACCCCGCGGATGCTCCGCGAAATCGGCTGAAACGAGCGGTTCAACCCGCCGCCTGTCCCTGATCGCGTCCAGACGTCCCGCAACCGCACAACTCTAAACCAGTCTTCGATATCCACCGTCTAAGTTGGCCGAGATGCCGGAGTGGAGGCCGGCATCTCGTTCCAATCCAGGATGAGGGCCCCGTCATGCGGAGGTCCCGATGCGAGTTCTCTCAGGCGTTCTCGCGTGTGCGCTGATTCTGGTGGTTACGCGGCCGGCCAATTCCGCGAGCGAATTCGCGGCGATGACGGAGGCGGAAGCGCGCGCGGTGATGGACGCCGCCGATCGGCACGTTCGCGCCGCTGACAAGGCGATGGCCGACGTGATTACGTCGGGACTGCGACGTTCGGGCACGTTCGCGCATCTCGTGCTTGCGCTGAACAGGAGTGACGTGATCGTCTACATCGAGACCGGTCGCGTGCTGCCGTCGACGATTGTGGGCCGATTGCTGCTGGCGGCGGGTCCTCAAGGCACGCGATACCTGCGGATCCAGGTCAGCGGCCATCCGAAATCCAACGACATGATCGCGCTCGTCGGACACGAATTGCGACATGCGCTCGAAGTCGCGGAATCACCCGAGGTTCGCGATGAAACCGGCCTGATCGCCCTGTATCAGCGCATCGGCCACCCGACAAGCACAGGCGCCATGCACCAGTACGACACGCTCGCTGCGCAGGACACCGGGCGACGGGTCAAGGCTGAGCTGAAAGGGTAAATGCCGAAATCTCGGATTACGCCGTCACTCCCGCCTGCACCTGAGCCCCCTTCGGGACGATGATGATGCCGTTACGGATGTAGAAGCCGTCGCCGTCGGCGTGATCGACGCCGGCGTCATTGACCAGCCGGACGCCGTCGGCAATGCGCGCGTTCTTGTCCACGATCACTCGATCGAGCACCACGTCTCGTCCGATGCCGAGCGCCACCGTGGTGGCGGCAACCTCCTCCTCGTAGTAGTCGGCGCCCAGAAGCACAGAGCGCGTGATGCGCGCACCGCTTCCCACACGCGTCCGGATGCCGACCACCGACTCGCGGATTTCGCAATGATCCAGGTAACAGCCTTCGGCCACGATTGAGGCATCGATTCGGCAGTCATACGTGTGCGTGCCCGGCAGAAAGCGAGGGTGCGTGTAGATTGGGCGCCGCGGGTGGAAGAAATCAAATGGCGCTTCGCGCCCGGTGAGCTGGATGTTCGCGCGGTAGAACGCATCGATGGTGCCGACGTCGGCCCAGTAGCCGCGGAAGACATAGGGATTCACCACGTGATTCGAGAGCGCCCTGGGGATGATCTCCTTGCCGAAGTCAATACCCGGTTGATCAAGAATCTCGAGCAGCACCTCGCGCGAGAACACGTAGATTCCCATTGATGCGACGAACGGCTTTTCCGCCGTTACACCGCCAGTCATCAGCGCCCCGCGCGGAATGCTGCTGTGCATTTCAGCGAGCCGTTCAGGTTTTGGCTTTTCCTCGAATCCGCCGATCTGTCCGCGTTGGTCGAATCGGAAGATTCCCATCTCGGTCGCATCGGCGGCGTTGACCGGCTGCGCGGCGATGGTGATGTCGGCGCGGCTCTCGATGTGCGAGTCGAGGAGTTCGGTGAAGTCCATCCGATACAGATGATCGCCGGCGAGTATCAGGTAGTGCTCGGCATCGTGGCCGATGAAGTGCCGCGCCGCCTGCCGAACCGCATCGGCGGTTCCCTGAAACCAGTCAGAGCTCTCGGGCGTTTGTTCCGCCGCGAGCACCTCGACGAATCCGTCGGAGAACATGTCGAGTCGATAGGTCTGCGCGATATGGCGGTTGAGCGATGCGGAGTTGAACTGCGTCAAGACGAAGATGCGCTTCAGTCCCGCGTGCAAACAGTTGCTGATTGGAATGTCAATCAACCGGTATTTCCCGCCAAGCGGAACCGCGGGTTTCGATCGCATGTGCGTGAGCGGGAAAAGGCGGGTCCCCCGGCCGCCGCCGAGGATCAAGGTGAGGACGTCGTTCATCCTTCCATCTTAGTCGTTTCGCGCCATCCCGCCATCGGACAGAGCCGCCAATACTTGCAGTCGTTGACGATCAATTTACATGCTGTTTACACCGACGAGACGGCCCCCTGGAGTACAAGATCCGTAAACAATCATGATGTTCAACACAGAACTCAGCTACGCAGGTCACAGCCGGCGCTTCGTCCTTGGACACCTGCCGGTCGGCGGATGGGAACTTCTCATTGAGGAAGATAACGCGGTGGTCAGCCGCGTTCGCTATACGGACTGGCACCGGGTAGAGCGCGCCCTCGATTCGATCAATCGACGCATTTCGGAATTGGAAGCGCGTGGCTGGAAGGCGCTGGCGCGTGACGAAAAGATAGAAGGTAAGAGATAGTTCCCTACGTGTCTCGATGAAGCGTTCGTAGCCCCACACACGCTCCAGCAGACGATCGCGCGAAAGCACGCGGTTGCGATTGTCGACCAGGAATCGAAGCAGTTCGAATTCCCGGCGCGTCAAACGAACGGGTTCGCCGTCGACAGCACCCGTGCTGACAATTCACGGAGACTGAACGGCTTGGTCACGTAGTCGTCGGCGCCCATATCGAGGCCCGCGACCCGATCCGCTTCCGATGTGCGCGCTGTCAGCATGATGATCGGCACACGCGCGGTCTCGGTGCGGC
>DATJKH010000200.1:0-26118 GCA_035491715.1 Vicinamibacterales bacterium | reverse complement strand
AAAGAGTCACCAATCAAGCCGATCGAGTTCGATGTGCCCATGGAGGCAACCCGCGGCGGTGAACTGACGCTGACGTTTACAGGCCCGCCCGGAATCGGCGGTTCCGGCCGTGGCAATCAGATCGCAGAACTCTGGCTGCTGCGAAGGTGAGGGGAGGTGCTCGCCGTGTGGATTCCTCGGTGGCTTGATCACCTGCGGCACGATGCGCGAGACGCGGCACGATATGTGCGCCGCAGTCCCGCGTTCTCGTTCGCGATTGTCCTGACGCTGGCGCTCGGCATCGGGCTCAGCACCGCCATCTATAGCGTCGTCAACGCCGTGTTACTGCGGCCGCTTGCTTACCCTGACGCAGCGCGAATGGTGTGGCTCAGCACGCGCGCCAAGGATTCGTCGCGCGACATCATGAACTCAATCGACTTCGCTGTCTGGCAGTCGCAGGCCACTTCGCTGGAGCACATGGTTGCCTACGACAACAGCGATGCGACGCTGGTGGTAAGCGGTGAAGCGTCGCGGCTGCGCATCGTTTCGGCCTCGAAGGGATTCTGGGACGTGACCGGCGCCCGACCGGTGCTCGGCACGCTGCCGACTGATGCCGATCCGCAAGCGCTTGCGATTACACACCGCGCTTTCGTGCAGCTGTTTCACAGCGATCCCAGCGCGATCGGGCGCGCGGTCAGCGTCGATGGTCAGCCTGCCACCATTGCGGCGGTCCTCCCCGAAACGTTCCACCCACAGCTGCCGGCGTTCGGCGTCATCGTGGATCTCGACACCGCCGAGACGGCTGCGTATCGAATGTTGCGTGTGGATCCCCCGCCGCAAGCGATTACGCCGATGACAGCCGTACGCATCTATCAGGCCATCGGCGAATTGAAGCCGGGCATCACAATCGACCAGGCGCGCGCCGAGATCGACGCAATTCATTCGCGGGAACAGCACGACCACCCGACGCCCTTCGGCGCCACTTCGGTCGTCGTTACGCCTCTGCAGGACAAGATTGTCGGCCCGTCCCGACGCGCGCTCAGCATCCTCCTGTCGGCATCGTTCGTCCTGCTCCTGATTACCTGTGCCAACGTCGCGAACCTGCTGCTGTCGCGCGCCGCCGAGCGACGCAAGGAGATCGCGTTGCGGATGGCCGTCGGCAGCGGACCGTGGCGGGTCGTCCGCCAATTGTTTGCCGAAAGCATTGCCTACGCGGTGCTGGGCGGCGTCGGCGGCGTGTTGCTGTCGTCGTGGCTCGTCAACACGGTCATCGCCGTGATCGGCGCGGGCGTGCCGCGTCTCGTCGAAACGCAGCTCGATTTGCGCGTGCTGGCAGCGGCGGCATCCCTCTCCATCGTCACCGCCCTGCTGTTTGGGATCGGTCCGGCGCTCGCTCTGGTCGTGATCAATGTGCACGAGGTGTTGAAAGAGGGGGGCCGTACCGTGTCGGCGTCACGTCGCGTGATGCTCACCGGCCGTGCGATGGTCGCGGTGCAGGTGGCGCTCACGATCGTGCTGCTGGCCGGCGCCGGGCTGATGTTCAAGAGCATGTGGCGGATGACGAGATATCCGGCCGGGTTCGCGCCGGATCAGATCCTGACGATGCGGCTGGACATCCGCGGTCCGCAGTACCGCGAGCAGAACGCACGCCATGACTTCGCCGCAGCGCTCCTGGCCAAGATGAAAACGATGCCAGGCGTCCGCGACGCCGCGATTACAACCGGGCGCGGATCGATGATGCTGATCATCAAAGAGGGCGAGGGCATGCCGCCGCCGGGCGAGCGTGAAAGGCGCAGCGCGCCGATTAGCTCGATTTCCCCCGGCTTTGGACCGCTGCTCGGAATGTCGCTGGTGAGCGGCCGCTGGTTCAACGATCGCGATTCGCCTGGAGCGGCGATCATCAATGAAAGCCTCGCCCGGCGCGATTTCAAGGACGCCGATCCGATCGGCCGGCGCATTCGCATGCCGTGGCGCGGCCCAAATGGCCTGGCGACGATCGTGGGGGTGGCGCGCGATTTGAAGCACGCCGCGATCGATGCCGACGCTGCGCCGGAAGTGTTCTTTCACTACGCCGACGCGCCGATTTCCTCCATCACGCTGGTGATGCGCGTCGATGACGATCCCATCGCTGCTGCGCCTGGTATCAGGAATGCGCTCACCGCGATCGACCGGACACAGTCGCTCTACAACATCAAGACCCTGGAGGACGTGCTATCGGACTCAATCGCTCCGCGTCGATTCAACCTGCTGCTGCTCGGCACGTTTGCACTCGTCGCACTGGTGCTGGCGGCGCTGGGCATCTATGGCGTCGTCGCCTATGCAGTCTCGGAACGGGCGCGCGAAATCGCCATTCGTATGGCGCTCGGGGCGGAGCGTCGCAACGTCGTGAGCATGATGGTGGTGCAAGGCATGTGGAGCGTGGTGGCGGGGCTGGTGGTCGGCCTGTTTGGCGCGTGGGCCGCCACGCGATTGATTGCGAGCCTGCTCTACGGCGTGCAGCCACGCGATACCGCGACATTCGCGGTGACGACGCTGGCGGTCGGTTCGATCGCGTGCGTGGCGTGCGCACTGCCCGCGATCAGAGCCGCGCTGGTCGATCCTGCCACGGCGTTGCGCGCCGAATAGATCCGACACGTCACGACCGCGTCGTGGCCTCGTTCGTCGCACGCCGATCAGCCGCACGTGCCCCGTGATTGCCGTTCATCGCTTGACAAGGTCAGTATTAAAGTAATAAATTGAATACTTGAAAATGGCAGGCACCGATCGAGAGTTCAAGGATCGTCTGTACGGCCAGTTCGCCCGGCTCGGGAAAGCGCTGTCCAATCCTTATCGTCTCGAGATGCTCGAGCTGCTGGCGCAGCGCGAGCGCACGGTCGATTCGCTGGCGACCGAGCTCGGTATCTCGGTGGCCAACGCGTCGCAACACCTCCAGGCGCTTCGACAGGCGGCCCTCGTCGAGAGTCGAAAAGACGGGCTGTTCGTGCACTACCGGCTTGCCGATCCCGGGGTGTTCGAACTGTCCAAAGTTCTTCGATCGGTGGCGGAGCGTCGTCTCGCTGAACTGGACCGATTGGTGAACGAGCACTTTGCCCATCGCACCGACGCGGAACCTGTGGCGATGGACGAGCTCCTCAAGCGCGCGCGCTCAGAGCAGGTCGTCATTCTCGACACACGGCCGGCAGGCGAGTACCTCGCCGGACACATCCCGGGCGCACTGTCCATCCCAGTTGCCGATCTGCAGCAGCGTCTGAAGGAACTCTCGAAGAGGCGCGAATACGTGGCCTATTGCCGCGGTCCGTATTGCATCTACGCCGATCGCGCGGTGGAGATTCTTCGCGCCAACGGTCGTCAGGCGCGCCGGCTTGCCGAGGGTTTTCCGGAATGGAGGTCGGCCGGATTCCCGGTTTCGCAGGGAAGCCACCCGGGCACACTCAGCGCCTCGCGCTCTGCTCGAGTTGGAACAACGTCGGCCCGCTGAAAGGAAATCGCATGGCGATTACATGCCCCCTCGATCTCGATACCATCAGACTCCGCCAGGAGATTCGAGCGATCTACGCGCGGGTCGCCACCGAGCCATCGGGCGAGTTTCACTTTCATCGTGGTCCTGGCTACGCTGCTGAGAGACTCGGATACGACGCCACGGCGCTCGCCGCGCTTCCCTCCGAGACGACGGCTTCCTTTGCCGGCGTGGCGAACCCTCTTCGCATCGCGCCGCTCACCGCAGGTGCGACTGTCGTGGACATCGGGTGTGGCGCCGGCATGGACCTGATGCTTGCGGCGGGCGCCGTCGGCTCGAGCGGCCGCGCGATCGGCATCGACATGACCGAAGCGATGGCGGAACGGGCCAGGGCGTCAGCACGCGCGTTTGGTTTTACCCACGTCGAAGTCCGGGCAGGAGATGCGCTGGACGTCCCCGTCGATTCGGAAAGCGTCGACTTCGTGATCACCAACGGCGTCCTGAATCTGACTCCCGACAAGCGACAAGCATTCGGCGAGGTGTTCCGGATCCTGAAGCCTGGTGGTCAGTTCCTCTACGGGGACATCATCGTCGCCAACGAGCTGTCTGAGTCGGTCAGGCGCGATATTGATCTCTGGACTGGTTGAATCGCCGGCGCTCTGCCGGAGGCAGAGCTCGTCCTGGTGTTGCAGTCAGCCGGTTTCAGCGCCGTTCGCATTGCCGAGTACTTCGATCCGTTCGGCGGCACGTCGAAAGAGCGAACCGCGCGCAAGTACGGTGTCAGGGGTGTGAACGTCCACGCGCTCAAGTTGTGACACCAGTCGACGAACTCGAATTCCTTGCCCGGCTCCGCGATCTGGAGCCGCTCGGTGAATTCGTCGCGGCTCAGGGTCGTGTAACTCCTCAGGGTCATTTAATCGCCGCGTTCATCCGCTCCCGCCAGGTCGCCACTATCTTCCAAGTGGCCGCATCCGCATGGAGCGGGTCGAACCGCGTCGGATCGAAATCGACGTAAAGCTGCTTGTACAGATTCTGATTGAACGCCGGGTTTGGCCTGTTCTCCTGCGCTCCGACCGATGTACGCCATTGCTTCAGCTGCGCGCGCATGGCCGCGGTCCGCGCCGGCTGCGCGGCGGAAAGGTCCTTCATCTCCCTCGAGTCCGTTTGGAGGTCGTACAACTCGGCTCGCTCGTCGTCGTAGTGCTCGACGAGTTTCCAAATGCCGTCGCGTACAGCACCGGCCGGACGACTGCCTTGATTCGTGTAGTGAGGAATGTGCCAGAAGAACGTCCGCGGCGCCGCCGGGCCGTTGCCCGTGCGAAGCGTTTGTGCCTGACTCATGCCGTCAAGGCCAGCGACAGACGGCAGTCCGACGAGATCGAGGATCGTCGGCACCCAATCAGTATTGATGAACGGCGTATCTATGACGCGCCCTGCGGGAATCCCCGGTCCACGAACGATGAGCGGCACGCGCAGGCCGCCTTCATAAACATATCCCTTCCCGGCTCGATACGGCGTGTTGTGCGTCACGCGCGGATGCGGCCCCTCTGGCATGTGCAGTCCGCCGTTGTCGCTCGTGAAAATGACGATCGTCCGCTCGCGAAGCCCCGCCGCATCGAGATGCTTGAGCAGCTGCCCGACGCTGTCGTCGAGCGTTTGCACGGTGGCTGCATACAGCGGTTCGAAGGTTGCGCTGTTGGCCTCAACCAGTTCTCGTTTGGCTGTACGAAATGGAATGTGGGGGTTGTTGTGCGCAAGATAGAGAAAGAACGGACCGTCCTTATGCGCGTCGACGAACCGCTCTGCTTCACGCGTGAGGTCGTACTCCCCCTTGCCGCCTTCGCCGTCACTTGCGTTCGTTGTCGCCTGACCGGCGTGATACACATCGAAGCCTTGCTCGAGCGGCATGAAACCTTGCTCGCCAAGATGCCACTTCCCGATCATCGCGGTGGCGTAACCGGCCGCTCGCAGCCGTTCCGCGATCGTCGTCTCTTCGAGCGGAAGCCGCTGCTGCATCGGCGGGTGCAAGAGCTTCTGCGATGGCGCATCCGGCCGTCCCGGAATGTACGTGGTTATGTGAAGTCTCGCCGGCGCCTTCCCGGTCATGATTGCCGCGCGTGACGGCGAGCAGATCGGCGACGCGGCGTACGACGTGGTGAACCTGACTCCGTCTACCGCGAGTCGATCCAGGTTCGGCGTTCGATGCTCCTTTCGCCCGTACGGCCCGAGATCATTGATCCCAAGGTCGTCGGCGAGTATGAACACGATGTTCGGCCTGACCGCCTGGGCCCGCGGGGAAATCTGCGGACTAACGGCAAACCAGATGAGGGCCACGCCAAAGGGCACCGCGCGGTGGAATCGCATGCCACGGTTATATACCAGCGGTGCGACGACCCTGCCGAAATCGAGTCTCCACCGAGTCATCCTTCGTGCCGAAACGCGTCCACCGGACTGATGTGACTCGCGCGCCACGCGGGCGCGGCGGCGGCGATAATCGCGGTGAGCAGGATCATCGTCGCCACGCTGACAAACGTCACAGGATCGAGCGGATCGACGCCGACGAGGAATGCAGAGATGAGCCGTCCTGAGAAGCCGGCGAGCACCATGCCGACGAGGGTGCCGGTTGCGATCATCCGTCCGGCATCGCGGAAGACCATCCACATCACCCGCGCACTCGTCGCGCCGAGGGCGATGCGCACGCCAATCTCGCGCTGCCGCTGCTGGACCGTGTAGGCGAGGACGCCGAATACGCCGACCATTGCCAGCGCCAGCGCCAGCACGGCGAACGTCCCCACCATTTTTGCCCTGAAACGATAGCCGGCCGTTGACTCAATCGACAGTCTTTCCAGCGTTCGATCGCGCCGCACCGGAAGGTCAGGATCGATCCGGGCGACGACGCGCCGCACCAGCGGGGTCAGCGATTCCGCGTGTCCGGCCGAGGGCTGCACCACCATGTAGACGTCGCCGGTCGGAAACTGCGCCAGCGGCACGTAGACCTGGACCAACTCCTCCGGCGCATCTGGCTCGCCGCTGGTTTGCCGCGCCACGCCAATGATCTCGCGAGTCTGTGTCGGGCCGTTGGGCGGCGCCGTCAGCGACAGCCGCGCGCTGATCGGATTACGCCCCTTGAAGTGGCGGCGCACGAAGGCTTCGTTGACGAGACAGACGGGCACGCTGCGCAGCGTGTCGCGATCGTTGAAACCGCGTCCGCTGACGATCGGGAGATCCAGCGTCTTGAAGTAGCCCGGATCGGCGGTCGTGTACTCCACGGTCGGTCGATCGTGGGCATCGACCTTCGCATCGCCAACGATCTCGAACGCCCATCGACCGAGCTCGCTTGTGCCGTACGGCAGGCTCGACGCCCAGCCGACGCCGCGCACCTCGGGTAACGCGCCGACGTCGCGACTCACCGCCTCGTAGAATTGATTGATCGCTTCCTCGCTTGGATACCGTGAGTTCGTCCCTGTGGGGACGCTGAAGTCGAGCGTCAGGACCGAATCACTGACAGAGCGATAACCGGTGTCGTGACTGACAAGTGTCAGGACCGTTTGCAGTAGCAGGCCGGCACCGGATAGCAGCACCACCGCGGCGGCCACTTCGCCGGCGACGAGGAGGCTGCGAAGACGGCGACCCGTTCCAGTCACCGATCGACTCTCAGAGGACATCACACTGACGAGTGACGTTCTCGTCGCCTGCCACGCCGGCACGACACCGAACGCCACACCGACGATCACAATCGCGGCGAGACCGAACAGCACAACACGAGCATCGAATGCGGGTATGACCGCCGCCGGCAGCAACCCCGGGGGAATCAGCGCCGGCGCGATTCTCAAAATGAGCGCACCAACGCCGATGCCCAGCGCCCCGCCGAACGCCGCGAGCACGAGACTCTCGGTCAGTAATTGGCGAACGATGCGCCCGCTCTCAGCACCGAGTGCCGATCGAACGGCGATCTCGCGCGTCCGCGATGTCGCTCGCGCCAACAGCAGGTTCGCGACGTTGGCGCAACAAAGAAGCAGAACAAAGGCCACCACTCCGAGCAAGAAGATCGATGTCGCGCGTAAATCGCTTCCGACGATGCCGGCCCGAAGCGGTTCGACGACGACGCCGGCTCCCTCCGCTTCCGGATACTGGCGTGCGAGGCGCTCGGCAATGACGCCAAGCTCGGCCTGTGCCTGCTGGATCGTCACACCCTGCTTCAGACGAGCGACGACTTCGAACGCGCGCATCGCGCGCAGAGCGGGAACGTCTGGAAACGGCGGCGACAGCGTCCAGATCTCGGCCGGACGTGAGAATTGAACGGCATCGGCCACCACGCCGACGACTGCGTAGGGCTGCCCGTTCAAGCGCACGGATCGACCAACGATCGAGGGATCGGCGCCGAACCGCCGGCGCCACACAGCTTCACCGAGCAGCACGACTCGCGGCGACGGACCATCGTCTTCGGGTTTGAAAGTGCGGCCGACGACCGGAACCACTTTGAGGACGTCGAAGAAATTGGCGCTGGTGCTTTGACGTTCCGCCGTTTCGATCGATCCGTCGGGTGCTGTCAGCAGCGGTCCCCCGCCCATGCCGCGCTGAACGTAGGCGATGCCATCGAAGGACACGCTTTGCGCGATCCAATCACGCATGTTCAGCGGCGAGACGCCGGTCCTCGACGATGTGAGCGTGCGCTCCGACAGCATCACGACCCGTTCAGCCTCTCCAAACGGCAGCGGCCGCAGCAACGCCGCATCGGCGAGCGCGAAAATGGCGCTGTTGACACCGACGCCCAGCGCGAGGGTCAGCGCAGCCACCACCGTGAACCCCGGCGCAGAGATCAAGTGACGCACCGCCAGACGCGCGTCGCTTGCGAGTTCCTCCAACCAGTGGCTGAGCCGCATCATGGGATTCCTCCTAAAGACCTCTTACCTCAGACGGTCCGAACCGTGAATCCGTTTGCTAATGCGATCGGTTCGACACCACTTTCATCCCACGTCGTTTGCGGGACAGAATTCACTGATACCGTATGCCTGACTGCAGAATCGTCGCGGCGGTGATGATCCTTGCCGCTGGCTTCAACCAGGCGGTCGCATTGCCCCAATCACCGCGCCCCCAGACGCAGTCGAGCGTTCCCAGAAATCCCACCGCAGTACGGGACTGGGCGACGCGCCTGCTTGCCAAAGATCCGAAGGTCCGCGCAACGGCCGAGGCTACGTTAGTCCAACAGGGACCGCGTTCACTACCTTTGTTGAGACGATTCCTCACGCCTGAGCACGAAGACCTGTATGCGGTGACGTTTGAAATCATCCAGCGGATCGGTCCGCCGGCCATTCCGCTGCTGGTGGACCTGCTGCGGCATGAGTCGAACTCCATCCGGCGCACCGCCGTTGATGAATTGATTGACCTGTCGCCACACACCGAATCGATTCAACCGGCGCTGAGACGGGCGCTGAGAGACGAGGATTCGGTCGTTGCCGGCGATGCCGCGCGCGCCCTCGGCGCGTTGGGCAAGAGGGCCAGCCCCTCGGTAGGCGCTCTCGTCACGACTCTCTCGCACGAGGATCCATACGTCCGCATCTACGCGGCGGAGGCCCTGGCGTCGATTGGTCCGAGCGCGGCGCGGGCGACCGACCGCTTAGCAGAAGCGCTGGACGATCCCATTCCCGGCGTTCGCTGGGCGGCGTGTGAGGCCCTCGCAAGCATCGGCCCGGCGGCGCAGTCGGCGGTGCCGCAATTAATCGAAGCGCTGGATGATGAATTCCTCTATGTGCGTATCTTCGCGGCCGGCGCTCTGGGCAGCATCGGACCGAAGGCGCAGACGGCGCGAGAGGCGCTCACCGCGGCTGCCAGCGATCCTGGATTGCGCGACGAAGCAGAGTGGGCGTTGAGTCGAATCGCCGGAGTGAAGTCGGGAGGGCTTTTGACGTCCAACGTCGTGTCCGCGTCTTCCGTCGCGCCATCACTCGAAACGACAGCGATCCCAGCAGGCAATCCTCCAATCTCCTGGGACACGACCACCGGTCGGAACATCGTCTGGAGTGTCGAGTTGGGAAATGAAACGTATGGCCGGCCGGTGGTTGTTGGTGATGCGGTCTACGTCGGCACCGACAACGCAAGGCACATGGACCCGGACTATCGGGACGATGCCGGGGTGCTCATGGCATTTCGAGCGAACGATGGCACATTCCTTTGGCAGGATGTGGCCGCGCGAGTCGACCGAGGCCTGCGGGAGTTTCTGCTTCCTTCGACGACAGGCGCGCCGTATGTCGAGGGAGACCGCTTGTACTATGTCACCTCCGAATGCCAACTCCGGAGCCTGGACCTACAGGGGTCCCGTATCTGGGAGTTGGACATCTGTGGCCGCCTGGGTGTCTTTCCGCATGAAGCGACCAACAGCGAAGTGTTGCCAGTCGGCGATCTGCTGTTGGTCAGTACCTCCAACGGCCAGAATGAGGGACACACGCGCGTCCCATCGCCGCGCGCTCCCAGTCTGATCGCGGTGAACAAGCGTTCGGGCGACGTGGTGTGGCGCGCCATCGGCGCGGGCGCGCAGGTGCTGCACGGCCAGTGGTCCAGTCCTGTGGCGGCCAACGTCAATGGGCGGATACAGGTGCTCTTCGGCGGCGGAGATGGATGGCTGCGCGCCTACGAGGCGGCCTCGGGGCACGAGGTCTGGCGATTCGATGGCAATCCGAAAGACGCGCGCTGGCTTCCTCGACCCGGAGTTCTTTCGCGCAGTTCGATCATTGCTTCACCGGTCTTCGCCGATGGCCGCGTTTTCGTTGCGATGGGCCAGAGTCCTGGCCACGGCAACGGCCCTTCACTGCTTTACGCGGTCAGTCCTAACGGCCAGGGCGACGTCACCACGAGCAGACTTCTCTGGACTTCACGCGAGGTCGGTCGCGTCGTGGGAACGCCGATTGCGAAAGACGGTCTGCTCTACGTCGGCGACCTTGGCGGAACGATTCACTGCCTGGATGCGTCCACCGGCGTCCACGTCTGGAGACACGCAACGAACGGGGCCATTTGGGGAAGCCTTTTGCTGACCGGCGACCGGCTTTACGTCGGGAACGTTGATGGCAGCATGACGATTCTTCGTCCTGGACGGCAAAAACAGCTGTTGGGAGAGATCCAGATGGATGCGCCGATCTATTCGCCTCCGGCGGTGATCGGCGATGCACTGTATCTGGCGACCGCGATCCGGTTGTACCGCATCGCGGCAAAGCCGTGATCCTGTCCGTGTCGAGCGGCGACGACTTCAGTAAGCCATCGCGTAACAGTCGCGCCGCGGATCGGCGCCGGCGATGCGGTTGCCGCTCGTCGGATCAACGAGCACCGCCGTGGCGCAGCTCGCGATGCTCGCAGGCGCGATCTTGCTGATGTCGTGCCCCCTTGTCTTCAGATCGTCGTAAACCGCTTCCGGCATGTCGGATTCGACATTCAGCTTGTTGAAGCCGGCTGGATGCGGCCAGAAGGATCCGTAGAAGTGCAGCGTTTGCACGCGCGGCCACCTGAAGGCTTGGTGAAGATTCGGGTACCACTCCGGCCAGAATTCCACGATGTTGAGAAACGCCTGCAGGATCGTCTGCTCCTGGTTGTCGCCGCCGGGCGTGCCGATTGCCAGGAACGGCTGGCCGTCGTGCAGGACGATCGTCGGCGTGAGCGTGTAGCGCGGACGGGAACGCGGCCGCAGCTGCGCGGCGCGTGAAGGATCGAGCCAAAACGATTCGCCGCGCACGCTCATCGCAATGCCGGTCTTGCCGAGAATCGGAGAAGTCGGGAGCCACGCACCGCTCGGTGTGCTGTCAAAGACGTTGCCGTCGCGGTCGATCACGGAAATATGCGTTGTGTCCTTGACCACGCCAGCCGTGAGATCGTCCTCGGGCGGCTGCTGCGTTTCCGCCGCGTTGGGAAGATTCGCGATCCAATAATTCCAGCTCTTGACCTTTGAATCGAAGCGAAGAGGATCGCCCGCCAGGTAACCCTTCGAGGCATGCTGCGCGTCGATTTGTTTCGCTCGTTCCTTCGCATAATCCTTCGACAGCAGTCCTTCCGCCGGACTCTGCACGAACACTTGATCCGCGTAATAGCTGTCGCGATCGGCGTACGCGAGCTTCATCGCTTCGACGATCGTGTGCAAATAGGGTCCGCTGTTGCGTTTCATCGACTTGAGGTCGAACTGCTCGAGGATGTTGAGCGATTCGAGCAGCACGGGCCCCTGACTGCCGAACGATTGTTTGTAGACGTCGTAGCCGCGGTAGGTCGTCATCGCCGGCTGCTCGACCTTGGCGAAATACTCGGAGAAGTCGTCCAGCTCCCACGGCGCCTGGTGCTCCTTCAGGAACGCGACCATCTCGCGCGCGATGTCCCCTTTGTAGAAGAGATCGCGCGCGGCGGCGATGCCAGCGACGCGTCCCTTTTTTCTCGCCTTGCGTTCCGCCTCGACCATCGATGACAGGGTTCGGGCGAGGTCCGGCAACTTGATCGTGTCACCCGCCTTGTAAGGAGTGCCATCGGGCTTGACCCATGTGCGTTTGTTGTCGGGCCATGCATCGATGAACTTTCTGTTGTTGTTGATCGCGTCTGCCGTCCTCGGCCGGAGCGGAAACCCGCGCGCCGCGTAGTCGACTGCCCGCACCGACACCTGTTCGAACGTCATCGTCCCCCAGCGTTCGAGCACGGTCAGCGCCGCGTGGACGACGCCGGGAACGACGGCAGGGTCGAGGCCGATGCCGTTGAGGTCTTTGCCACGGCTCGTGTACCACTCGATCGTGGCGCCCTTGGGGGCCCAACCTTGTCCGACGATGGAGGTGACTTTGCGCTCGCGTTGCGGGTAGACGAGAACAAGGCCCTCGCCGCCGAGGCTGTAGAGATCCTGTTCGACAACGCCGCCAACCAGCATTGCGGCGACACCGGCGTCGAACGCGTTGCCTCCCTTCAACAGCACCTCGAATGCCGCGGCGCTGGTCAACGGATGTCCGGCGGAGACGGCGCCGTTCGGGCCGGCGACGGTGGGACGATCGGCAGCGCGCGGGACGCCGACAGTTGGTCCGACGATGACGAATGTCGCAGTAAGCGCGGCGGCGGCGACGCGAAGGCGAACGTTCATACTGATAAACCTAACACGGCAGCATCGCGTTGCAGCGAGGAGTAGAATCGGGCTCCGTGCACATCTACTCGACGCGTTGGGTTGTTGCCGGCGCGGCTCTGGCGGGCGTGCTGATTGCCTGCACGTCTTTCGGTTGCTCGTGGGGCCCCACCCCCACTCGCTCTCGCTCGGCGGCGCGCCTACGCGCGCTTCCCTCCGTCGCCTCGCTCGGGCCGCAGGCGCCGCAGGCGCCGCGTGCGACGCAGCAGGATCCCAGGCCGTTTTCTCCGGAGGTCGAAGAGTTCGTCGCCGTCTATCTGAAGACGGGCGGCGACAAGCTGACCAACTGGGTGCAGGGTGACAGAGTCTCGCGGCCGGACGAGGCCCTTCGGGCGTTCAAGACGGTCGATGGATTGACGATCGAGCTGGTCGCTTCGGAGCCGGTGATTCGCCAGCCGATCGACCTGCACTTCGACGACCGCGGACGCCTGTGGGTCGTGCAGTACATCCAGTATCCGTTTCCCGCTGGCCTCAACATCACCTCGTACGACCAGTATCTGCGGGCTCGATACAGCGCCGTACCTGCGGCGCCACCGAACCATGTCCGTGGGGCGGACAAGATCACCGTCCTTGAAGACACGGACGGCGATGGCACGTTCGACGCTCACAAGGACGTCATCACAGGCCTGAATATCACGACGAGTGTGTTGACCGGGCGCGGTGGCGTCTGGGTGATGAATCCGCCGTACCTGCTCTTTTATCGCGATCGGACCGGAGACGGATTGCCGGACGGCGATCCTGAGGTGCGCCTGGCGGGATTCGGTCTCGAGGACACGCACTCGCTGGCCAACAGCTTGACGTGGGGTCCAGATGGCTGGTTGTACGGCGTGCACGGCAGCACGAGTACGGCGAAGGTTAGAGGCGTCTCGTTCCTCGGGCAGGCCGTGTGGCGCTATCACCCCGAGCGAGACGAGTTCGAGCTGTTTGCGGAGGGAGGCGGTAATCCCTGGACGCTGTCGTTCGACAGCAAGGGCCGGGCTTTCTCCGGCGATAACGGCGGGAACAACCGCGGATTTCATTGGGTGCAGGGCGGACGGTACGAGAAGAACTGGCCGAAGCACGGACCGTTCACGAGGCCGTACTCCTACGGCTACATCTCGCACATGGACCATGAGGGGTATCCTGCGCGATTCGCCATGACCCATGTCGTTTACGAGGAGGGCAGGCTGCCCGGGTATGAGGGACAGCTCATCTCGGGCATGGCGCTGACCAGCCGTATACAAGCCTCACGCCTGGTCGCCGACGGTGCGACGTTCAGGACAGTCGATACCGATGCTGTCGCGACCACGACCGACCGCAGCTTCCGTCCGGTCGATACCGCAGTCGGGCCAGACGGTGCGGTGTATTTTGCCGATTGGTGCGACATTCGGATGGATCACACGGACCCGCGTGACACGTGGGACAAGTCGTGCGGAAGGATCTGGCGTTTGCGCGGGAAGGATTACCGCCCGGCGGCTCCATTCAATCTCGTTCAGCAAAGCAGCGACGAGCTGATCGAGCTGCTCGGGGATCAGAGAAAGTGGTACCGGGAGCACGCCCGACGAGTGCTAGGTGAACGCAAAGACCAGGCGCTCGTTCCCCGACTCCGCAGGCTTGCTCGAGAACGGCGCGGACAGCTCGCACTCGAAGCGCTCTGGACGGCAAACCTCATCTCAGGGATGGATTCAGAGTGGGCCTTCGCCCTGCTGGATCACCCGGACGCCGCCATCAGGTCCTGGACGTTGCGCCTCTTGAGTGACGCTGAACTGAACGCGCCGCTGATGCGCGCGCGATTCGTCAGTCTGGCTCGCCGCGAACCGGACGCCGAGGTGAGGAGCGAGCTCGCCAACACGGCGGCGCGGCTGGAGACGTCCGTTGCACTAGCGGTGCTGCACGAGCTGATCCGCCGGCCGGAGGATGTCTCGGACAAGCACATTCCCCTGCGTATCTGGTGGACGCTGGAGAAAAAGATCACCAGCGATGCCGATCTCGTATTGGACTGGCTCGAGAAGGACGCGGTCTGGCAGGAACCGGTGTTCGCCACACACCTTGCGGGTCGCATCGCCCGTCGGCTCGCTGATGAGCGCGGCAGTAGCCACTCGTTCGATCGCATCGATCCCAACAGGAACTGGAAGGAGTATGCGCAATACCCGCGAAGCCAGATGCCGGGCGGCAAGGGTGACTATACGGACTGGCAGACTAACTACACGCCGGAGATCAGCGACAAAAACCTCACGCGACTTACGCGCCTACTGGAGATGGCGCCCATCACCGAACGCGATCGGCTGCTTGCTGGCGCCAAGGGAGGACTCGAACAAGGAGTGGCGCCAGGTGGCCGGGAGGCTTTCTTGATCCATTGTGCCCAGTGTCACCAGACCGACGGCAGCGGCATGCCGCGGCTTGCCGCACCACTACGAAATTCCAGGTGGGTGCTCGGACGAGAAGACCTGCTCGCGCGGATCGTGCTGAATGGCTTGAAGGGCGAACTCTTGATGCCGCCTATGGGTACGCTCGACGATCAGCAGCTTGCTGCCATCCTCACTTATATCCGACGCGCCTGGGGACATGACGCCGCACCGATCTCGCCGGCAGTCATCAAACGCGTTCGCACAGAATCACAAGGACGTCAGGCGCCGTGGACAGTGAACGAGCTTGCGGCGTTCGCAGACCGGCGCTAGCATTCGGCTGAAGTTGAACGTTGCGAGGAGCATTCGATGCACGTGATCGCTATTCGTCTTGTGGCATTGTCGGTTCTTTTATCTCTCGCACTCGTCGTTGCCGCCGCGCAAATGCCGGCGCCACCCGTGAAGCCGGGGCTCTGGGAAACGAGGATGTCTACGCTCGACGCGGAAGGGCATGAAGTCGTTCCACCGGAACAGGCGGCTCTGTCAAAGATGCCGCCCGAGGCCAGAGCACGCATGGCTGACGCGATGAAAGCCCGCGGCCTCTCGATGCCCGATGCCAGCGGCGCGACCAAGGCGTGTTTCACCAAGGAGACGTTCGAATCCGGCAGGTGGCAGGAGATGGCGTCGGAGACTGGCTGCACGACCAAATATTCCACGCTCTCCGGGGCCACCTGGAAATGGCATTCGAGCTGCGCCTCGCTCAAGTCCGAGTCCGATGGCGAGGTCACGTTCAGCAATCCGGAGAGCTACAGGGTCAAGCTGACGACGACCGCGACAGTGACGGGAAAAACGAACACATCGACGCGTATCGTTCAGGCGAAGTGGCTCGGTGCGGATTGCGGTGATATCAAACCATTTACTCCTGCAGGTGCCCGCAAGTAGTCACTTCGCCGCTCCGCCAGCTGCCCGGCCGCCCGCGGAACCGGCCGCCGATTTGTTGAAGAATACGAACGTCCCGAATGCCGTCGCGGTGATGACGTCAGGCCGGCCGTCCTTGTTCAGATCGACGACGTCGAACGACGAGCCGACACCGGATTTGTTGTGGATCAATTCGGGGACGAACTCGGCTCCGCCGGGCGCCTTCGAATTGCGCACCGTCTTGTAGACGTAGAGGACGGGCGCACCATATGGATCATTTCCGTTGTAGTTCTCCAGCTCCGACCACAGACGCTTCCCGGTGATGAAATCGGGAATCTTGTCGCCATCCATGTCGACGAAGCGCGCGGAGTGCGATTCTGAGAAAACCACATCGCCCGCGTTCTTCGTCGAGAAATCCTGCGCGATCAAATGTTGTTCGAACGTCCGGGTGCCATCGCTCGCTTTCTTCTGCTCGAACCACTTGATTCCCCAGTTGTGCGCCGAGCCGTTGACGACATCGGCAAGGCCGTCACCGTTCACATCGTAGATCCCCATCTCGCCGCCGCCATTGCCGAACACACCGTTGTTACCGAACTCGACGGCGTGGAAGATCCATGGGGTCTTCGAGATTCCTTCGGCCGGTTGCTCATACCATCCAGTTGGGACAGCAAGGTCCATTCGTCCATCACCGTTGAGGTCGCCGACACCGATGCCATGACCGTTCACGGCTTCTCCAGGACTGGAGATAGGATGCGGCGTCCAGACGCTGGTGGGATTTGCGGCATCTGGTTTCGCCCACGCGTACACGCCGCCGCCACCAAAGATCACCTCAGGCTTCCCGTCCTTGTCGAGATCCTTGAGCAGGACAATCTCAGTCGTGATTGTGGTGAGCACGCTGAATTTGTCCCAGCGTCGTGATTGTCCCTGCGGGTTGACATACAGATCCATGTGACGGTTTCCCAGGGACGACAGGATGTCGGGCCAGCCATCGCCTGTGAAATCGGAGGCGAGGTTGACCATGTCCGGCGCGAACTCGGTCGACGGGTTGTAAACCCGACCCTCTCGGTAGATCTTCCGCTCCGTGAACCCTGGCCCCAGGTAAGAGAACGGTCCCGACACGATATCCAGAGTGCCGTCGTGATTGATGTCTGCGGTGGTTGCGCCCCACCCGTAGTAAAGACTGCTGACGCGCTGCATCGTGAAGCGCGGCGACACGGATTCTTTCGGGTCGGCGATCGAGTTCAGGTCCTTCCAGGCGAAATCCTTGTATCGCACCTCTCCGCTGCCGCCGACAAAGAGTGCGACCGATCCGTAGCCGGTCGTGTTCTTCTCGTCGATTGTCGCCACGCCGCCGAACGTCTGCCGCAGGTTTGCGGCGGACGCGAGAATGTAGAGATCGTTCCACTCACCTGGTTTCAGGACCGGTGGTCGCCGCCCTGAGGAGCCAACTTGCGTTCCCGGCGGGGCAGCGCGACCTGCTCCGGCTGCGCCCGCTTGTGGCGCGGCGGTTGGGGGCGCGCCGGCTGGCGCTCCGCCCGTCGCACCAGGTGCAGCACCTCGTGCGGCGCCACCGCCGCCACCGCCTCCGCCGCCACGTCCGGCAGGTGCCGCCAGCCGCTCGCGAGCCAGCTCTTTACCGTTCGCATCGATCGTGACGGCATACGAAGCGGTATCGCCGTCGGTCAGCGACACATACACCCCGGACATTCCGCCATCGGGCGTCTTCTGTGCGCGAAGGATCACACCGGATGTGCACGCGCCGGTGCAGCGGTAGCTGGCGTAGAGCTGGACGTCCTGGAAACTCTTGTCCATGACCAGCCAGCCGCCGTTCCCGCCCGCTTTTGACGTTCCAACGAGCTCGCCATTCTGGTTTTTCCAGTCAGCGTCTCCGAGAACATGCCAGCCCGCGAGCGTGGATCCGGTGACCATGCCATCCGGCTTGAAGTTCGCGGGCCCCGCCGCGTTGAGGACCAAAGCCGTCGCCGCGACTGCAACCCCAATCACGACCAGGCGGAGGAATCGGTAGTACATCGGTGGCTCCCCGAAAAGTGTGTAAATGAACGACCGCGGTCTGACCCCTGTACGCGATGGCGGACACAATAATCCACTCTGTAGACAGGAACAATCGGGCAGATAGAGCTGTAACGATCGGCCGGGCCATGACACTTCCTGTCTGGACGCGGCGCCCAGGAGCGCCGAGAGGAGGCGTCAATGACCGCACGCATCGATGAAGTCGCGACCGACCTTTACCGTATCAGCCTGTATGTGCCGCAGTTCGACCTGCAATTCAATCATTTCCTGATTCGTGACGAGGAACCGCTCCTGTTTCATACCGGGATGCGGGGGATGTTCGCAGAGGTCCGCGAAGCCGTGGCGTCGTTGATAGAACCGGCCAGCCTCCGGTGGATTAGTTGGAGCCACTTCGAGGTCGACGAGTGTGGCGCTCTGAACGAGTGGCTGTCGATCGCCCCAAAGGCGATGCCTGTTTGCGGCGAGCTCGGCGCGATGGTCAACATCGGTGACTTCTCGAACCGTCCTCCACGCGCGCTGAAGCCGGATGAGATTCTCGAGACCGGACGCCATCGCTACCGTTTCGTTCCGACACCACATCTGCCACACGGCTGGGACGCGGGCATGCTGTTCGAAGAAAACGACCGCGTGCTGCTGTGCTCGGACCTGCTGCATCAGCTCGGGGACACCGAGCCGATTACATCGGCGGACATCAGCGGCAGGTATCGGCACGCGCTCGAGACGTATCAGGCACATCCCGTGTTGATGGACTACGTGCCGTATAACGAAAACACGAGACGCAATCTCGCCAGGCTTGCCGCGTTGAAACCGCGAACGCTGGCGGCAATGCACGGCTCGACCTTCGTCGGTGATGGCGCCGCGATGCTGATCGCAAGTGCAGACATCATCCGCGAAACGAGTGCAGCGGCCCCGACACATGTCGTTGCATAACATCGGCAACGCTGCACCGTCGAAGCCATTGACGCCTGTCGGCGGGGGCTGGTACGGTTGCGCATCGATGATGCAGCATGTCGATTCGACTGACGCCGAACTTGCGCGCGCGATATCGGCACAAGCGCCCGAACTCAGCGACCAGGCCGAGACCGAGCTCTATCGCCGATTTGCGCCGCGGGTGCGTCTCTATGGACTCCGTCACTTGCGCGACGAAGAGGCCGCGCGCGATCTCGTTCAGCAGGTCATGCTTCTCACAATCGAGAAACTTCGCGCCGGCTCGGTTCGCGACACTGATCAGATCGGTTCATTCATCCTGGGGATGAGCCGGACGATGTCAATCGATTTGCGCCGCCGCGAGCGCCGGCGAGAACGGCTGCGCGAGACATTCATGGCCGAACCAGCAGTGACGGGAGCGCATGACAACGCCGTTCTCGATCTCGATCGCCTGGAGGCCTGTCTCGGTCACCTCGTGGAACGCGAACGGCTGGTCGTGCTTTTGACGTTCTACGCGGAACGATCGGCGCGCCAGGTTGGCGATGAGTTGCGCATGACGGAAGGGAACGTGCGCGTCACCCGGCATCGTGCGATTGGGAAACTTCGCACCTGCATGGGAGCAACTGGAGGCGTGCAATGACGGCCCGATGCGACGCTCCTGTCTCGGACGATGATCTGCTCGAGTATTGGACTCACCCAATGTCGGGTAGCGACGCGGATCGAATCGAGGACCATCTGTTTTCGTGCGCCGAATGCGCCCACCGTCTCGAGGCGATGGCCTCGATCGGCACCGGACTGGGTGTGCTGGTGAGACAGGGGCGCATCTCGCGAGTTGTCTCCCGTTCGCTCTTGAACCGCATGCAGCGCGACGGCGTGCACGTCCGCATGTACTCGCTGGAACCGGGCGAACGCGTCCCGTGTGCGGCATTTCCGGATGACGATCTGCTCGTCTTGTCATTACGCGCCGATTTCGCCGGCTGCGACGCCATTACCGTATCAATGAGGGGTTCCGACGACGCAATCCTCGATCAGGCATCCGATGTGCCCGTCTCGCCCGGGGATCTCGAGATCCTGTGGGCGGCTCCCGGCGACAGGGTTCGCCGCATGCCGTCCTCTCGCCTTCGATTGACCATCAGCTCACAGTCGCCGAGTGGGGTGATTGCTGAGTATGAACTCGATCACACGGCGCTACCGCCGGCGTGAGAATGAGATCCGTCGGCGAATCGGTTGTCCCCGAGGCGAGAATCCAGCTCCCACTGGTGGTGCTGAATGGATCTGACATGGTCGTGTGCGCGGACTTCGGATTATGACATCGGGAGGCGTTGAAGGGACCGAAGGGGCTCCTCCGGAATACCGGAGTCAGTACGGCTGCAGGGCGAGGCAGACGGCGTAGCGCAAATCTTTTCCTGTGAACTTTCCCTACCGTCCGGCGTACGATCGGGCCTCACACCCTGAGGAACGCATCTTGCTGCGGAATGACTTTCCTGTTAGCAACTGGAATCGAAGGAGAACAGTCATGGCGATCAAGACCGCCTCAACGAAGGTTGCGGCTATCGCACTGGCTTTGTCGGTGTCGGCGAGCGCCCTCGTCGCGCAGACAGTCATCAAGGTGCCGAAGAACCGGTTCACGCCACAACAGGACGTGGAACTTGGCCGCGAAGCCGCGGCGGAAGTGCGGAAGCAGTACCCCGTCATACAGGACGAGAAGATCCAGACGTATCTCACCAAACTCGGCGATCGACTGGTCGCGGCGGCGCCGGAGGAACTCAAAAACCCCGCCTACGAGTACTCGTTCACACCGGTGAACGTGAAGGAAATCAATGCCTTCGCTCTGCCGGGCGGACCGATGTTCGTCAACCGCGGAATGTTCGATGCGGCCGCGTCGGAAGCCGAGGTGGTCGGCGTCATGGCGCACGAGTTGTCTCACGTCCTGCTTCGTCACGGCACGGCGAATGCCTCGAAGGCGCAGAATCCGTGGCTGCAACTTGGCCAGCTCGCGGGCCAGGTTGGCGGGGCGATTGTTGGCGGCGCCGCCGGTTCGTACATCGCACAGGGCAGTCAGTTCGGACTCGGCACACTGCTTCTGAGATACAGTCGCGATTTCGAAAAACAGGCCGACCTTCTGGGCTCACAGATCATGGCCAAGGCCGGCTACGACCCGCGGGCCCTGGCGCACATGTTCCAGACAATTGAAAGCCAGTCCAAGACGAGCGGAGGTGGTGACACGCCGCAGTGGATGAGCAGTCACCCGAACCCCGGCAACCGTACCTCGTACATCAACAAAGAAGCGGACATGTTGACGATCGCGACGGCCGCCGACATGAGCGGGTTCGAACCGATCAAATCCTCGTTGTCGTCGTTGCCTGGCGCGAGGACGATGGCGGAAGTCGAAAAGGGCGGCGCTGGGAGTGGAGGGGAAGCGAACCAATCGGTCGGAACACCCGGGCAGCCTGTGCCAGCGCCTTCAACAGAGTTGCGACAGATCTCCGGTGGAAAAATTTTTCAGGCATCCGTGCCCAGCAACTGGACGCCTCTCAATTCCAACAGCTCAATCAAGGTTGTCCCTCAGAACGGATACGGCGAACTAAAGGGTCAGATGGTCTTCAGCTACGGCGTCGAGTTCGGCGTGGTCAAAGCGTCGTCACGGGATCTCCAACAAGCGACCAATGAGTGGCTCAAGGCGATAGCGCAGGGGAATCCTGAACTGAAGCTTGGTGGGCAACAGCAGCAAGTCAAGATCTCACAGCGCACCGGGTTGGCCACGCCGCTCGTGAATCCATCACCTCTTGGAGGTAACGAGCAGATTGGCCTGTACACGACGTTTCTCGCCGATGGCACGCTGTTCTACTACCTGACCATCGCGCAGGAAAAAGACTCGCAGGCATTCCAGGAGACGTTCCGGCAGATCGGCCAATCGATCAAATTGGTCGAAGCGAAGTGAATACGGAGGGAATCGTATGGATCTGAGCGGGCTGGTGCAAAACTCCACCGCGGTGCTGACGACGGTCGCGTGGAGAGTGATCGGCGCGATTGCGCTGTGGCTCGTCGGCCGTTGGCTGATTGGGTTCGCGCTGAGTTTGATCGGTCGCGCCGCGGCCAAGCAGCAGTTCGACGTCACGCTGACGCTCTACCTGAAGACTGCGCTCAAGATTGTTCTCAACGCCGCGCTGATCGTTGCGATCCTCGGATACTTCGGCGTCGAGACCACGACGTTTGCCGCGCTTGTTGCCGCCGGCGGTGTGGCGATTGGCGTCGCCTGGGGCGGCCTCCTGTCGAATTTTGCGGCCGGCGCCTTTCTTGTGTTCCTTCGGCCCTTCAAAGTTGGCGATTTCGTAACGGCCGGCGGAGTCACCGGGACGGTCGAGACGGTCGGCCTGTTCGGCACTGTCATCAACACCCCGGACAACGTGCACACGATCATCGGCAACAGCAAGATCTTTTCCGACACGATCCAGAACTTCTCGGTGAACGCCTATCGGCGCGTCGATCTGACGGCGACCATTTCGAACTCCGTTGATCATCGTGAGGCAATCCGTCTCCTGAAACAGCGGCTCGCGACGATCCCAAACGTGCTGCCGTCTCCAGCACCCGACGTCGATGTCCTCCAGTTCACGCCAGCCGGTCCACAACTGTGCGTCCGTCCGTACTGCGCGAACCAGCACTACTGGCAGGTGTATTTCGACACGAACCGTCTCATTCGTGAAGCGTTTGGTGAAGCCGGGTTCCCGGCGCCGATGCCGGCCTATGCTGTGAGCGGAACATTCACGCCCCCGGTTGAGCCCATCCGTCATTGATGAGTTGAGAGCTCTTCCTTAAATCCGTCTCTAATTTGTTTTGGATCGAACAATGCAACCTCGGAACGCCAGACAGCAGTTTCTCCGGAAACTGATTTATTTTCGTACGTTTTGTTGTGAAGTTTTTTCCGCCCGAGGAAGAAATTCGTGCGCAGTTGCGCGACCTGACAACGCAGACTCGTCAGTTGCGGGCTGATCTGCAGGGTCTCATCACTCGACGTGGCACACCGTCTCGAACTGCTTTTTCCCACGACCAACGGTACCGCCTGAAACCGGATCCATCGATGGCAAACGACGACAGTGGTCCAGCACCTCGCGAACCAAAGGCAGAGGTGGCGAAACGTCAATCGTCGAAGCCCACGAACTCGTCGAAGTCTACGAACTCGTCGAAATCACCGAAGAAGCCCTCGAAGAGAGGGTGAGCACTCGGGATTACCGTCGTGGCGAACGCGTCTGGTTCTGAGCGAGTGGTGCGCCAGCTCGTCCGCTGTTCACGAGCGGCGCGTACACAGCTGCTTTCATCTGCTGGATAGCGAAGGTCAATACCGCCAATCGATCGCCCTCGACGGGTATGAATCGGAGCGTGCGCGTTGCGGGTGGTGCGTGGAATACCGAGGCTGTCGGTAAGTGAATCGCGACCGGCCGTCCGACGCTCCAGCCAGTCAGCCATCCTTCGACACTGGAGCGATCGGTGACGAATCGCCCATCGAGAAAACCCACGCCGGCAACTCGACCTGAACCTGAAGCAATCGTCACGATGTGCGTGCGACTGCCATCGTAGGCCGTACAGGCGAGTGCACCAGTCGGCAGCACATCCGACATACATGCGACGTCCAATTTCGACTCGTAGATAGTCCGCTGTCCGTGGTCACTAATGGTGCTGAAATGTGCGACGGGTCGTGCCGACAAGTAGAGCATCGTCAGCGCCGATGTCCAATGCAGAGGCAGCGTTTGTGAGAAGAGCCCGGGGTCGTACTGGGTTTCGTGTACGAGCGCATCCGACCCTGATGACGTCATGGCAGTGACGTAACCTTCCCGGCCGTGGCCGAGCGACCATCTCTTTTCCTCAGTATCAGATCCGTCGAGCGCTCCACCGATGCGCACGATTGTGTCGTCCCCTTCCCATCCGATGAGAGACCAGCGTCTGGTTACGCGATTGAGCGACAGCGTCGGCTCCGATACGTTCTCGATTTCACGCCGCCAGACCACTTCCGGCGAGTCCGCAACTGTCTCCGCCTGGACGACAGTCGACTGCCCCTGAGAGGTGAGAATCAGCACCTCGTCGTCGCTCACAAACGTCACATCGGCAGCCATCCTCGAACTGAGCGTTCCACCGACCGGGCCAAGCTGAACCTGGCCGTTCACGTTTGGATCATTAGTGGTGCTGTGTATAGCGACGTATCGGCCGCTGGGAGACAGCGCGATCCGTGAAGTGTTCGACGGCACATCAAGGGCGACGATGGGAGTGGTATCAAGTGCCACCCATCGGAGAGGTCGCGAGTGGACGAGAAAAGGATCCCTACCGAATCGATCGAGAAATGTCGTCGATGCGATCGATGTCATCACGCCGGCAATCAACACCGTCGCAACGGCCGCGACTCGTTCCCGCCGATCCGTCGAGCAGAACAGCACGCCGGCGAGCGCGATGAGTAAAACCGTAGCGGATGGGAAATCTCGGGCGCTGCGGTGCAGGTCGACAATGTTCAGCCCCTGCGAGACGATGACCGCAATGCAGAGCACGGCAGCGACCGCGAGGGCGACGGCGCACTTTCGAGTGCCGTCGCGCGGTTGGTGCCTGACGCTCCAGGCCAACCCAAAGAAGAAGAAGCCGAGAACGGTCAACGGGATCCACAACTCGGTCAGATAGTTTTCGCTGACATCACGAAGCATGAATGCCGCGGTTGTGAGAGTGGCGAGGCCCGCGCCCACGAACATTGGCATCGTGGGTTTCGCCCACGTGAGCAGTGCCACGAGCGCCATTCCGAGTTGCGAGAACGACAGCACGATCGTGAACGTGGCGAGCAGGACGATTCGTCGAATGTCCGGACTGAAAGTCAGTCCGACGCGAGCCGGCGGCGGATCAGCCAACTTTCCATCAATCCTGTCGAGGACTTCTTGCAGGTTTGCGACGTCGGCATCGTGCAGCGCCAGCTCCCATCGTCGCGCTGCGGGCCCGACGGCCACGAGCCGGGTCGATCGGCCGGTTGCAACGTCGACGCGCAGCTCCGTCAGGTGGGAGTAGGTCAGCGTGTAACTGACGCCGTCCTGATCAATCCACTTCAAGCCTGACGGATCAAGCGTGACGCTCGAACGCGCATCGATGCTCGAGAACGTGTGGGTTGTCGCCAGCGTCGCCGGTTCGGACCCGGCGGCTTTGCGGATGTCGCGAATCCGCCGGGCAAGACTTGGATGGGTGGCCGCCTGTTCGGTGCGATTGTCGAGACGACGAGGCAGCCGCGCAATCGTGTAGAGCTTCGTCAGCCCGCTGATCAGCGCTTCCGGATTGCCGGTGAGCTTGACTGCCTTCTCATCGCACATCGATTCCTGCCGCTGTTTCCCTCGCGCGCGAAGAGCCAGCGCCACAATGATCAGGAACAGCCAAAACAGCGTCGGGACGAGGCCCCATCCACTTCCAAAAATCCGTGCCGCCGGTCCGACGGCGACGGCGGCGGCAATCAACAGATAGTTGACGGTGCTCAGACGACGCAGGTGCGCCGGGCTGTAGTGATCGAAATGTGCGAGCTCGTGCGCCGCAACCGCGCGAATCTCCTCACGATCGAATCGCTCGAGAAGCGTCTCGGTGAACAGCACCGATGACCCGCGAAGCGACGGAAGCGCCAGGGCATTTGCGATGACGCCGCCGCCGAGCGGGATGCACTCGAAGCGAACAGTCGGCAGTTCACACTTCCCGGCGAGCGCGCGGCAATCGGCAAGCACATCTCCTTCAGGCAGGAGGTGCGAGCGGAGAGCCCAGCGAAGAACGTCGGCGTAGCGAATGTTCCACATGACAAGCGCGAAAGCGACCGGCACTCCGTAGAGCCAATCGTGCTCTCCGGCGAACGCGAGAATTTCTGGGAGCGCTGCCAGTGTCAGCCAAAACCCGAACACGCCAACGACGCTTCGCGGGTAGAAGAGGCAATAGGAGAGGAAGCTCCAGGTTTCGTTGTAGAGCGCGCGCCGGAGGGGGTAGGCAGCGCCAAGCAGACCCGAATACGCGATCAAGAATCCGGCGATGATCTGAACGGCGACGCGCCCACCGGATAACACCGCTGCGCACGACAGGACTGCCATCCCGATGCTGAACACGATGCCAATCCGCCGCCGATGACCGGCCAGGAGCTCAGGTAATGCGGGATCAGCAATCCGTCGAATGAGACGACGACCCAGGAACCAAGAAACGGCGCCAGGCACCAGCGCGGTCGTAAGGACAACGAGATACGCGACCTTCGTGGAAACGAACATAGATTGTGCGGTCAGGTCGACGGGGCAATCGACGTACCTTGATCGCCGTTCGCCAGCGACTCGCACAAGCTCTTGCGCGCACTTCGGTTAGCGGGT
>DATJKH010000199.1:0-19038 GCA_035491715.1 Vicinamibacterales bacterium | reverse complement strand
GAGTGCCAGGGGTGCCAGGAGTGCCAGGGGTGCCAGGAGTGCCAGGGGTGCCAGGAGTGCCAGGGGTGCCAGGGGTGCCAGGGGTGCCCAGGGTGCCAGGAGTGCTCGCACCCGCAGCACTCGAGGCACCCCTAGCACTCGAGGCACCCCTGGCACTCGAGGCACCCCTGGCACTCGAGGCACCCCTGGCACTCGAGGCACCCCCGGCACCCCCGGCACCCCCGGCACCCCCGGCACTCGAGGCACCCAGTCACTCCGAGCACGGTCCGTCGGTGAGCGAGGACCAACCACCAGCCGAGACGATCCGTGAGATCCGCGTGCATGGTAACGCCGACGTCAAAGACGAGGACGTGATCAAACTGGCCGGCATTTCGCTTGGCGAGACCCTCAGCCCGGATGCGGTCAGCAGTATCGAAAAACGTTTGAAGGACAGCGAGCGCTTCGAGACGGTCGAAGTCCGCAAGCGGTATCGCTCGCTCGACGATCCTACCGACGTCGCGATCGTCCTCGTCGTTCACGAGCGGCCAGGGGTCCGGTCAGCCGCGTCGGGCGGGATTACGTCGACGTCGGGACCATGGCATCACGTGACGTCCCGGCTGATGTTCTTTCCCATACTCAACTACGTCGATGGATACGGCTTCACTTATGGCGGCCGGGTCAGCACGATCGATCTGTTCGGGGCCGGTGAACGGCTCTCGGTGCCGCTGACGTGGGGCGGCACGAAGCGCGCGGCGATCGAAGCGGAACGCGGGTTCAAGAGCGGACCGGTCAGTCGCGTGTTCGCAACGTTCGGGATCTGGAATCGTGAGAATCCACATTACGAGATTGATGATCAGCGCGTCGAGCTGAAGGGGCGCGTCGAACGGCAGTTCGCGCACATGTTCCGAGTGGGTGCCGACGCATCACGCAGCTCGGTCGAATTCGGGGACGTGAACGACGACATCTGGACATTCGGCACGAACGCCGCACTCGACACGCGGCGCGATCCGGCGTTTCCGCGCAACGCCGTATATCTCGGCGCCGGATGGTCTGCGCTCAACCTACGCGGCGCGGATCGAATCAACCGCTACGAGACGGACGCGCGCGGATATCTGCGCGTGATCGGACAAGCCGTGGCCGCCGGCCGCGTCCAGTATTTCACCAGCGATGCGACGCTGCCACCCTATGAGCGCCTGTTGCTCGGCGGCTCATCGAACCTGCGCGGGTTCGGCACAGGCACGTTCGTCGGCGACCGGATGATCGTGACCTCCGCGGAACTGCGCGTTCCGCTGACGTCGGTTCTCCACGGCGGCAAGCTTGGTGTCTCTGCGTTCATGGACGTCTCGAAGATCGCCGACTTCGACGGTCGTCTCAAGGATGCCAAGTGGCAGCGCGGTGCGGGAGGCGGGCTCTTCATCATCGCCGCGCCGGTGCGGCTCAACTTCGATATCGCACATGGCCTCGACGGCGGTGGCACACGACTGAATCTGGGCACGGGGTTTAGTTTTTAGCTACCAGCTTCCAGCTACCGGCTACCGGCTACCGCGGAGTCGAAGGGCTTCCGCCTACTTACTTGTTCTCCTTGACCCCGTATGGTGCGCCGCTCTTCGACACGTCGAACTCCTTCGATTTGCCCCGCGGAATACTGAGCGTCTTCCATTTCGCGCCCGCGTAATGTTTCGCAAGGAGCACGATTTGGCCGACATGCGCGGCATAGTGCGACGTCTGGCGATTGATCGCCTCGAGGACGGAATGCGCTTCCCCACGCACGTAGACCGTTTTCGATAGATCGTCAGGCGCCAGGAGCGCGATCGTGTTCAGGACGCGCGCCCAACCCTCCTGCCACTGAGCGGCAATCGACGCGCGCGTGTCGCCGGCGCCGGTCTCGAACTCCCGGTCACGCTCGCGATCCGGTTTCTCCCCGTCCGTTGTCAGGAAATCCGTCCAACGCGAACGCATGTTGCCGGCCATGTGCTTCATGATCAACGCAATGCTGTTGGCCTCAGGATCAAGCGTCGCGAAGAAATGCTCATCGGACGTCTGCGCGATTGCCTGCTCGGCTTGTGCCTTGAGCTTGCGGAGTTGCTGAAGTGAGTCGTCGAGGTAATGTTGCTCAATCATGTTGAATGTCCACAGCTGGAAGCTGACTACGGCACCATCCACGGGAATACATACGCCTGCAGAACGACGATCAGACCCATGATGATCGCCAGTGCAAGGCTGTGCCAGAACACAAACCGCAAGATCCTTCCCTCCTGCCCGACCTGGCCGGTCGATGCCGTCGCCACGACGATGCTTTGCGCGTCGATCATCTTGCCCATCACTCCGCCGGTGCTGTTCGCGGTCACGATCAGCACCGGGTTGAATCCCAGTTGCTCCGCCGTGATTTTCTGGAGGCTGCCGAAGAGGACATTCGAACTGGTGTCCGATCCGGTCAATGCGACGCCGAGCCATCCGAGCATCGCCGCAAAAAACGGATAGAGAACGCCCGTCTTCGTGAACGCGAGGCCGAGCGTTGCGTCGGTCCCGCCGTACCGGGTCACGAAGCCGAGTGCGAGCATCAGCATGATGGTGAGAAGCGAAGCGCGCATACGACGAAGCGTCATGAACGCAACCGACAGGAATTGCCGGGGAGCGACGCGAAGGAACGCAGCAGTCGCCAGCGCGGCGAGAAGAATCGCCGTGCCGGTCGCCGACACCCAATTGAGCGAGAACACGGCAGCTTCAGCACGTTCGTTGCGGTACGCGACATCGTTGATACGCGTGCGATCGACGGCCTGTGGGACGACTGGGTAATCGCGAAACACGGCGCGGTGAAGAAGCGGCACGTTCCAGGTTGGCGACAGCGCGCGACTCACGTACGGACGACCGCCGGCACGGTAGGCGGCGAGCCCCTGAGAACCACCATTGAGGAATGCTTTGACTGGAGCCAGTCCCCACAAGATCACGGCGATCGACAGAAACAGCCACGGCATCCACGCGCGAGTGAGCTCAGCGCGGGTATGAGTGTGACTCGCGGGACGTCCCGGCTCCCGCGTCCCGGACAACGGCTCCCGACGAGTGTCGAAATCCCATGTTTCTGCCGGTTGCCACACGCGCATGAACAGCGCCAACGCCGCAATCGAAAGTAACCCACCCGCGATGTCGACGAGTTCGACACCGACAAAGTTGCTCCACAGATACTGGACAGCCGCGAACGTGCCACCGCAGACCAGGACTGCAGGCCACACGCCGCGCAGCCCGCGCCATCCGCTCATCGTTACCACCAGCCAGGCGGGCACGAGGAGCGACACGAACGGAAGCTGCCGCCCGGCCATCGCTCCGAGCGTGGTGGCCGGAATGCCGGTGACCGCCGCGAGCGTGAGGATTGGCGTGCCAATGGCGCCAAACGCGACCGGTGCCGTGTTGGCAATCAGGGACAACCCCGCGGCATACAGCGGCGTGAAGCCGAGGCCGATCAACAATGCTGAGCAGATGGCCACCGGCGTGCCGAAGCCTGACGCCCCCTCGATGAACGCACCGAACGCGAACGCGACCAGCAGCGCCTGCACCCGCCGGTCGGTCGACAGGCGACCGACTGAGGATTTCACGATGTCGAACTGACCGGTGTGGACGGTCAGGTTATAAAGAAAGACCGCGTTGAGAATGATCCAGCCGATCGGAAGGAGTCCGTAGGCGGCTCCGTACAACGTGGTGGCGAGTGCCGTCGGCGCCGGCATACCGTAGACGAGAACGGCAATGGCAAGCGCCGAAACCAGTCCGGCAAGCGCGGCATAGTGTGCCCGCCATTCGAGGACTCCAAGCGTGGCGAGGAGCAATACGATTGGCAACGCGGCGGCCGCCGTGCTCAGCCACGCGCTGGCGAGAGGATCGTAGACCTGAATCCACGGCGTCCACGTCATTTTGGGCGCCGCCATCATAATATGGCGTCGACATGAACACATCCCGCGTGGTCAACATCGAAGATTTGCGCCGAGGCGCGCGCAGACGGCTCCCACGAGCCGTGTTCGATTACATCGATGGCGGCGCCGATCGCGAACATACGCTCGAGAAAAATTCGCGTGCCTACGACGACATCATCTTCCGTCCGCGCTGCGCGGTCGCGGCACCTCGCTACGACATGCGCACGACGGTGCTGGGAACCGAGATCGCGATGCCGATCATCCTGGCGCCGGTCGGCAGCTCGCGCATGTTCTATCCGCGAGGCGAGGAAGTCGCGGCGCGGGTCGCGGGGTCCTTCGGCACGATCTATACGCTCTCCACACTCTCCGGCTGTCTGCTCGAGGATGTGAAGCAGGCGACGAGTGGTCCGGCGTGGTATCAGCTGTACCTGGTGGGCGGGCACGACGTCGCGCGCGCGGCCATCGCTCGTGCGCGCAAAGCCGGCTACTCCGCCATCGTCGTCACCATCGACACACCGGTCGCGGGCATGCGCGAGCGCGATTTGCGCAACGGCATGAAGGAGCTGGTCACTCGAAACCCGTGGAAGATGCTTCCCTTCGTTACGCAATTCGCGATCAAGCCGCGCTGGCTCGCCGGCTTTTTCCGCGATGGCGGCCTGATGAAGTTCCCGAACGTCGTCCTGCCGGGCGAAGGGCCGATGCTCTATGCCGACGTCGGCACTGCCCTCGAAGCGTCAGTCGTCACCTGGGCGGATCTCAAATGGATTCGCGAGGCATGGGAAGGAAAGATCGTCGTCAAAGGCGTGCACATCGGCGACGATGCCCGGCGCGCGATCGATGCCGGTGCCGACGCGATCGTCGTGTCCAACCACGGCGGACGCCAGCTCGATGATGTGCATGCGACCATTCGCGCGCTGCCGGAGGTCGTCGCGGCAGCACAGGGCCAGATCGAAGTGCTCGTCGACGGTGGCATCCGCCGGGGCAGCGACGTGGCGAAGGCGCTCTGTCTCGGCGCCAAGGCCGTGCTCGTTGGACGCGCGTATGCGTACGGCCTTGGGGCGGCTGGCGAAGCGGGTGTGCGCCGTGCGATCGAAATTCTCCGTGCCGATCTGTTGCGGACGATCAAGTTGCTCGGATGTCCGTCGACCTCCGAACTCGATCGATCGTATGTCGAGCTTCCTGATGGTTGGCAGCACTGAAATAGATCCGCGCTTGGCGAGCTCGCGCAAACGGGGCAAGAAACATCGTCACGATCGAAGATCCGTCGAGTTTGCGCTGCCGGGCGTCAATCAGGCGCAGACCAACGACAAGGCGGGCGTCATACTATCGCGGCCGTGGCTGCCACGATTGCCGCGGCACCGGCTTCCGTGGACGCATCGGCATCTTCGAACTGCTCGAGATGAAAACGACATCAGCGAGCTGATCCTCACGCGTGCAGCCGACGCGCGGTTTTACGAAGCTGCGCGTGCCAACGGCATGGTGTCGCTTCGCGAGGAGTGTCTCACGCTGGTCGCCCGAGGCGAAACGACGTTGGCTTCGCAAGATACTTAGCCAACGTCATCCTTTTTTAGCGTTCGCTCACGACTCCGTGACAATCGGTCCCCTAATCTTGTACCTCAGGGCTCTTGCCTGCACACATGAAGGAATCTGGCGGTGACGTTATACAATTTCTAATTCAGCATGCCCACATTGGCCCGCTCCCGGACCGTCCTGTCCCGCTTCCTGGTCATCGCACTCGCCGCAGCCGCCCTGCCGGCCTGTGGACTGGTCCAGCGTAAGGCCGTGGGCATGGTCGCGAGTACGCTCGCGTCGAGCGGTGATGTGTTTACGCGCGACGATGACCTCGAGCTTGTCGGCGACGCGATTCCATTCGGGCTGAAGCTCTACGAGTCGCTGCTCGATTCGGCGCCGAAGAACAAAGACCTGCTGATCGCGACCTGCAGCAACTTCACGCAGTACGGCGTCGCCTATCTCGAGACCGAAGCGGCAGTGCTCGGTGAGGCGCAGCATCATGATGAAGTCGCGCACCTCAACCAGAGGGCGCTCAAGCTCTACCTGCGCGCCAAAGGCTATTGCCTGCGCGCGATGGAAGTGCGTTTTCCCGGAATCAGCCAGAAGCTGCTGACCGACGCCGAGCCTGCGCTCGCGAAAGCCGAAAAGAAAGATGTGCCCCTGCTTTACTGGATGGCCGCGTCATGGGGATCGGCGATCGGTCTCGGGATCGACAAACCCGATCTCGTGATCGATATGCCCGTGGTTCGCGCCCTCGCCGATCGCGCGCTGGCGCTCGACGAGAGCTGGAGCAAGGGGGCGCTGCACGAGATGTTCATTTCGCTCGATAGTCTGCCGGCGGCGCTGGGCGGCGATCCGGAACGCGCTCGCAAGCATTTCGCCCGGGCGGTCGAATTACAGAAGGGGTCGTCTCCGGGGCCGTATGTGGCGCTTGCCAACGGCGTCGCACTTCCTGCACAGGACCGTGCGGAATTCGAAAAGCTACTGGAAACGGCGCTCGCCATCGATCCGGAAAAGGATCCCTCGGTGCGGCTGGTCACGCTCGTTCAGCAACGCCGGGCACGCGCGCTGCTCGATCACATCGACACGATGTTTACGAAGTAAGGAGCGTTTATCAATATGTCTGCCTTGAAACGGTTCCTGGTCGTTGTCTTTCCGCTTGTTGCGGCTCCCGCGCTCATCCTCGCCGCGCCGGGCGAGATCAAGCTGGCGACGCTTGCGCCAGCCAATACGTCGTGGCACAAGGCGCTGCTCGACATGGGCAACACGTGGAGTAAGGACACTGCCGGCCGAGTCACGCTCACCGTCTATGCGGGTGGCACTCAGGGCGACGAGTCGACGATGATCAAGAAAATGCGTCCGGGGATCGACACCCTGCAGGCAGCTTTCCTGACTGCCGCAGGCCTTGCCGAACTCGATGACGCCTTCAACGTGTTTGCGATGCCGTTCTTCTTCGAAAACGACGAAGAGGAGATGGCGGTCGAGAAAAAGCTCACGCCTGTTCTGGAACAGCGCCTGCAGGCGAAGGGTTTTCATCTCGTCAGCTGGGGCACCGGCGGATGGGTGCAGGTGTTTTCCAAGAAGCCGCTGCGATCGCTGGCCGATGTGAAATCGGCAAAGCTCTTCACCAGCAAGGGCGCCGACAAATGGGTCCAGTGGTACGTTCAGAACGGCTTCCATCCCGTCGCGCTGCTGCCTGCCGATATCCCCGCGCAGCTGAAGCTCTCGACCGGATTGATCGATACCGCCCCCAACCCTCCGTATCTCGCTCTCTCGCTCCAGATTTTCCGTGACGCGAAGTACATGCTCGATCTGCACATCGCCCCCTTGACCGGAGCGATGATCATGTCCACCCAGGCCTGGAATCGCATCAGCGCCGACGACAAACCCAAGGTCAGCGGCGCCGCTGAGGCGATGGAAAAGCGCGTCCGCGCAGAAGCGCCGGCGCAAGATGCGGAATCGGTCAAACAGATGGTTGCGCGCGGACTCCAGGTGACGACGCTCGATGCCAAAGCCGCCGCGGAATTCCGCACTGCAGCGAATCAACTCGTCTCGACGATGCGGGGAGACATGGTGCCTGCGGACATCTTTGATATGGCGGTACAGGAACGCGACCGCCTCAGGAAGTCCAAGGGCAAGTAGTTGCTGAAGGCGTTCGCCACCGACACCGAAAACCGCATCGCGAGCCTCGCCCTCGCGGGCATCATGATTCTGCCGCTCGCCGAGATCGCGTCGCGGCGGTTTTTCGGTGCGGCGATTCCTGGATCCGGAGCGTTCGCGGCAACGCTGACGTTATGGCTGGGAATGCTGGGCGCCGCCATTGCGGCGCGCGACGGGAAACTGCTCACCCTGGCCACGGGTGAGTTCCTGCCAAAGGGTCCGATCGGCGATATCGCTCACATCCTCGCGGCGACGATCGGCGCCATGATTGCGACGATTTTCGCGCTCGGCGGCAGCGCCCTCGTCCGCAGCGATCGGATCGCGGGAGACCAGGTCGCCGCGGGCCTGCCGACCTGGGTCGCCGATCTCGCCCTCCCGATCGGGTTCGCGCTGATCGCGCTGCGTCTGGTCTGGCGCGCGTCCCCAAAGTGGCAGGGGCGCGCCATTGCCGCGCTCGGCATCATTGCTGGCATTCTGCTCAACCAGCATCGCGAGATGCTGGAAAACCAGTCGGTTCTCCCGTGGTTCTTGATCGTGATCATCGCCGGCGTCGCCGGCGCGCCGATCTTCGCGCTGCTCGGCGGGTTTGCGCTGTTCGCGTCGCTGACGCGCGGCAACCCGCCGGTCGTGCTCCCGATGATGGCGTATCAGGAGCTGACGACGTCGACGGGGATAGCGGCGATTCCGCTCTTTACGCTCGCCGGGTTCCTGCTTGCCGAAGGACGCTCGTCGGAACGCCTGCTACGCGTCTTCCGCGCATGGGTGGGATGGGCTCCCGGCGGCACCGCAGTGGCGGCGGCAACGCTTTGCGCATTCTTCACGCTCTTCACCGGCGGATCCGGTGTCACGATTCTCGTGCTTGGCGGCCTGTTGCTGCCCGCACTGGTCGGCGACGGCTATCGCGAGCGCTTCTCGATCGGGCTGCTGACTGCATCGGGTTCGCTCGGACTGCTCTTCCCTCTCTCGCTGCCGCTCATGCTCTACGGCATCGTGTCGCAGAAAGCATCGATCGAAGACCTGTTCATCGGTGGCCTGCTGCCGGGCGTCCTGATGCTTGGACTTCTCGCGATGCTCGGGGTCCGCGAAGGCATGCTCACGCACGCCGAGCGGCGGCCTTTCCGCGCCGCTGAAGCGCTCGCGGCAGTGTGGGAAGCGAAGTGGGAACTCTTCCTCCCCGTCTTCGTGGTTGGCGCATTTGTCGGCGGTGTCGCCACGCTTGTCGAGTCGGCGCCGCTGGCCGCGTTGTATACGCTCATCGTCCAGCGGTTCATCCATCGCGATCTGCCAACATGGAAAGACGTGCTTCGCGTCGCGGCGGACTGCGTCGCCCTGGTCGGCGGCGTCCTGCTGATTCTCGCGGTGGCCGCCGGACTTACGGATTATCTGGTGTATGCCGAGGTGCCGACGCGGCTCGTCGAATGGACGCAATCACACATCCACTCGCGGCTCCTGTTTCTGCTCGCGCTGAATGTCTTTCTCTTGATCGTCGGCACGCTGATGGACATCTTCTCGGCCATCGTCGTCGTCGTGCCCCTGATTCTGCCCCTGGCGGAAGCTTACGGCATCGACTACGTTCACCTGGGGATCATCTTCGTCGCCAATCTCGAGCTCGGTTTCCTGCATCCGCCTCTGGGACTGAACCTGTTGCTCGCGTCGGTGCGGTTCAAGAAACCGGTACTCGAGGTGACGTGGGCAACGTTGCCGATGCTGGGGATCCTCGCCGTCGGCGTGCTTCTCATCACCTACGTGCCATGGCTGACGCTGGGGCTCCTACACTGGCTCGGGCGGGGAGGATACTGAGATTTCAGCTATAACCCTTGATACGCCCTGAACATGCCTCGGAAATATTTCAGCACGCGCACCGGATCGGTCGATTCCGGAATCTCGGCAAAGCAGTAGCCCGCAAAGTTCATCTCCGCTAGATTGCTGATCAACTTGCGCCACGGGTATTCCTCGAGCATCAGATCACGCATATGTATCTGACCGATCTGACTCTTGAGAAGCGTGAAGTTGGCGTCGAATCCACCGTCGAGCAGGTCTGTCTGGTTTGAGTTCCAGCACGCGCGAAGGGCCGCGGGATTCCCTGCATAATCGAAGATCTTCCGGATGCGCGGCACGCGCTGCGTCTCGGTCCCGTGCACTTCAAGCTGCACCTTGATGCCGTTGTCCTGCGCGAACGCCGCACATTCCGCGAGCGACTTGCCAATCTGCTCGAGCGTCTTCTCTTCGGGAACATCTTTCACCAGTCCGTTCGGACGCACCTTGACGCTCGGTGACCCGAGATCCTTCGCGAGCTTGACCCACGCCTTTGTCTCGTCGATGTTCTTGCGAACCACTGCCTGATCGGCGGCGTGAAACTCGCACGTGGTTCCGAGGCCGCCGATCTTGACCGGCGAACTTTCGAACTGCTTCCTCACTTCGGCGCGCTGGGCTGGAGACAGCGTGATCTCGACGCCGTGCTTGTGGGTCGTTCGCAACTCGACGGCATCGAAGCCCGCTTCCGTCAGGTTCTTGATGATCGTCGGAACGTCCCAGTCCTTCGCGATGTTGTAGGTCACGGTGCCGAGCTTGAGACCGTGCGGTCCTGGCTTCATTGCCGGCGGTGCCGGCGTCTGCCGGACGGCGAGAGCAGGAACAACAGCAACGCTCGAGAGAAAATCGCGTCTATTCATGGCGAGAGAAGTTACCAGTTCCCAGTTCCCAGTTTCCAGTAAAACCTCGTGCCGGGCTCAAACTGGAAACTGCTCATTCAAATCGCGTGATCGATCGGAAACGGCTCTCCCCGCCATGCCTTCACTGACGTCCACGGCTGAGGTGGCGACGACCAGAAAGGATCGTTCGCGTCCAGCCCTAACGGCAAGAACGCAACCGAGCAGAGATAAAGGCTTCCAGTCGAGATGTAGGTTTCCCCGACGCCGGGCTGGTGACCACACAGTCCGATCCGAAGCCAACCATTCGAATCGAAGGTTTCAGGCGCCTCTAACGTCCGTCGGATCACCGCGGTGAGTGCCCCTCTTACCTGCGACGGCGACGTGCCGTCCGGAAGCGCGCGGCGCAACGCGACGGATGCGAGCAGATGAAACGCGCCGCAGCGATACGCAATCGAACGTCCGATCGCTGGAAAGCTTCCATCGGGCGCGACGAGTCGCTCCAACACGGCGGCGTAGCGTTTCGCGCGCTCGTCGACGCGCGCCGACAGTTCCTTCCACGCCGGCATCTCGTCACGGCAGGCGTCGAGAACGTCGAGCAGCATCGGATGAATGACGAAGCTGTTGTAGTAGTCCCAGTGGAACTGCGGGCCATCGCCATAGGCGCCGTCCCCCTTGTACCACTGATCATGTTGTCGAAGCGCATAGTCGACGCGCATCCGATCCCACGCCGCACCAAGCTTCAAGAGGGCGGCCTCGACAGTCGCGGAAAACAGCAACCAGTTATTGAACCCGGGAGAAATGATCCGGGTCGATTCGAGGGCGGCAATGAGGTTGCGCCGGGTCGACGGATCCAGAGCGTCGCGGAGCGCGCGCGGCGCCCGCAACACCGCTTCGGCAAGAAATGCGGCGTCGACGAGCGGCTGCCGATCGCGCGTGAAATTCAGATAGTCGGGCGATGCGGGATCCACGGCGCGGGCGAGCGCCTGGCGAGCGAGTTCCGCGTAGTCGCCGCGCAGCTTGCCTTCTCCCGTCGCCTCGGAAGGCAGTTCAATCCAGGGGGCCAGGCCCGCTAGTAACCGGCCGATCGCCTCGAGGTGCGTGACGTTCTGACGGTTTGCACTGGCGGCCTGCTCGACCGGCATGCGCGCTTTCAGTGTGCCTTTCGCGAGGTTTGTGAGGACGGGATCGGCGAGCGTGCGGAGCAGTGCGACCCAGGCCGCCCGATCACTCTCCCGCGCAGGTGCCACCTGCGAAACGCGGCTCGTTGACGGCACCCCGGGTATCAGTGGGCTTGCGCTCGCAGCCTTGAGAAAATCGCGACGATTCATATCAGCAGTCTCAGAGCTGGAAGCTGGAAGCTGGAAGCTGGCAGCTGGAAGCTGGAAGCTGGAAGCTGGCCGTCGTCTAAAGACCCCTGCCTACTTAATCGGCCAATTCGGCGATTCCGTTCTCGCCGTCTTCAGATACGCCTCGATTTTCGCCACAACATCCGGCTGTTTGTCCGCCACGTTGGTAAATTCCGTTGGATCGTTGGCGAGATTGTACAGCTCGAGCGGCTTGTCCTTTGCGAGGCGAACCGCCTTCCAGTTGCCCATCCGGACGGCCTGTTGAAAGCCGCGTTCGTGAAATTCCCAATACAGGAAATCGTGTGGCGGCAGCGGCTTGCCCTGCAGCACCGGCACAATCGATTTGCCATCGAGATCGCTCGGCACTTTCGCGCCCGCAAGTTCCGCGAACGTCGGAAACAGATCCCAGTGTGCGGCGGCGTAGGTCGTCGAAGTCCCGGCGGCGATCGTGCCCGGCCAGCTGGCAATCATCGGAACGCGAATGCCCCCCTCATACAAGTCGCGCTTGATTCCGTGGAGTCCGCCCGAGCTCTTGAAGAACTCCGGATCGGCGCCCCCTTCCTGATGCGGTCCGTTATCGCTGGTGAAGAGCACCAGCGTCCTCTGATCGAGTCCACGCGTGCGCAGCAGATCCATGATGCGGCCGACATCGCGATCCATGCGCGAGATCATCCCGGCAAACGCGGCATGCGGCGTCGGCTGCGAGCGGTAGCCAAGTGAGGGTTCGTCAGGGCCGGTCAGCTTGCCGTCGGCCGTGGCATTGACGAATGCCTTTTCAGGAAACCTGCCTCTGAACAGCGCCATCGAGTCGTCCGGAACACGAAGCTCGGCGTGCGGCACTGTGTAGTTGAGATAAATGAAGAACGGCCGGTTGTCGCTCTGCTCGATGAACGACATCGCGTCGCGCGTGAAGAGATCGTTCGAGTACTCGTCCTTGTTGACATCGACGCGCTGACCATCGCGGTAGAGATGATCGGTGAACTGCCGGTGCGCATGTGTCTGCGAGAGATAGCCGAAGTAGTGGTCGAAACCCTTTCGATCAGGCCGTCCCGGAGACTCGGACTCGCCGAGTCCCCATTTCCCGATCATCGCGGTGCGATAACCGGCGTCCTTCAACAGCGTCGCAATCGTTCGATCCTCGGGCCGCAGCGAGTTACCTGCGACGTTCCCGCGAATCGATGTGTGGCCAGTGTGCAGCCCCGTCATCAACGCGGCGCGCGAGGGAGCGCAGACAGTGCTGCCGGCATAGTAGCTGATGAATCGCAGGCCATTGCGTGCAAGGCGATCGACGTTTGGCGTTTGGAACATCGCTTGCCCGTAGACGCTGACGTCGCCGTAGCCGAGATCGTCAGCCTGGATCACAAGGATGTTCGGCTTCGACGGTTGCGCCTGCGGAGGCGCTTCAAAGCAGAGACACGCGAGCGCAACAACAAACACGAGTCGGCGCATCTGATCTCCTGGCGGGGTCTGAAGACCCCGCCCTACAGGGTTGAGAGTGCAGAAAGACTACTTCGCCAACGGATCTGGACGAATCTGGAAGTGGAGGACTTTGCTCGTCGTCCCCTTGCCCGTCTCCATGTGGAACGGCGCACGCGTGCCGACCGTCGCCCACAAGCCCTTCCCCTTCCAACCCGCCTTCGGATCGTCGATGCGACCGTCCATCCACTTCGTGTAGAAGCCGGTGGGATAGGGAACGCGCAGCACGATGAACTTCCCGTCCTTCAGCGCGAGCAATCCTTCGGAGGCGTTGCCGGTATTGATGGGTGTGTTCGCTCCGAGTCCCGAGGTATCGAACTGATCGACCCACGTGTAGTAGCTGGCTTCCGCGCTCCCCGAATCGGTGACGTTCTTCAATTGCGGTAGCGGTTCCTTGTAGAAGGTCCAGCCCTCCGGGCACTGCTGACCGGTCGCGGTCGGACCGTTGAGGGCTCCCTTGCACTTGCGGCGATCGAAGCTGCCCATGTGTCCGCTCGCAAGCGCCACCCACGCGACGCCGTTTCGATCGATGTCCATGCCGCGTGGCGAGTAGCCTTCAACGGGCACACCGTTTTTCATTGGTGGCTCGAACACTTCGGCGAGAGCGGTGCCGGGAGGATTGGCACCAGGACTCAATCGAATGATTGCGCCGGGGAAACCCAGCACCGAGCCCCACACCGATCCATCCGCCGCCGGCGAGACCGCGTAGAATGCGCTGCCGTAACGCTTGTCCTTCGTCGGATCCACCGGCTGATTCGGCTCGACCGCCTCGTCTCGTTTCCCGTTGCCGTTGGTATCCATGATCACCGCGGTCCAACCCTGGGATTTTTCTTCGTCGCCGGTCGCCTCGTACATCTTCGTGTTCAACCATCCCACCACGGAGCCGCCGCCGCTGGTCCACAGCGTGTTGTTCGCGTCCTCGGCGAACATCAGGTGATGCGTGCTGAAGCAGGTGCTGATGTGGGTGAGCTTGCCGCTCTTCGGGTCGTATAAAGCGAGGTGACGGCCGGAGCGCTCAATCGGCGTCATTTTCGCTGATGGATGCTCCGAGCCCGCCTTGCAAAACGCCGGATTGTCGGGCGCGCGCACGGCCGATGTGATCCAGACCCGCCCTTTCTCGTCGAACATCGGATTGTGGACGTTGTTCTTGCTCTTCCAGATTGGCTCGGTGGCGAAGTACGCCGACGGCTGAATCATCAACTGTGACGTCTGCGGTGTGTTCGGGTCCCTCACCGTCAGTTTCACCTGGCCGATCGCGTTCTCCTGCGGATCGAGCACCGGGAGGTAATCGGCACTGAGCTCGAGCGCACCGTAGATCTTTCCGTTCGGATTGAGCGTCGGATTGCGGCGATCGGTCGACACTTCGTCATGCAGATAGGCCTTGGGATCTGCCCAATCCCATTCGGTGATGACGACGTTGCGTTCGATGCCCTGTGGCCGCGGCGGCGCCTGCGGCACTTCGCCGGCAGCGATCCGATCCGTCCAATCCGCAAACAGCGTAAGCGCGCGATCGTGACCGATGTTCCCGAGTGTCTGAATCATGTTCGTCCCGGCCTGGCCGGACTGCAGCCGGCGCTCCCAGGCGAGCACTGACGATGGGAAGTCGTCAAACTCTTTCGGCAGTTTGCGCGTGCCTGGCGTGCCGAGCTGATGGCACGCCGTGCATCCGCCGGACTTGATCAGACGGATCCAGTCCGCCTGGTTCTTGACGTTTTGACCAATGCCTGCGCCGGCGGGGAACTCACTCTTCTCCGGCACCTTGAGCAGCGACAGCCAGTAACCGGAGGGATAAATCTCTGCCGCCGCGCGCGGATCAGGCGCCGGCACGGCCGTCAGGTTGACGGCTTTCCCAGGCAGCGCTTTGATCTTCGGCGAATCGACGAGTCCATACCCGCGGACCCAGACGTTGTAGTTGGCCTTTGGCAGATCGGGCACGAGATAGCGCCCGCGATCGTCGGTGACGACGATGCGTACGAATCGGGTCGGCAGCTCGGTCGTCTCGGCGATCACCCAGACGCCCGCTTCAGGGCCTTTCGGCCCGGTCACGACGCCGCCAATGTCGTCGCCGTCGATCGGGACGGCAGCAGTGGAACCCTGTTGCGCGCTGGTCGCGCCAAGGGCGAGGGCGCAAACAGCAGCCACGAACACCGCCTGCATCATTCGCATGGTCTTCATAGTCCCTCTTACGCGCTCTGTAAAAGGTGGCTGGCACCTTTCAGGGAAAGGTGCCAGCCACCTTTTACGTGGTTTGTAACCGCCAGTGTTACCCTGACTCGCTTCGCTGCGCTGGTTCGCGTCTTTCTTCGCAAATCATCCGAACATCGTCCGGACGACGAACCACATATTAGCCGGACGCTCGGCAAGGCGCCGCATATACCAGGGGAACCAGTATTCGCCGTAGCTGATCAGGACGCGCAAGCGCCGTCCTTCCCCTGCCAGGCGCAGCTGCTGCCCGCGCTGGATGCCGTACAGCATCGCAAACTCGTACGCGGATGTTGGCACATTTTGCTCGCGAATGTGCGTCGCGATGCGATCCGCGAGCGCGATATCGTGCGTCGCAATGTGCAGAAGCGCGCCAGGCTTGCGCGCGTCGGCGGACAGCAGCCGCGTGCACAGCTTGAAATAGTTCGCGTCGACGTCCGCCTTTTTCGGAAACGCAATCGACGACGGTTCAAGATACGCCCCTTTGACGATGCGAATCGCCGCGCCGAGCGGCACCAGCGATTCGACATCCTTTTCGGTGCGGTACAAATAGGCCTGGAGCGCAATGCCGACGCGTGCCGTCCGTGCCCGCGCGCGTCGATACAATTCGATGGTTCGCTCGACATACGGCGAACTCTCCATGTCGATCCAGACGAAGTTGCCGAACGCATCCGCCCGCTCGATCAGGCGGTCGAGGTTGCGCTCGCACAGGGCGCGATCCAGATCGAGGCCGAGCTGGGTCGGCTTGATCGAGATGTGCGCGTCGAGCCCGGATCGATCGACGCGATCGAGAACGTCGAGATAGTGGGTCGTGACTTCCTCAGCTTCTTCCACGCCGGCGAGATTCTCGCCCAGCTTCGTCAGAATGGTCGTGATGCCCTGCGGCTTCAACTCCGCGGCCGCACGCAGGGCGTCGTCGATCTGCTCTCCTGGCATGAAGCGGGAGACAGACCGCCGTACGAACGCGGTCTTGGTCGCGCGATCGCGCAGCCACGGGTTGGTCGACCCGGCAAGCAAGATACTTCGCACCAGTGACATGTCGTTACAGGACGCTCTTGATCAATCCGCCATCGACCTGCACAGTTGCGCCGGTCACATACGATGCCGCCTCGGATAAGAGGAATGCCCCTACCCGGCCGAACTCGGGTGGTTCACCGTATCGACCTGCGGGGATGGCCGAAATCGCTCTCGCTTTCGCTTCATCCACCGACACACCCTGCTTCTGTGCGTTGACCTGATCGAGGTGGCGAACGCGATCGGTGTCGATTCGCCCTGGAATGATCTGGTTGACCCGGATTTTGGACGACGCAAGTTCGAGCGCGAGCGTCTTCGCCAATGCAGACACCGATGCGCGCAGGACGGTCGACAGCCCGAGATTCTGAACCGGTTCTTTCACCGACGAGGACGTGGAAACAAGGATCGCACCGCCGCCGCGTGTTTTGATGTGCGGCACCGCCGCGCGCACCATTCGAATCGTACTGAAGAGCAACAAATCCGCGGCGTCCTGCCACGCGGCGTCATCGAACGACACCGCCAGTCCTGCCGGCGGCCCCCCGGAGTTGGTCATCAGGCCATCGATTCCGCCAAACCGTTCTGCGGTCGCGGCCACCCACGTGTCGATGGCTTCTCGTGAGCGAACGTCGACCGGCATGGCGAACACTTTTGATCCGGTTTCCCGCTCAATTCGCGACGCCGCCGACGCGATCGAAGCCTGATCGCGTGACGAAATCGAAACAAGCGCCCCGTCCTGCGCCAGGGCGTGGGCAACGGCGTAGCCCAGCCCTTTGCTCGCGCCGGCGATCAGCATGACTTTATTCTTGAGTAGAAGATCCATGAACGCTCAGCTCCCAGCTTCCAGCTCCCAGCTTCCAGCTCCCAGCTTCCAGCTCCCAGCCGGATCCCGGACAACGAAACGGATCCCGGTAGCGATTCAGATCATTTCACCGCCCTGGTCTCCACCCACTGCATGACGCGATCGAGCGCCTCTCGCGTTGTTTGATCGAGCACTGCGCCCGGCGCGCGCGTCGCCGGACTCGCAAGCGCGCCGCGGCGATGGAGCACTTCCTTCCGAATCGCCATGCCAATTCCTTCCTGAAACTCGAACCGCATCAGAGGAACTGTTCGATAAAACGTGTCGGCTGCCTCCTCGACGCGCCCAGCGCGGAACAGCTTCACAATCTGGACGAGTATCTCGGGAAACGCAAACCCGGTCATGGCTCCCGTCGCACCAGCCAGAAGCTCCTCGAGCAGGAACACGCCCCCAAGGCCGCCAAAGATGCGGACGGATGTCTCTCCCGCGGCTTCGATGATGCGCGAGGTCTTGAACGGCGTCGGCGGGTCTTCAAGTTTGATGGTCCGGGCGCGCGGAGTCTCGCGCGCAATGCGGGCCAGCAGCGCGGGCTCCATCGTGAATCCGGAAATCGGCGGGTAATCCTGCACGACAATCTCGATGTCGACGGCGTCGGCCAGCGCTTTGTAGTGGCGAACCACAGCCTCCGAGTTCAGCTTCGGCATCCGCGGCGGACTGACCATGACCGCGGTCGCGCCGACCTCACGCGCCTGGCGGCTGTATGCTATGCAGGTCCGAGTTCCCTCGGACGTGGTTCCGGCCACGACACCGATGCGACCCTGCACATGCTCAACCACGACCTCGAGCACGCGCCGGCGCTCACTATCGTCGAGCCGCGCGACCTCACCCGTGACGCCCAGCGCCGTCACGCCGTTGACCCCTGCACTTATGAACAGGTCGATCACGCGACGGAGACTGGCCTCGTCGAGGTCACCATTCGCTTGAAAGGGAGTTGGAAGAACCGAATAGACGCCTTCGAGTTGCACGTGGGCTCCTGACATCTTTAGGCCGAATGACGATTGTTGATCAGATAGTCACTCCGAAGCGACCAACCGATTCGACCCCGGGCACGTCTCACCGTTCGGCTCGTGGGAATACTTATGACTGATATCCGAGATGCCTTCCGCACGCTCAGAGCGACCCCGATCGTAACCCTCGTCGCGATCCTGTCGCTCGCGCTCGGCATTGGCGCCAACACGGCAATCTTCTCCATTCTCGATACGCTGATGCTGCGAACGCTGCCGGTGAAATCACCGGGCCAGCTCGCCGTGCTCGGAATGGGAAACTCCGGACGCGATTCATGGACCAATCCGATCTGGGAACAGCTCCGCGATCGACAGGGTCTCGTCGATGGCGCGTTTGCGTATTCGAGCAGCCGATTCAACCTGTCGACCACGGCCCAGACAGACTACGTCGACGGATTCTGGGCGAGCGGACGGATCTTCGATGTCCTCGGCGTTCCGGCGATCCTCGGCAGGACTTTCAGTGAAGCCGACGACCGTCGTGGCGGCGGGCCGGATGGCGCTGTGGCGGTCATCAGTTATCGCTATTGGCAGTCGCGATACTCCGGTGCGAGCGACGTCATTGGACAACACCTGACGATCGAGCGGACGCCGTACACGATTATTGGCGTCACGCCGCCGGAATTCTTCGGGGTCGAGGTCGGCCGCACGTTCGACATTGCCATTCCGATCGGAACCGAACCGCTCGTACGAGGCAAGGAAAGCGCCCTCGATCGACGCTCTTACTGGTGGATGAGTATCTTCATCCGGACGAAACCGACCCAGACCTTTGCGGAGGCCACGGCTGCCCTGCGCGGAGTTCAGCCTCAGGTTCGCGAAGCCACGATTCCGCAAAATTTCCGTCCCGAAGATAAGGCAGGTTATTTGAAGGAAGCCTTTGTCCTCACGCCCGCCGCGACCGGCAACTCGTCGCTTCGCGATCGGTATCGCACCGCGCTC
>DATJKH010000198.1:0-2357 GCA_035491715.1 Vicinamibacterales bacterium | reverse complement strand
TTCTGGCCCGGCATCTGAAAATCCTCGATCGATTCGGTGGCGGCGGGGCGGGCGGGCCGTCGCGGTTGTTCCGTCGCCTGATACTGGAACTCGTCCGATCGCGTGATCTTCTTTTGCGCGTACATCCCTTCGAGGACGAAGTCGACTGCGGCGGCCTGCATTGGCGGCTCCGCATTCGGACGAACACCGGCGTGGCGGATGAGATCCTCCAGGCCCTGGACCTCGGCGGCGCGTTCGAGTAACGAGCGCGCGTCGAGCGTGTCGTCGATCTGCAGAGTGCCGCCAAGATCGAACCATTCAGTCACCTGGCGCAGGTCTGCCGATCCGAAGTAGCCACCGAACACGTTGCTGACCGCATTCCGGATCACGTCGCGCGCGACGTTGTCCGCTCCGCGCAGCTCCCCCTCGTATTCCAGTTCAAACTTCCCGGTGATCGCCGGCAGTGCGGCGTAGATGTCGGTGATCCGCGGTACGATGACCGATTCGTCGCCAAGTAACGCGCGACGTTCGGCATTCGAGACGACGTTCTCGAGCAGTGAGATCGGCAGCCGCTGGCTGACGCCGGAGCGCTTGTCGATCTTCGAGTCCTGGCGTGCCTGAAACGCCACTTCCTCGACCACTTCGCGTACGAAATCAGGAATGTCGACAGCGCCGCGTTTGCCCCGCTCGAGCCACGCTTCCTGCGCCGTGATCGCCATGGCGTGGTGCCGCGTCGCGGGGTAGTGCGTGCGGATTTCAGAACCGATGCGGTCCTTCAGCGGCGTAATGATCTTGCCGCGTGCGGTGTAGTCCTCAGGGTTGGCACTGAAGACGAGCAGCACATCGAGCCGCAGTCGCACCGGATATCCTTTGATTTGAACATCCCCTTCCTGAAGGATGTTGAAGAGACCGACCTGGATTTTGCCGGCCAGGTCTGGCAGTTCGTTGATCGCGAAGATTCCGCGATGCGCCCGCGGCAGCAATCCATAGTGCATCGTCAGCTCATCGGACAACTGCAACGATGCCCGCGCCGCCTTGATCGGATCGAGATCGCCGATCATGTCGGCAATCGTCACGTCCGGTGTCGCGAGTTTTTCGACAAATCGAGCGTCGCGCGGCAGCCACGCGATTGGCAATGCATCCCCTTCGGAGGCAATGCGAGCGCGGCATGCCGAACACAGTGGCGCAAGCGGATCGTCGTGAATTTCACAGCCCGGCACGACGGGAATCGACGGGTCGAGCAGGTCGGTCAACGCCCGCAGGATGCGGCTCTTGGCCTGCCCGCGAAGGCCGAGCAGGATGAAGTTATGACGCGAGAGCACCGCATTGACGATCTGCGGCACCACGGTTTCGTCGAACCCGATGATGCCGGGAAAAATCGTGTGCCCGCTTCGGAGCCGGGCGATCAGGTTCTCGCGGATTTCGTCTTTTACGGAGCGGCGCGACACGCGGCCGGCCGACACCGAGGCGCGCAGCGCGCCCAGGGTTGAGGGGAGTTCCGAGGCCATAGGGCATCTTACGCTGGAATTGGCGGATTGGTTAATTGGCGAATTCGGTTGACATGACACCGTGCCAATTCACCGACTCGCCAATTCACGAAGTCAGCAATTCCACTAAGATGTTCCCTTGCGTCCTCTTGTTTACGCGCACCGCGGTGGGGCGGCGCTTCGGCCCGAGAATACGATTGCGTCGTTCGATTACGGTCTCTCTCTCGGGGCCGATGGTCTCGAGTTCGACGTCCGGCTGTCGCGCGACGGGATTGTGGTCGTTCATCACGACGCGACACTCGAGCGGACGACGAATGCGACGGGACCGGTCGCAGCGTTGACGGCGGATGAGCTCGCGCGTGTCGATGCGGCGCACTGGTTCACGCCGGCAGACGGCCGGCGCCGCGCCGAGACGACGGGTCCATTCCCCTATCGCGGCCAGGGTCATGGTGTGCCACGGCTGCGGCAGGTCCTGGCGCGATATCCCGGCGTGCCGCTGATCATCGAACTGAAGACCAACGATCCGGAACTGGCACGGCTGGCGATCGAGGATGTCCGCGCCGAGAAGGCGGCTGACCGCGTCGCGTTCGGATCGTTCGGATGGCGCGTCCTGCGTACCGCGCGCCGACTCGAGCCGGTGGTCCCGACCGGCGCCTCGCGCGAGGAAGTCCGCCTGGCGCTCTACCGATCCTGGGTGCGATGGCCTCTCGGCAAGGAAGCCTACCGCGAGTTCCAGGTCCCGGAACGTTCGGGACCGACCCGAATCGTCTCGCGCCACTTCATCGCGCACGCCCACCGCGCCGGACTGGTGGTCAAAGTCTGGACCGTGAATGAACCTGCCGACATGCGGCGGCTCCTCGAGTGGGGCGTTGACGCGTTGATCAGCGATCG
>DATJKH010000197.1:0-9001 GCA_035491715.1 Vicinamibacterales bacterium | reverse complement strand
GCGACATCGGCGTCGCGATGAGGTCGCGACGATTCCAACCACGCCAGAGCGTTCACTCGTGCGGAGCGTCTGGGCCGCTACCACGCTGAGCCTGCTGATCCTGCTGATGCTCCTGGTCGCGTGCGCCAGCACAAATCGACTCGTCGATCAGCAACAGAAGGCGCTCACATCGTTGAAGGCCACCGTCACGTCAGTATGCACAGCGTGGCTTGACGGCAAGGTCTCCACCACATATGCACGTACCGCTCTCGAAACCGCCGGAATCCTGCTGGAGAAGGAACGGGCCACGATTGGCGGTTCGCCTGACGCGCTGACCGATGCCCGGATCGCCTCGCTGACCGAATCGCAGAATCAACTCGCGCGGCAGATAGCATTGCTGCGGAAGGCTCTCGCGGATTCCGATGCGGCTGCGATCCGGCAACAGATCGCCACTGCCGGCTCGCCGCCGAGCCAGGTGCCGTGAAGAAAATCTTCAACGTCCTCCTCGGCGTCGTCACCAGCATTGGCGGATTTGTCGAGGCTGGATCGATCTCCACGGCCGCGCAGGGAGGCGCAGAGTTCGGTTTCGCGCTGCTCTGGGCGATCGCCGTCGCGACGATCATTCTCGCGATGTTGGCAGAGATGGCCGGGCGCGGCGCCACCGTCAGCAAGCAGTCAATGGCGGCGGCGGTCAGACAACGGTTCGGATTTCATTACCAGATGATCCCGCTCGGCGCCGAGTTGATGATCGATCTTCTGCTGCTTGCCGCCGAGATTGGCGGCATCGCAGTCGCGATAAAGCTGCTCACCGGAGCAGGTTTCCAATGGTGGGTCCTGCCCATTGGGCTGGTCGTGTGGCTCGTTCTTTGGTTCGGCAATTTCACGATCATCGAAGACGGTGTCGGCCTGCTCGGAATGATCACCGTCTCCTTCATCGTCGCGGCCTGGCAGCTGCACCCTGAACCGAAAGCGGTCGCAACAGGGTTCATTCCATCGATACCCGATCACGATCTCACACGTTATGCATTCCTGACAGTGAGTATTGTCGGGGCAACGGTAAGCCCCTATTTGCTGAACTTCTACTCATCGGGCGCGATCGAGGAGAAATGGACCGAGCCCGATCTGTGGATCAATCGGACGACCTCCTACCTCGGCATGGGTTTCGGAAGTATTGTCTCCATGGGCGTTCTGGTCACCTCCGCCGTGGTTCTCGGTCCACTCCAGATCCGTGTGGACTCGTACGAGCAAGCCGCGTTGATGTTCGTGCCCGCCTTTGGTCGTTGGGCCGTCACGCTTTTTGCCTGTGCGCTCGGCGTCGGCTGCTTTGGCGCCGCCATCGGGATCACGCTGAACGCCGGCTACGTGCTGTCGCAATCCTTCGGCTGGCCGTGGGGTATCGACAAGGCGCGCCGGGACGCGACGCGTTTCTGCACCGCGTTTACAGTCGTACTGCTGCTGTCGGTTCTCATCGCCGTCGTGGGGTTCGACCCTTTGCAGATGACGTTGATATCCGTAGCGCTGACCGTCGTCATTATGCCGCTCGTCGTCCTTCCCTTTCTCGTGCTGATGAACGACCAACAGTATGTGAAGCAGCACAAAGCGGGCCCTCTCTCGAATGGCTTTCTCGCCGCGCTCACAATGGTTGGCGCGTTGATGGCTCTGGTGGTCATTCCATTAGAAATCTTTGGAGGCTAGCCATGGAAGAACACGGATTAACACCGACCATCGACGTCGTTCACGACGTCCTGGATAAACACATCGTCGATCGGAATGGCCGGGAGATGGGACGGGTCGACGGCATTTCCGTGGAACTTCGCGGCGGCGCGCCGCCACGCCTCGCCGAAGTGTTGATTGGTGCATCGGTGCTTGGATCCCGCGTCAATGCTGTTGTCGGACGATGGGTTCAGGGAGTGGAACATGGCCTCGGCATCGGAGAGGAGCGTCCGGTTCGCATCCGTTTCTCCCACGTCGACGAGATTGGCGACAAGGTCAAGGTCGATCTCGCGGTCGGTGAAACCGGTAGCGAAACGCTGGAGCGCCGGCTTCGCACGTGGATCCTCAAGATTCCGGGAAGCCGATGAGCGACACCATCCGGCTTGATCGGGTTATCGGGAGAACGATTCGGACCGCCAACAACCGCAAGCTTGGCCGGCTCGAGGAATGCCGCGCGGAACGGCGTGGTGATTCATGGGTGATCACCGAATGGGTCATTGGTGCCGCCGGTCTGTTCGAACGTCTCGGCGTCGGCGTGCGGATGATTCTCGGGTTCGACGCCGGCAGCAGCTTCGTGGCGCGATGGGACCAGGTGGATCTCCGTAATCCGGATCGGCCGCGGCTGGTGTGTTCGGTAGAGGAACTAAAAAGGGCGTGACTGCGCGCAGCGATCTCACTGACCTATAATCACGGCATAGTCTCCATTCACCATGCGCAGCGCCGCCTGACGGCCGAGCACGTCGCGGCGCGGGCGCTCGTCGAATCGGCGACCTTTGGCGATGCGGCGCCGAAGATTCTCGAGGCCATCTGCGAGGCCCTGGGCTGGGAATTTGGTGCGCTCTGGCGCATCGATCACGAGGCCGACCTGCTCCGCTGCGTCAATACCTGGCGCGCCTCGGCGGCCGACTTTCCTGAATTCGATCGCGTCAGTCGCGAGATGACGTTCGGCCGTGGCGTCGGACTACCCGGCCGGGTCTGGAGTACCGGGCAACCGGTATGGATCGCCGACGTCACGCTCGATACCAACTTCCCGCGCGGTCCGTATGCCGCGGGCGAAAACCTTCACGGCGCCTTCGGGTTCCCGATTCTTCTGCGCGGCGACGTCCAGAGCGTCATGGAGTTCTTCAGCCGCGAGATTCGCGCGCCTGATGAAGATCTGCTGTCGATGCTCGCGAGCGTCGGCAATCAGATCGGCCTGTTCGTGGATCGCCGGCGCGCCCAGGAGGAGCTCGATCGCTTCTTCGCGTTGTCGCTCGATATGTTGTGCATCGCCGGGTTCGACGGCTATTTCAAACGTGTCAACCCGTCGTGGGGGCGGATCCTGGGGTACAGCGAGGACGAGCTGCTGTCGCGCCCCTACATGACGTTTATTCATCCCGACGATCGCGATGTCACGCGGACGCAGGCCGGAAGGCTCTCCGACGGTCACGACATCACCTACTTCGAGAACCGGTACTTCCACAAGGACGGTACCGTTCGCTGGCTGCTGTGGACGTCGAAGCCGTTTGCGCAGCAACAAATCGTCTACGCCTCGGCGCGCGACATCACGGAACAGAAAGCCGCTGACGAAACGATGCGCAATTACGCGCGCGACCTCGAGATCAGTCAGCACGCGCTCGAGGAACAGACCGCACGGTTGGCGCAGCTCGTCAGAGAACTGGAACTCGCCAAGTCGCGCGCCGAGGAGGCGGCAGAGACCAAGAGCGCGTTCCTGGCCAACATGAGCCACGAGATCCGCACGCCGCTGAATGCGATTCTCGGAATGACGACCCTGGCGCTCGATACGAAACTCTCGCCGGAGCAGAAAGATTATCTCGAGACCGTGAAATCGTCGGCGAGATCGCTCCTGGCGATCGTGAACGATGTCCTGGATTTCTCACGGATTGAAGCGCGGCGGCTCGATCTCGAGCACACAGCGTTCGATCTGCGGGAGGCGGTGGGCGACGCCGCCAAAGTGCTCGCGCTCCGTGCGGCCGAGAAAGGGCTCGAGCTCGCCTGTCATATCCACTCCGATGTGCCGGACGAAGTCCTGGGCGATGTCGGCCGTCTGCGCCAGGTGCTCCTGAACGTCCTCGGCAACGCCGTGAAGTTCACCGACGCCGGTGAAGTCGTGCTGGATGTGCGGGTCGAAGAGGCCAACCCCGCGAGGGCAACACTGCGATTCGCGGTGACCGATACCGGAGTCGGGATACCAGCCGAGAAGCAGCAGCAGATCTTTCAGGCATTCACGCAGGCCGACGCGTCGACGACCCGTCGCTTTGGCGGGACGGGCCTTGGTCTCGCCATCGCGCTCCGTCTGGTCGAGTTGATGAACGGCCGCATGTGGGTGCAGAGCGAAGTCGGTCACGGTAGCACGTTTTTCTTCACTGCTGGGTTCGATCGTCCGCAGGCCGCGACGCAGCCGCCGTTGCTCGACAAGACTACCGCCCTGGATGGTCTCCATGTATTGGTGGTCGACGACAACGCCACCAACCGCCGGATCCTCGATGAAATGCTGGCGAGCTGGCACATGAAGCCGGCCGCGGTCGCCGATGCTGAAGCCGCGCTTGCCGCCCTCGCCGCCGCCGTGGCCCGTCAGCAGCCGTTCGACGTGATCCTTGCTGACCGGCATATGCCGGGCGTCGATGGATTCATGCTGGCGCGCCGGGTGAGACGCGATAAGCAGTTTGGCCGCACCCCAATCATCATGATGATGTCGGTTGGCGACGCCAAGGAGAACGATGGACGCGGGCTCGGCGTCGACGCGTATCTCACCAAGCCAGTCAAGCATTCCGATCTGCTCGACGCGCTCGCGACGTTGTTTCGCGTCTCAACGCGGCGTCCGCGCGAGGAACGTCGCGACCAGCCATCAGCCCGGCCGCAAAAGCGCTTGCGAGTGCTGCTGGCCGAAGACAACCTCGTCAATCGCAAGCTCGTCGTACGGCTGCTTGAAAAGCGCGGCCATCAGGTTCACGCAGTCGATAACGGACGCTCCGCGGTGACGATGATCGCGTCGACCGCCGCCGGTTTCGATGTCGTCCTGATGGATCTGCAGATGCCGGAGATGAGTGGTTTCGAGGCGACGCACGCCATCCGCGAGCGAGAGCACGGCAGTCAGACCCACGTGCCGATTGTGGCGCTCACGGCTCACGCGATGGCGGGAGATCGAGAACGTTGTCTTGCTGCCGGGATGGACGGATACCTGTCGAAGCCGATTGAAGTGAACGACCTGATCATGACGGTCGAACGCTTTGGCAGCGATAGTGCGGTTCCCGTCGATGTTCCCGAACAGGCGACGCGGCCGCGGCCGGCCGTCTTCGATGAAAAGACCGCGCTTACCTACACGGGCGGCGATCGACAGTTGCTGAAGGAAGTGATCGGTCTGTTTCGAAAAGACTCGCCGGCATCGCTGCGCCGAATCGAGCGCGCGGTTCACAAGCACGACAGCGATGGACTGCGCATGGCCGCGCACGCGCTGAAGGGCGCAATCGCGACGGTCGGATCACCAGCGGGGCGTGAAACCGTAGCCGAACTGGAGGCGCTGGCGAAAGCGAGCCGATTCGCTGACGCTGAACGCGTGTATGGCCACTTGCGGGAGCTCGTCGAAGAGCTTGATGCGGCGTTTATCGCCGCCGGACTCGCCAAACGCGCCGCGCCGCGGACGCGCCGCCCTCGCCCGCGCGCCACTCGAACGAAGCGGAGTCGAAGATGATGAAGAAGATACTCGTCGTGGACGATGACCAGAGCACTCGGCACGTGTTGCGAAGAGTGTTGTCCGGCGCCGGTTTTTCGACGACGGTGGCCAAGGATGGCGTCGACGGCCTGAAGGCTCTCAAGAGCAAGCGGTTCGACCTGCTCCTCCTCGACGTGTGGATGCCGCGGATGAACGGCCTCGAGATGCTGGGCAAACTGCCGGCCAAAAAAACGCGTCCACGCGTCGTGGTGATGACCTCCGACGAAGCACCGCAGACCCTGCTCGAAGCGGTGCGCAAGCAGGCCTTCAAGTACGTGCATAAACCGGTCGAAGCGATTGCACTGTTGCAAACGGTGCGCGAAGTGCTGGCGGCAGCGGACCTTCCGCCGATCGAAGTGATTTCCGCACGGCCTGAGTGGGTTGAACTGGTTGTCCCGTGCACTCGAGAAGCCGCCGAGCGGATACAGACGGTCATGGCGCAACTCGCCACCAAACTGCCGGCAGATTTGCGCGACACGATCGCATACGCGTTTCGCGAATTGCTGCTCAACGCGGTTGAATGGGGTGGAAAGCTCGATCCGAAGCGCAAGGTTCGCATCGCCTGCCTGCGCACCGAACGGATGCTCCTCTATCGCATCGCCGACCCCGGTCACGGCTTCAAGATCGATGAACTGCCGCACGCGGCGATCGGCCACCCGCCGGACGATCCGATCGGGCACATGATGGTGCGCGAGGAGAAGGGAATCCGTCCCGGCGGCTTCGGCCTGCTCATGGTCCGCAACAGCGTCGACGAGTTGATCTACAACGAAACGCGAAACGAGGTCGTGTTCGTGAAGTATCTCGGCGACGGCGCGGCCAGCGGCGGAGGCGAAGGCCGCTCGCGCAAGCCTCGCATCAAGGAATCGTGACGCGCAGCGGTTTGATCCTGATATTCCGCCACCGGATCGTCAGCGGCTGCTTCGTGGTGATCCCCAACTCGGGGTGGAGATTGACTTCGCGTTCGCTGAGGCCATGGACCTGCAGGCCGATGAATCCCTTTGGATGACTCTTGTAAACCTCGTCGTTGACCAGGTCTTCGACCAGGTTGCCGTTGACCCAGGTCTGAATCCGCGGTCCGCGCGCCACGATCCGAAGTTTGTTCCAGCCGCCATCAACGAAGAAGTGATGTCCCTCATCGATTGTCTTTTGTGATGACAGCCAGTTTGTTCCCATCGCCTCGCCGTAAAGCAGGCCCGTCGCCGGTTCTCCTTTATAGAAGCGGCGGATTTCCACCTGTGGGCCGTTCACACGGCCCGCCGCAGATTCAAATGCCCTGCCGGTGGTTTGCAGCGGACGCACCGCGCTCCTGATCTGGATTCCCGAATTGGTGATCGGGTCGATCGCAGTTTCCAGTTCCAGCTCGAAATCGTCGAACTCCTGTAACGTGCACAGGAAGGAATTCATGCTGGCGCTCGCCTCGACCGTGCGCCCAACGATCGCGCCATCCTCGACAGTGAAGCGGTGCCCGCCGTTCATCTGGACCCAGCCGTTCAGCGACGTTCCGTCGAAAAGATCGATCCAGTCGCTTGATGCGGATGGCGGCGGTGATGCACGTCGCTGCTGGGCGGGCAGGGCGAAGGTGATGATCGAATCACCAGATTTCGTGGCGTTCTTGCCGCTTCCCCCGGCGGCGATCGCGACATACTGCCGACCGTCGATCATGTAGACGCTCGGCGTGGCGTAGCCGCCGGCCGGTAACTGGAACTCCCACAGCGTGCGGCCGGTCGCCTTCTCGATCGCACGGAATTTTTCGTCTGCCGTGGCGGCAATGAATATCACTCCGCCTGCCGTGGCAACGGCTCCGCCAAAATTCAGGCTGCCCGTATTGCGAATGCCTTTGGCGACGAGCTGCGGGTATTCGCCGAGCGGAACCTTCCACAGCAAATCACCGGTTACCAAGTCCACGGCATTGAGCGTGCCCCATGGCGGCGAGATCGCAGGCACGCCGTTTTGATCCAGGAACAACGGATATCCATCGATCGTGTAGCGATCGGCCGCCCGCGTCGGGCCTGCGCCAGCCGTCGCACCGGGTGCGGTCTTGAGGTATGTCGACAACGCACGCAGTTCCCGCGTCTGAAACTGACCAAACGCAGGCATCGCGTTTCGACCCTGCGTGATGACTTTCTCGATATCTTCAGTGGTGCCCTTGACCTCCACCAGGGGCGGCGCCTGTGTGGGTGTGCCCTGACGATTTACGCCGTGACAGGCGGCGCAGGTCCGCTCGAAGATTCGCTGCCCAAGCTGGGCCGGGTTCAGCGCTTCTCCTTCAGTGTCATGCACCGGTCGCAGCCGATTGATCGTCGGAACTTCGTTGACGTTCACATACAGCACGTTCAACACCGGGTCAAAGCTGGCACCGTGCCACTCGGCTCCGCCAAGGTGACCCGGCGTCGTGATCGTTCCCTGGAGACTTGGTGGGGTATAGATAGAGCCGGAGAGATACTGACGGAATTGCTTCAACGCATACGCGTGCGACTCAGGGGAAATGTTCGTCAGGTCCGCTTCCGACAACGATTGACGAACCAGAGGCCGCGGCTTGAGCGGGATCAACTGAGTTGGGGACGCCTCTTCACCGGGGACAGTCGACGGCGGAACCGCAACCTCCTGGACCGGGAACAGTGGCTGACCCGTTTCACGATCGAGGACGAACGTGAAGCCCATTTTCGTCAACTGCACGACGGCATCTCGAGAGGTCGCGCCATTACGGATGGTCACGAGAATCGGCGCCGGCGGATTGTCGTAGTCCCAGATGTCGTGGCGAACGGTCTGATAGTGCCACTTGCGTTCGCCCGTCGTGGCATCGAGGGCGATGACGCTATTGGCGAACAGGTTTGTGCCCTTGCGCAACCCACCGTAAAAGTCATCGGTGGCTGAGCCGGTCGCGGCAAACACCCAGCCGCGCTGCTCGTCGATCGTCACGCCGCCCCACGCATTCGCACCGCCGTACGTCTCCCCTTTCACCCACTTCCAAGTGTCGTGACCGACCTCCCCTTCGACGGGTATCGTATGGAAGATCCACTTCATCTCCCCGGTAACGGTGTCGTACGCGCGAATATGTCCCGGTGCTGAATCGTAGGTTTCGTTCACGCGTGACGCGATGATGAGCAGGTTCCTGAACACCGCGCCAGGCGAGGTCATCTCGATGACCGCCGTCCGAGGATCGACGCCGAGGTTCTGCCTGAGGTCGATGAATCCTCCTTTTCCGAAGGCGGTGATCAGCGTGCCGGACTTCGCGTCCACCGCATAGACGCGGTCGCGCACGAAATGGAAGATCCGTTCACCGGCGGTTCCCTTCCAGTACGTCACACCACGATTACGCAGGCGAACGATCTCGCCATTGTTGTACTTCGCCGGATCGAACACCCAGATCTCGCGTCCTGTGACGGCATCGAGTGCGACCGCTTTGAGCGCCGGCGTGGTGATGTACATGACCCCGTTCACTACGATCGGGTTCGCATGCATCGTCGAGCGCTGATTGGCATCGCGCGTGTGATATTCCCAGGCGGGCTGCAGCTTGTGCACATTGGCTGCATGAATCTGCGCCATCGCGACGTATTGATTGCCTTTCGGATCGCCGCGGTACACCGGCCAGTCGAT
>DATJKH010000196.1:0-3573 GCA_035491715.1 Vicinamibacterales bacterium | reverse complement strand
GGATGACCCAGTTGTTCATCAGGATGCCGCACGCGATGATGCCGACGAGCAGCATGAGCAGCAACGGCAGAACGAAAACGAACTCCACCAACGCCTGACCGCTCGTCGCCCTGCCTCGCGCTCGCCGATGAGATTGATTTGTCATTTCAGTGCTCGGTCCCCCACGTGACTGTCTAAAACTAGTGGATACGCACGACCGGCGCGGTACCTCGCATGATCTGTACCGTGTCGTTTGCCTGGCGACTCCTTCAGCGTCAACTGATCGTGGCGGTCCATGCGGCGATTGTCCGCCGTGGCGTTGACTTTCTTTTCTTTCTTCCGCATCCCGGAGACCTCCTGGAGGGAGACAATCCGCGGTTTTCTGGAAAACTGCTGGATGTTTCCCGGGACAGCCAGCGATCGACAAGGACCAGGACGTGGCAAGGCGATTGCTCATACGCCCGCCGTGCAAACGTTCGCCTCGTATGAACGCTAATTTGACGGAGGACACCGAAATGAAGGCGACTCTCAAACGGTTCGTTCTAGACAGGTCAGGCCAGGACTTGATCGAGTACGGGTTGCTGATCGGCATCGTGACGATCGCAGCGATTACGGCAATCGCGCTGATCGGTCCGAAGGTAGCAGCCTACTTCACGACGCTGAACTCCATGCTGCCTTAGAGGACCGGGGACGCGTGGTCCAGAGCCTCCAGCTATGACACTCGCTCACGTCATCGCGGTCGGCATTGCCTTCATGGCTTGCCTGACCGACCTGCGAAGCCGTCGGATTCCGAATGTGCTGACATTCGGCGGGGCGTTGGCGGCGCTGGTGTTCCACACCGCCACTGCCGGAAGCGACGGCCTGCTGGCTTCTCTCGCCGGGTGGGGACTGGGAGTCGTGTTTTTCCTTTTACCCTTTGCACTCGGCGGACTGGGCGGCGGCGATATCAAGCTGCTCGCCGCACTCGGTGCGTGGTTGGGGCCCGCACTGACGATCTGGATGGCGGTGTACACGGGCATCGCGGGGGGCGTTCTCGCGCTCGTCGTTGCGCTTGCCCGCGGGTATCTGGGACAGGCGTTGGCGAATATCCGGTTGTTGTTGACTGACCGAAGTGTGGCGGGAATCCGTGCAGTGAACGAGGCGTCGCTGGCCGATAGTCGCGGGCCCGCTCTTGCGTATGCCCCGCCAATCTTCGTTGGAACGGTGGTGACGTTATGGTTGCACTCCTGACGTTGAGGACCTCATGAATCGGCAGACACGCACGCTCGTGGTTCTCGTCGTGGCTGTGCTCACCGCATCGGCGGCGAGCTACGCCGTCTATCGGGCGATCGCGAGCATTCCCGCCAGAACGGTGGAAGTTCCCACAAGCTTCGCTGTCGTGGCGGCCAAACCAATGTCGATGGGCACCATGGTCACCAGGGCTTCGATCAAGCTGGTGCCGTGGCCGTCCCAGACGCCGATGGCCGGCGGTTTTTCCGATATCGACGCCGTCGTCGACCGCGGTCTCCTCACGTCGGTCGTCGAGAACGAACCTCTCAGCGAGAACAAGCTCGCACCAAAGCAGGCGGGTGCCGGACTGCCACCCTCCATCCCGCCTGGTATGCGCGCGATGTCCGTGAAGGTCGACGAAGTGGTTGGCGTCGCCGGGTTTGTTGTTCCTGGCACACACGTCGACGTCATGGTGATCCTGCCCCAGAAGGACGACAGCGTCGCGCGAGTGGTCGCGACCAACGTTGGAGTGCTTACCGCTGGAACGCGTTCCGATCAGGAAAACGCGAAGGAAGGCAAATCGACTCCTTCAACGGTGATCACCCTTCTGGTGAGTCCGGACGACGCCGAGCGCATTGCCCTGGCTCAGGTGGAGGGGCGCCTCATGCTGTCGCTGCGGAACCCGATGGATACGGTCGCAACCGAAACGCGCGGTGTCCGCACCGGAGGGTTGCTTGGAATGCCTGACGTTCCGCCTCCGCAACCGAAACCCGTCGTCAGAAAACCCGTGGCGCCGGTTGCAGTGGTCGAGGAGCCGGTCGCGCGCGCTTACGTCGTTGAGGCTATCCGGGCGGCCAAACGAAGTGATGAGACAGTGAGGTAGATCGTGAGAATCGGATCGCGTCAGCGACGAAGCTTCTTGCCGAAAGCGGTGATGGCCATGGTGATTGGAGGGGTATGCGTCCTCTCCGCGCAACAGCCGATCCCGCCGGTTCAGCAAATTACGCTCGCGGCAGGCCGTTCGACAGTTCTCCAGACCGACTTCGAGATCAATCGTATCGCCGTGACCAATCCAGCCATAGCCGATGCCGTGGTCGTGCAGCCACGCGAGATCCTCATCGACGGCAAAGCACCGGGGACGGTCAGCTTGATTATCTGGGGCGCGAGCGAACGGCGCCAGTATGACGTGATTGTCGATCCAGGCATTTCGACGCTCGAACAACGACTGCAGTCCTTGTTTCCAGGCGAGGAAATACACGTCAGCACCAATGAGGAAGCGATCATCCTGTCGGGACGAGCGTCGAGCAACAGCGTGGCGTTGCGCGCCGCAGAAATCGCGGCGGCCACCTCAGCCAAGATGAAAGTCGTGAACCTGCTGCAGTTGCCCGGTGGCTCCGAAAGCCAGCAGGTCATGCTGCAGGTCAGGTTGGCAGAGGTCAGCCGCAGGGCCCTCCTGGAGCTCGGGGTCTCGCTGTTCACGGGCGTTCACGGCGTAAACGATTGGGTGGCCCGTTCGACCACGCAGCAATTTTCATCGCCAACGTTGGGCCCCACATTTGGTCCACCACCTCAAGCCGGCGATGGTCAGCAACGATCGGTCACGTCGTTGAGCGACCTCTTGAATCTGTTTCTCTTCAACACCAAATACGACGCGGGTGCCGTGATCCGTGCGTTGCAGACAAAGGGACTCTTCCAGAGCCTGGCAGAGCCGAACCTGATCGCGTATAACGGCCAGGAGGCCGGCTTCCTGGCAGGTGGCGAGATTCCCGTCCCTGTCGTTCAAAGTGGTAACAACGGCGGGATATCCGTCGAGTACAAGGAATTTGGCGTTCGCCTGAATTTCCGTCCCACGATCGCCGGCGACACGGTCCGCCTGAAGGTGCGGACCGAAGTGAGCACGCTGGACTTTACCAACGGCATCCTCCTGACCGGCTTCCGAATCCCGGCGCTCTCGACACGACGTGCCGAGACCGACGTTGAGCTTCGCGATGGGCAGTCATTTGCGATTGCCGGCCTGCTCAACAATCTGTCGCAAGACGACGTGAACAACATTCCAGGCATCTCGAAGATTCCCATCATCGGCAAGCTGTTTCAGAGCAAGGCATCTCGCGCTGAACGGACGGAACTGATGGTGCTGATTACACCGCGCCTGGTTCGGGCCCTGAACCCGGATGAAGTGCCGCCGCTGCCGACGATCCTGGAGCGATTCCTCCCCTCCACCGACGGCATTGGCAGCCAGCTGAAGGGCGGGGGCGGCATCGTGGACGCTCCCGCGGCGACCAAACCGGCACCTGCCGGTCCTGGCTCTCGGAAGTAGCGGAGACACATCGCCATGGCGACGACGAATCCGAAACGGCTTCGCGCGAGCTCTGACCACGGCATCAC
>DATJKH010000195.1:0-19137 GCA_035491715.1 Vicinamibacterales bacterium | reverse complement strand
AATCCGACATCGAATCTGTCGGATGGAATCTTTGCCGACAGTCTGTCGTCCGAACTCGTCACCCCGTCGGGCGATGCGACGTCCGGTTACGCCGCCAGCTGTCAAGTTGCGATTTGAGAAAAAGTTCCTGCGGCTTCTGCCTTCAGGCGGAGGTTCAGGCGGGCACTTCTATTATCGCGTTGTTGAGCGTTGTCCGCAACTTGACGGATCGACGAGCCGCCATTTAGTGTTGCGCCTTTACCCGGAGCAAAGGCGTGATACATGTTCAAGACCTCGTCAAGACATTCGGCGAGGTAAAGGCTGTCGATCACATCTCGTTTGATGTTGCCGAGGGAGAAATCTTCGCGTTCCTCGGTCCCAACGGCGCCGGCAAGACCACGACCATCCAGATGCTCACAACGCTGGTCACGCCAACGAGCGGATCGATCGCGCTCGACGGGATCGATCCGGCTCAGCATCCGCACGACGTCCGGCGGCGGTTCGGCATCGTCTTTCAGGATCCAAGCCTCGATGGTGAACTGACCGCGTACGAGAATCTCGAGCTGCACGCCGTGCTGTACCACGTCCCGCGACGCACACGAGTTGAACGCATCGAGCGCCTGCTGAAGCTGTTCGAGCTGTGGGATCGGCGCGAGGGATTGGTCAAGACCTTCTCCGGCGGCATGAAACGCCGGCTCGAGATCGCGCGCGGGTTCCTGCACACCCCGAAGATCCTCTTTCTCGACGAACCCACGCTGGGACTCGATCCGCAGAGCCGCAATCAGCTCTGGACTCACGTCAAGCACCTGAACGAGACCGAGCGGGTCACGGTCTTCCTCACGACGCATTACATGGATGAAGCCGATCGCGTGGCGCACCGGATCGCGATCATCGACCACGGCCGAATCGTCGCCCAGGGATCGTCGTCGGAACTCAAGGCACAAACACAAACGGACTCGCTCGAGCACGCGTTTCTCGCGCTGACCGGTTCGACCATTCGCGATGAACGCGCGGATGCCGCCGACCAGATGCGCCAGGTGGCGCGAATGTGGAGACGATGAGATGAGTGCGATTTACATTCTGTGGCTGCGTGAACTCAAGCGCTACTCTCGATCGCGCGCGCAGATCATCGCCTCGCTCGGGCAACCGTTGTTGTATCTCCTCGCACTGGGATTTGGGCTCGGGCCGGTCTTCGAGAAAGCCGGACAGGGCAGCTATCTCCAGTTCGTCGCGCCAGGCGTGATTGGAATGTCGGTGCTCTTCTCGTCGATCTTTTCGGGAATTGGACTGCTCTGGGACCGGCAGTTTGGCTTCCTGAAAGAGACGCTTGTTGCTCCCGTACCCCGGCTGCACATCATGATCGGCCGCACGTTGGGCGGTGCGACCGTCTCGATGATTCAGGGTCTGCTGGTGATCATCATCTGCCTCATCGCCGGCTTTCGTCCGCAGCATCTGTCGTCACTGCCGATGGCGGTTTTGTTCATGGCGTTCATCAGCATCGTGTTTGCCGCGTTGGGAACGACGATCGGATCGCGCCTGCAGAACATGCAGGGTTTTCAACTGATCATGAACTTTCTGGTGATGCCGATTTACTTCCTCTCAGGCGCGCTCTACCCATTGAACAATCTCCCGCGAGGTCTTGCTGTCGCCACGCGAATCGATCCCTTGACCTACGGAATCGATGGACTGCGCGGCGCATTCATCGGCGCGTCGCATTTCAGCTACGCGACCAATGCCGCAGTTCTGTCGGTCGTCGCCGTGGTGTTTCTCGCGATGGGCGCGTGGTCGTTCGCGAAAATACAGATCTGAAGGTCGCGCGCCGCGAGCGATCACTTCGACGGCGGCAACGCGAAAGCCGTCACGCTGTCGTCGGAAACGGGTACGTTTCCCAGGAGGCTGCCGCCGGTTGACGTGATCACGACATACTGGCGGCCGTCTTTGCCTTGATAGGTGCTCGGCGTCGCGTACGCCGCGCCGCCCAGCTTGTGCGTCCACATTTCCTTGCCGGTCTTCGCATCAAAAGCCCGAAACCGCGCGTCGTCGGTTGCCCCTACAAACACCAGCCCGCCGGCCGTCGCGATCGTTCCTCCATTCCCTGGCCGCCCGGTCTTCTGTTTGTCGGCCGCAAGGCTGTCGGTCACGCCGAGTGGCACACGCCAGGCAAACTCACCCGTGTTCACGTTGACGGCCGTCAACTGCCCCCACGGCGGCTGCTGACACATCATGTTCATCGCGGCGAAGCGGCCGCCACCTGGAACGCCCTCATAGGGACCGCCTGGATGCAGACGATTCCCCTGCCCGGCCGCCTGCGCCGGTCCAATGGCTTTCGCATCCCGCTCGATCATTCCGGCAAGTTGCCCCAGTTCGTTGGTGTTGACGAACAGGTATCCCAGCTGCGGATTGAACGATGTGCCGCCCCAGTTGACGCCACCATGATTGCCGGGGAACTGCACGCGAAGCCGTTTATACCCCTGCGGCAGATAGGGCCCGCCCATCTGGACGCCTTCCATGAGTTTTCTGCACGCCGCCTCGAGTTCGGGTGTGACCGTTGCCACATCCTCCGGCTTCATCGTCACCCGTGACAGCGGTGCCGGCTTCAACGGAAACGGCTGCGTCTTCGACGCGCGCTCGAGCGGCACTTCGCTTTGCGCGACCGGGCGCTCTTCCACACCGTAGATCGGCTTACCGGTAACGCGATCGAGCAGAAACAACAGTCCGGGTTTGTTGATGACGGCGACGGCCGGGATGGTTCTGGTCCCCTGTTTGACGTCAATCAGCGCCGGCGCGCCAGAGAGATCCGCATCCCAGATGTCGTGATGCACGACTTGAAAGTGCCAGAGATACTTCCCGGTGTTTGCATCCGCCGCAACGAGGCTAGTGCCGAAGAGGTTGTCCCCTTCGCGATCGCCACCATACTGATCGACCGAAGGCGCACCAAAGGGCATGTAGACAATGCCGCGCTCGACGTCGACCGTAATGAACCCCCAGACGTTGACGCCCGATCGATTCTTCCAGCTTTCGCCCGCCCACGTGTCGTTGTACTTCTCGCCCGCGCGGGGAATCGAGTGAAAGGTCCACACCAGTTTTCCGGTGTGAATGTCCCACGCGCGCACGTCGCCGGCTGGACCCTGCGGCGGGTTCTCCTGAGTCCGACCTCCCGTAATGATCAGATTGCGGTAAACCGTCGGTGGAGAGCTGAGGCCATTGGTTCCCTGCAGCCCCTGCAGGATCTCCGGCGTATTCAAGTCCACGCTGCCGCGATCGCCAAATCCGGAATTGGGTTCGCCCGTTTTTGCGTTCAACGAAAACAAACGGCCACCGCCTGTGCCGAACACAATCTGCGGCGGCGTTTGCCCATCACCTGGCCAGTACTCGACGCCGCGCGTCGACGCGTTGCCGGCAGGCACTCTGAAATTCCACACTTCGCGTCCCGTCGATGAGTCCAGCGCGACCACGCGACCGTAAGGGGTGCTCAGATACATCACGCCATCGACGACGATCGGCGTCGTCTCGCTCGAGGCAAACCCTGAACCGCCGCGTCCGCCGCCACGACCCTGCGTGGGTGGGGTACCGGCCGCCGCCTCGCTTGCCGCCGGACGCATGTGATACACCCACGCAACCTGGAGGCGATCGACATTGGTTGGTGTCAGCTGTGTGAGCGGCGAGAAGCGCTGTCCACCGGAGTCGTGCCCGTAGGTCGGCCATTCAGTGACGAAAGGCGCGGGCGCTGGTTTGGATTGTGCTGTAAGGCTCGTGTAAACCGGGATGGATGCAACAACAGCCCCGGCAATTACGAGCACGGTCGATTTCATGTTCAGATCCTTCCGCTTCCGCCCTAAGCCCTAAGCCTTGACCCCTAATCCCTCGTAGTCTTCAGGCGTATCGATATCCCCGGCGACACCGGGGTCGTCCACATCCACGTTCACGATTGCGTCCTGATGGTCCCGAAGAACAGCCTTCGCGCCAATTGCAGGATCGGCGCGCCGGAGCTCGTCGAATACCGTCCGCGAGAATACAACGGGATGACCGTTGCGCCCTCGATACTGCGGTCGCACGATTGGTGCACCGGTCGCATTAAAGGTGGCGATGAGTGTCGCGACGGTCTCGACCGCTATCATGGGCGCATCGACCGGAACCACCATCAATCCGCGAATGCCTGGACGATCGGCTTTCCGGAGACCCGCCTGCAACGACGAGAGTTGACCGCCAGCGTCAGCGTCGGGATTCTCGACCCACCGCGCGGCGGAATCGAGCGACTCGACCGTCGACCTCAACTGCTCATCGTCGGGTCGCCCAACGACAAATGGCGCGTCCACCCCGCCACCCGCGAGCGCGCTCACAAGACGCGCAACAAACGTGCGGCCACAAGGCGCGATCAGCAGGGCTTTGGGCCGCCCCATACGGGTCGATCGGCCAGCGGCGAGGATAACCCCGGCGATCATCGCGAGATTCTAAGTCCAGTTTTGAAAGTCGACCGCGATTGGACAGCAGCGTTGCCTCGACCCTGCCGAGAACCGGCCTGAGAATCTTCGTTCGGGGGGTAACCCTAACCCTTGTCGTTGTCTTGACTTCCAGATCGGAAGTCCCTACACTGGCCCCGCTTTCAAGCTCAGCGTGCGGCGGTCACCCTTCCCGCACGCGCGGCAGGATTGGCAGGTCGTCGGCGCCTCCCCGAGCACTTGCGGGCCGCCTCCGCCGGCCCTCCTTTTCCCCTTCGAGCTTGGACAAAGCCCACGAGATGATCTCGGGGGTGCCGTTTATCGGAGGACACGGGTATGCCGACCGGGACGATTGCTCGCCTTCTGATCGACAAGGGGTTCGGGTTCATCCGCGACGAAGGAGGAATCGAACACTTCTTTCATCGCAGCTCAGTGCGCGGCGCGGTGTTCGAGCTGCTTCGCGAAGGCCAGCGCGTCGAATTCACCACGGAAGAATCCGGCAAGGGACCGCGCGCCGGCGAAGTTCGGCTGATCGAAAGCTAACGCCCACTCCTCGCATCACCCGCCACGGCGGGGCGTGAGCCCCGCCCGATCGGGATCCCGTCTTTACAATCTGATCGTTGGCTTGCAAGCCGAAGCTCACGCTTCGGCGAAGCTCGCGCGAGCGAAGGCTGGCGGAAGCGCCTGGGAGTCGAACCCAGCCCACCCACGTGAACGTAGGTAGCGACCGGTTTTGAAGACCGGGAGGGCCACCGGGCCCCGTTCACTTCCCCGGTTCGTATTCTACCCTTCGATGAGTACCAGGAATTCCGTATGGTCCGCGAGGTTCTCGTAGACGATGTCCGCTCCGGTCTCGCGCAATTGGTCGGACGTGAACCCGCCCGTTGCGACACCAACCGGCACCGCTCCGACGGCGCGCGCACACGCAATATCATGCGGCGTATCGCCGACGACGAAAATGCGCGCCGGCTCGATGTCGTCCAGGCCGCAGTGTCGCGCGCGTTCGACCGCAAACGGCACGAGATCGTTGCGGTCGGCGGAATCATCGCCGAACGCGCCGCATTGGAAGTACCGCCACAAATCAAAATGCTCGAGCTTGATGCGAGCGCCTTCCTGAAAGTTGCCGGTCAGAAGACCGAGCAGCACATCGGAACGGCGGTCCAGGATTTCCAGCAACTCGCGAATGCCTGGCATCACCGCTTTGATGCCGCTGCGAGGTCCGAGCGACTCGAATGGTTGCAGCCGGCCGGGCCGCTCGATCTCAGTGCGAAGATGCGCGATGTAGCGATTGCGCAGTTGGTCGAGCAAACCATCGTCCAGTGAATGCCCCGCCCGTGTGACCACATCAGTCAGAATGATCCGGTCAGTCCGGCCGGCCACCGGAATCCCCTCGAGCGCATGCGGATGACCTACAAGCTCTTCGCATGCACGGTTCATCGCGCGAATGCCGGCCCCGCCAGTGAGAACGAGGGTGCCATCGATATCGAACAGTACGAGTTTGCGCATCGTGTTCATGAGCCGATCTACAATCGCCGATCAGGAGGCTGATGAAATGAGATTCTCAAACGTCCCGGTCTTTGCTGCATCGCTGATCGTTGTCGGCGTGGCCGTCTACGCGCAGGCGCCGCAACCGGCAGCGAAACCCGCCGCAACGACTCCCATGCACGCCAGCGCCGCGATTAAGGGCGAAGGCATCTCGGGAACCGCCGATTTCACCGAGCGCAGCATGGGCACTGGCAAGATCGTGGACATCACGGTAACGGTCTCCGGCCTCAAGCCTGGCGTGCACGGCGTTCATCTGCACGCGGTTGGCAAATGCGACCCGGACTTCACCGCCGCAGGCGGCCACTTCGATCCCGGACCATCCGGCAACATGGATCCGGACGCGAATCACCCGTTCCATATGGGCGACATTCCAAACCTGGAAGCCGGTGCGAATGGCAGCGGGACGATGAAAGTATCGACCACCCGCGTGACATTGTCCGATGGACCGTTGTCGTTGTTTGACGCCGACGGCAGCGCGATCATCATTCACGGAAACCCCGACCAGGGCATCACCGGCGAACCGAAATCGGGGGTCAGCGGAGGCCCGAGGGTGGCGTGTGGCGTGATCACGAAACAGTGAATACGGCTACGGGCTGCCGGCGCGTGGCTCGGGACGCCTAAGATAGAATCCGTGTTCATCCGTGTTGTTCCGTGGCTAATTTCTGTGTTTTTCCGTGGCCAAATGTTCTGTGTTTTTTCGTAGTTTAGGAACGGCGCCACCATGAACGCCGGGCGGCGACGAGCCGTCCGGTGGCGCCTTCAAGCGTCAGCGTTTCGTGCGCGGCCGCGGCCGCGAACTGAAGATCCTGCGTCACCGCCAGCGTCGTCAGCCTTCGTCGATCGCACACGCGGGCGATCACGTCGCCGTACGCCGCTCGCGCGCTTTCCTCGAGCGTTGCGGTCGGATGTTCCATTAACAACAGCCTGGGATTGAGCGCGATTGCCCGCGCCAGATGCACCCGCGCTCGCACCGCCGCGGGAACATCTCCGGCACGCTGCGTCAGATAATCACGCGCGATCTCGCATTCGTCGGCCAGCGCCTCGACCCGCCCGAGCGTGTCCTGTGGAACCGGATCGATCTCCAGCGCGAACGGCAACGCAAGATTCTGGGTCAGTGTCGCACCCTCGAGCAGGACCGCCCGCTCACTGACGATGCCGAATTGATCGAGTGAGGCGAGCCACTCGTCGCCATCCGACACCTCCGACGTGGTCCGTCCAAACACACGAACCTCGCCCTCGTCGGGCAGCGACGCGCCGGTCACGAGATTCAACATGACTTCGGCGCCCGGCGCATCGATTCCCGCGACCGCGACGCGGGCACCCGCCACGATCGAGAGTTGGGCGATCCGTAGAGGACGAAGCGCGTTGTAGCTCTTGATAACACGGCGCATCTCCAGGATGGGCTCGCCGGTCATGGGCGCCGCGCCTCCAGCGCCGCGAGATCCTCGACCGGTAACGTGACGCGTCCGAGCGAGGTGGCCCGATGGCCGACGTCGCCGTGATAATCCGATCCGCCTGAGACCGCGAGTCCGTGCTCGGCGGCCAGTTGGCGATAACGGTCTTCCGTCTCGTCATCGTGATCACTGTGGCGCACTTCGAGCGCCTGCAGCCCCGCGGCGGCAAGCCGCGGGACGAGATGGTCCATCGCAGTCAACCCGGGATGAGCCATCGACACGAGTCCGCCGGCGGCGCGTGCCACGGTGAGAACAGCTTCGGGCGCCGGACCGCGTCTGGCCACGAACGCAGGCTTGCCGACACCCAGCAGGCGCGCGAACGCATCGTCGCGATCGCAGGTGTGTCCGGCACGTACGAGCGCATCGGCGATCTGTGGCCGGCCAATGCTCTGACCGGCTTCGGCGGCAAGCCAGCCAACGTCTACGACATATCCCAGGGCGGCAAGGCGATCGACGATCTGTCGAACACGTTCGAGACGCTGGGCGCGTTGCGCGTGCAGGAACTGGCTCAAGGCGTCGCTCTCGGGGTTGACGAAGTACGCGAGCATGTGCACGTCGCGGCCTTCCTCGACCGCCGTGATCTCGACGCCGGGTATCAATCGCACGCCGAGCCGGCGCGCAGTTTCGTTCGCCTCTGGAAATGCGGCACACGTATCGTGATCGGTGACGCTGATCGTGCGCAGCCCGCACTCTGCTGCGCGCGTGACCAGCACCGACGGGCGCAGGAGCCCGTCCGATGCGGTGGTATGCAGGTGGAGATCGATCAAGAGAGCGCGAGCGGCTGTCGTCGCGGGCGCCGTTTGGTGATGCGGCGAGCGCGGCGGCGGCGTTGTCGTTCGACCAGCGATCGGTATTCGCGAATCAAGAGTTCGAGATGCGCCCGCTCCTCGTCGGCGAATTCGAGGAAGATCTTCTTTCCTTCCGAATCCTCGAATTTCTCACCGTAGCGCTTGAAGAACCGATACGACCCGCGTTCGCACTTGATCCCAATCATCAGCGCCTGACGATCGTCGACGCCGTTGGCCAGCCGATCAGTGGCCGCGGCAAAGAGACCATTGGCCGCCCCTTTGAAAAACAGGAACGTCGGCCGCGATTCGAGCTGCGGATCCTGCTGCAACAGATCCCGATAGCGCTTCTCGAGCGTGGCAAGGTGCTCCTGTTCCTCGGTCGCGAGTTTTTCGAATACCCGGCGTCCGCGGCTGTCGCGGGCGATCGACGCGGCACGCGTGTAGAACTCCAGGCCGCTGCGCTCGGTCGCGATGGCGATTCGCAACGCATCCCGCGCAAATACCAGTTCGGCCGTGCCGCCTTCGACCGGCGACGCGCGCCCGGTGCGACACGATTCGCAGGTGCCATGAATCTGCAGCACGCTTTGACGGGCGGTGAAATTGCGCGCCGCCGCAACTTCTTCGAGCAACGATTCGATATCGGAGCTGAGGAACTCGAACGAACGATTGCAAGACTTGCAGATGAGATGAAAATGACGGGGATGCCGGTACGAATGTTCGAAGCGGAATCGCCCCTCGCCGAAATCCACTTTCCGCGCGATCCCCGCGTCAACCATCCACTGCAGTGTCCGGTAGACCGTGGCACGGCTCATCCCCGGCGTCGCCACCGATGGATCGGAGCGCGAGGACTCTTCGCGTCGAATCAATTCGACCAGGTCCTCGGCAGTCAGATGCCCCTCCTGACGGAGGAAGACATTGACAATGAGATCGCGTTTACTCGAGCGCTTGCTACCGGCGGGACGAAGGCTATCGAGAAAGGCGGCTGGTTCCATAGTGCGCGAACCGTTCACCGCCTGTCCTTGACTTTCCTACACGCTGAACGACGAACCGCAGCCGCAGGTGGATTTCGCGTTTGGGTTCTTGATCGTGAATCCGCCACCGGTGACATTGTCGACAAAGTCGACTTCGGCGCCGCGGAGATATCGCGCGCTGATCGGATCGACCAATAGTTTCACACCATTGGATTGGATGACGGCATCGGTCGACGCATCGCCTTCGCCTTCGTCGATCATGAGCCCATACTGGAAGCCGGAGCACCCGCCGCCCTGAACGAAGACGCGAAGACCAGCCTCAAGCTTGTTTTCATCGGTCAGCAACTCGGTGATCTTCGATGCCGCCGCCGGAGTGACATTGATCATGTAATGGGTTCTCCCGAAACTGGAATACTCGTTAATTATACTGGGGAATCGAGCTCTTTCAACGGACCACCGCCGCGCGGGCAAATAGTCATCCCTGCTAAGCTGTGCGTCTTCTTAGGTTTAGACGCCTTCAGCCGTCCGCTTGTCTCCGCCGGCCCGACCGATTGATACTGGACCGGTCAAACCCATGCGAGCTGGGCATTTTCCCGCAACCTCAACCATGAAAATACATTATCCCGCATCCATCGACACCGCCGATTCGCTCATTCATCAACAGTCAGTCCAGCGCATATGGGATCGCGACATCAGCGTGTGGGGCGCCGCACCCGGCAGCGCCGACGCGAAGTCCATACAGACTCGTTTGGGCTGGCTTGATGTCGCGCACACGACCGCGTCAGAACTCAGTCGTGTGATTTCATTTGCGAATGCGGTCAAGGGAGATGGAATCCGCAGCGCGTATCTCCTCGGAATGGGGGGCAGCAGTTTATGCGCAGAAGTGATTGCGTCGGTGTTTGGCATCTCAGAGGACTATCCGCGTCTGACAGTTCTCGACACGACCGACGAGAAGGCGATTACCACCGCCGCCAACCAGTGCAATCCTCGCGAAACACTGTTCATCGTCGCCAGCAAGAGCGGAGGAACGGTTGAAGTCGCGTCGATGGAGCGTTTCTTCTGGGCGCACATGGCCGCGGCACTCGGCCAGCATGCGGGCCGCCATTTCGTCGCGATCACCGATCCGGGCACGGCACTGCAGAAGCTTGCGCAATCGCGCGGCTACCGCGACATCTTTGTGAACCCGGCCGATATCGGCGGCCGTTTCTCGGCGCTGTCGCTGTTTGGCCTGGTTCCCGCGGCCGTGATCGGTGCGCCTGTCACCAAGCTCGCGGCTGCGGGAAAGGTCATGGCGGACGGATGCCGCCAGGAGAACCACACCAACGCTGGGCTCGAACTCGGCGCGTTCATCGGTGCCGCAATCAACGACGGACGCAACAAACTCACCGTCGCGCTGTCTCCACGCCTTGCCTCGCTCGGCCTCTGGATCGAGCAGTTGATTGCGGAGAGCACGGGCAAGCATGGCACCGGGACGCTCCCCGTGGTCGATGAACCGCTCGGGAGTCCGGACGAGTATGGAGACGACCGAGCGTTTGTCGCTCTTGCGACCGAAGTGGACGAACCGGACCCACACAAGCTGCGCGCGCTGGAAGTCGCGGGCCACCCCCTGCTCCGTCTCACAACGCGAATCGACGATCTCGGGTCCGAATTCTTCCGCTGGGAATTCGCCACCGCGATTGCCGGCGCGGTTCTTCGGATTAATCCATTCGATGAGCCGAATGTCGCCGAGGCCAAGGACAAGACGAAGTCGTTGCTCGCGGCTTACGCCGCCAACGGCCGGCTGCCACAGCCGGGAGCGACGGCTGAGAGCGACGCGGTCACAGTATTCAGCAAGAAGTTCTCCGGTCAGTCGCCGGCGGACGTCGTGCGGGCGGCCATCAGCTCGCTGGGAGCGAGTGATTACGTGGCATTCCTGTCCTACCTGGCTGGCGACAGCGGCGCACAATCAACGATCGCCAACATCCGTGCCGCGATCCGCGCCCGCACGCGGTCCGCAAGCACGTTTGGTGTCGGCCCGCGATATCTGCACTCAACCGGGCAGTTCCACAAGGGGGGACCGAACACGCTCGTTGCGTTCGTCATTACCGCCGACGACGAAACGAACACTGAGATTCCGGAAGCCGGCTACACCTTCTCCGTGCTGAAACGTGCGCAGGCCCTCGGGGATACGGAGACCCTGGAAGCGCACGACCGGCGAACAGTGCGGATTCACATCAAGAATGCCAGAGACGCGGCAAAGACGCTCGGCGACTTATTTGGTCAAGCGCTATCTTAAGGTCTCGAGTACTGCGCCTGACTCCTCTTCGACATCCTTGTGCAGGCTGTTGCCATGCGAGTCCATCGTCACGATCGCCGGGAAGTCGTGGACCTCGAGATGCCACATCGCTTCCGGCGTTCCGAACTGCATGAGCGACACACCGGTGACGCGATCGATGCAGCGCGCGTAGAACTGCGCGGCGCCGCCAATCGCGTTCAGGTAAACACCTCCCGATTCCTTGAGACCGGCAAGTGTTTTCGCGCCCATTCCGCCCTTGCCCACTACCACCCGCACTCCGTATCGCTTCAGGATCTCAGCCTGATACGGCTCCTCGCGAATGCTCGTTGTCGGCCCCGCGGCGGTCACCTGCCACCCGCCCTGCGCATCCTTCACGACCACCGGGCCACAGTGATACAGAACCGACCCGCGTAAGTCGACGGGCGGATCATTTTTCATCAGGTAGGCGTGTACCTGATCTCGACCGGTGAAGACAGGTCCGGAGATGAGCACCACGTCGCCAACCTTCAGCGCACGGACCTGTTGGTCGGTGATCGGCGCGCGGAGTGAAACCTCTCGCCCGGTTCGTGGGAATCCCGCTGCCACCGCCTCCGGCGACAACATGGGCTGCGACGGTTTCGTCCCAGTCCGATACAGCCAGTCGGTGATGCTGCCGGATGTCGCGTCGACTTTGATGCCGAGACGACGGAACGCCCAGCAGTCGTACGCGACGGAAACAAAAAAACTGGCGGGGAGCCGATTGAGCGCACCAATCTTGCAGCCGATGAGCGACGTCGTGCCACTAAAGCCCATCGGACCGACCGACAATTTGTTCGCGTCGTTCATCACCGCCGCCTCGATCTCCGCCAGTCGCGGATCCGAATTGGTGTCGTCGAGCGTGCGAAACAGTTGCTCCTTGGCATGCAGATAGCCGGATGTGCGATCGCCGCCGACGCAGACACCGACCGCGCCCGGGCTGCAGCCCTTGCCCTGCGCTTTCCAGACGGCGTGGAGAATGCACTTGCGCACGCCCTCCAGGGTCCGGTCTGCTCGGCCAAGATGATCGAGATCGGTCGGCAGCGCATATTGCGCGTTGGTGTTTTCGCAGCCGCCGCCTTTCAATATCAGTTTGATTTCGATGTCGGACGCGTCCCACTGGTCGAAGTGAATGATCGGTGTGCCAGGGCCGAGATTGTCGCCGGAGTTTTCGCCGGTGATCGAGTCAACTGAATTCGGCCGCAGCTTGCCGCGCCTGGTCGCCTCCGCGACCGCCGCCCGAATTTGACTGCGAAGCCATATCTGGTTGGCGCCAACCGGAACCCTGACCTCGAAGGTCGGCATCCCCGTATCCTGGCAAATCGGCCCTTCGCACGAGGCAGCCTGATCGATGTTCTGGGCGATGATCGTCAGCGCCTGGCCTGCCCGCGTTTCCGGCTGTTCGCTACGCACGGCCAGTCCCATGGCGGCGCGCACGTCGGGCGGCAAGTCTGTCGATGTTCGCGTGATCAGCTGAACGACGCTGTCGAGAAAATGGGGAAGCATGACGGCAGTATAATCCGCGAGAGGTATGAAGTTCCGCATCGAGCGAGATCCTCTCGGCGATGTGCGGGTTCCGGCCGACGCGTATTACGGCGCGCAGACCCGGCGCGCGGTGGAGAACTTTCCGATCAGCGGCCTCACCGCCCCGTCGGAATTGATTGTCGCGACCGTCCAAATCAAGAAAGCCGCCGCCGAAGCCAATACCGCACTGGGACGACTGCCGCGTGATGTCGCCAGCGCGATCGTGCGCGCCGCCGATGAGGTGTTGAGCGGCAAACTGCGCGATCAGTTCGTCGTCGACGTCTATCAAGCGGGTGCCGGCACCTCGCACAACATGAACACGAACGAAGTGCTGGCCAACCGCGCGGCCGAACTGCTGGGCGCGAAACGCGGACTGTACGATCGCGTGCACCCCAACGATCACGTCAACATGAGTCAATCGACCAACGACGTGTTCCCAACCGCGACGCGGCTGGCGCTTCTCTCGATGGTCGGGCCGCTGGTCGAAGCGGCGGCGCATCTGGCAAGGGGGCTCTCGAACAAGAGTCGCGCGTTCGCCGATGTGCTGAAGACAGGCCGTACGCACCTGCAGGATGCCGTTCCGATCACGCTCGGACAGGAATTCAGCGGATACGCCGCAAACATCGAGCATGCGGCAGATGGCGTCGCAGCCGCCGCGAAACAGCTTCTCGAACTGAACCTCGGCGCAACGGCCCTGGGAACCGGCCTGAACGCCGGCGACGACTACACCGAGCACGCGGTGGATCGGTTGAAGGCCTACACCGATCAACCCGTCCGCCCTGCTGCGAACAGGTTTCGCGTGACTCAGAGCATGGGAGATGTACTGGCGTTCTCCGCCGCGCTCCGTCGTCTCGCTGTCGAGGTGAACAAGGTCGCGTCGGATCTACGATTGCTGAGCAGTGGTCCGCGTGCTGGCTTGGCGGAAATCCAGCTCCCGGCGGTGCAACCGGGATCGTCAATCATGCCCGGCAAGGTGAATCCCTCGGTTCCCGAGATGGTCAACCAGGTGTGCTTTCAGGTCTACGGGTGCGATTCGACGATTCTCGCGGCCTCTGACGCCGGACAGCTCGAACTCAACGTCATGATGCCAGTGATTGCGTGGAACGGTATTCATGCGACCCGCATTCTGACCAACGCCATGCGAGTGCTGCACGATCGATGCGTCGCTGAAACGCGAGCGGATGAGGAGCAATGCCGGGTGCTGCTCGATCGCAGCACCGCGGTGGCAACGGCGCTAAGTCCGTACATTGGATACGCTGCGACGGCGGAGATCGCGAAGACGTCGGTCAAAACCGGACGGCCAATCCGAGACCTCGTTCGGGAGCGGAAGCTCCTCCCCGATCGTCAGCTCGACGAGATCCTGTCGCCGACCGTGATGACCTCGCCAGGCATCCCCGGTCACAAGAAGGCCGCGGCGTCATCGTCGCGCGCCGCGAGACCGCGCTCGAAAAAACAATGACGCGCCTGCCAAACCTCGCCGTCGTCGTCGTGCTGCTCGCGGTGACCGCGGCGGCGCCTCTGGCGCAGCACACAAGGCTCTTCAAGCCGGAGGATCTCAGTGAACTGGAAGCGCCGGACCGTGATGAGTGGCAACAGCCCGGCAAGATCATGGACATCATGGGAATTGGCGAAGCAAGCATTGTCGCGGACCTTGGAGCGGGAAGCGGCTGGTTCACGATCCGTCTCGCCAATCGTGTCGGACCCAACGGCCGCGTCTATGCCGAAGATGTTCAGAAGCCGATGATTCAGGCGATCAAGGTTCGCGTCGATCGGTTGGGCCTCAAAAACGTGGAGACCGTCCTCGGCACCGATACCGATCCGCGCCTTCCGAGACCTGTCGACGCTGTTCTGATCTGCGACGCCTACCATGAGGCGGAGAAACCCGTCGCTCTGCTGACCAACCTCGTCAAGTCCTTGAAGCCGACGGGCCGCATCGGCATTGTTGATTTCAAGAAAGATGGCGGCGGTCCGGGTCCGGCGATGGAAGAGCGCGTCGATCCGGAAGCGGTGATTCGCGACGCACAGGCGGCGGGGCTCGTATTGCGTTCTCGCGAGACATTCCTCAAGTATCAGTACATGCTGGTCTTCGAGAAGCCGCGCCCATGATCGCGGCGCCCCCCTTTTTCGCTGCTTACCAAACCCTCGTCAACGCGGAGCTCGATCGGCTGATACCAGACGACCAGACGGTGGTGTCGCGATCGATGGCGTATACCGTGCGCGCGCCATCGAAACGCGTCCGTCCTGTGCTCACGCTCCTGGCCGCGGAACTCTGCGGCGGAGCGAGCGCCCGTGCCATCACCGCGGCGGCCGTCATGGAGCTCGTTCATGCATCCTCGCTGATCCTGGACGATCTCCCGTCGATGGACGACGCGCCGCTTCGTCGAGGGCAAAAGGCGAATCACCTGGAGTTCGGTGAAGCGATCGCGATCCTGGCGGCATTCGGTCTGCTGAATCTCGCGTATGGAACCGTCGCGCGAACCTACGAGCCGGCGATCTCTGGTCGTCTGACGACGATTCTTTCAGATGCCATCGGCGGCGACGGCTTGATTGGCGGGCAGGCCACCGACTTGCTCGCGACCGATCAGCAAATCAGCTTCGAAACGCTCGAGCGCATTCATCGCGGAAAGACTGGCGCGCTGTTCAGCGCGGCGGCCACCGCCGGTGCGGTGGTTTCCGGCGCATCCTCCGATATCATTCGATCGCTCTCCGCCTACGCCAAGAATCTCGGCCTCGCCTTTCAAATCATCGATGACCTCCTCGACGTCGAGGGTGATCCCAGGGATACGGGCAAGGCTGTCCGCGCCGACCTCAAGAAGACGACGTTTGTTTCCTTCAGCGGAATTCACGGGGCGCGGCAACTCGCCCTGGAACTCTGCCAGACCGCCGACCGGGCGCTCGAGCCATTCGGCAAACGCGCCGATCGGCTTCGTGAGCTGTCGCAATTCGTCGCCGGCCGAAGCTGGTAATGACACCGTGAAGGAGACGCCCGAGGAGCTCCACGTCGACGAACTGCGGCAGCGGCTGCGGTCGATGGGTTATCTCGACGCGGGGGTCAATCGTTTCGTCCTTGGTCCGGCGACAGATCGTCGACGTCCGTCGATCATTGCGCTTCTCGCCGCCGTTCGCGTCGGCGCGCTTGCTGCCATCCTCCTCGGTCCTGCCGCGGCGATCGGACTGAATGGGCGCGTGCCAGGACTCGTCACCGGCCCACGCGACGCGTTCGTGATCGCGATTTACCTTGGCGTTTTCTTCGGCGCCGCCATTTTTCTCGCCACCTTCGCGATCAGCCTTGCCGTCGCCACGCTGGCGGCGGCGCGAGTCGCCGAACGCGCGCGGCAGCTTTCACGAGTGGCCGGCGCGATCATGGCGGTTGCCTGTCTCGCGTATCTCACGCTGTGGTGGCGCAGCGCAAACGCGGGGTTTGGCTGGAACGCGCCGATCTGGACTGCATTCGCGCTCACTGTGGCGGTGGGGATCAGCCTGTTGCTTGGTCACGTCACGAGCTCTGCCGCATTCGCCGTCGCCATGTCCCGTCACACTGACGCCGCACCGCAAATCCGCCGCTCCTCATCGTCGCGGTCGTGGATGGCTACCGTGCTTGCCGGGATCGTCGCTTTCGCGGGCGCGGCTTCGCTGCTCGTGGTTACGGCTCCTCGCGAACCGGTCGCGGCAACGCGCACAGCTCTCGCCGTGGTGTCGAGTGGATTACGAGTGAAAGTCGTCGCCATCGATGGCATCGACCCGCATGTCGTCGACGAACTCGCCGGAGCCGGCCGCTTGCCCGCTCTCTCGCTCGCACTCAGGGGAGCAGCGCGGGCCCAACTCGCGTTGGACGAGACGAACGCGTCGCGCGATCCGGCTCGTGTGTGGACGACGATTGCCACTGGTCAGCCTCCTGCTGTTCACGGCGTCACCGAGTTGGAAACGCGACGTGTCGCCGGCGTGCAGGGAACGATGGCTGGCAGAACCGAATCCAGGCTTGGGCGCTCGCTCCGCGGCGCCACCGATCTGCTACGACTCACACGGCCATCAATTGCCAGCGGCCACGAACGCAAGTCGAAAACCATGTGGGAGGTTGCCGCAGATGCCGGCCTCCGAACCACCGTCGTCAACTGGTGGGCCACCTGGCCTGCGGCGTCAGCTGGCGACGGCGCGGTGATTCTCAGCGATCGCGCGCTACTGCGCCTCGATCGCGGCGGTGCGCTGGACGCGGAGATCGCGCCGGCGGCGATCTATGAGCGACTCAAAGGGCGTTGGAGCGGGATACGCGGCAGGGCGCTGGCGCGTGCGCATGCAGCGGCAGCAGCCCTGGAGTGGGGGCCGCCTGAAATCCGCACGATCCTCATGCGCTCCGCCGAACTCGACGCGATGCAGCTCGAGTTGCTGCACGAAGTTTCGCTCCAGGCACCGGATCTGAGCGCCGTCTATTTACCGGGGCTGGACATCGCGCAGAATGCGCTGCTCGGTGCTCGCGAAACGGCGCTCGCGCCGTCCGATGTCTCGGTGCGTGTTGGCGCACTTCGCGATTACAACGTGTTCCTCGATCGCCTCCTGGCAGACGTGGTGCGTCCTGGAGACGCTGAGATGGTGATCGTTCTGACCCAGCCCGGGCGCGTCGTGGCCAAAGCCGCCGGCTTGCTCGGAATCGCCGGGAAGATTGCGGCCCGCGGCGACGTACAGGCGCGAGCCCTCGACGTTGCGCCAACGATCCTGCACACGCTCGGCGTCCCGATCAGCCGCGAGCTGCCCGGCGCGCCACTCCTTGCGCTCTTCGCCCCAGATTTTGTGCGGCGTTACCCGATCAGGCAGGTGGCGACCTACGGACCCCCGTCACTGCAGAACACGGAGCGGTCGGGACAGCCGCTCGATCAGGAGATGATCGACCGGCTTCGCAGCCTGGGATATGTGAAATGAATCACGCGAATCGCGAGTGATCAGTGATTGCGCGCCACAGCGCGGGCGTAATCCCGGCGGCGACGAGCAGCTTGAATATATCGATAGGAAGGAACGGGTAGAGGCCGGCGCGCAGCGCGGCGTTCAATCCGACCGCGCCCTGCGCAAAAAGCGCGAGCCACAGCACGCCACCAAGAAAGATCAGCGCGAGGCCACATGTCATCGCCAACAACGATGTGAGATAGCGGCGATCGAGTCCTTGCTCGGCGAGCCATCCAGCGACAAATGCGGCAAAGGGATAAGACATCAGATAGCCGCCGGTTGGCCCGATCAAACGCAGCGCGCCCTGCGGAAGGACCGGCGAGACGGCAAAGACGGGCAATCCCGCAATCCCGAGCAGGAGATAGAGAATCTGCGCAGACATGCCGAGTCGCGGACCAAGGACCGCGCCTCCAAGCAGGACCACCATCGGTTGCAGCGTCAGTGGCACGGGCGTGAACGGTAGCGGAATGCTGATCTGTGCGGCGGCCGCGGTGAGCGCGGCCAATAGCGCAACGGAAGCGGCGCGGATCGCGCCCTCCATTCGCGCGCCCGCGACGGTGTGTGTCAGCAGCGTCCCTGGAAGCCCAACCGAATTCTGCATAGCGCGAGATTGTACTATTGGCCGACAGGGACGTGTAGCGCCGTCGCTCCAGGCGCCGGTCTAAAGACCCCGCCCTACACGTACGGCTAGGTTGAACCCATGAAGACAGCTCTGACCATAGCCGGCAGCGATTCCGGCGGCGGCGCGGGAATCCAGGCAGACCTGAAGACGTTCGCCGCCCATGGGGTGTACGGAACGACGGCGATCACCGCGGTCACTGCACAGAACACCCGCGGCGTCGTCTCGTGGGAGGCGATCCCTGCCGATCTCGTGACCGCGCAGATCGAAACGGTCGTCGGCGATCTCGGTGCGGACGCCGTCAAGATCGGCATGCTGGCAAACGCGGCGATCGTCGAAGCGGTTGTGGCCGCCGTGCGCGCGCTCGATCTGCCGCAGGTCGTCGTCGATCCGGTCATGGTCGCAAAAGGCGGCGATCGCCTGCTCGACGTCGATGCCGTTGCGGCACTGAGGTCGGAGCTGCTTCAGATCGCCCACGTCGTCACGCCGAATATCCCGGAAGCTGAAGTCCTCGCCGAGATGACCATCCGATCGGTCGACGATATGCGAACAGCCGGTGAACGGATCCTGAGAGCCGGACCGCGCGTCGTACT
>DATJKH010000194.1:0-37677 GCA_035491715.1 Vicinamibacterales bacterium | reverse complement strand
GCTTGCCGAAATCATTTCACGGCAACGTGTTTGGTGAATTTCCCGGAAGCATCGGGCGCCGATTCGATTAGTACGAGTGCGCCCCCGGCGTAGGTGAAGCGTCTGTCGGGAGCTCCGTTCCCGTCCTCGTCCATGGCGGCGGTTTTCAGAGCGCCGTTCTCGTACGACTCCCAGCGGTCGATCTGGCCATTGACGTCCGTGTCCTCCTCCGCGCGCGCAAGGCCGTCGCCTTCGTAGAATTCCCGCCGATCGATCTTCTGCTCGTCGCCGCGGGAGGAGATCTCCACCCGTGCGACCTTCCCATCTGGACCGGAATAGGCCCACGCATCTTCGTGCCCGTCCTGCTTGCGGGAGAAGCCGACCTTCGCAAGACCGCCCTTGTCGTCGTAGTATTCCCAGCGATCGATCTTGCCGTCCTCGTCGAGATCGACCCGCGATCGCAGCGTCTTCGTGCCGTCCATCTCGGTCCACGTGTCGATCCTGCCGTTCTTGTCGCGATCGTAGGTGATCTCGACTAACCGGCCGGTCTTCTTGTCGTAGGTCGGGATCGTCGTCTTTTTAAGGCGCTCGGTTTCCGGATTCGAACATGCGGCCGCCGATATGGCCGATGCGAAACCGATGCATGCGAGGACACGGGGGACGGTCGCCAACGAAAGAAACTATACCGCGCCTGTTTCGATGGAGCACCTTCGATGCGCAACATGATCGGCTTCGTGATCGCTCCGGCTGCGTTGTTGACGATGGCAGTCCCGGTCGTTGGCCCGGCCGCTCGACAGGCGAGCGAACGTCCGGAGCTCGTTGGCTTGCTGGATTTTGAAGCGCAGCACTCCGGGGATGTGCCAAAGGGCTGGGGCGGTGGACCGCCAGGCACGTTCGCGGTCGACAGCCAGATCGTGCATGGTGGCAAGTGGGCCTTGCGGATCGATCGAACCGAGAAAAGTCCATCCGACTTCACGTCGGTCACGAAGGTGCTTCCGATCGATTTCGCGGGCACGAGCCTCGAGCTGCGCGGCTTCCTGCGCACACAGGACGTCTCGCAGTTTGCCGGCATATGGATGCGCGAAGACGGTGACTCCGGACCGGTCGCGTTCGACAACATGCAGAGCAAGGAACTCAGAGGCACGACCGAGTGGACGGAGTACTCGATCACGCTGCCGCTCGACAAGGGAGCAAAGCGCCTGTTTTTCGGTGTGCTTGTCGCAGGCGTGGGAAAGGTCTGGGCCGACGACCTGCGTCTGCTCGTGGACGGCAAACCGATCGAAAACACGCCGCGTGTCGAGCTCCCGAAGACAGTGTTGGATCTGGACCACGAATTCGATGGTGGATCGGGCCTCGCACTGAAAAACCTGAACGCGATTCAGGTCGCCAACCTCGCGATGCTCGGAAAGGTATGGGGATTGGTCAAGTATCACCACCCCCTGATCGTCGGGGGCAAGCGGCACTGGGACTACGAACTCTTTCGCGTGCTGCCCAGAGTGGTCGCGGCCACCGATGCTGCCTCGGCGCGAATCGTCGTGCACCAATGGCTCACCTCGCTTGGTGGCCTTCCGGGATGCACGACCTGCACGAGCCTCAAGGACAGCGACCTTCAGTTGCGGCCGCCGTCATCCTGGCTGACCGACGATCGCCTCGGGCCGGAACTGGGCAAGTTGTTGCGCGAGATTCACCGAAATCGGCCCGCCGACGAGCGACAGTTCTATCTGTCGCTGGTTGCTGGTATCGGCAATCCTTCGTTCGATCACGAATTGGCATATACGAATCTCAAGCTTCCGGATTCCGGTTACCAGCTGCTGGCGCTCTATCGCCTGTGGAACATTGTCGAATACTGGTTTCCTTATCGCGATCTCCTCGAACGAAGCTGGGACGATGAGCTGACGACCTTCATTCCGCGAGTCGCGCTCGCGAGCAGTGCAGACGAGTACAAGCGCGAGCTGCTCGCATTCATCGCAAGGATTCACGACACGCATGCAAACCTGTGGAGCTCGCTGGATGCGCGGCCTCCGGTGGGGACGTGCAGTATTCCTGTGACGCTGCGCTTCATCGAGAATCAACTGGTCGTCGCCGACCAGCCGGCTGCGACCACAGCGTCCGCATCTGCTCTCCAGCGCGGCGATGTCATCACCGCCCTCGACGGCGTCGCCGTGCCAGAACTCGTCGAGCGCTGGTCGCCGTTCTATGCGGCATCGAATCAGCCGACGCGCATGCGCGACATCGCCGCTTCGGCAACTCGTGGCGCGTGCGGCCCGGCCGCGCTCCGAGTGTCCCGCGAGAACGTGAATATGGAATTGAAAGCCGAGCGCGTTCCGAAACCGGCGGGAGCGTCAGCTCCGAGACGCACGCACGATCGACCTGGCGAGACGTTTCAAAAGCTCTCGGCGGATGTCGCCTATCTCAAACTCTCGTCCGTCCAGGGAAAGCAGACGGCGGCCTACATCCAGGAGGCTGCCGGCACGAAAGGTCTGATCATCGACATTCGAAATTACCCTTCGGAGTTTGTCGTGTTTGCACTCGGCTCGCACCTGGTCGAACGATCAACCGAGTTCGTGCGCTTCACGTCTGGCGATCCGGCAAATCCGGGCGCGTTTCATTGGGGCGACCCGCTGTCGCTGACACCGATGGCACCGCGTTACACCGGAAAGATCGCCATTCTCGTGGACGAAACGTCGCTGAGCCAGGCGGAATACACGGCAATGGCTTTCAGGTCCGCGCCGAACGCGGTGGTTGTGGGAAGCACGACGGCGGGCGCCGACGGTAATGTCTCACCCATTCCGCTGCCCGGCGGATTGCAATCGATGATCAGTGGAATCGGCGTCTTCTATCCGGATAAGAAGCCGACCCAACGTATCGGCATCATCGCCAACATCGAAGCGCACCCGACGATTCAAGGAATCCGCAGCGGCCGGGACGAAGTGCTCGAAGCAGCGCTGCGCCACATTCTCGGTGCAGGCGTGACCGACGCGGAGATCCAACGGATGGCAAAATACTGACACTCACAGCGGCATTTCCTCATGCGGCGGCAGCCCGTGGACCCGGCGTGCTTCGACACCTTCAAACTTCGCGGAGGTTTTGTATAGCTCGAAGCGACCGTCAGCAGCGATCGCCGCGATGCGTTGTCTGAGCGAGCCGCGCGCCCGGGCCGTCAGCGGCTTGAATCCCCTCGCGACCGACAGATTCTGCTCGAGCACTCGCGGCGAGTCGATGCCGCTGACGACGGTCGCAACCGGCAGGCTCATCGCATACGAAAGTGCCTCTTCAGCCGTCACGACACCCTCGCTCACGAAACGTGCATCGCCGCCAAGACTCTTCATTCCAATCGCTGCGATCCCCTGAGCGTCCAGCACGGGCAATACTTCACGCTCGAAACTCCTGAACGTCGCGTCGAAGCAGTTGAGCGGAAGCTGGCAGGCATCCCAGGCAAATCCGCGCGACAGCATCGAAAGGTGCAGGGCGGGCGACTTGTGTCCGGTGAAGCCGAGGTAACGGACCTTGCCTTCTTTGCGCGCGCGCTCGAGCGCTTCGACTGTGCCTCCCTTTGCAAAGTGTTTCTCGGGTTCGTCGTCGAACACGACTTCGTGGATCTGCCAGAGATCCAGGTGGTCGGTGCGCAGGCGCCGCAGCGAGTCTTCGAGCTGCCGCATCGCGACCTTGCCGTCGCGGCCGTGCGTGCAGACCTTGGTCATCAGGAACACGCGGTCGCGTCGGTCAGCGATCGCCTGTCCCATGCGCGTCTCACTCAGGCCGTCGTTGTAATCCCACGCGTTATCGAGGAACGTGATGCCCGCGTCGATAGCGGCGTGGATCAAACGCACCGCCGCACGGTCGGTCTTTGGCAGGCCAACATGCCAGCCGCCCAGACCGAGCAGGGAGACGCGCTCGCCGGTGCGGCCGAATGGCCGTGTCGGGATGTCGAGAGATGAACTCACCGCCGCATCTTACGCGGTTTCATGCGCTTTCGGTTTCAGCACGGCTGGCGTGCCAACGCGTCTCAGCCAGATGATCGCGCAGCGACACGTGGATGAAGCGATAGCGACCGCCCACTTGCTGCAACACGCGTCGCTCGGTGGCAAAGTGCAGGAATCGTATAAAACGCCATGGAGCGGCGCCGCCCGCCCAGAGCACGAATCGCAGCGTGAAATGCTGAATGCACGCCGCGCCGGGAAGGAGTCCCGCGAGCACTCCGAGATTGACGCCAGCGCCGACGCCAAGCCGCAGCCAGTCTGCCGCGCTCGGCAGTGTCCGCGTCGCGGCCGCCGCAGCCGATAAGTTGAGCACGCCATACAGCTGGCCGACGATGAGCGCACCCAGCGCCGCGAAGATGCCGACGTTGATTGCCGACTGTCGAATTCCCTGATTCGGTACAAGGCGACGCTCGACGTCGGCTCCGGTCGCTCCACTCAGCACGCCCGCCAAAGCACCAAGTACCGCGGCCATCGGGGCGCCACCAATCGCGGCACATAGAGCGCCAAAGCCTAAATACAACAGCGCCATGGCAAACCCGGCTTGAGTGAACCACACGAGCAGCAGGACGTCTCTGATTGGCGCGGGGCCGGCGACCCGCGCGGTCACGACCGCGACGATGCTAAGTGCGCCAGCGACAAGAACCGTCGTCAGGCCGAATCGCTTCCACGCCGGATTCGTCTCGGTTGGAGGGTACGGAAGCGTTGTTTGCCGCAAGTCTCTGACCATATTGAAGACGGCTGCGACCACACCAGCGATCATTCCGACGGCCAGACCACCATTGACCCAGGTAAGCACCCAGCCAAGCCGCGACATCGACAGTGACAGGACAACCGAGGTCGCTGCACCGACGAAGGCGCTGCTCAAGCCTGCGGCAAGCGGCCACCTCAAAAGCGCGAGCCGATCGCGGTCGTTCGATGCGGCGCTGAACCCGACGATAGCGAACACAGGCATCCCTGCCAGTACGCCGACGACCCACGACAGCATGGCCCCGGTGACAACGGCATAGACCGACGCGGCAATCAGTGCGTCGAGCAGGCGCTTCCTGGGTACAGACTGCCGCGGAGCCGTCACCCACGCGCGCGTTTTAAGCCGCGCGAGCAAGACTGCCGCGAACATGGCGCCGGCACAGCCCACGATCTGCCCGGCGGTCTGCCACACCGTTACACCGGGACCTCCGGGCTTGAAGGTCGCGAGGAAACCAACGACGGCTATCAAGACGCCAACGGTGATTCCGTATTCGACGCCCGCCACGGCGGCCTTTCGTGCCCACAGTCGTGCGTTCGTGGCCGCGCGCGTCCATGACCATGTCAGTGTTTCGATGGGAACGATCGTCTTTCGCAGCGCAACGACACAGCCGAAGATCAAGGGCACCAGCACTGGTAACGTGCGCGCAATGGGGCTGTCGTGTGTCGCCGCTTTCCAGAGCTGCGACCGTTGCAGTGCGAGGCCGATGTTGCCTTGTGGAACCAGGTCGAACAACAAGAGCAGTGACTGCTGAACCAGAAAGACTGTCGCGGTACTTACAATGACAACCCCGACCGAGTAGGACCAGCGCTCGGCCCGCGAGTGCAACCAGTCTGGTTGCATACGTTCGATGAGGAACTCCGAAATACCCTTCCGCTTCAGGATCGTCGCAAGCTGCTGCAAGCAGCGCATCGTCTGCTGCGGCGAGTACGCCGGACGACTGGCTCCTGCCGCTAATCGCGTGGACAAGTACCGTTCGAAGAGACGCCAGCGCCGTTCCTCGACCGACGCCCCGTCGGGCGCGCGGGCACGCTCCTGTTCACTCGCCATGGAACTGATGAAAGAAAGCAGCAACGGTGAGCATGCCATCTGGAGCAATTTCGGATCGCTCTCAATTGCGTTCCATACATTGGACGCGCCGGCACGATCGAGATACGTACGAATCTGCGCGGCTGCAAGCGGCTGCAAGCACACGGCGTCATGGAGCCGCAGCTTGACGGTGAGCTGCTCGTACTCCGCGCGTCGACAGCAGACGACGAGATGCCGGGGCCTGTGTGCTGCCTGAAAGGCGTTGATCGCCTCGACGCAGGCGTGCTGATCATTGGCTGTGACTTCGTCGAGGCCGTCGAGCAGTGGAATCAGGAGTCCATCGTCGCGCCAGCGGCGTCCGACGTCGCGGCGCACACCGTACTTGACGTGCAGCTCGTCGACAAGCCAGTCGTCGAAAGATTTCTTAGCGTTCCAGGATGCGAGACTCAGCAGCACCGGAATAGGTTCATTGCCAGCTTTCGGATCTGCTCGTTCAGCCAGGTGCTGGAGGAGCTGGACGAGCGTGGTAGTTTTTCCTGATCCGGGCGCACCAAGGATCAGCAGATTGCCATCCACCGCAGCGTCGTCGAACACGTCGAGGATGTCGTCGGCGAGCGGTGTCGGGCGCGGCGACGCCGCCGCGACGAGCTCGCCATCCCACGGCCGCTCGACCTGATGCCGCTGTCGTTCGAGCAGAATGACAATCGGCGTTTCGGTGCCGAGCGATTGCAAACGATCCCGAGCTTCCGCCCTTACATCATCGAGGAGCGTGCGACGCCCGCTTGCGTCCCTGTCCGGCGGAGGCAGATCTGGCGTCTGAGGTTTTTGCAGCAGGTCAGCCAGTTCATCGAGCGCCGCGGCACTGACATCGGTCGACCGCGACCAGTCGAGATACTGTGTGCGCGACAGCCGCGTCGGTATCTCGCAGGGCCGGTGGAGCAACGGAACGATCCGCTTGCGGCCGTTGTGAGCGGCGCGAAGTTCGGTGAGGACTTCATCGGAGGCGACAGCCTCCGGCGAGAGGACGATCAGCATCTTGCCGCACGCGTTCAGCGCAACATCAATGCTTGCGGTCCAGTTCGCTGCCGGCTCGATATCCCACTGATCGATCCAAATCGGCACGCCGCGAGCTCGCAGCCCGCCGGCGATCTCCATTACGAACGCTGAATCGTAGCGTGCGTACGAGATAAAGGTGTGGTCGATGGAAGCGGTGAGGCGCTGCGTTTCCTGCGAGACCGTCATAAGCCGATCCCGAATCAAAGCGGAGACAACGATTGCGCGAGTGCCGACGCATGGATTATAGATCCTTCGCATGCGCCCGCTCACCTGCCTCTTCACCCTCGTCGTCGCTGCCGCAACCACGCAAAATGCGCCGATGCTTCCCCGCTTTACGATAACGATTCCACTCGAAGCGACATCGGATCCGTCGGCAAACGCCAGCATGGGTGATCTGGACGGCGACGGTGATCTCGACATCGTCCTCGCCAAAGGCCGGCACGATCCCTACGTCGACAAGGTTCTGCTGAACGACGGCAAGGGGCACTTCGTCACCTCAGACCTGGGAACAGCTGCCGATCGTACCTACACCGCAGCTCTCGCTGATCTGGATGGCGATCGCGATCTCGACGTCGTGATCAGCAACGACGCGCCCGACAAGAAGCTGCTCTACTTGAACGACGGCAAAGGGCGATTCTCGGTCGCCGGGACCTGGGGCGATCCGAAATGGTCGACTCGCAACGCAGCGATTGCAGACTTGAACGGCGACGGCCGACCCGACGTGATCGCCGCAAATCGACCCGGGCCCAGCTACGTGTGTCTCAACGACGCACACGGACAGCTTGTGAATCCCTGTATCGCTATTCCGGCGCAATCAGCAACGACGATCGTCCCCGCCGATTTCGATAAAGATGGACACATCGATCTCGCCGTGCCAAGCCGCGACGGAGGGCAAAGCCACATCTATTTCAATGACGGCAAGGCCGGGTTCGCGAGAACGCTTCCATTCGGACCGGCAAATGCTGCGGCGCGCGTCGGCGCGGCCGCGGACTTCGACGGCAATGGATCCATCGATCTTGCTGTTGGGGATGAAGCGGCGGCTTCGATGACGGTTTACATGAACGACGGGAAGGGGACGCTCACGCCTGGATTTCATATCGCCAACAAGCAACGCACGCCGTACGCAATGACCGGTGGTGACTTGAACGGTGATCGTCGTCCCGACATCGTGCTTGGCTACACGGAAGGGCCACACTCAGTGTTCTTCAACGACGGATCGGGAAAGCGGTTCATTGAGGTTACGTTCGGCGAGAAAGCCGGAGCCGCATATGGGTTCGCGATCGGCGATATCGATGGCGACCGCAAGCCAGACATCGCGCTCGCGCGGTCGGGCGCGCCGAATGTCCTGTACTTACAGCGCTAGCCTGAGATGGAATGACTTCGGGCGGGTCAGCGACTCGTAGCCAAGGCGCGACAACGAGCAGCCCCGTCCCGAATCCTTGACCCCCGTCCATGCCAGCGCCGGATCAAGATAGTCGCAGCGGTTCAGGAACCAGGTGCCGGTGTCGACACGGTCCCCGATCCGAATCGCGGCGTCGACATCGCTCGTCCAGATCGAAGCGGTGAGACCATAGCGGCTGTCGTTCATCAGACTGACGGCCTCGTCATCATTCTTCACGGCCATCAGCCCAACTACTGGACCGAACGTCTCCTCGGTCATCACGCGCATGCGGTGATCGACATCAAGCAGCACCTGCGGCGCCACGTACGGCGTGCCCTCGCGAGCCGCTGGGAATTCGCGCGCATCAATCATCGCGCGCGCCCCCTGCCCGATCGCTTCGGCGATCTGCTCGCGAACGAACGCAGCCGCACTGGCGCGGACCATCGGCCCCAGTGTCGTCTCAGGATCGAGCGGATTGCCGAGACGATATTTGCGCGTCAGATCGATGAAACCGTCGACGAACCGGCGATACATATCTTGATGCACGTAGACTCGCTCGACCGCACAGCATGACTGCCCGGCGTTGAAATACACGCCATCAACCAGGTTCTCGATCGTCGCCTCGAGCGGCGCGTCGGGTCGCACGTACGCGGGATCCTTGCCGCCGAGTTCGAGGTTGGTGGCGATGAACTGCTCACTCGCCGCGCGTTGGACCGCCGCACCACCCGCGACAGATCCCGTGAACGACACGAATCGAATTCGCCGATCGGCAATCAGCCCGGCGAGATCGTCATGGCTCGCGTGGAGAAACTGGAACACACCCTCCGGCAGCCCGGCGTCTCTGAAGGCCTCCGCATAATGGTCGGCGACGCGAGGTGTCTGCTGCGACACTTTCAGAATCACGCTGTTGCCCGCGACGATGGCAGGGACGACGGTGTTCACCGAAGCCAGATATGGATAGTTCCAGGGCGCGAGCACGAGGACGACGCCGAGCGGCTCGCGGCGGATGAAGCGGCGGAACCCGTCTTTCGGTTCCATGACGACATCGGCGAGCGCCCCCTCCGCGACATCGACCATGTAACGCGCCCGCTCCTGGAAACCTCGCCGGATTTCGAAAGGACTCTGCGTAACCGGCCGGCCGATCTGCCACGTCAGCTCAGTGCCGATCGCGTCGGCGCGCTCGACCATCCGGTCGGTCATGCGACGGCAGATCGCAGAGCGCTCCGCCAGTGGCACGCGCTTCCACGCATCCTGCGCGCGGATGGCGCATTCAACGGTCGCTTCGATCTCCGCGCCCGACGGCAGATCGAACTCCAGGTAGACGGAACCGTCTACCGGGCTGATGACGCGCTCTCTCGCAGTAGCGACCGTTTTGCTCATAGCGGCGTTACATAGGCGGCTGTGATGCCGCCGTCGACGAGAAACTCCGTCCCGGTTACATACGATGCATCGTCAGACACCAGGAACAACGCGGCACGCGCGATTTCCTTTGCTTCACCGAAGCGTCCCATCGGAATGTGCACGAGGCGGCGTTGCTTCTTCTCGTCCGTATTGAGGAATTTCATCAGCAGCTCGGTCTTGAGCGGACCCGGACATAGCGCGTTGATGCGAATGTTCTCACGCGCGTGCACGATGGCGAGTTCGCGCGTGAGCGCCAGCACCGCGCCCTTGCTTGCCGTGTAGGCGACCTGCGGCGTTGCCGCACCAAGCACTGCAACGAAAGACGCCGTGTTGACGATGGCGCCGCCGCCAGCTCGGCGCAGGGCGGGGATGCCGTACTTGCATCCGAAGAACACACCCTTCGCGTTGACGTTCATCGTCATGTCCCACACCGATTCGTCCGTCGTCACCGCATCGTCGTCCCGGTTGTCCATGATGCCGGCGTTGTTGAACAGGATGTTCAACTTGCCACATTCGCGCTCGGCCGTCGCGATCATGCGTTCGCAGTCCTGCGCGCGCGACACGTCGGCCTGCACGGCAACCGCGCGACCGCCGGCGGCCTGCACTGCATCGGCCGTGTGCTGCGCCGCGGCCTGATTGATGTCAACCGCGACGATCGACGCGCCTTCGGACGCCCACAGGAGCGACGACTCGCGCCCAATGCCGCTGCCGGCGCCAGTGATCAACGCGACTTTTTCTCGTAGCCTTAGACCGTTACTCATATGCGCTCGAAGTATCGCCGGCGTTCCCAATCGGTGACGGCCGATGAATACGCCGCGTGCTCTGTCTTGAAAAAGTGTCCATAGTGATCGACCACTTCGTCGCCGAAGCTCTGCCTCGCGAACTCGCTCTTGACGAAGGCATCGTTGGCGTCGCGGAGACTGGTCGTCACGGCCGGCAGATGGCGGGCCGCATACATGTCGCCGGTGAAACAGTCGGGCGGCTCGGTTCGGTTACGAATCCCGTCCAGGCCCGATGCCAGCGCTGCCGCAAACGCGAGATACGGATTGCAGTCGGCGCCAGGAATCCTGCACTCGATCCGCAACGACGATCCATGACCGACAACGCGGAATCCGGCGGTGCGGTTGTCGTAGCTCCACGCAAGTCGCGTCGGCGCCCATGACGCATCGACGTAGCGCTTATACGAGTTGACAGTTGGTGCGTAGAAAACCATCACGTCGGGCACGCGCGCGAGCCAGCCGCCGAGAAACCAGCGAAATGTATCTGAGCACTTGACGGGTCCCAATGCCGTGTCTCCGGCGAACGCATTGCGCTCGTCACGCCAGAGACTGAGATGCAGGTGACAGCTCGAACCTGCGCGATCGGCTGCGAACTTCGCCATGAAGGTCACCGACAAACCCTGCTGGCCGGCAACCTCCTTCATGCACTGCTTGAAGATCACATGTCGATCGGCCATCGGCAGCGCCTCGGCGTAGCGCACGTTCAACTCGTGCTGACCGAGACCCCACTCCCCTTTCGAATTCTCGACCGGGATTCCAGACGCCTTGAGATGCCGCCGAACCGACGACGTGAATGGTTCGGTTCGCGTCCCCTGGAGGATGTGGTAGTCCTCGAGATACCAGCCGGCGGGTGTGAGGCTGCGGTACTCGCTCTGCGCCGCCACCCGGTAGTCCTGCTCGAAGACGTAGTACTCGAGCTCGGAGGCTGCGAATGGCGTGAATTCCAGGTCGCGCGCCGCATCGACCTGCTTCCGCAAGAGTGATCGCGGCGCGATACGCACGTACTCGTGCGTTTTCTCGTGGTGCACGTCACACAGCACGAATGCGCTCTTCTCGAGCCAGCTGGCGATCCTCAATGTTGATAGATCAGGCACTAGGTGGACGTCGCCGTAGCCCTTCTCCCAGTTGGCGAACGTGTAGCCCTGGACCGGTTCCATCTCCATGTCGGTCGTGAGGAGATAGTCGCAGCCGTGCGTGCCCTGCGTCGCCGTCTCTTCAACGAACAGCTCGGCATCGTACCGCTTGCCCATCAGCCGGCCGTAGTGATCTGTAAAGCCAACGACCACGGTCTCGATTGCGCCGCTCTTCACGGAGTCACCAAGCTGCTTGATCGTCAATAGGCCGTGCACTCTGTCAGTCTCGGGCAAGATCACTCTCCATTGCCTTCGGCACGCCAGACGACGCCCAGGCTGGTCCCTGGAACCGACGGCGCTCACTAAGGAGATACCACGCGGTAAGCAATAGCGTCACGGTGGCAATTGTCTTTCCCGCACGCATGCCGTCGGGAATACTCAACACGATCGAAATGAAGAGGACCCAGAGCATCGCGACGAGGTTGATGGCGGGGCCGAATCGGCCCAGGTGCCACGGTCCGCGCGGTACGTCCTTTCCGCGGGCACGGGCGCGCCATGCGAGATAGACAGGAATGATGTAGGAAAAGTAGAGGCCGATGACGCTAATCGACGTCACGGCAGCATATGTGCCGGCGCTGATCGTCGCGAAGAACGCAATGACGACGGAGAGCCAGATTGCGGGAGCGGGCGTCTGGTAGCTGGCACTGACTCGGCGCCACAGAGCCGAACCGGGCAGGCCGTTGTCGCGCGCGAACGCGTAGACCGTTCGTGAAATCCACGTCACGGCAGACAGGCCGCAGAACCACATGGCCATCGCAGCGAGAGCGGTGAACAGCGCGCCGGCGCGAACGCCGAGCGCGGCCGTGAAGATCGCAATCACGGCTGGCACTTTGTTGCCCGACCCGTCGCGCGCGTTCAGCACCGAAGGAATATCGGTGATCGCGAGCGTAAGCGCCAGCAGTAATACATAGCCGACCACTGCCGACACGACCACAGCCATCACGATTCCCCAAGGCACCCGTCGTCGTGGATCGACCGTCTCCTCCGACACACTCGCCGACGCGTCGTAGCCCGTGTAGGTCCACTGCGCCTGCAGAAGCCCGATGACGAACGCAAACCAGTATGGCCAACCTTGATCGTTGGACGTGACGCGCTCGAAGAAATATCCGAACGGCTGCTTCGGGGCGAAGAGTGCGAGCGCACCAACGATGACCACGACGCCGATGACGTGGACGGTGACGCTGAAGTCATTCAGTCGCGCGACGAGGCGAATCCCGAAGTGATTAATCAGCGCATGCGACAGCAGAATCGCCGCATACACAATGAGCACGCGCTCGGTGGTCGTCGGCCAACCCACGAGCGGTGTCAGGAACAGTGCGCAGCCGTAGTCGATACCGGCAAGTGCGGCCAGCTGGCCTGCGATGTTGAACCACGCGGTAAACCAGCCCCAACCCTTCCCGCCAAGCCTCGCGGCCCAGTGATACATCGTGCCAGACGTTGGCAAAGACGACGCGAGCTCGGCCATGCTCAGAGCGACGGTGAGCGTGAACACCGTCACCAGCGGCCACCCGAATGCCATCTCCGCCGGCCCGCCCATCACGAGTCCATGCTCGTAAAGCGTCACCGCGCCTGTGAGAATGGAGATGATGGAGAACGAGATGGCGAAGTTCGAGAACCCGCCCATCGTACGGAACAGCTCCTGGGCATAGCCGAGGGCATGGAGTTCGTGGGCATCGTCGCGGCCCGCCTTCGCTGAAAGCACGGCGGATTATACGCGCCCGACGTCGGTGTACGTATTCGCGTTGTGATTCGTTATCGATCTGGGCCACATGTCGACCATCGGAGGCATTCCATGAAGCGACCAGGTGACGACACACCAGAACCTCCGGGCGGGCACGCGGCCGAACGTCTGCGGCAATTCGAGAAGTCGCGGCATGTGCCAGACGAGATGCCTGTTCCAGATGAACCACTCGTCAAGCCGCCCGCGCCTGACGGAGCGAAGGTAAAGAGGGAGGCTGCATCCCAGAAGAGGAGGCGGCGTGAGAAGCAAAATCGACGCAAGAAGTGATCGTGCCAAGGGGCGACGAAAGGGCAAGTCTCCGAAAGGCGGCAAAGCGCTGCAGCGCCTGTTGAGCTACCTGGAGGAACGCGATCCAAATCTCATTCCCGAGGCACTGCCGGTCGACGTACCTGCGTCCTCTCGACCGAAAGTACGAACGGCCGGCGCATCGCTCAAAGCCAGAACCGCAAAGGTGACAACGCGTTCCCGCACGGCTCCCGTTCGAAGGGGCGGGCGACGAGCGCCCGCAGCATCGAAAGCGTTCGCATCTGCTCTGTCCCGCGCCGCTGCGAAGATGCCAAAGCGGCGAGCACCAGCACGACGGGCCGCCGCAAAGGCGCGCCCAAAGAAAATGGCTCGTGCTGCGGCTCCCCCTGGAGTCGGCTCGACGACATGGATCGATATCGGTCCCAGCCTCATTCCAAAAGGCCAGACGTACGGCAGTGCCCGCGTTGACGTTATCGGGCGTGTCGCGACCGTCGCCGTGGACCCCTCGAATGCCAAGCACCTGCTCTGCGGCTCCGCGAATGGTGGCATCTGGGAAAGCACGAATGGCGGAGCGACCTGGGCGCCCCGCACGGATCAAATGCCAACGCTTGCGATTGGCGCGGTGACATTCGATCCGCACGACTCGACGCGCGTCTACGCAGGCAGCGGTGAAGGGAACTTCTACGCGAGCCTCGGCGCCGGGGTCTATCGCTCCAACGATGGCGGCACCACGTGGACGGTACTTGCCACCACACCGTTTGTCGGCATCGGTTTCTACGATCTGGTCGTCGATCCGATCGATCGCAAGATTCTGTATGCGGCCACGTCGAACGGCTTTTACGTCTCGACGAACTCGGGGACGAGCTGGAGTCTGAAGCGGAGCGTCAAATGCTGGGACATCACCGTACATCCGAGCGGCGGGACGGTTGAACTGCTGGCGGCGTTCGCCGACGGCCTGTTCGTCTCCGCCAATGCAGGAAGCAGCTTCGCGTCCGTGCCACTCCCGTCGAGCCCGGCCTCATGGACTCGGCTCGGCGTCGATCGCGTGGCCGCGGCTCCCGACGTTGCGTACGCATTCGCGGCTTCAGCCTCGACGGCGCATCTCTGGCGGCGTTCCGGTACGTCATGGACCAAGATCACCTCCCTGCCCGCGGGGATGAACGTCACACAGGCGTGGTACGACTGGTACGTCGCCGCCTCACCGACGGACAACAAAGAGGTGTACCTCGGCGCAATTGACGCGTATCGCGGCCGTCTCACCGGGTCGTCGTGGCAGTGGAAGAACATCACGACGAACGGCACGAACAGCATCCATCCCGATCAACACTCTCTGTCGTTTGCGCCAGACGATAGCAAAGTGATCTACGCATGCAACGACGGCGGGGTGTATCGCTCGAACAACAGCGGCAACAACTGGACCGCGCTCAATGCCGGGCTCGGGATTACCGAAGTCGAATATCTCGCTTCGGATCCCAACACCGCAACGTGGCTCATGGCCGGCACGCAGGACAACGGCACCATCCGCTATGTGGGTGCGACCACCTGGGAGCACATCGCCGACGGCGACGGCGGCGACTGTGGCGTCAACCAGCTCGATCCCGACGAGGTTTATCACTCGTTTTACAACGTCTCGCTCGAGCGATCCGATAACAAGGGGGACTCGTGGATCGGGCTCGCACCACCGCAGGTTCCTTCCCTCTTCTATCCGCCCGTCGAGATCTCGGGAGCGACACTGGCCATCGGTGGGTCATCGCTCGTCATCACGCGAACCGGCGGCCCGCCGTGGACAACCGTGTCGCTGGGCCTGCCGTCCGGAGACGGAGCTTCGGCGATGCGCGGGATCGACGCGAATACGTTTCTCATCGGCACTGTGCGCGGCCGAATACTGCAGGCGGCATGGAACGGCACGACGTGGAAGATCACGTCCCTCACGTCTCCGGCACCGCGGTACATCAGCTGCATCGCCGTCGATCCCAGCAATCCGCTCCGCATCTGGGTCACGCTGTCGCAGGTCGGCGGCGGACGTGTGTTCCGCTCGGACGACTCCGGCGCCTCCTGGACGGATTGCTCCGCCGGCCTCCCACCCATTCCGATGAACGCCGTCATCGTCGACCCTGCTGACCACAAACGCGTATGGGTGGCGGCGGACGTCGGCGTGTATCAAACCTTGAATCTCGGTTCGTCGTGGAACCAGTTCTCTACAGGACTCCCGAACGCGATGGCCGTGGACTTGTTGTTTCACAAACAGGATCGCGTGCTGTTCTGCGGCACGCGCAACCGCGGCGTCTGGGCCATACAGGTGCCCTAAACCGATTCCATTTGAAAGGAGCGTCTCATGGATTTCATCGAACGGATTCTCGGAGTTGCACCGGACGGCGGTAACGGTTCGACAGAGCTGATGATCCTCGTAATCATCGCCTGCGTCGCGGCTGCAGTGCTTCAGCGGAGGCACTTGCTTCGATCGGTGCGTGAGTGACGTCGGCTCGCTCTAGCTCTTCTTCCGCGCCTCGAAGCGACGATAGGAAGGCCGAATCAGCTGGGCGCTCAGCGACGGCAGCGACACCTCCACGGCACCTGGATTGATTCGCTCCTTGGTGGCGGCGAAGTTCGACGGAAGCTGCACGATGTAACCGCCCTCCGCGATCACCGACTCGGTGATCAGGCGGATCTGTTCCGCAGCGCGTTCGTCTTCATTGAAGTAATAGCGAACCTCGCCGCGCGCCGGTGCATCCAGAGCTTCAATCTTGTCGATCGTGAACTGCTTCTCTTTGAGCGCGTCGGCGACCTTCTGCGCCACTTCCATGTCTTTCCTGTCGGTGACGCGTATGGTGACGCGCGTCTGCTCCGTCTTCTGGATGACGGTGCTTCCGAGCCGCTGCAGACGCGTTCGGGCGGCTACCTGAGTCTGCGCGGTTGCGCTGGAGAGTTTCGCCACGGTCTGATAATCGCGCTCGGCCTCGGCGCGGCGGCCGAGTTTTTCGTTCAACGCCCCGCGGGCGAAGATGGCTTCGGCAAAGTCCGGCTGCAGTTGCAGCGCGTGCCCATAGGCGCGAAGGGCTTCGTCGTTTCGGCCCATCCGCTCGAGCACGGTCGCGCGGTTGCTCTGAATGTTGGCGTTTTTCGGATTGTTCTTCGCCGCTTCATCGAGATCGGCGAGAGCCGCCGCGGGCTGGTTGCGATGCAGGTTCGTGGCGGCGCGCGCATCGTAGGCATCGGCAAGGAGCGCCTGCGCGCCTTCCACTTTACTGGCCGACGTGATCTCGATCACTCTGCCCAGGTCGGCCAGCGCCTCGTCGTATTTCTTCACGCCGTCATTCGCCACTGCCCGGCGCATCAGCAGGGTGGTATCGTCGGGAGCGATCTGAAGCGCGTTGGTGTAGTTGGCGATGGCCGCCGTGCTGTCGCCATCCGCGAACTGCCGATCGCCGTCTGCGAGCAGAACGGCAACTCGATCGTGCGTCGCGGCCTCCTGCCAGGCGTTCCACCGGTTTATCGCGATCACAACGATCAGAATCGCGACCATCACGGCGGCGGCCGCAACTTGCGCGCGGCGCATGCGGCTCTGGTACCGCTCTGAGCCGTCGATGAATTCGATCTCGGCGCGGCTGAGATCGCCACCGACATTCGTGCGCCACCGCGTGGCTTCCCGGAGCAACTCCCCGGAAAGCAGCGCGCCTTGATCGCGCGCGTTGCGTTCCCAGTCTCGGCGGTAGCTGTCAAGCCGCGGCAACCACGCATAGAATTCGCTACGATCTTTGCTCTGCAGCCACGCGGCAGCGCGGTCCCACTGTTCGGCAACAAACGCCGGCGCGACACGTGCCTGGCCCTTTTCGTCGGCGAACGCATAGAACAACGAGCGATCGACCATGTGCCAGATCACGGCCTTCAGGTGGCTTTCCGGCATGTCGCTGAGGAGCAGGTCGGAAGGACGGCAACTCAACTCGAGATCGGAGAGATTCCCGCACAGCGTCAACAAGCGTGGAATCAAGCGTTCTGCCGTCGGCTTCAGTTCCGCCGACAGTGCGTCCCACGCGCGTTCCGCGATGGCTTCGAGCGGATCCTCGATCTGGCTGTAGGCATGGTTGGTCAGGAAACCTTCGCGGCGTCGATTGCACAATTCAAGAAGGATGACCTGCAAGAATGGCAAGAAGCGCTGTTCCTGACCAAACTCGGACACAATCCGATCGACCAGGCCAGGCTCGAAAGCAAGACCAGCCTTTTCCGCCGGACGTTCGATTGCCTGCCGCAGCTCCGGTTCCCGAAGCGGCGGGACCCTGATCGTGTGCGAAGCGTCCAGCAACGCGCCGCCGGAAGCAGCAGCGAGTTCAGACACTCGAGCGTCCCGAATCGCAAGGATGAGCAGTGGACCTCCGGGCCGGGCGGCGGCACCACCGACCCGCTCGAGAAAGCGCCGCACATCGGCAATCGAAGAATGTCGCAGCAGTCGCTCGACCTGATCGATGAATAGAAGATGCCGGCCGGTCACTGTGGACGACTGCCGTTCAAGCGCTTCCTCGATACTCGCCAGCGGCACGTCACCGACGACAAGACGTGCGTACTCGAGTGGTCCAGAGACCGCTCGCAGTGCAGCGACGACACCTGCCTCAACCAGCGACGTCTTGCCGCACGCTGATGGCCCGGTAATCAAGGCGAGACGAGTACGCTCGAGCGTTTTCACGACGTCGGCGACGACGGTGTCTCGCCCAAACAGAAAGCCGGCATCTGCCTCAGTGAATGGCCGGGCACCTGGGTACGGCGCACCGAACGCCGCGGTAGGCGTCGGTTCCGCGCGGCTGCCGGCGGGTGCCGTGCTGACAGGTGTCGTTGATTGCGGGCGCTGCGACGTGACCAGCCGGGCGAGCCCTTCGCGCCCTTCGCTGGTATCGAGTCCTTTCCGGAGATCGAGGCACATCAACCTCTGAAGTGCCGGAGGCGCGTTTTGTCGGAACGACTCGTCGGTCGCGCCGGGAAGGAGGACGGGCACGATCACGAGATCGCGGCTTCCTGCGATCGCTTCACACAACGTGACCAGCTCGGTGCCTTGCGATGGCGTCAGCCCCTGCCCGCCATAACACGCGAGGCAGAGACGGCTATGAAACAGCGCTTGTTCGGTCCGCGCCTTCCAGTCTTCACCGTGTGCCAGCTCGAGTCGATCCTCGAACACGACGGCGTCCAAATCGCGGAGCCGATCGCCCAGCGCATGTCCGAGCTCCGAGTCACCCGAGGCATATGCGATGAATGCGTCGTAGCCGGCGAAACGCTTCGCCGCATCGAATTGCGCGACGACCGGCGTCGTCGGCCGTGTCACTTCAGCCGCGGGTGTCGCTCCCTCGCGGCGCGGGGCCAGCGCGCATACCGCGTCGGCCAGGCGTTCGAAGGATCCGGCAATAGAGCGGCGCTCGACCGCGCGGGTCGGATCGCTGAGCACACGCTCCTCGAACGCGTACGCCGGCTCGTATGGAATCAGCAGGTCACGAAACCCGAGGCCGGCATCGCGAATGCGTGCAGGCAGATACGCCGCGAACTGACGCTCGAAATCAGCGACAAACGGATCGGCGAGCTTCGGATCGCGCTGCTCGACGCGCGCCGGCACGACCAAAATGTCGAGAGGCCGTTCACGCCTTGCCGATTGCACTCGTACCGACTCGAAATCCACGGCGACGTTGAGCGTGCCCTGACGGTTTTGATGATTCGAGGCGGTGAGCATGAAAATCGCGTCGGCAAGCTGATACGTACAGATGCCTCCCATCTCGGTGACGCCTGTACGGCTGTCCACGATCACGAGGTCGTAGCGCACCGGCACGAGCGCCGCGCGGAGCCACTCGAAGAACAGCTCACCCTCCCAGTTTGTGTAGAAGTCCTGCCAGTCGAATGAGCGCAGGTTCGCCGCGTACCGTTCAAGCTGTTCGCGCGTCTCTCGCTGCCCGGCTGGCATCAGATCGAGCCGTCCACCCCCCGCCAGCTGTTGTTCGTACACCGGGACGATGAAGCGCTCGACATTGCGAAACTGGTCGGCAGTGGCCGACGCCGCGACCGACATGGACCGTTTGTAGGCAAGGAGCAAATCGAGGAGTCCGTCGTGGCGCTGCGCTGCGCCCTGTTTGATCTGGAAGTACTGCTCGAGCCCGGGTGCCTCGAGATCGAAGTCGATCATGAGGACCTTGAATCCGCGCCGCGCAAGGATGTCGGCAACGTTGGCCACCGCCATCGAGCGGCCGACGCCTCCTTTAAAGGAATAGAAGGTGATGATCACCGATCCTCTCCCGGCGGGAAGAGGGCTTCGTCATACCCCTGTCGCTGGACACCAAGCTGCTTCCGAAAACCGGCGAGCCGTTCCTGATCCGGACCAGGTTGCCGCACCTGCCGCATCGTCTCAGGCAGGCTGCGGTGCAGCCAGCGCCTGAGGTGATGCTCCTCCTCGACGCCGAACTCACACTGGGGATCGAAGTCCATCTGCCAGCGGTTGAAGGGCTCGACGAGCTGACGACGCGCCTCGGCCTCGAGCAGGTCCTCAAACGTATTCGCCGCGGCAACCGGGGCGACCGTCATCACCGAGACCTGAGACTGGTTCAGGAGCGCCTGAATCTGCGGCCTGATTGCAGGATGGAACAGCGAGAGCTCGTCGACAATGGCGACGCAGCCGGAGCGCGCCATGTTGCCGTAAACGTTCCGGAGCAGCGGATCGCGCGTGACGACCGGATCGATCGGGTAATACTGAACCTTGATCTTTCGTTGTGCGCCAACACCCGCACGCGTGCTGTTCAGGCGGGCAACAACGGTGTCGATCATCTCGCGCAGCGACGTCGCGCGCCCGAACGGCTTCCAGTCGGCGCGGCTCTCCGCGTAGCGTTCGGGCCATTTCGTCGATGCCGATTCGAGCGACAGCCTTAATTCCTCGAACCTGGCGAGATTGTTCGCCGTCAGGAGATCACCAACCTGTTTCGGATTCTGCTGAAGTGCAATGGCTTCGTTTCGAGTCATCGCCGCGACGACGATGGGAAGGCCCACGACCGCCCGGGCGCGAAGCGTCGGATTGCGCGCCTGAAGCTCGGTAACGATCGCGGCGAACTGCAGCGCAGACGGATCCGCCGGATCCACGGGCATCGCCTTCGTCATGGCGAGTTCCGCTGGCAACGCCGGGGCCAGCGGATGGCGAAGCACGAGGAGACAACTCGTGCGCGCTTCCAGGAGCGCGTACACGCGAGTCATGTCCGCCATGCGCGTGGCGTATTGTGAAAGGCTATTCGCCGTGACATACACCAGGGCACTCTGGTGAACTCGCGCTTCGGCGTCGAGGGCCTCAAATTCTTCCGGGGTCGAACTGAATAACGCCTTCGGCGCGAGCCTCACCCGGAGACGTTGCTGCTGCAAAGAAGACGCGATCAGCTGCGCGTCCGCAGCATCAGCCGGCGAGTGCAAAAGCAGACAGTCGCCGCCCAGCTGACGTGGATCCGGCGCGACCGGCGCAGCGTCCGGCTCGCCGAGCCGAACGGTCACGGATGTGGCAACGAGCTCACCGATGTCTTCGGTCCCGCGGAACGGCAACGGCGTATGTTTGTTTCCGAGGCTCTCCCGAAGCTTCGCAATGCGCTCTCCGTGGCCCGCCTGGCTGTCCATCTGCGCGGGAGGCCACGGCGCATTCGGATCCTGCACGAAGATCAGGCACGGCTTGCCCAGTTCCTCGGCTTTGCGAAGCTCCAGCTCTGTGATCGAAAGCGATTGCGGATTGTCCGGAGTATTTGGGATGAACCCGTAACGATGGGCAAAGAGACCGACATAGACGTCGCATTGCGCCACATCTTTGAGACACGCGTCGATCGTCCGGTCGTCGCGTGCGACGTAGGACTCCATCGCGACGACCTTATGGTTGAGGCGAACGAGCGCGCGGTTAACGCGTTCCCGGCACTCCTTCAGATCGACATACGTCGACGACAGGTAAATCGTCGCCATGCGCGTGCCCCTCCCTGGGCGTGGATCGGCGGGGCGTCGAGCTTACCACGCGGTTCGTGCAGGCCAGGACACCTACTGGATCCAACGTCGCACGCGTGGAAACCGAACATCACGAGACATGCCCGGCCTGAAGATCACTCGGACCTTGTGATCACGAGCCGTGTCTCCGCGCTCTCTTTGTAGCCGTAACGAATCGCCTTCGCGCGCAATGTCGTGGAAGCATTTACGAGAATAGGTCCGTTGTACAGCCGCCAGGTCGGGGCTGCTCCGTCGTCGGTCGTGTATCCAATCGACGCTCCCTGCGTGGGCACGTAGATGACGAACTCGGTGGCCCCGTCGATCTTCATCGATGCCGGGCGAGCCGGATCGGCGGTTGTCCGCCGCGGCACGATGTACGGCTGCGCGGTCTCAGGTTGCACGCCGCCTGGCCACATCCGCTGAATCATCTCAGCCTCATTGATCAGTCCTTGATCCCCGATGCGCGTCATCCATGTCGTGACGGCGGCGCGCATGCGCGCGAGCGTGGACCGATGTGCGGGATCAGCTGACAGATCGTGAACCTGATAAGGATCCGCCTGCGTGTCGTACAGCTCCTCGGCCGGACGGCTCGTCCTCATCCACAACGCCGCAGGACCTGTGACCTTTCTTTCCGCCTGCAGCCGCAGCCATTCCTGCATGATGGCGCTCTGGTTCCGGTAGATGATGTGTCCGGCGTAGGGAAGTTCGGGCGAGAAGTTGCGGATATAGAGGAACCGCGCATCTCTCGCCGAGCGCATCATGTCGTACTCGATGTCCATCCGATCGCGCGCCGCGAAGACGAACTCGGGAGCCTGCGCGGCACGCGGACCGACCAGCACTCTGCCCTGCATGTGTGCCGGAACATCTACGCCAGCGAGCGCGAGCACGGTCGGAGCGAGATCGATGAAGCTGACCAGTTCGTCGCGGACCGAGCCCGGCGCAACAGTGGAGCCAAGCGCCTTCGGCCAGCGAATCATCAGCGGCACCAGCAGGCCGGAATCGTAGAGCGATCGTTTCGCGCGCGGGACGCCATCGCCGTGGTCGCTCCAATAAAAGACGATGGTGTTCTCCATCAGCCCGTCTTCTTCGAGCTGCTTCAAGAGATCACCAACCTGCGCATCCATGTCGGCGATGTTGTCGTACATGCGCGCCAGCTCTTCGCGAACGACAGGTGTGTCCGGGTAATACGGGGGCACCTGCACCTCTGTGGGATCGGTGACGAGTCGTTTCCCCTTGCGAGCCGGACTCGACGGAAATATCTGGCTTTCGTGTGTCACCTCGAGGTTGAACACGGAGAAGAACGGCTGATCCTTGTTCGCCCGGTTGCGCCAGTGCGCCTTCTGCCCGAGCTCGTCCCAGATGGTGAATGGGACGCCGAACTGGTAGTCGGTCTTCGCGCGGTTGGTCGTGTAATAGCCGGCAGCGCGCAAGTACTCAGGAAACGCCTTGACGTAAAACGGCGGAACGGCGAGGTATGGGCCCGGTAACTCAGGGACGCGATCCTCCGTCGTCCGCATGTGCTGCGCACCGATTGACGTCTGATACATGCCGGTGATGATGGCAGCGCGGCTCGGTGCGCAGACAGGTGCCGTGGTGAACGCCCGCGTGTAACGAACAGACTCGCGCGCGAGGCGATCGAGAACTGGCGTGCGCGCGAATCGATCGCCGTAGACTCCCAGATGGGGGCTCATGTCTTCGTTTGAAATCCACACGATGTTCGGCCGGCGAGCGGAAGGCGCGGCCGCCTGCTGTGCGGTCTTGGCGGGCCCCGCCGACAACATCACTGCCACCATCAACGTAAGAACCGAGACGAGCGCCGTGCGTTGGTTTTTCATTTGAAGGTGAGTGGATACTGCAATTGTGTCCGCCTGCGGGACCCGGGATCCCGGCATTGAACGATAACCGACGTTCGGGCCACGGACTAACACAGATTTTACGGGCCACGGATGAACACGAACGAACACGCATTGCAAAAGCCACGGATGAACACGGATCAACACGGATAGCAAAGCCACGGATGAACACGGATCAACACGGATCGCAAAAGCCACGGAAGAACACGGATCAACGCGGATAGTAAAGCCACGGATGAACACGGATCAACGCGGATAGCAAAGCCACGGATGAACGCGGATCAACGCGGATAGCAAAGCCACGGATGAACACGGATCAACACGGATCGCAAAGGCTAAAGGCAAAGGTGTTCGAGCGCTCGCCCGGTGATGTGCCTGCCGGTACGACCGTGCTGACGATCGCTTCGTAGATTACGCCCGGAGTGAGCGGGTTGGGCAGCAACGAGACGACGTCGAGTCGGATCTTTCCGAACGAGACCTCAGCGGCTGCCCGTCGTCGTGATCTTCTTCTTGTGATAGTTCGGGTACGCCGGCCGTTTCGGCTTCGGAACCGGGTTCGCCTCGAGCTCCGTCATCACGATCTTGATCGCACGTTCGAGCTGAGGATCGTTGCCTTTCCGTACCAGCTCGGGATCGAGCTCCACCTCAACGTCTGGCGCGATGCCGACGTTTTCGGCGTCCCACTCGCCCGCCGGCCCCCACACGCCCGAACTCGGCGCGGTCACGAAGCCGCCGTCCATGAGTGCTGGTGCGCCGGCGCGTCCGACCAGGCCGCCCCATGTCCGCGTGCCGATCAACTTCCCGACACCCGCGCGCCGGAAGTAGTTCGGCATCGCGTCGCCGCCCGATCCAGCCATTTCGTTGATGATCATCACCTTCGGACCGAAGATCGCCCCCTGGGGCTGCACCTCGTCGTCGCCGTCGCGCGTCGCGACGAGGCTCATCAGCTTGCGATTGAGCTGCTCGATGACATCGGTCGCGAGCGCGCCGCCGCCGTTGAAGCGCTCGTCGATAATCGCCGCTTCCTTGCCGACCTGGGCGTAGAAGTAGCGGGTGAAGTTCGTCAGGCCGCCGAATGCGGTGTCCGGCATGTAGACGTAGGCAACGCGCCCCTTCGTTGCCTCGTCCACCTTGCGGCGGTTGCCTTCAATCCACGCCAGATTCCGGAGCCGCGCTTCGCTTGCGACCGGGACGACCGTTACATCGCGCGCGTCGGCGCCGCCGGCGTTGGGTCCGACACGCAACGAAACCTGCTTGCCTGACGTCGCTTCGAAGAAGCTGTAGACGTTGTCGGTCGCGCGCAGCTCACGCCCGTTGACGGCCAGCAGGTATTCCCCTTCCTGCACGTTCACGCCCGGCTGCGTCAGCGGCGCGAAGAGATCGGGATTCCAGTTCTCGCCATCGTAGATGCGGGCAAAGCGGTAGCGGCCATTCTCAATCTTGTAGTCACACCCGAGGAGGCCGCCCGGGACGGTCTTTATCTCCGGCAGATCACCCCCACCGACGCTGAGGTGGCCCACGGTGATCTCCCCCATCATGTCCGAAAACAAGTACGTGAGATCGCGGCGCGACATGATCGCGTCGAGATACGGCTCGTACTTCTTGATCGTATCAGCGAGATCGAGGCCGTGGAGGTTCGAGTCGTAGAAGAACTCGCGCTCGATCCGCCACGCGTCGAAGTACATCTGCCTCCACTCGGCGCGCGGATCCGATCGCACGTCGATGTTGTCGATGTTCAAGGCCTGCCCGGGCGGCCCCGGCGCCGGCCCACCCGCCGGCGGCTGGGCACCGGCGGCGTTGGTCGGCACGGGGCGCAGCGGCTGAATCGTCCAGCGATCCTGTTGCGCCGTCAGTATCTTCTCGCCATTCGCCGACACCTCAAAAAATCGGACGCCGCTGATGACGACGTCGGTTTTGCGCTCCTTCAACGCGTGGCGATGAATCGTCAAGCCAGGCGGCACGCCGGGCGCAGCCACCGGTGATTCGAGCGCGAAGAGATGACCGGCTTTACCGGTCTGAAGTCCGACATAGCGGCGTGGCGGTAAGGGTAGCGCCAGGATGCGCTGCCCGATCTTGTCGAAGTCGATCTTCGACTCCTTTGGTGGCGACGGCGGCTTGGGTGTTTCTGGTTTCGCGGTCTCTGGTTTGGCGGTCTCTGGTTTCGAGGTATCCGTCTTCGCCGCATCCGGCTTCGGTGGCTCCGAGCCGATGCCTTTCTCCTCATCGCTCTCGGGCGCGAATGGCGACGGATCGGCCTTTGACAGTACGACGAGATAGATGCTGCGGGTCACCGCCTGCACGCCGCTGCGAATGTCGGGCTCCAGCGACGGTCCGGAATCAGTGCTGGCCGTGAAGTAGAGGTACTTGCCATCGGCGTCGAACACCGGATAGCGCGCATCGCTCAACCCGTCGGTGAGCTGCGTCGACTTGTTGTCGGCAACGGAGTAGATGAACACGGCACTGAGATAGTTCTTCAGCCGCTTCGCATAGGCGAGCGATTTGCTGTCCGGCGACCATGCCGGTGTGCGCTCGGTCGGCGAGTTGAGATATCTGTCCTTGTCGATTTTGATCGGCTTCCTCTCGTCGATGTCGACGAACCAGGTTCCAAGATGGGCATCGAGGTAGGCGATCTTCCGGCTGTCGGGCGACCAGCGCGGCCGGAAGTAGAAGCTCGGTTTGTCATCGAGCTTGATCTTTCGTGTCTCTCCCTTGCCGAGCGGGTCGCGCAGGTGCAGCGCGTATTCGCCGCTCTCGTCCGAGAAGTAGGCGATCCATTTGCCGTCGGGCGACCATGCGGGATCGCGCTCGACGACGCCGGTTGTTTCCGTGAGGTTGCGCGTATCCCCTTTCTCCGCCGGAACCGTCAGGATCTCGCCGCGCGCCTCGAACAACGCGCGCGCTCCCGTCGGTGAGATGTGCGCGTTGGTCAGGCGGCGTGCGACGTTGACATACTTCGGGCGAAGCTCCGCGATGTCTCCCGCGAGTGTAATGTCTACCGGCGACAGCTGTCCCGTCTTCAAGTCGTAGAGCTGAATGCGTCCGAATTGTTCGATGACGATCGCGCCAGGTCCGGCGGATGCAGACTTGAAGTCCATTCCGTTGTTCGGGACAGCCTGCGTGACCTTGCGCGTTTTGGTGTCGTAGGAGAACAGCGAGACGCGGTCGCTGCGATCGCTGAGAAAGTACACCTTGTCTCCCACCCACATCGGACAGAAGTCGTTGGAGTCGGTCCGCGGAATCTTCTCGATATGGCTGTTTGACAGCTGTGCGATCCAGATCGGTGTCGCCTGGCCGCCGCGGTAGCGTTTCCACGCGGAAAACGCCCTGGCACTCGGCACATATGCAAGGTAATTGTCGTCGGGCGAATAGCTGCCTTCCCATCCCATCGGAAGCGGCAGTCGTTCTTCGAGCCCGCCCTCGAGGCCAACGGTGAAGAACTCGCGCGCCCGCGTGTAGCTGCTGCGAAAGGACGAGAAGAGGACCCTTTTGCCATCGCCGGTCCAGCCGAGCGCCACGTCGGTATCGGGATGCCACGTCAGCCGCTTCGGAACACCGCCTGCTGACGGCATGACGAACACGTCGGTGTTGCCGTCGTACTGACCGGTGAAGGCAATCCATCGCCCATCCGGCGAAAACGACGGGCTCGACTCGACGCCGACTCCCGTTGTGAGCCGCGTCGCGACGCCTCCCTGGCGGGGAACACTCCATAGATCCCCGGCGAATACGAATACGATTTGTGTGGCGCTGAGCGTCGGCTGCTGCGCCAGCAAGGTGGGTATCCCGGCTGCGGCGCCGCTCTTTGTCAGAGAAATGGCCATCAACGCCGTAGCGAGGACCAGGGTCTTCCTCATCGCTGCCTCCCGGAGGTCGCGATGATACACGCTATTGTCCAGTCGGAGAAAACGATGTCGCTACACATGTTGACTCCTGCTGGATCATCAATCAGCAACATGGACTGTAACGCTGCGATCACGTCTTAAGAGATGGACAGCCGAAAGGAGAAGGGAGAACGGCGTTTTGTTCTTCTTCTCCTGTCCTTTTCTAAGACAGAATCGCAGCGTGGCAGTGAAAGCTGTTCACTTAAGCGCTGAAACCAGTTCACGGATATTCGCAAGGCGCTCGACCGACTCAATCGCGTCGAGCGCGCGCTTGATCCGATCAGCTGACAGCACGAGACTGGCGCAGTCGGTGAACTTCTCGTGGAGCTCGGCGCGTGTGAACGGCTTCTCCGGCCCGCCGCGATAGCGCTCGTCCGACGGCTGCGACAGCTTCCGCCCATCCGCGAGATCAACGTCGACGATGCTGCGCATCTTGTCGAAACCACGTGCCTCGATTTGCTGATCGAAGACCGTGTCGACTTTCGTCATCATCGCCTGCACCGGCGCCGACGCGACGAATTCGTCCGTGAACTCGCGAATGCCGGCGCGCCGCCGCAGCGCGATCGCCGACATCATGAACGGCAGGCAGAACTTCGCTTCGAGCTCAGTCTTCGCGGTTTTGTAGCGCAACGGATTGAGAATGTTCGACCCGGCACGGACGCGGACACGGGCGATCTGTTCCGGCTTGACGTCATGATCCGTCACGAGCTTGAGCATCGCATCCATCGTCGGATGCCCGAGCGAGCCGCACGGATAGGGCTTCACCGAGACGCCGGGATCAACGATCGAGAATGGATTCCCGAGCGTCGGCACGATTCGTGGGACATCGGCGCCGCCTCCGAGCACCTGGAAGAACCCCCATTCACCGTCAAGTGGTTCGTCGCCGGCGGTGAACCCGCGTGAGGCGAGCTCCGCGGCTGTGACGCCGTTCTCGGCGGCGCGCCCGGCATGAAGCGGCTTGGTCATGGATCCGAAATTCACGCGTATGCCGCTGCTCATACTGGCAGCAATGCCGAGCGCGTGCGGCAGCTGTCCGGGAGGCAACTTCAGCAACCGTGCAGCGCTCGCGACTGCGCCGAACGTCCCGATCGTGCCCGTGCTGTGAAACCCATGCAGGTAGTGATCCGGTTTGATCGCCTCGGCCACCTTGCACTCGACTTCAAAGCCGATGAGAAACGCCTCGAGAAACGTGCGGCCCGACACGTTGAGCCGCTCGGCGACGGCAAGCGCCGCGGCGAGAACGGGAACAGTCGGATGCGTGAGCAGGCCGAAGACGCGATCCGGCGTGGTCGACAGCTGTGTGTCGTCATAGTCCATCGCATGGCCGCTCGCGCCGTTGGCGAGCGCGGCGTGCGCAGCCGTCGCGACGATCTTCTCCGGTCCGAGAACCGTCGCGCCGTTTTGCGCGCCGGACGCTTTGATCTGCTCGCGGACGATCGCGCTGCCGTGCACGGTGGCGCCGGCAAGCACGACGCCGAAGCCGTCAATCAGACAGCGCTTCGCCTCATCGACCGCCTTCGTCGGCATGCGGTCCAATGACGCGGTCGAAATGAATTCAACAACCGCCTTCGTCGTTCCTGCGGGAAAGTTCCTGGTCTTTGGCGGCTGAGCCGCGGAGGCAGGAGAAGGCCCGGCTTGTTTCGCGTCGCTGGTGGATGCACCACCGATTGAGCCAAGAACAGACGATGCCATCGCTGCCCTTAGGAATTCTTTGCGTGTCATGCCGGGAGTCTACACCCGGTCCTAACGTCAGTTCGATCCGTTGACCCGAAGCGGCGGCTGGATTGCCCGGGCGACGCTCTCCCAGGGAAAGACCAGGAAGTTACGAGGCTTGCTGTTCATCGCGATCATCACGCCGTGTGGCAATGTCGGTCCGAGCGAACGCGACGAGATATCGAGACCATCCGTCGCATCGGCGCCGCCACGGACGACGACGATCTCGCGCGAGTGATCGTGCGGCTTCCCCGGCTCTCCTTCTCGTCGATACACGTGATACTCACTGTTCCCCTCGAGCTGATCGGTGCAGACGATGTAGCCGGTACCGTCGGGCAGGGCATAGATCGCGATCCCTTCCCGATCGGCGCGGAAACCGTCGCGAGCGAAATGCGCCAGTTCACGTGAGGCTTCCGCCTGATCCGGGTCGGCATGCCACTTGTGGATGCCGTCGGCCTCGTCTGCGTAATACACGTATCCAAGCGCATCGTCGACTGCCACGGCTTCGATTTCGTTCTCTTCGCGAACCGTCGATGCGCTGAAAGTGCCGAATCGTCGGACCAATGTCGCGGTGATGCCGCCGTTGCCAGCGTCTGCGAGACGGTACTGCCAGAGGTAGCCTTCGCGTGGGCCAGTCTTTGGTGCAACGATCGCGAAGAGCTCGCCATCCCTCTCGCGGCGGTACAGCGCGATCCCCATCGGCGCGCCATTCTCTCCTGGCTGGCCTTGAAGAACAGGGGCACCGCCAAGATCGATCAGGTGCCCATCCTTGCGGTCAATTTCGAACACGCGTAACTGGCGCGCCAATCGTTCGGTCGCCACCGCGATGTCAATCACCCGTCCGCGAAATCGAAACCCGTACTCGACGTCAATGTTGTTCGGGCGATTGATGCCCGGGATCGTTTGCCGCACCTGACCGTCGACACCATAGACAACGATGGCACCGGCGGGAGCCGCCACCTTCATCGTCGCGATAATGGAACTGCGGGACGGATCTGAGGGATGGACCCAGATGGCTGGATCGTCGGGGTCGTCGGGCAACGACGCGGTTGCAAACGCCGCTTTCACTTCGCTCGCGGACGTCAGGTGGCTCGCCGCTGGAGCCGACCGCGCAGAGTCGGACTCGTTATCGCGCCTGCAACTGGTCACGCAGACGACAACGACTATGAACAGCGTAGACAGAATTCGCACGGTCATGGGTGCCTTGGGTGCCGCGGGTGCCTTGAGTGCCGCGCGTGCTCGTGGGTGCAAGCAGTGCCTTGGGTGCCAAACGTGCGGTCATCTACCGGCGGACCGTGAACGACGGACAGCCGGTAGATGAAATCTGATCCGCCTCAGAAATTAAAGCGGAACATGAACTGCATCTGCCGCGCAGTTCCGGTTCCGTAACCAGAATTCAGAGGGCCGGTGATGCGGCCAAAGCTTCCCGGCGAAGTCACGGCTGTGCCCGGGGCACCGAGGTTCACGCGATTGAAGAGGTTGAATGCTTCGGCACGGAACTCGAAGTTGCGCGCGCCGTTGAGCACAAAGCGTTTCTGCAGCGCGACGTCCGCCTGAAACAGTCCGGGCGCGCGAATGACATTGCGGCCGGCATTGCCCCATGTGCCGCGTGCCGGCACGGCAAACGCCGCCGGATTGAACCACTGTTCCGGCGTCTGTTCCGCCGGGTACATCGGCACGCTGGCGACGCGATCGGCACGCTGGCTGGCGTTGTTCCCGTCCGGGAGATCGCCGGTGGCACGGCTGGCCGTGATGATTAACGGCCGACCGGTGCGCGCCTGGAGCAGCCCGGAGAACTGCCAGCCGCCCGCGACATGTTTCACCCAATTCCGGTCAGCGCTACCACGGCCAAATGGCAGCTCGTATACCCAATTGGTCGTCAGCGTGTGGCGAACATCCTGATTGGTCGAGGCATATTCGCAGGTGCGGCATGCGGCGTTCTGGCGCGCGGTCGATTCACCGCCACCGAGAGACCCTTCGTCAAACGCGTGCGACCACATGTATTGCGTGCCGAGTTGCAGCCCGTTCGACGTGCGCCGGTACAGCGAGAACTGCAACCCGTTAAAGTTCGCGTTCGAGCCGCTTGATTTGATGTCGACGCGCCCGAACTGGGGCAGTGGCCGCTGACCGGTTGCCGGATCGATATTGTTGACGTTGTTTCGGTCGAGCAGGTGGTGCGCCTGGTTACCGATGTAACCAATCTGCGTGGTGAGATGCCAGGGCAACGCCTGCTGAATCGTCAGGCTGTATTGCTCCGAGTACTGGTCGACGCGGAACTCGTCGACCGCGCGGGCCGCATTCCCAACGCTCGCCGCAGTTCCGAGGAACGGGTCGATCGGATACGACAGCAGCGGAGCTTCCGCCCTTGTCAACGTCGTCCGCGCACCCGCATTGTCGATCGGCGCGAACACGTCGTCATTCTGTCCCGGGCCAAAGAACACGCCGAAGCCGCCGCGAATAACCGTGTTGTCGTTGAATCGTGCGGGCGCCCAGGCAAAGCCGACACGAGGGGCAAGATTGTTGTAGTCCGGATCGTACCACTGTGTTCCGGGGGCACAGAAGCCGCCGCATGCGATGCGCCACACCTTGTCGCGCCCGTCCTTTTCGACCGGAACCGTGTAGAACTCATAGCGAAGACCTGCGTTGAGCGTCAGGTTCGGCCGCCACTTGATGTCGTCCTGGATATAGCCGAGCGTCCACCACCGCTGCCCCTGGACGACCGGGAAATCGACGATGCCGAAGTTGTCCAGCCGATTCAACTGGAAGTTCGGCCGACTGGAGTAGGTCAGCGTCGTCGTGTTGCCTTCGCCAACGTCGATGAGGATGCGGCGGAGTTCGCCGCCGACCTTGATATTGTGCCGCCCGCGGACGACCGCCAGATCGCTCAAGACGCTGAAGGTCTTGCCGTTCTCGATGATCTCCTGCGGCCCCGTCAGATTCGTGAACCCGGAAACAGCAAACTGCTCAGTGACCGGACCGGTTCGCACCGAGTTGCGATTCGACTGGTTGTATCCGAATTTCGTTTCGCTGACGATCGACGGGCCGATGATGCGCTGGAACTGGACTGTGAAGTTTGCTGGTCGAATGTAGTTGGTCGTCGAGCCGGTGTCGGCAGGACTCACGAGATCAGCTTTATCGAAGTTGTAGCGCGCAAACAGCGTCGCCTTGTTGGAAAAACGGTGATCAACACGCGCGAGGATCGCGTTCTCGTCGTTGGTCACTCGCTCAGTGCCCACCCAGTCGTCGATGTCCGCATTGCTGGTTCGGTTGGTTCCCTGCGGGTATTGCGCGACGACTGATGCGAGAGCCGGGACCACCGCGGCCCGAAATGCCGCGCTCGGAACGGAACGGGTAAATGTCCGCTCCTGGCGCTGCCGGATGCCCTCGTAATTGGTAAAGAAAAAGGTTCGTTGCGGCACGATCGGGCCGCCGATGTTGACGCCGAACTGGTTCAAGTTAAACGGAGGCATATCCCCCGCAGTGCCGAATGGTTTGGCGTCGAAGGCGTCGTTGCGGACGAAATCGAATGCCGTGCCACGATAGGTGTTCGTGCCCGTTCTCGAGATCAACTGCACGACGCCGCCGGCGGCTGTCCCGGCTTCGGCGGAGTACAACGTCGAACTGACGCGGAACTCGGCGATCGATTCGCTGCTGATGATCAGGCGTGCATCGCTGTCCTGGCGCGGGTCCTTGACCCCGGTCGCATCGATACCGTCGAAGGTCCAGTTGTTATCGTCACGCGCCCGGCCGACAAACCGCGTACTCAGGTGCGTGCCGTCACCCGTGTTGATCGCGCCGGGAGCCAGCAACATGAGACCGGCCCAATGGCGCCCGGCAAGCGGCAGCTCTTTCAGCTGGCTCGCCTGGATGACGGTGCCGATCGACGGCGACGTCCGATCGAGCATCGGAGCGACGGCCTCCACCTGAACGATCTCCTCGAGACGTCCGACCTCCATCTTCAGATCGAGCTCGCGGCTCTGCCCGATCTCCAGCCTGATATCGCTCTGGCGAAGGCTTTTGAAGCCGGCGAGCTCCGCCGTAATCAAGTACTCGCCGGCCGGAAGGAAATTGAACACATAGACACCGGCGCCGTTCGTAACGACGTCGCGCGCGAGGCCCGTCGCAGGCGACGAGACTTTTACGGTGACTCCTGGAAGAACTCCACCACCGGTATCGACGATGGTGCCGTGCAGCGTGGCCGTGCTGCTTTGCGCGATCGCTGCCCTGTGATCGATTCCCAGCAGCGATACGAACAGAATCAGTTGCACTGACCGTCGGACAAGTCGCATTCGAGACTCCTCCCCCCACCGAGTACTTGCTGATGAGTGTGACCGTGTACGTTTTGAGAGCGATTGCGACTGATAGGGGATAGGTGTCGGGGCCCCGGTTCCGCGCAGTATAGCCGCACTCCGATCGAAGTCAAGCGAGTCGGCGAGCCGTTTTGACTTCAGTTGACGCAGGACTATACTGCGGTCCCTCGCCGCCAATTTGAACAACCTCTTTGGAGGTCCGGTCATGAAGAAGCCACAGCTGGCGTTTCTCCTCCTCATGTCGCTCTGCGCGTCCCCGGTCACTGCCGCGCAACAGGAAACAGCGACGATCACGGGCAGTGTTAAAGATCAGTCCGGCGCGATCGTGCCCAAGGCCACTGTTACCGTTACCAACACGCAGACCAACATCAGCGTCAAGACCGAAGCCGATGACACCGGCTTCTACATCGTTCCCAGCCTTCGGCCGGGCGAATACTCGGTCACCGTCGAATCAGCCGGATTCTCGAAGGTCGTCCGCAGCGGCGTGACGCTGCAGGTGGCACAGGTCGCACGGATCGACCTGACGCTGCAACCCGGGCAACTCACCGAGTCGGTCGAGGTCGTCGCAGCGACGCCGTTACTCGATACGCAGACGTCCTCGCGCGGATTAGTGATCGACGAGAAAAAGATTGTCGAACTGCCGTTGAACGGGCGCGACTACAACCAGTTGGCCCTGCTCTCCCCCGGCGTGCTGCCTGGGACGCCGCGCCTGGCGAGCGTCAATTTCAAGGGCGTCCTGAATGTGAATGGCAATCGCACCTTCAATAACGTCTTCCTGCTGGATGGCGTCGACAACATTTCCTACTCGAATTCGTTCCGCGGCGAGAACGTCCAACTGGTGCAGCCCTCGATCGAAGCGTTACAGGAATTCAAGATCCAGACGAATGCCTACTCGGCCGAGTACGGCCGCAGTTCCGGCGCCGTCGTCAACGCGACGATCAAGTCGGGCACGAACATCGTGCGAGGAAGTGTTTACGACTTCTTCCGCAACGACGCGCTGGATGCCAACAACTTTTTCTCGAACGCCCTGAACGCGCCAAAGCCAAAGCGCGAACGCAACCAGTTCGGCGGTGCGGTTGGCGGACCGCTCGTCAAGAACAAGACGTTCTGGTTCGGCGATTACGAAGGTTTGCGCGATCTCGAGGGGGTTCCTCGCGTGCGTCAAGTGCCGACCGCTGCAGAGAAGGCTGGCCTTTTCAGCTCCGCGGTCGTCGATCCGTTTGCGGCTGGCCGCCCGGAATTCGCGCGGAACGCCCAGGGACAGTGGGTGATTCCGAAAGAGCGATGGGATCCCGTGGGCGCAGCGATTGTCGCGCTCATTCCTGATCCAAACGCGGGCTCGACCATCTATGCCTCGACGCCCGTCACGGATACGAGGCAGGACCAGTTCGACGTGCGCCTCGATCATCAATACAGCACCAACCTGACGCTCTTCGGCAGATTCAGCTTCGTCGATACCTTGACCTTCCGTCCGGCGCCGTTGTTAGGACTGGGCGAGGGCTCGTTCAACGATGCATTCGGATCGAACGACAATCGTTCACAGGGTCTGGCGCTCGGGCTGACGTGGACGGCGTCGCCCACGCTCGTCGGCGAATTCCGCTTCGGCTACGCGCGCGGTGATTACTACACCTACCCGCCGAACTTCGGCATCGATGGTGCCGCGCAGATCGGATTGAAGAACGTTCCCAACGATCCCGCGATCGTCGGCGGAGTTCCCAAAGTGAACATTCAGGGCTTTGATGCAGTCGGTCGTCATACCTCGACGCCGCAATTCCAGACGCCGCGTTCGTGGAATCCGCGCGCGACGTTCAGCCTGACCCGCGGCGCGCACTTCATCAAGTTCGGCGGCGAGTTTCTCCACGTGCAAACCAGGATTAACGACCTCAACGCGACGATCGGCCGTATGAACTTCGAGAATCGGTTTACCAACCGCGCAATGGGCGACCTGCTGCTCGGACTCCCGTCGCAGCTCGCGCTGACCAGCTACACCGTGATGGATCAGGGGCAGGATATGCGGTTCTTTTTCGTGCAGGACGACTACCGCCTCTCGCCCAAGCTCACGGCAAACGTCGGCCTGCGTTACGAGTACGCCAATCCACCGGTCGAAAAGGACAATCAGTTCTCGAACTTCGACCCGATTGCGGGAACGATGATTTTTGCCAAGGACGGGAGCACGTACGAACGAGCGCTGATTCACCCCGATCGCAACAACGTCGCGCCGCGGATTGGTTTCGCCTACACACCGTGGTCGCGTGCAGTCGTGCGCGGCGGCTATGGAATCTTTTACAACCACACCGTTCGGCAGGGACGTGAGGGACTGCTCGGCTTCAACCCACCGTATTTGGTCGACAACCTGCTGCAGACAGGCGTGACCGGCGCGGCCGCGGTTGCCTCCGCCGCGCCATTCCGTTTGGTGGAGGGCTATCCGTCGGGTCTTCTCGATCCGAACTCGCTTGCGGCCACCGTGGCGCGCCGCGCCCAGGATCCGAATCAACGCACGCCGTACATTCAGCAGTACAACTTTGGCGTGCAGTACGAACTGATGCAGGACGTGGTGTTGGATATCGCATATGTCGGCAACAAGGGCACGAAACTGAACGGGTTCCGCAATCTGAACCAGCGCGCCGTCATCACGAATCCGGATGGCTCGCAGTCAGCAGGCGCGCGGCCGTACCCGGCTTTTGGCGACATCCAGTGGATGGAGAACCGCGTCAGCTCGACCTACAACTCGCTGCAGGCGCGATTGGAGAAACGTTTCTCGCACGGGTTGTCAGGGATGGTGAGCTACACGCTCGGGCAAGCGTTGACCGGCGGGGTGGATCACATCTCCACCAGCGGCGGCGGCGCGGGTTTCGACACGGGCGTTTTCCGCGAGCCGCAGGACGCCTACAACCTGCGCGCGGAGCGCGGTCCATCCGAGTTCGACGTCAGACATCGTCTGGTCGTCAACTACATCTGGGAGATGCCGTTTGGCCGTGATCGCCGATACGGCAAAGACTGGAGTCCTGCCCTCGACTTCGTGTTGGGCGGGTGGCAACTGACCGGCATTCACGCCGTACAGAGCGGCCTCGCGTTGACGGCAACTCTCGGCGGGTCGACTGTGCTCAACCTCGGCGGCGAGCGACGTGCGCGACCAAATCTCGTGGGCAATCCGGAGCTACCAGAGAATCAGCGAACGGTGGCGCGCTGGTTCAACACCGACGCCTTCGCGGCGTTCAGCCCGTCGCCGCAGGCGTTTGGCAACGCCGGCATCGGCATCATGCGTGGCCCCGGAATGGCGAACTTCGATTTCACGCTGGCGAAGAATTTCCGTGTCGGCGATCGTCGCTCTTTCCAGTTCCGCACTGAATTCTTCAACGCCTTCAACCACGCGAATTTCGGCCCGCCGAACATCATGCGCGACTCGAGCGGCTTCGGTCAGATCCTGACCGCCGCCAACGCGCGGATTATTCAGTTTGGGTTGAAGTTTTATTTCTGATGACTGGGTGGGGAACGCGATGCGCACAGCGATCAATCGACGTTCTTCACAGTCACGCTGCGATTGAATCCAGGGATGAACAGGAGAAGGGAGAAGGGAGATAAGAAAAATGATCCTCCTTTCTCCATTCTCCTGCGTTGTCTAGGTATTGATGCAGCGCGACAGTGGAGGATGTTGACCGACAGACGCTTCTATAACCCCAGCGTCCTGAGGTAATCCCGATTTCTCCTTGCGAATTTCGGCCCGCCGAACATCATGCGCGACTCGAGCGGCTTCGGTCAGATTCTGACCGCCGCCAACGCGCGGATTATTCAGTTCGGGTTGAAGTCTTATTTCTAATGACTGGGTGGGGAACGCGATGCGCACAGCGATCAATCAACGTTCTTCACAGTCACGCTGCGATTGAATCCAGGGATGAACGGGAGAAGGGAGAAGGGAGATGAGAAAAATGATCCTCCTTTCTCCATTCTCCTGCGTTGTCTAGGTCTCCTGCGTTGTCTAGGTGTTGATGAAGCGCGACAGTGGAGGATGTTGACCGACCGACGCTTCTATAACCCCAGCGTCCTGAGGTATTTCTCCTTGCGAATTTCGGCCCGCCGAACATCATGCGCGACTCGAGCGGCTTCGGTCAGATCCTGACCGCCGCCAACGCGCGGATTATTCAGTTCGGGTTGAAGTTTTATTTCTAATGACTGGGTGGGGAACGCGATGCGCACAGCGATCAATCAACGTTCTTCACAGTCACGCTGCGATTGAATCCAGGGATGAACAGGAGAAGGGAGAAGGGAGATAAGAAAAATGATCCTCCTTTCTCCATTCTCCTTATGTTGTCTAGGTATTGATGTCGCGCGACAGTGGAGGATGTTGACCGACCGACGCTTCTATAACCCCAGCGTCCTGAGGTAATCCCGATTTCTCCTTGCGAATTTTGGCCCGCCGAACATCATGCGCGACTCGAGCGGCTTCGGTCAGATCCTGACCGCCGCCAACGCGCGGATTATTCAGTT
>DATJKH010000193.1:0-70407 GCA_035491715.1 Vicinamibacterales bacterium | reverse complement strand
GTGGTGATGCCCCTCGCGCGTGGCGGCGGCAGTCTGGGGCTCGGACCATCCGGGATGTCGCCAGGGATTGCCGCTGCGGGCAACGTGGTCCCGGGCGCCGGTCGGGGAGCTGGCGCGCCTGGTGGCGCTCCTGGTGCCCCGGCGGGTGCTCCGCCAGCGCCGGCCGGTCCCGCGCCGCTTCAGGCATTCGCGCAGGACTTCATCGGCGATCTCGTGCCCGCCGTTGAGAAAACGTTCCGCGCGTCGAGCAAGCCAGAGGATCGTGCGATTGGTGGTCTGTCAGCCGGCGGTGCCGCGACGGTCAACACCGCGTTCAGTCGTCCGGACTTGTTCCGCTACATCGTGATCTTGAGTGCCGGCGCGGGGCAGAACGTGGAGGACCTGTATCCGAAGTTCTTTGCCAATAGTGCCGCAGGCGCGAAGCAGATGCGACTGATCTGGCTGGCAGCCGGCGACGAGGACTTTGCGCTCAACGGAACGAAGGCGCTCGATGAGGTTCTGACAAAGAACGGCATCAAGCACTCCTTCAAGACGACCCAGGGGCGACACGAGTGGCGACTGTGGCGTCCGCATCTTTACGAGTTTGCGCAGCTGCTGTTCAGGGACTCGAAGTCAGGAGGGACAAAGTAGCTGGCGTCACCCTTCCCAGCCATTAATAATCGTTTCGCGCAGATCGAATCCAAACGCGCGCTCGGTAATGGCGATGATGGGAGGGCCCTGCAGACGTTTGTAGACCGAGCGACGGATCCGGCGGAAGCAGTCGTACACAACCGTGCTGAACGTCTCGGACGTGTGTTTGTCGTACACCGTCAGGCCATCCGCGTCCGGGACGAAACGCGCCGGATCAAGTGCGCGCTGCTCGAACTGGCGGACCAGCGCGGCGGGACTCGTGCGGCGTTCAACGATTTCGCCGACGATCGGAGAGACGACCCAGTAGTCGAACGGGTCGTACTGGCCCGAGGCGAGCTCTGCTGATGGTTTGATGTGGAACGTGTCCTCCGGGATCCGGTCCTCGCCATGTTTCGCGTTGACGTAGCGCGCCAGCCGATAGACATCGAGCTTCGAGAGATCGCCGATGAGCGAAACGCCGCCGCACATGTCGCCGTAGAGCGTCGCGTAACCCAGGGCTATCTCGGTTTCATTTCCGCACGAGATCAAGAGCGCTCCAGTGTCGTTCGACTCGGCCATCATCAGTAGTCCACGGATTCGCGCGTGAAGATTCTCTCGTGTGAATCCTTTCTCGATCGGATGCGCGTGGCTTTCGAAGATGCCGCGCACCTGTTCGTCGATCTCCTGGATCGGGATCACCCCGTACTTGACACGACATGCTCGCGCCAGCCTGGCGGCGATCGACTGTGTCATTTCCGTGTTGTAGCGGGACGGCATGTTGTAGGCCGACACGCGATCGGGACCGAGCGCGTCGACCGCGATGGCCAGCGCCAGCGCCGAGTCGATACCGCCGGACACGGCCACGACGGCGCGATCGAACCCCGTCTTCCGCATGTAGTCGCGCAGCGCCATCACCAGGCCGTCGTACATCTCGCGGTCGTCGTCGGCGGGGGGCAATTTCACCGACGGCGAACGAACAGACGGATCGACGTCGACGATCAGAAGCTGCTCTTCGAACTGGCGGCCGATCGCGATCAACCGTCCCGCTGAGTCGTAGACAAGGCTCTCGCCGTCGAAGGGGATGATGTTCTTCCCGTTGTCAGCCGCCCCGGTGGTGTTGATGTAGACGAGCGGTTTTTCGATCACTGCCAGGTGACGACGGATGATCTCGTCTCGGACGTGGCGCTTGCCGGGACAAAACGGCGAGGCGTTCAGGTTGAGGAGAATTTCAGCGCCTTTCTCGGCGAGCTCGGTCAGCGGCTTGATTTGATAGAAGTCGTCCCAGAGGTCCTCGCAGATCGAGACGCCGAGGCGGACCGGACCGCGCGCGCTGGCCACGGTGACCGGCTCGCGGACATCGCCGGGCGTGAAGAACCGCTTGTCGTCGAAGTAGCGATAACTTGGAAGCAGCGTCTTGTGCGTGCGCTGCAGCACCTGTCCGTCGCGGATCACGGCTGCGGCGTTGTACTTTCGCAGGCCGCCGCTGTCATTTCGCGCCGCGATGTCGAAGTCGATGAACCCGATCACCGCCGTGATGTCGCGAGCCGCATCGGCAATCCGCCGCATCCCCCGTTCGTTCGCGGCGAGGAACCCTTCGTCCTCGACGAGATCTCCGATGCAGTAGCCGGGCAGCGCCATCTCCGGTGTGACCACGAGATCCGCGCCCCCGGCTCGCGCGGCATCGAGCGCGGCGAGAATCTTCGCGGCATTTCCGTCGATGTCGCCGCTCGTGGGATTCAGCTGCGCCAAGGCGATACGCATATCACCTTATTGTGCACGGCACGCGAAGTTCCCCGCTTCGTCGGTGCTGCCCTGGCCCTTATAGCGCGCGGTCTGAGGAAATGGACAGAGCGGCCGGGACCGGACGACCGCACCGGTCGCGTCGCGACGGATCGCCGCCAGCGTCTCGGGTGCTTTTCCATTTTCAACCCAGTCGACGACCGCCGTGAGCTGGCCTGTGGGCGCGGGACCTGCGCCGCCACCACAATGTCCGACGCCTGGCGCCAGAAAGAACCGCATGAACTCGGCGGTCTTGGCCGCGCCTCCCATGTGGTCGATCACACGCTTGTAGTAATCGATCGATCCTCCCGGATAAATCAACGGATCGGACTGACCGTGCCACATCACGATCCGTCCACCGCGATCGCGGAACGCTCTCAGGTCGGGATTGTCGGTCGCGATCACCGCGCTGAACTGTTCAACTGACTGATCCCACAGCTGTTCGTATGAGCCACGCGTGGTCGTCGTCCAGTCCCACTGCGGATTCTGCGCCAGAAAGAAACGAAACCAGTCGAGGGTGATTGGATTCGGTCGCGCCGTCGGCGGATTGCCTTGCGTGCCGCTCAGGCCGCCGAAGTCGGCTCCCCGGGGAAGTCCATACCAGAGGACCGAACCGTCGGTTCGCCGCGGCCCATCCCAAATCTTTCTCACGACGTCGGCGTCTGCATCAGTGAACGCTCCGCAGTCGCCGGTGGACGTGCCGACCAGCGCTTTGGGATCGTAAGTGCATCGCGTCGGATCGTCGATCACTCCATCCTTCACTCCATCGAGTTCATCGCATGCCGCAACGGCTGCGGTTGTCGCGCGAGCGAACTTGCACATCGGCGGAACGTTCTTCGCTTCCATCATCGTCAGTGCGCCCCACAGCTGCTCGGGATGAAGCTTGGTCCAATTGATTGCGGGGGCACCGGCAGCGATGCCATCGTAATCGGCCGGGTAGCGCTGCGCTTCCATCAGTCCCTGCCGGCCACCGGTCGAACATCCATTGAAATATGCGCGCCGCGGCGGCGTGCCGTAGAACGCTTCCGTGATGGCCTTGCCTACAACCGTCATCTCGTGAATGCCGAGATACGCATTGTCGCGAATCAGCTGCCAGTTCAAACGACCGTTCGGGTCGAGGGCGAAGCTGCCACTGCCGCCTTCGTGACCGGTATCAGTGGACCCGGCGGCGAAACCTTGGACGACGGGCTGTCGCACGGCCATGGGGCTGCCGCCTGAAAATCCGCCGCCGCCAACGCCCTGAAAACGTCCGTTCCAGTCCTTCAGCGGAAAGGCAAGAAAGATTCGCACTTTGTCGCCAGCAGGCGGATGCGTGACTACGGCAGTCACGCGACAGAATGGCGCCGCACTCTGATCACTTTGATCGAGAGATGCGGACTCGATCGTCGTATTCGGGAGCGTCACGCCCGCGAGGCTCTCGCACGTCCGCGACGGGACGGCGTTCGCGACGAGCGGCTTCAATGGCGGTGGCGGGTCAGGCCGTGTCTGTGCCGTGCCGATCCCGGCGCCGACAATTGCGGCAACGATCGAGAGCACGAGAGTCTTCATTCGCGGCAGGGTAGCATGTTTGCGCGGTGTCGCTGACTTCCACCCGACGGTGGAAGCCACATATACTCACGAAACTGCTTATGACCTCTAAACCCTCGCCGATAGGAATCGCTGCACGCAGTGGTGCCGTGTTGCTCTTCAGTGTTCTCGTCGCCGTCATCCTGAGCGCGCAGGGGCCTCAACCTGCCGCTCCGGCCGGCGGACGTGGTGGTCAGGGTGGTGGACGCGCAACGCAACAGAGTCCGGCTTCTCAGCGGCCGCCGCAGACGGTCACACCGCAAACATACGCGCCCGAGCTCGTCGAGCGAGGTCAGGCGCTTTTCTCCGCGACGTGCGGGTTCTGCCATGGACGCGATGCCATGGGGGGCGAGACCGGTCCCGACCTGACGCGCTCGACACTCGTCGCCGAAGACGTTCGTGGCGACAAGATCACTCCGGTTGTGCGTAACGGCCGCGCCGACAAGGGGATGCCCCCGCAGAATATCCCCGATGCCGATCTTGCCGCGATCGTGGCGTTCATTCATGACGCAAAGACAAAGGCTGACGCGAACGAGGGCAATCGGCGCACTGTCGAAGTCGCTGATCTGCAAACCGGCAACGCGCAGCTCGGGCAGCAGTACTTCAATGGCGCGGGCGGATGTTCGAAGTGCCACTCGCCGGGCGGCGACCTTGCCGGCCTCGCGAGCCGCATCCAGGGTCTCCAGCTGTTTCAGCGGATGCTGTATCCGGGCGGACGTGGACGGGGTGGTGCCCCACCAGCGGCACCAATGGCCACCGTCAGGCTGCCCTCGGGAGAGACGCTCAAGGGCAAGGTCGCGTATCGCGATGAATTCAATATCGCGATCACCGACGCGGCGGGCTATTACCGCTCGTGGCCGATGAGCAAGGTCAAAGTGACGATCGAAAATCCTCTCGATGCGCACATCGCGCAGCTGGCAAAGTATACGAACGACGACTTACACAACGTGCTCGCGTATCTCCAGACACTCAAGTAGGCGAGGCCCATGATGCTTCGACATTCGATATTCCGATCTGTAGTTGTGCTCGCGTCGGCCGCCGGTTGCGGCGCACTGCTTGTTGCGCAGAGTCCGCAGGGACTCGATCCCGCCATGATGCTCAAGCCACCGGCCGATAGCTGGCCAACGTACCACGGCGATTACAGCGGCCGCCGCCACAGCGAGCTGGCGCAGATTACACCCGACAACGTTCACCAGTTGACGGTTGCGTGGACGTTTCAGACCGGTTCGGCCGCGGGTATCAAGGCGTCACCGATCCTCGTCAACGGGGTGATGTATGTCACGATGCCCGACAATATGTGGGCGATCGACGCGCGTACCGGTCGTCAGATCTGGCGCTACACGTATCCGCCCAATCAGGCATTTCACATCGGCCACCGGGGCGCGGCCATCTATAAGGACACAGTCTTTCTGACCACTCCGGACGCCCACCTCGTCGCACTCGACGTCAAGGACGGCAAGGTCAAGTGGGACGTCGTGATCGCGGACGCGAAGCGGGGATTCTGGTCGACGAACGCTCCGTTGCTGATTCGCGATCACCTCATCGTCGGCGTCTCGGGCGATTTCGACAACCTGCCTGGCACCTTGAAATCGATCGATCCGGAAACCGGAAAGACGCAATGGATCTTCTACAGCACGCCGCCTCCCGGCACGCCTGATTCGATCAGCGGTGGCGCGACCGGCGGACAGATGTGGATGACCGGCACCTACGATCCCGATCTCAACCTTCTCTATGTCGGCACCGGAAATCCGACCCCGGTGTTGAATGGTGCCGCGCGGCCCGGCGACAACAAGTGGGTGTGCAGTATTCTCGCCATCAATCCCGACACGGGGACGCTCGCGTGGGGATTCCAGGCCTCGCCGCACGACACGCACGATTGGGACGCCGCCGAAGTTCCAGTGCTCGTCGACGGGCCGTTTGCCGGCGCTCAGCGAAAGATGCTGATGCAGGCGTCACGCAACGGCTACTTCTTCGTCCTCGATCGTACGAACGGCAAGAACCTTCTGACCAAGCCATTCGCCGCCGTCAACTGGGCGAAGGGCATCGACGAGAAAGGCAGCCCGATCCCCGATCCGGCGATGGAGCCGGCGCGAGATGGACGATTGGTGTCGCCCAACGAGGGTGGCGGCACGAACTATCGATCTCCGAGCTTCGATCCCCGCACCGGGCTCTTCATTGTCAGCGCCCAGGACGCCTACGGCGTCTACTTCTTCAAGCCGGAACATGGATCGTACGGGTGGGCGGGCGCGGATTACGGCGTCTATGCGAAAGGCATGCTGCGCGCGATCGAGTATCAGACCGGCAAAGTCAAATGGGAGCATGAAATCGGTGGCGAGGGCAGTGCCGGTGTGTTGACGACCGAGACAGGCCTGACGTTTTCCGGCGACGCGGCGAACAGCGTGTTCGCTCTGCGCACGAGCGACGGCGCCACGCTGTGGCACTCGACGATCGGACGCGTCGGCAATGGTCCGATTACCTATGAGCTCGACGGACGTCAGTACATGGTCGTCGCCGGCGGTGGCGTCTTGTATGCCTGGACGCTCCCGGAGAAGATCGTGCCGCCTGCGTCGAAATAGGAAAAGCGATTCACATCACCATCCATCCCACCTAATTTGACCGTCGCGCGTTTTCGACCAAACGAAGCGTTGGTGAGGTTCGTCTACCAACCACAAGGAGATCAACACTCCAAATGGTTGGCGCGTTCATCGTGATCGGTATGCTCGCACTTGGTCCGGGCCCGGACGCGGACGACGTGAATGTGACGCGTGGTGTGATGAGCGCCGCGGTCGCGTATCACGTGCGCTCTACCGATCCACGAGTTCAGGAGTGGCTTCGGATCGGCGCGGCCGAATCGCGAACGTTTCGCAGCCTCCTCAATCTCCTTGGCGAGAGCGATCTGATCGTTCACGTCCAACTGGTCGATCGCCTCGCGACCGCTGGACAGACGTACTTCGTCAACGCGACCGCGACCATTCGATACGTGCGCATTGAAGTCGAATTTCGCTCCAGCCTGACTGAGATGGTCGCGCTCATCGGGCACGAGCTGCAGCACGCCGTGGAGATCGCGCAGCAACCACGCATCCGCGATCGCCAGACGTTGGCGCTCTTCTACAAAGGGATGCCAGGGAATTCCATGTCGACGACCGTGTACGATTCGGTCGCCGCGCGAGTGATGGAAGATCGAGTCAGACGGGAAATGTGGGGAGCCGTTCGCTCGGATTCACGTCCATCGACGAGCACGCTGGTGGCCGAGAAGGGGCGTTACAAGCGCGAACCGGGCCGGTAATCCTTCAACAGCGTCAGCGCGTCACCTTCCGCGTAGAACAATCGAACTTTTCGATCGGCCGCAAGCGCGTCGCCATCGGCCACGGCTCGATCGTAGATTTCGAAGATCGGCTCGAGCACGCCTCTCTCGCCGCGCACCGACACACGATACTCCGGCAACGCCTGCGTCGTCGGCGCCGCGAGGCCTGGGCCGCCGCGCCAGATTCCGGCAACTTCAAACGTCACGACCACGTCGCCGTCGTCGGCCGTGAGCGGTGCACTCGACACCATTCGCCGCGGCTGCGCGTCGACTCTTTGCACCGCGCCCATTGCGGCATTTACTTCTGGCCCCATGTGGACTCCCGAGCAGAGCTAATGCGAAGGGATGGCCAAGGCGGCGCGGTTGAGCGCTCAATGGTCTGACCGGGACCTCGTCCGAATATCTCTCACGGTTTGAGCGACATAGCTCAAGTCCGCGCCAGCGGCAGGGTCGGTATGCCCGAGGTGCAGCGTCACCAGGGGAGTGTTCGGTTTTCAAGCACCCGCGTAGATTGTGCGTGGCGGAGTCATTCGGATCGCAAGGCGATCAGCGGGTCCACCCGGCTGGCCCGCTGCGCCGGGAGGTAGCAGGCGATCAGGGCGACGACACAAAGTACCGCCGGGACGACGGCGAAGGTCAGCGGGTCCTGCGGCGAGACAGAAAACAGCAGACTCTTCATCAATCGCGCCGCGCCGAATGCTGCGATAAGGCCGATCGCGGCGCCCGACAGCGCCAGCGTCATTCCGCGACCGACGATCATCGAGATCACGTCGCGGCGGCCGGCGCCGAGCGCCAGACGAATTCCGATGTCGCGCGTTCGCTGAGTGACGAGATATGCGAGCACGCCGAACAGTCCGACGCATGACAGCACGGCCGCTGCCGCGGCAAAGCAGCCAAGCAGGTACATATTGAAGCGGCGCGAGCCGAACGAGTCGCTCAATAGATCGTCGAGCGCGCGCACGTCGAAAAGCGGGACCGTCGGATCGATCTCATGGATCACCGCGCGGATGGCGGCGACGTGCAACAACGGGTCGTCGGCGCTCCTGACCACGAGACTCATGGGATTCCAGCCGGGGTACGCCATCGCCGAGCCATACACCATCGGACCGACGTCGCTATCGAGGCCGACGCTGCGCACGTCGCCGGCAACGCCGATGATGGTGTGCGCCGTACCGCCGAAACTTCGCAGGATGACGGAACGTCCGATTGGATCCTCGCCGGGCCAGTAGCGGCGGGCCATCGATTCGCTGAGGATCGTGACTGGCGCGGCAGGTCTCTTGCTCGTCCCGACATCACGGTCGTCGAAATCGCGGCCGCGCAGCGGAATGTTCATCGCCTTGAAATATCCGGGGCTGACGAGCCTCCAGTCGGCGGTCGATGGCACACCGCGCGGGATCGGCCGGCCCGGAATGTCGAGTTCCGTCCCCGTGTTGCCACCCGAGAGCGGTACACCGCTCGAGGTCGCCACCGACTGCACGCCTGGTAACGCCGCGATTGCCGGTAGCAGGCGATCGTAGAACGCTCTCTGTTTTGCCTCCGTGTTGAACGCGGTGCGAGGCAGGGTGACACGCATGGTGGCGAGGCGATCGAGCTCGAATCCGGGATCGACCTGCTGCAGTTGAAGAAAACTTCGCACCAGCAATCCCGCACCGATCAGCAACGACACTGACAACGCGACCTCGGCGACAACCAGCGCGCTGCGCAGCCGTTGTTGTGAGCCGCCGTCGGTCGTGCCCCGCCCGGTATCTTTCAGGCTGCTGTTGATCTGGGCGCGCGAGGCATGCAGCGCCGGCACGAGTCCGAAGCACAACCCGGCGAGCACGGCTATCCCAAATGCGAAAGCGAAAACCCGTGCATCGACCGACATCTCGTCGAGTCGCGGAAGTCCTACGGCCGGTCCGGCGGCGGCGAGCAGCCGTGTGCCGCCCCAGGCGATGAGAAGTCCCAACGCTCCTGCGATCAGCGCGACGAGCATCGCTTCGGCGAGCAGTTGCGTGATGATGCGCAGGCGATTGGCCCCAAGCGCGGCGCGGATGGAGATTTCCTTTTCGCGTGAGGCGGCCCGCGCGAGCATCAAGCTGGCAACGTTGCCGCACGCGATTAGCAAAACCAATCCCACGGCTCCCATGAAGATGACGATCGCCTTGCGCGTCTGTTCGGGTACAAGCCAGTCGTAAAACGTGCTGATTCGCACACTCCATCCGCGATTCGTGTCAGGGAACTGCTGTCCGAGGCGGCTCGCAATGCCGTTCATCTCGGCGCGCGCCTCATCGATCGACCTGGCCGGCGCGAGTCGGCCGATCACGAGCAGGCGATGATCGCCGCGCGCGCGTGCCGGATCGGGTGCGAGCGGCACCAGAAGATCCGTGCGATTGCCCCACCGGAACGACGGTGGCAGCACACCGATGATGTCGAAGGGACGGCCATCGAGCGTCACTGATGTTCCCAGGACCGATGGATCGCCTCCGAACTTGCGTTGCCAGAAGTCGTGCATCAGGATCGCGACGGTCGTGTGTCCGCCGGGACGATCTTCGCCCGCCTCGAAATTGCGGCCGAGCGCCGGTGTCACGCCGAGAACGGGGAGGAAATCTGCCGAGACCGTGAGTGCGCGGACGATTTCCGCGCCTGCCTGCGAGGTCAACGTAAAGCCGGCGCTACTTTGCGCGGCGAGGCGGTCGAAGCTGTGGCTCTGAGCGCGCCAGTCGAGGAAGGTCGGATGCGAGGCAGAGAATGTCGGCCAGCCCTTTTCCGGATTGCTCTCCCACAGCCGCATCAAGCGCTGCGGATCGGTGAAAGGCAGCGGGCGAAACATGACGGTGTTCGCAACCGTGAAGATGGCGCTGCTTGCGCCAATTCCGAGCGCCAAGGTGACCGCCGCGACGATCGTAAAGCCCGGAGCGCGGCGGAGTGTGCGAACGCCATAGCGGACATCTTGACGGAGAGAATCCATCCACCGGCTGCGGCCGCCGGCGCCGAGCACCGGTGCTTCGCGATGGCGTGACAACCGCGTCACCTCACGGCTCAGCACATCGGTTTCGTCCAATTCCTGGAGGACGACCCGATCCGCGTGATCTTCGCTGAGACCGGTCGTCACGAGGTGCGTGTAGCGATCCTCGAGGTGTTGGCCGACCTCTTCCGCGATGCTGGCAACCCGTGGCGCCGGGAGGTCGAGCGTGGCAAGACGGCTCCGGACCTCCGCTTTCCAGTTACGCATGTCAGGCCTCCGCGATACGGTTCACCGCCGCGACGAACCGCTCCCATCCCGATCGCTGGCGTGCGAGCACCCTTCGTCCGGCGGCGGTGATGCGGTAATAGCGTCGCCGCCGCTGACCGGACTTTTCGACCCAGCGGCCCGTGATCCAGCCACGCTTCTCGAGTCGATAGAGCAGCGGATACAGCGACGCGACCCGGAATCGGACCGCTCCCTCGGATTGCTCCTCGATGACCTGGCTGATTTCGTATCCATGACGCGCGCGATGTTCGACGAGCGCCAGAACCAGCAGCTCGGCACTGCCTTTCTTCAACTCGCGATCGAGAATCCGGTCTATATATTGCACAGCGATATATTGCAGTGATGGTCTTCACGAGTCAACGTCGATCGCCTTAGACGTAGAGGCGGGTCGAGTGGTTGGGGCTGGTGCCAAGGCGCCACGAGTGCCGGGGGTGCCAGGAGTGCCGGGGGTGCCAGGAGTGCCGGGGGTGCCAGGAGTGCCGGGGGTGCCAGGAGTGCCGGGGTGCCAGGAGTGCCGGGGGTGCCAAGGGTGCTACGGTGTTACCGCCTGGTCAAGCGCTAGGGATGCTTCAGCGGGGACTCGAAGCACTCGAGGCACCCCTCTAGGCACTCATGGCACCCGAGGCACTCATGGCACCCGAGGCACTCATGGCACCCTAGGCACTTTGGCACCCAGAAAACGCCTTACACTTCCGCGCTGACCGCGGCGATCAACGCCTTGATGTAACCAAACGTGAAGGCGAACGCCTGTGCGCCTCGCGTGTCGCCCTCGATCGTCGGGACATGATCGGGCATCATCATTCCGTCGAACCCGACTTCCTTGTAGACCCGCATCGCCTTCAGCATGTCGACGTCCCCATCATCGATGAACGTTTCCTGGAAGCGCAGGAAACCGCCGCGGATGTTGCGGAAGTGGACGTTGAAGATCTTCTTGCGTGAACCGAAGTAGCGGATGACGTCGTCGATCTGTTCGCCCGGTTTGGTCAGCATCTCGCTGACGGTTCCCTGGCAGAAATTCAGGCCGTGGTACGGGCTTGGGGAGATCTCGATAAAGCGTTTCAGGCCGTCGACGCTTCCGAGGACCGTCTCGACGCCGCGAAAGCCTTTTCCCTTCGGCATGCCCGGATCCTGCGGGTGGCAGGCCATTCGGACCTTGTGCTCTTCCGCGACCGGGATCACATGCGTCAGGAAATAGGTGATCCGCTCCCAGTAGACATCGGGCCCCACGACTCCCGCTTCGGTCAGCGGAGGATCCTGCGACGCTTCGTCGTACACGAACGTGCTGTAACGAGCTCCACCGCGCCCTGGCGTGTTCGCCGTGCGCGGAACACCGAGCAACGTCAGGTTGTATTTGAGTGATGGGATGCCGGCACGCGACGCGTTACGAATCATCTGGCAGATGTCGTCGATCTCGCGATCGCGTTCCGGACTCTTGCCGAGCAAAATGTTCGGATTCTCGGCTCGCGCGATCGGGTTGGAGCTCATCGGCAAGGGCACCATGTCGAGCGTGATACCGAATCGTTCGACCCGTTCCCGGAGCTTGGTCAGTCCTTCGACTGACCACTGATCGTCGAACCGCGCCGACGGCAGCCGGCTGCAGATGTTCGTCACACCAAATGCGGCCAGGACGGCCAGCACATCGTCGGCTGAATCGTGCTGAGTTCCGACCTTCATCAACGTTTTGCCTGGTGTGCCTCCGGCACGACTTCGCGTCGGACTCTGCGGGCCGTTCGCGGTCGCGGCCTGGGCGGTCGTGGCTCCTGCGGCGACGCCAAGTCCAGCCAGTCGGACGAAATCACGGCGATCGATGCGCATAGTAGTTAGACTCCGGTCTTCACGGCTTTCGCGGCGCCCGACACTTTCTGCCAGAGAGGGACGGTCGCTCTCAGTTCATCGATTTCGTCCTGGCGAAGTGGCACCAGCGGCGGTCGCACCGCGCCTCCCGCGAGGCCAAGCATGGTCATCAGCTCTTTCATGACCGTGACCTCGTGTCCCTTTCGCCGCGCCCGCATCGCATAGAGGGGAACGACGTACTCGGTCATCATGCGCTGCAGCGCCGCCGAGTCGCCGCGCGAGCCGGCGTCGTGAAGCTGCAGCGCCAGCTGCGGCGAGACGTTGGCGATGCTCGATGTGAACGCGCGAATCCCGATCGCGTAATACGCCGGCACCATATCGTCACCGGCACCGCCAATCCAGCACAGGCGATCGCCGATGCGTTCCTTGATCATTTGCAAACGACGGATATCGCCTTGGCCATCCTTCCACGCGATGAGCGTCGGGATTGCCGCCGCAATCCGCTCGACCGCGGCCGCGCTCGGATGAAACCAGTCGCGGCTGTAAATCAAGAGTCCGAGTGGTGTCGCACGACCCAGCGCCGAGTAATACTCGACGAGCCCGTCTTCCTCTGCGCCGGGGTAATAAGGTGGGAACGCCAGAATGCCGGACGCGCCGACGGCCGCCGCCTGGCTGGCAAGCTCCGTTCCGAGCACACTGTTGAATCCCGTTCCCGCAATGACCGGCAGTCTTCCCCGTGCTTCCTCGACGACGAGACTGACCACGTGGAGATGCTCGCGCGGGGTGAGCGAGTACAGCTCGCCCGTCCCGCCGGCGGCAACGATTGCGGCGAGCGGATGTTCCAGCATCGCGCGAACGTTCTGTCTCAGCGCCTCGATATCGACCGACAGATCGGTGCGAAAAGGCGTGATCGGAAATCCGATGACGCCAGTCAGCGCTTCGCGTAGCCGTGCAGGGGAGAGGGTCATGAGGGGCGATCATAGCCGCGAATGTTCAATGTTCAATGTCCAATGTTCAATGAAATGCGAGTTCATCATTGAGCATTGCGCCGCCTTGACAGGCATCGATAAACGATGCATCGTTAAACGCCGACATGCGTAATAAACATTCGATCAGTGCCGAGCTGCTGCCGGGGACGCTGGAGATGTTGATCCTGAAAACGCTGACGCGAGGGCCGGCGCACGGCTATGGCATTGCCAGGCATCTCGAAGCGTTGTCCTCCGATGTCCTGCAGGTTGGCGAGAGTTCTCTCTATCCGGCCCTCCAGCGTTTGCTGGTGAACGGCTGGGTGACGGCCGAGTGGGGCGAGACGGACTTGAAGCGTCGGGCCCGCTTTTATCGCATCACCGCCGCCGGACGGAAACGGCTTGCTGCCGAGTCCGCCGGGTTCGATCGCCTGGTCAGTGCGATCACAACAATCATGCAGGCGGGCTGACCATGGCGACGTGGAACAGATTCCTCAACAAGGTTCGCTATCTCGTCGGCGGAAAGCGAATCGATCGCGATCTTGCGCAGGAGTTGAACTTTCATCAGGACATGTTGACCGCTGACCAGGAACGACTGGGGTATAGCCACGAAACCGCTCTTCTCAACGCGAGGCGAAAGATGGGCAATACGACGTTGATGACCGAGTACTCACGCGACGCCTGGATCGTCACCTGGTTCGACGCGCTGAAACGGGATGTTCGGTACGCGGTGCGATCGTTTGTCCGCTATCCCGGTTTCACGGCCGTCGCGCTGGCGACGCTGGCGCTCGGAATAGGTGCGAACACGGCGATCTTCCGTCTCGTGGATGCCGTGATGCTGCGGTCACTGCCGGTCAATCGTCCCGAGGAATTACTCGCGGTCCGCGGTTCCTTTTCTTACTGGCGGTTTGAACAGATCCGCGACCGTAACGAAGTCTTCAGCGGCGTCCTTGCCGCACGGGGATTCGACGATGTGACGGTGACGTCGGGCAGTCAGCCGCTGGGGCGAGTCACCGCGGAGTTGGTGAGCGGTAACTATTTCGAACTCCTCGGAGTCCAGCCGCTTCTTGGCCGATCGATCACGCGAGACGACGATCGAGCGGCCGGCGTCGGGCCAGTCGCTGTGATCAGTTATGGGTTCTGGCAGCGCGCATTTGCCGGATCGCAAGACGCGCTCGGGAGGACGATCGCGTTGCGTGCCGGGCTCGTCGGAGGGGGCACCAGCGGGTTCGAGCCGACCGCTCCGAAACAGTCGGAACAGCAAACCACCGCCGTCACTGTGATCGGCATTGCGCCTCCGGAATTCTTCGGCGACACCGTGGGCAAGCTCGTCGACGTTTGGGTTCCGATTACGATGCAGCCCTTACTGATGCCTGGACGCGCATGGCTGACGAGGCGAACCGCATCGTGGGTCAACATCCTCGGCCGGATGCGACCGGGAATCACGGAGGAACAGGCGCGCGAGTCGCTCATCCGCACCTATCGTCAGATCCGAAGCGATGAAATCGGTTCATCGATCACCGAGGAGCAGCGACGCAATCTGGCCAACATCCAGTTGACCGTCGATCCCGGCGAAAAAGGGTTCGGACAGATTCGGCGGCAGTTTTCGCAGCCGCTGCTGATCCTCATGACGGTCGTCACGCTCGTGCTCTTGATCGCGTGTCTCAACGTCGCGAACCTTCTGCTCGCGCGCGCCACGGCACGACAACACGAGATCACGATGCGTCTGTCTCTTGGCGCCAGCCGTGCCCGCCTCGTCCGGCAACTGTTGACAGAAAGTCTGTTGCTCGCAGGAATCGGCGGCCTGCTCGGCCTCGGCCTGGCTGCGCTGGGCACGAAGATCCTGGTTGCCTTGGTGTCCGGAGATTCGCAACAGATCTCTCTACGCCTGTCCCCCGACGCAAGAATTCTTGGTTTCACGCTCGGGGTCTCGCTGCTGAGTGGCCTCGTGTTCGGTCTTGCTCCGGCGCTCTTCGGCACGCGACGGGAGCTCCAGCACATGTTGAAAGATTCGTCGCGATCCGCTGGCCGGCAGCGAAGTCGCGGTTCGCGTGTGCTCGTGGCCACGCAGGTTGCCGTGTCGCTCGTCCTGCTGGTCGGGTGCGGCCTGTTTCTTCGGACGCTATATAACCTGAAAGCGGAAACGCTTGGATACGACCGCACTGGCCTGATCATGGTGCGCGTCGATCCCGTGGCGGCCGGCTATACCGGCGACGCGCTCGGTGCCAAGATGCTCGAATTGATGCACCGGTTCTCGGCGATTCCGGGTGTCCGCTCTGCGACATTCTCGGAGAACGGGTTGTTCAGCGGCACCGAGTCAGGCACACCAGTCGTCGTGCCGGGATTCAACCCGGCAACGAACGACGACCGAGTCGCACGGTTCGATCAGGCTGGGCCTGGCTATTTCACGAACATCGGCGTCCCGGTGATGCTTGGCCGCGACTTCACTGAACAGGATGGTCCCGGCGCGCCTCGCGTGGCGATCATCAACGACACCATGGCGCGGTTCTACTTTGCCAACCAGAATCCAATCGGCAAACACTTCGACGTCCGCGGACCAAGCGATGTCACGGTGGCGGTCGTCGGCGTTGCGCGCGACGTCCAGGATCACAATCTACGCAATCAGCCGTTGCGACGTTTCTACGTGTCGTATCTGCAGCCGATCGACGGCATCACCACGGCCAACTTCGAGATTCGGGCCGCCGGCGCGATGAGCTCGCTGTTCGGGCCGATTCGCGCGGAGGTCGAACAGTTCGATCCGAAGCTCCAGGTGCTGAGCCTCAGGACGGCGCAGGAACTGGTCGACAACAGCATTCTCACCGAGCGCCTGATCGCAAAGCTCTCGACGTTCTTTGGTGCGTTGGCGCTTTTGCTGGCCGCGATCGGTCTCTACGGCGTCATGTCGTACACCGTCGCGAGACGGACGACTGAAATCGGCGTCCGCATGGCGCTCGGCGCTCAGCGCACGGACGTAGCGTCGCTAGTCCTGCGCGATATTCTTCGCTTGATTGCCATCGGCAGCCTCGTCGGCGTTCTTGCCTCCGTGCAACTCGCTCGGTATGTCGAGAGCCTGATATTCGGACTCGAGCCTCACGATCCCATGACCATTGCGGGCTCGGTGGCAGTCCTCGGACTCATCGGCCTCATCGCCGGCTATGTGCCGGCACGGCGCGCGGCACGCATCGATCCGATTCTGGCGCTCAGGGCTGAGTAACTCCCGGACTGCGGCGTGTGAATGTTCAATGTCCAATGATAAATGAAACTGTCCATTGAACATTGAACATGACACACGCCTGATCCCGACTCACTCGCGCGAAGTCCGGTTGGGCGAGCTGGCAGCTCTCTGCGCCCGCACGACCGCTGATGGTGAACAGCGCGTGCACGCCACCGTCCGCGGTACCGTCGTGATTGTTGATGAATCTGGCTTCACGCACAGGACCGTCCGCGGTGATAAACGACGGCACCGTGTCCGTCCCGCCGTCCTTGTGTGCGAACGCAAACTGCGGGTTCACCGCCGGACTGCTCCCGCGCGGTGGCTGGCGACGTGGCAAGTGGATGGCCAACATCGCTGAAGCGTTGCGAAGTGAGGAGTCCTCGCACCGGCACGCGCGATGGATCGGCAAAGCGTCACGTCAGGGGACGCACAAAGGGAAGCTCGCAACAACGTCACCACATCACAGTGCTCTCGTCGGCGTCGCGCGAAGAGATTACCGGCTGAATACGTTCCGGGATCCGTTGTCCGGGATCCGTGGTCCGCGGATCCCGGTTCCCGGATCCCGACATTGAAAAGAACAGGGCGGGTCATTATGATGCCGCGCATGAATAGCTATTCCGCTCACCGTCCCCGCTTCGCTCTGGCAATGACTCTGCTGTTATTCACCGTGGCGACGGCGATGGTGACGCTGGCGCAGGGGCGAAGCGCGGCTCCGAAGAACAATCCGGACGAAAAAGAATGGATTCAGCTATTCAACGGCAAAGATTTGAAAGACTGGAATCCGAAATTTACTCATCACGATCTCGGCGAGAACTTCAACGACACGTTTCGTGTCGAAGACGGTTTGCTCAAGGTCCGCTACGACAAGTGGCAGAAGTTTACCGATGAGTTCGGCCACCTTTTCTACAAGGAACCATTTTCGTATTACCAGCTCGCAGCCGAATATCGGTTCGTCGGTGATCAGGTGACGACCGACCGAAAGGATCTCGGATGGGCGATCCGAAACAACGGCCTGATGATTCATTCGCCGGCGCCGCAGACCATGTTGAAGGATCAGGATTTTCCAATTTCAATCGAGGTCCAGTTGCTCGGAGGCTTGAACAACGGAAAGCCGAGAACCACTGCGAACCTGTGCACGCCGGGAACCAACGTCGTCATGAACGGTGCCCTCTTCACGCCGCATTGCACCAATTCCAAGTCCAAGACCTATGACGGCGATCAGTGGGTCCGCGTCGAGGTGCTCGCGCACGGCGATGAAAGCATCAAGCATATTGTTGAAGGCGAAACCGTCCTCGAATACTCCAAGCCACAGATCGGCGGCGGCAGTGCGAGTCCGACGGATCCAAAAATCAAAGTGGATGGCACACCGCTGACTGGCGGGTACATTTCTCTTCAAGCTGAAACCGCACCGATCGACTTCAGAAAGATTGAGCTGTTGAATCTGGAAGGGTGTATGGATCCGAAGGCGACGAATTACAAAAAGTATTTCGTCAAATCGAATCCATCGAAGTGCAAGTTTTGATTTAGAATAACGACCAATCTCCAAAACTTAGCTACGGCTGAGCTGGTGACGTGTTGCAGAACTGTTGACCCGCGATACGTCGGCGGTCAAATCTTCATTGGACGACCCTCTTCGTATCTCCCCCTAACCCTATAAACACGTACAAACACAGCCAAAAATGGCCCCAGGGCAATCCCAGCTGGACGGTACGTCCGTTGCTACGGACGAGGCGAGTCTCTATGCGCAAAACCCCCAATTCCGGCCGTTTCTTCGCGCTGCTCCTTTTGCTGGCGGCGACGGGACCAACCACCCTGCCTATGGCGGCGACCGATCCGCCGGGATTGCAAAAACTGGACAAGCCTCTTCGTGGGAAAGCAGCGCAGGCGCTTGGGCGTTCACGGGTGATTGTGCGCGGTGCGAACGGCGTCTCGAGCGATGAACTCGACAGCGTCATCCGCGGTGCCGGCGGCGGCCTCAAGCGATCGCTGCGGTTGGTTGGTGGGCGTGTGGCCGAACTACCCGACGCCGCCCTGCCGGCGCTGGCGAGTAATCCGCTGGTCGGGCAGGTTTCCGAAGATCGACACATCGTCGGTGCGATGGAGAGAACCTCCGCCACCGTGGGCGCCACGACTGTTCGCCGGGATCTTGGGTACGACGGTTCCGGTATCGGCGTCGCGGTCATCGATTCCGGAGCGTCCGCCACCCACGACGATCTATTTGGGGCGAACGGCACGCCGCTCATCGAGCGATTTGTCGACTTCGTCAATGGACAGGAGTTTCCATACGACGACTACGGCCACGGGACGCACGTCTCGGGGATCGTGGCTGGCAGCGGCTTCGACTCCGGAGGCGCGAGGGCGGGGATTGCGCCTGGCGTGCGTTTGACCGTTCTCAAGGTGCTCGACAGCAGAGGCGACGGCTACATCAGCGATGTGATTGCGGCGTTCGATTACGTCATCGAACACAAGGATGAATTGAACATTCGCGTCGTGAATCTCTCGGTCGCGACAGGTGTGTACGAGTCCTACACGACCGATCCATTGACGGTCGGGGCCGAAGCCGTCGTACGGAGCGGCGTCGTCGTGGTTGCCGCGGCGGGCAACAATGGCCGCGGACCAAATGGGCGAATCCGCCGCAGTGGCGTCACCGCCCCGGGCAATGCGCCGTCTGTATTGACCGTCGGCGCCTCGAGCCACATGGGGACGATCGATCGCGACGACGACACGATGGCCTCGTTCAGTTCGCGTGGTCCGTCGGCGATCGACTATGGCGCGAAGCCGGATCTCGTCGCCCCAGGGATTGGGATTGAATCACTCAGCGAGTTCGGGAGCAGGCTCTATTCGACGCGCTCGAAGTACCTCCTTCCCGGCACCGTAGCGACGTCATATTTGCCGTACCTGAGTCTGAGTGGGACGAGCATGTCCGCTCCCGTCGTTACCGGGACCGTCGCGCTCATGCTTCAGGCCAACCCGTCGCTTACTCCAAACGCGGTCAAGGCCATCCTGCAATACACCGCAGAGCGTCACGGCGGTTACGACCCGCTGACTGAGGGGGCCGGTTTTCTCAACGCGCTGGGCGCCGTTCAGCTCGCGCAATACCTGGCTTCTCCATCGAGCGATAACTATCCGGACACCACCTCCTGGTCACGAACGCTCATCTGGGGAAACCAGATGGTGCGAGGCGGACGTTTGACCGCCGACGCCAATGCCTGGGCGAGCGATGTCGCATGGGGAAGCAACGCGACACCGGGCGGACAAAGCATCGAGTGGGGGGTCGTGTGCGGCGATGAATCCTGTACAACGACCAGTCTGTGGCGTCTTGAAGAAACGTTTGCGGTGAACGTGGTCTGGGGACCGACTTGCGGCGGCGCGGATTGCCAGATGCCGTGGACCGGCAGCGTTTACGGCACCTCCGATGAAGGCGACACCGTAGTCTGGGGGACGACCGACGAAGACACGGTCGTGTGGGGAACCACCGACGAAGACACGGTCGTCTGGGGCACCGGCGACGGTGAAGACACGGTGGTGTGGGGAACGAGCTGCAGTGATCCCGATTGTGAGCCCGTCATCTGGAGGGTTCAATAGTATGGCGCTTGCTGCCGTGGTTCGACGGGTCTCGAACCCGCTGGCCTGGGATGGGCTGCCTCGGATCGCGCAGGTCTACGTCGCCGCGATCACGCTCATGGGCGCGGCGATTTTCGTGCTGGCCCTGCCGCAGACGTATCCTGACCCCTGGCTCCTCGCGTCCTTGCTCCTCCTTTCGTGCATCACCTCGGCGTGGAAGGTGACGTTGCCGCTGTCGCTGTCGAGCGGCGCCACACTGTCAGTTTCATACGCCGCGGACCTGATGGCCCTCCTGTTGCTCGGGGCAGGGCCTGCCGTGATCATTGCGGTCGCCGGCGCGTGGATGCAGTGCACGTTCAGGGTGAAGCAGTCCTATCCGCTGTATCGGACCGGGTTCAGCATGTCGGCCGAGGCGATTACGATGGTCGCCACCGGCCTCACCTACGCCTCACTCGGCGGATCGCCCGGTGCGGGCGATATTTCTACGATCGCCAAACCGCTGGTCGGTGCGATCGCGACCTATTTCGTTGTCAACACGAGCCTCATCGGAGGCGCGATTGCGCTCTCTTCAGGTCGAAGCTGGTGGCAAGTGTGGCACGACGAGTTTCTGTGGAGCGCGCCAAGCTTCATGGTCGCCGGCAGCGCGGGAGCGATTGCCGCGGTTGTCGTCCAGCGCGGCCGTCACTGGGAAGCGTTGCTGCTTCTCGCGCCGGTCTATCTGACGTATCGCACCTACGAGATCTTTGTTGGGCGCCTCGAGGACCAGCGCCGGCACGTGCAGGAAACGCAGAAGCTCCACAACGAAACGCTGGAGGCGCTCCGCCAGGCACTGAGCGCTGAACAGGCGCTCGCGCAGGAAAAGGAGCGGCTCGCGACGACGTTGGCCGACATGACCCGCCTCGAAGAAGCGCGCCGACAGCTGCTCAACCGCGAGCACTCGGCGCGCGCGGCCGCCGAACAGGCCAACCGCCTGAAAGATCAGTTTCTCGCCGTCGTCTCGCACGAGCTGCGTACTCCGTTGAATGCCATTCTCGGTTGGGCGGAGCTGCTGCAGAGCGGCAAGCTCGATCAATCGAAAGGCGATCGCGCGTCGCGCGCGATTCTCGAGAGCGCGAAACGTCAGGCGCAGCTGATTGATGAATTGCTCGATGTCGCCCGGATCATGTCGGGCAAGCTGCGGCTCGAACGGAGCACGGTCGACCTGGTGGAGATTGCCAACAGCGCGGTTGCCGTGGTGCAGCCCGTGATCGAGGCAAAACATATCCGCGTCGAAATCGAGTCGTCCCCTGGCTTGAGCACGGTTTTCGGCGACAGTTCGCGCTTGCAGCAGGTCATCTGGAACCTGTTGTCCAACGCCCTGAAATTCACGCCCGAAGGTGGCGTCGTCCATGTGCGGCTTCATACCGCGTCGGGCTGGGCGGAACTGGTCGTCGCCGACAGCGGAAATGGCATTCCTCAGGAATTCCTGCCGCACGTGTTCGAACCGTTCCGTCAGGCCGACGCATCCACCACTCGGACGTATGCCGGTCTGGGTCTCGGATTGTCGATCGTCAAGCAGATCGTCGAAGCGCATGGCGGAACCGTCTCAGCTGAAAACAATCCCGCTGGACCTGGCGCCGTGTTCACCGTGCGACTGCCGATCGTTGCGGTGCGCCATCACCGGCGGGCGACCGACGCCGTGGTCGAGCGGCCGGTGAAGGACGACAACTCGCTTCGCGGTCTCACCGTGATGGTCGTCGACGACGACGACGAGAGCCGCCATGTTGTCGCCGCCCACCTCGAGAGCTGTGACGCCAGTGTCGTGACGGCGAGCTCCGCGGCGGAAGCGCTTGACCTGCTGCAGCAGCACAGCGTGCACGTGCTGCTCGCCGACATTGCGATGCCTGGCGAGGATGGTTACTCGCTCATTCGAAGGCTTCGCAGTCTCAACGCGTCGATCTCTTCGGTCCCGGCGGCGGCGCTCACGGCGTTCGCGCGTGAGGAGGACCGTCAGGAAGCACTCGAGGCCGGGTTCCAACTGCATCTCTCGAAGCCAATCGATGCCGGCTCGTTGATTGCCGCTGTCGCAACGCTCGCGCGCTGGAACGTGTCGGCGCAACAACGCTTCGCCGGCGCGTAACAGGTTATTGCCCGCGACAGTTTTCCTGTGGCTGTTCACGATCCTGCTCGTGCTGCGTGTAGTCGGGCAGCTGGTCGTCGTGCTCCGCGCGCCGCGGTGGCTGCCGCCGATGGAGCAGTGGCAGTCGGGCCTGCTCCCGTATCCCATGTTGCTGTTCGGGCAGATCATCGTCTTGACGTTGATGATGTGGATTTCGGTGAACGTCACCAACGGGGGAGGATATTTCGTCGATCCTCGGCGTCCGCAGATGGGCCGCGGCGTCGTGTGGTTCAGTTATGTGTACTTTGGCGGCATGGTGCTCCGCTACATCATCTGGATGTGGCGTCGCCCGGATCAACGGTGGTTTGGCGGAACGATCCCCATCATCTTCCATTCGTTCGTGGCTGCGTTCCTGTATACCTTCGGCCGCTATCACCTAGGTCCCTGGCAATGAATCGCGCGGCGATCCGCGCATCCTGCCCGATGTTGCGAAGGCCACCGGCGACGTCGTAGTTATGGCCGACGAAGTACAACCCAGGACGATCGATGCTGACAACGCGGTCGCGTCGCGCGGCAAAGCCGCAGCGATCGCGAGTGACGACATCCCCCAGTAATCCCAGCGAGGCACGGTATCCAGTCGCCAGGATGACGGTATCGAACGATCGTTGGGCACCGTCGACAAAGCGGACCCCATCCGTCGTGAATTCCGCCAACCCGGCGGCAAGATGAATGCGGCCCGACCTGACGGCATCAGCCAGGTGAAAGCCAATCAGTGGAACAGTCGCGCAAGGCGAATCGCCTGGCAGTGGCAGCGGAGGCGCACCCCGAATCGATTCGGCAATCGCGCCGGTGATCGACATCACCAGAAGAAGCCACGGTCTCGGCACATGCCGGAGCGCGACGCCGAGGTACTGAACGGGGATCCCGAATAAGTCGCGAGGCACCACGCGCGCACCGGAACGAATCGCGACGGTCACCTGCGCTCCCGCCGCCGCCAGTTCTGCGCTGATCTCGCCCGCCGAGTTGCCGACCCCGACGACCAGGACTCGTTCGCGTGCGAACGGTTCGGGCGTTCGGTATTCGACGCTGTGGATCACGCGACCCCTGAACGCCGAACGATTCGGGAACTCAGGAACATTGGGGTTCGACACGATCCCCGTGGCAATCACGACCGCTCGGGCCGGCATCGATCGCCCGTCACGCAGCCTCACGACCCATCCGGGTTCGCCGGGTTGCACGGCCGTCACCTCAGCGCCGGTCTCGACGGGTAGTTGAAAAGCTTTCGTGTAGCGATCGAGGTAGTCGAGAAAATGACGGCGAGTCGGAAAGAGCGGTGTCGCCGCGGGAAACCGCAGACCCGGTAACGCGGAAAAGTGCTTTCCGGTGTGGAGAACGAGCCCGTCGTACAGGCGGGTCCAGGTGTGGCCGATGGTTTCACCCCGCTCGAGCACGAGGTGGCGAATGCCAGCCCGGCTCAGTTCACGCGATGAAGCCAGTCCTGCCGGCCCCGCGCCGATGACGATGACATCGAGTGTTTCGGCAGATGTGCCCACTGGGCGTTATTTATAGCGTTTTCAAGTACTCGATGAGCGCGCGCCGGTTGTCGTCCGTTCGAATGCGATCCCACATGTCGTGACCGCCGTTTCCGCACCCCTGGCGCGCGGTGTTGAACCAATCTCGATCCGTTCCGAAACGCCTTAACAGCTGTGGCACGGTCAGCCGTGCCAGCTCCCAATCCGGATAGAGCACCTGACCGACCCGTTGCCGATCGAACAGGCGCGCCGCTGTCACGCTGAAGATGGCCGGCCGTTCGGACACAGGCCCCAGGAGATGATAGAGCGTCGGCACGCTGCCGTTGTGCAGGTATGGGTAGTTTGCCCACACGCCGGTCAGCGGTGTGGCGGCGTATCCCTCGCTCTTCTCGAGTGTACCCTCGGCGACAAGTGGGCTGGCGTTGAACGCCTCGATGAAGCCATCAGACACGACGTCTCGACGGCTGCGATCCGTTTCGACATCCGCGTGGACGCCGGGCCACCGCACGTTGCCATGCCCGTCGTACTCGCCGTGACATCGCGAGCAGCGCAGTTCCTTTGAATAAAAGAGCTGTCGTCCCTTTTCTGCGAGCACCGGGTCAATTTCATATGGATAGGGCGGTGGTCGCAAATGCGTGATCACCGAATCGAATTCCTGCTTGATCGTCGGAATCACCGTCTGAACCAGGGCATCGAACGGCCGATCCTTCTCCAGTTCCATCGACGACGCCATGAGCGGAACACGCCCGTGAAAACTGCCGTCGGTATACCAGCGGCCGGCCTGGATCTTCGCTGCGGTGTGCCACAGCGGCGGTGTCTTCACATCACCCCTGCCTACGTCGTCGTTCGAGGGCATCGCGCCGTTGTGCGGGCGCATATACAGCTCAACATGCGAGGCGGCAAATGCGGTGGATCGCGCGCGCGTCAACGAATCGATCTTGTCGTGATGGTGGCTGTTGAGAATGCGATTCGCGGCGGCGGCGGCGGCCGCATCCCTGGGGTTTCGCACCATCACGCTGCGCCATTGCTCGCTGGTCAAGACTTTCAGCGAGTCACCCAGCCATTTGTCGTCGAACGTCTTCGTGCCGGCCCCGAAATAGACGACGCCATCAATCTCGGCGGTGTGGCATGTGACGCAGTTGACCGTCCATTTCAGTGGCTCGCCGGGTATGGCGTTCGGCGCCATCCCGAATGCCGGCACCCGCGCGTTGTCGCGCCAGAGCACGAGCCCAACCTTGTCGCGAACGATCGTGTGGACATCGCCGACGATGGCTTGGGCCGCGAGGTTGCCGTCGAAGAGAGACTGCGGAATCCACGCCGAGCTGTCGTATGTCTGGTAGACGAAATCGAAAAGCGCCGCGCGTCGGTCGTCTTCGGATCGCGGGTCGTCAGGCGACCAGCGATAGACGACGTTGCGCATGTCCGATTGAAAGCTGGCTCGCAGGGCCTCTCTCGAGAACTGAGTGGAGTGCACGGACCCTGCCCGGGACAATGCCGCGACGAGCCACACGATCAGCATCGCTGACACCAGGAAGCCCACCTTGCGACGTCGCCCAATGCGTCTGACGCTGACCATGACTCCCCCTATCTATACTGCCTGCCGATGAGCGCCGAGGCCTCGTCTGCGCAGGCGCCGTCGTGTTGCTCCTTGCAGATTCGGTTCGCCGTGCGGTATTCACCGATCGCTCGCGAGCGATCGCCCGAGAGGTCCGCGATCTTGCCCAGCTCTTTGTGGGCTCGACCGTGCAGCCACTTGGGCGCATCCGCCGCAAGCACCAACCGCAGTTCACGTTCTGCTGCTTCAACGCGACGTAGCCCGACAAGTGCCGCGCCAATGCAGTAGCGCCACCGCGCCTCCTCGCCGTACGCGCGGGGCCGTGGATCTCGAGACAGTCGCTCCATGCCTTCTGCAATCGCGGCACGCGCGTCTTCGAAGCGTCCGGCGCGCAGCGCCGTGCTTCCAGCCTCGAGCCATAGCAAACGGTTGCGGGGATACGACTGCTGAAGATCGCGGATCACGCGGAGCGCATCGTCGTAGCGCTGCTCGCGGTTGTAGATGACGATCAGTGTGAAACGGGCATTGGTCTGGGTATCGCTCGAATAGGCGGCCGCGTCCTCGATGAGACGAAGCCCTTTTTCCCGGCCGCCGCCGAACCCGGCGATTCCGGCAAGCAGCCTCAGAGGGGCGGACAGGCTCGACACTGCGTATCGATAAATCCCGACCGTCAACCCGGCGTCACGGCGAGCGGGGTCGAGCGTCAGCGCCCGTTCGTTCTCGGTATACGCCCGCCGCGCCGTTCGAAAACCGCCAACCACACGCCCTTCGACCGTGGCCTTGTACGTCGTCAAATAGCCGTACGCTGCGCCCAACTGAAAGTGGGCATCGGCATCATTCGGACGGTCGCGAACTCGTTGCTCCGCCAGCGCAAGCGCGCTGTCGATGTGGCTCTGAAATGCCGCTGATGTCTCTGGCGCCACCGGCGTACGTACGACGTCGGATCGCGCTTGCCCAAGATAGTCGTCGGCCGTGACCGCTCCCTGTTTGAAGAGCGTGCTGATCCACAGCGTCGCGGCGGCAAGCCGATGCGCGTTCGGGTCGGTCGGGTTCGCTTCGATGGCCGCGCGAAATGCGGCGAGCGCCTGGTCATAGTCGAGGTTGTAGCCAAACTCGAGGCCGCGAGCCTTCAACGTGTGGGCGTCGGGCGCCTGGGCCGCCACTGTTGGCGGTAGCAGGACCGCGAAAATCGCCGATACCGTCGCCAGCCTCCGGACACGTCCCATGCCGCCACTTTAGAAGAGCGCACTGGGGCAAGTACTCAGCGGACGATGAATTCGAAGTGAAATAAAGTGAGCGGGGGGGTCAGACGGGGGTCAGACCGGGGTCAGACGAGCGTCAGACCACCTAGCGTATTCTTACACTCCCGTTTCCTCGGGGCTATTCAGGGCTTCCGGGGCACGACCCTGGTCTGACCCTGGTCTGACCCTGGTCTGACCCCGGTCTGACCCCGGTCTGACCCCGGAACCGGAGGAGACGTATGGCCGACGACAAACCGGCTGAAGGCCGCTGGGAGCAATTGAACAAGTGCCCGGAATGCGGCGAGGAGATGAAGCGCGACGCGGCGGTTGGGGAGCGGATCGGGCTGTTCTATCGTTGCTCCAAACACGGACGATTTCGTTATTCATGGGACCACGATCGCCTCGAGCGGGAGTGACGTCTCGACCTCCTCAAACCTTCGCTGGCATTCATGTCTCGCCCACTTCGACTCATCGCCATCATCGGCACGTTCATCATTTCCGCGGCGCTGTCCGCGCGCACCCCGATCCAGGCCAGACTCGTTGTGCTCGACAACGCGCGTGTCATTGACGGCACTGGCAGGGCGCCGCTGGAGCGGGCCCGAATCGTTATCGACGGGGATCACATTCTTCGCATCGGAGGGCCCGCGCAGGTTCCACTGCCGCCGCAGGCTGACACGATCGATTTGTCCGGACGGACGATCGTGCCAGGTCTCATCGACCTTCACTTTCACATCGAGAACGATCCGAAACTCGCGCTGCGACAGCTCAGTCATGGCGTCACCGCGTTCCGCGATCCGGGCCAGTGGAACGAGCGATTCGAGCTGCTGCGCAAGATGATCGCGGACGATCGTTTGCCGGGACCTCGCATCTTTACGACTGGTCCACACATCGATGGTGAACATCCGGCGTACCCCGCCGACTCGGTCGTCGCCCGCGACGCCGAAGAAGCGCGCCGGCTCGCCGAACGCAACGTCCGCCAGGGAGCTTCGGCTCTGAAGATCTACTTTCGATTGCCCTTTGCCAGCGCCAAGGCGGTTGTCGATGTCTGCCGCGCGCGCTCCATCCCGTGCACGGCTCACCTCGAAATCATCGATGCGCGTGAGTTGATCGAGGCGGGACTGGATGGAATCGAGCACATCACGTCGCTCGGCATGGGGCTCTTGCCGCAGGTCGACGCGGAGGCCTACCGTCAGTCGGTTCTGGCCGACAACGACGCGCGACGCGACGGCCGGTATCGCATGTTCGCAAAGCTCGATCTCGATGGCCCTCAGGCACGCGACCTGTACGCGACGCTGGCGGCGCGCCATCCGTGGATTGATCCAACACTTGCCGTCTTCGAGCGCCGTGCCGACCGCCCAGTTGCGGGCACGACGACGGAGATGGCGGCGACGATGGCTGCGGGCTTCACCAGGATGAAGCAGTTGACCGGCCGCGTCTCCGGGGCGGGAGCGCGCGTCGTGATGGGCGGCCATTCGACGGTTCCATTTGCGGAACGAGGTGAAGCGCCGTGGCGTGAACTGGAACTGCTCGTCGAGAGTGGCCTGACGCCGCTGGAGGCGATAACCGCGGCGACCAGTACTGCCGCCGCGTTTCTCTACCGAAGCGATCAATTCGGCTCGCTGCAGCCGGGCTTGAAAGCGGATCTCGTCGTTCTTCGTTCTGATCCGAGCCGGAACATCTCCGCCGTTCGCGAGGTCGACCGCGTGATGGTTGGCGGCGCCTGGATCGATCTGGCTAAGTATTCCCGCTACTGATCTTCTGGTTCAGGATCTTTCGTCCCTCCTCGAGTTCCTTGCGCTGTTCAGAGGTCAGTTTCGGGAATTCCAGATCCAGTTCTTCAAGCGCGTCGATGATTGCGGCGACGACAACGAGGCGTGCGAACCACTTGCGGTTGGCTGGAATCACGACCCATGGCGCATGCTTCCTTGCCGTGCGCTGGATCGCGGTTTCGTACGCCTTCATATAGTCCTTCCATCGTTCCTGCTCACGCACATCACCTAACGAGAATTTCCACTGCTTCTCGGGATCGTTCATTCGATCCCGGAATCGGCGGGTCTGCTCTTTCTTTGAAACGTGCAGGAAGAACTTCCGAATGACGTAGCCGTTCCTCGAGAGATATCGCTCGTGCGCCCGGATATCCTCGTAGCGGCCTTCGAAGACGTCCTTGCCTTTGGCCGAACTCGGCAGTTTCTGGTTGGCAAGAATCTGCGGGTGGACGCGAACGACGAGCACCTCTTCGTAGTACGACCGATTGAAGATGCCGATGCGGCCACGCTCCGGTAGCCGACGCAACGTGCGCCAGAGGTAATCGTGATCGAGTTCTTCCGCTGACGGCTGTTTGAACGCGTACACTTCGCAGCCCTGAGGATTCACGCCGGACATCACGTGCTCGATGGCACCGTCCTTCCCGGCGGCATCCATCGCCTGGAAGATCAGCAGCGCCCCCCACTGATCCTGTGCATAGAGCTTTTCCTGCAGGGCCCGCAGTCGATCGATGCCCGCGGCGAGCGCCGCCTTTGCCGACTCCTGGTCCGAATAGAGGTCGGATGTGTCGTCGGGATCAACGTCCTTCAACCGGAAACGTGAGCCGTCGTCGATCTTGTAGGGTTTAACGAGGGCGCGAACGTGTTTTGTTTTCATGTGATGATGCGGCGGCGATGGCTCGCGCCAGCTCCAGCCGTACGGCCTCGTACGGATCGCCGGTCTCGGGAAAGCTAACGCGCGGACCGGCATCTGAAAACACGCGCGGCACGATGGCTTGCACGGCCTTGTCCACCACGGCATTCAGGCCAAGTTTCCGCGCCAGTGTCAAATACTGGTGATCCTGCAGTCCTCGTCGAAAGTTTGCCAGTTGAATCGTCGAGATTGGCCCGGGCACGCCGCGATCCTCCTCCGGGTGAAGCCGCTCTTCTCCCGGATAGGCGACGACGCCGTCCCCATGAATATATCCGGCATCTTCCGGCGACCGGTTCGGCTGCTTGCGATTGTCGAAGGTGATGCTGTTGGCCCAGACGTTCTGGTTGCGTTCTCCCTGTTTCTGCGAATTGTGCCGCCAGTGCACTGCGTACCAATAGAAGTAGACGCGGACATCGTGCTTGAACGCGGCCCAGATCGTGGCGCGAGGGTCGGTCGCCGGCGCATCGATGGTGATCGCGCCCCCAGCTGGACGTCCTCCGTTGTAGAACCAATACTCGCGGCCGCGCGCGCGCTCGCTCGCGACACGATCGAGCTTGAACAACAGGGGGCCCGCGCACCAGATGTTGATGGCGCCATCGAGCGCGTCGACGTACGCGTGCGTGACGAACGTCGGCAGCGAGCGCCCGGGGCCAGGGTTCGAGTGAATGTTGTCGGCGAGCGACAGGATGCGCGGGTACTCGGCGGCACGAGGCTCGTCGGGCAGATAGAGAAATGTCAGCACGCGCGGGAGTCGCTCTTTCAGGAACGTCATCCAGGCGTCGCTGCGCGCCCACGCTGACGCGCGTTCATCAAACTCTGTCCCCGGACCGTAGAAGGTTCGCGGCGCAACGACATTGCCGATGCCTTCTCCCGGGCCCGCGTAGCCGCGCTCGCGCGTAAAGTCGTTTCCGGAAAAGCGGTCGATGACGCGCGGCAGCGTCTGCTCGTTGTACGCCTGCACAAACTCGACACGATTCCTATGGGCGAGGCGATGATAGGCCGGATCCAGGTTGCGGCCGTGATAGAGCTCCGGTTGATCGCTCGAATAAAACAGCATCGCGTGCATGCTGTTCTCGTCGGGCAATGTGAAGTCGAACACCTCGAGCTCGATGGGAATTACCCGACGGGTCCGATCGGCGCGGACCTCGATACTGCCGCGGTAGCGTCCCGGCCGCCGACCTCGATCGATGTAGACCTCAATCCAGATCGCCTGATTCTGTGACGGCTGAACTGTGACGGGCATTCCACCGCGACCTGCCCTGGCGTTTTCCGGCACGAGCTGCACCGGCTTCCATCCCGTCGGATCCGGCGGGGCGGCCGGGCTGTCGCGCGCGTATACCCACGACGCATTCGACGGCGACGTCACCTCCATGTAGTGCTCGGCGAAGATCTGGATTGGCCGATCGACGTAGTCGGTCGGATCCGCTGCCGGCGCGCGATACGCGATCCGATCGCCGGACGACTTCAATTCCGGAAGCCGCACGGAGAGTGCCTTGATGCCGCGCGCATCCCCCTCGACGATCACCTGAAACGCGACGATCTCGTTGCGCGCGCCAAAAATGCGGACGACGCGTCCGTCCCATGCGGAATTGCGAGCGGCCGCCGGATGATTCAGCGCGTCACGCTCGATCTTTTCGCCATCGTTGACCGCCCATACGCGCCGGAGACCGGCGTCTGCGACAGCAGGGACCATCAACACGGCCAGGGCAATAGTCGTTAGTCCTACACGCATATCAACCTGGCGCGGTCTAACCACCTACGCCAAGGCTACGGTGGTCCGCGGTAGCGTTTCGCGAAGGCGGAAGACCGCGACCGACAAGACGCGCACGCGCCAGCGCGTGCGACAGACTGCGGTCAGGATAGGTAAAGACCCGGCGAAGTGCCTCACGGGCTTCGTCGTTTTTCCCGAGTGCTTCAAGCAGAACGCCACGCGCGTACTCAATCAGCCCGGGACTGCTCGTACCCGCCGACTCCAGCAAAGCGGTCGCGTTTTCGAGCGCGCGCTCGAGGCGCGCGTGTTCAGCCGCAGTTCTCGGCCGGCCGAGTCGCTGTCGTGCTGTGTCGGCAATGGCCAGTGTCAGCGCTGGACCGTCGGCCGACAGAGGACGCGCGAGGCGCTCCCAGCGTGTACGTGCCTCCGCGCTTCGGCCACACGCCGATTCGATGTCAGCAGCCTGCCACGACAACGTTGAAGTCGCGACCGCGTCAGTCAGCCCACTCTTGGTGAATGCGAGCCCTGGTTGTTCGTTCGACAACGAATCGAGGATCTGTCGCGCCGTGTCGCAACGTTTGTGCTCCGAAGCCACGCGAGCCGAGGTCAGTCGCACCTGCGCATAGATCGTCCTCACATTTGTGCCGCCTTCCTCGCGAGGGAAGAAACGATCGTGGAACAGGCGTTCAGCGGCGGCGGCATCGCCGGCCTCGGCCAGCGCGAGAGCCGCCTTGAACACCAGCGAGGCAGGCTTTTCTCTATCGGGTGAGGGATACTGCGCGAGTGCGGTTGCGCGATCGCGTGCCGACGCGCCGCTCGCGCTGAGGACAGCATCCAGGGCGAGGTAGACGTCGACGTTGTCGCGATCCGCCGAGAGCCCTTCCTGCAACACCGTGCGTGCCTCGGTGTAGTCCGATCGTTGCAGCAACGCAAGACCGAGATTGCGATGGAGCACCGGTGTCGCGGGCCGAAGCTTGCGCACCTGCTGCCAACGGTCGATCGCCGGCTGAACGAGCCCGCTGGACAGATAAAGCGATCCGAGCAGGAACTGGGCTGTTGCATCCGCAGGACTGGCTTTGAGCGCCTCATTCAGCACGGCGTATGACGACCGACGACTGGGAAAGACGTAGGTCATCGGAAGCGAGCGCGCGGCGTCGAAGTCGGCCGCCGGGCTTGCTCCGGTCTGGGCGCGAACGTAACCACGATAGTAGGCAACGAGCGGAGATTGACCGGGGGGCACCGCGCCGGGTTCACGGAGTGGCGCGTCGACGTCCGGATACCGCCGCGACAGCAAATCCAGCGCATCATCCCAGGCGCCTATCAGCACGTATTGGTCGACAATGTCGAGGACGCGATTCGCATCCGCGCCCAGGTGGGTCCACAGATTCTGATCGGGAGTTCCCAGTCGCGTGAGCTCGTATCGCACGAAGCTGCTCGTCGGATCGACGGCGTGAGCTTTGGCAGCACGATCGCGTGCCTCGTCGAGTCGTTGTGCACGACGGAGGAGCGACACTTCGAGGGCGCGCGGCACGGTCGCGCGCGCCGACTCGGATGCCAGTTCCTGAAGTTGTTTGAGCGCGGCTTCTCGCTTGCCCTCACGTGCAAACACCCTCGCGAGCTCGACGCCACCGGCAAGCCGCGTTGAGCCGAACCGCTGCGACGATTCGAGGTACCGTTCCGCCTCCTCGAATCGACCGGCGCTTGCGAACGCCGAACCGAGGTAGTACTGAATCTCGAAATCCGTCGTGTTGCTCGCGTTGGCTTGCTGGAGCCAGCCGAGGCTCTCGGTCGAGGCCGTTGATCGTGAATCGGCCCAACCAAGCGTGACCGCCAGGCGGCCTGCCGCTTTCAACAACGCCAGACTATCGGGATGCGATCGGACAGCCGCCTGGTAGCGGGCCATCGCCATCTGTCGGCGGCCCTCGAGCTCGTCGACGCGGCCACGTTCGAGAATGTCGTCCACTTCCAGCGTGCCATGCGGCAATGGCACTGCGGGTTGCGGTCCAATTTTCACATCCACCGCCGCGGTTCGATCGAAGTGGTTTTCCGTGTGCGAGATCACCGGTTGACCATTGGCATCAGTGACATCGATCCGAAGCGGACTGGCGCCCGCGGTGTCTCCTTCCCAGCGCCAGGTGTCGCGCGGAGACAGCGACACGTGCCGATCGAAAGCCGCCGCAGCCCCCTGAATCGCAATATGAGCGTCGGGCAGATCGCGTGTGACGTCGAGCGCAATGCGCGCGTGCACCGGCGCCGTCCGCTCCATGTGCATGACTGCGTCTACATTTGCTCGCGTGATGCCGCCGAGATCGCGAACCGGTAGCCAGTATTCCGAAAAGCTCACCGTGTCCTGCGGCTCGAGAAACGCGTACGTCTCCTGGTTTCGAAACAGGCCCGCTTGAAGCTCGATGTAGGCACTGTCGTCGTCCGAGAGCGCCGTACGCCAATCCGCGGCTTCGCGGTCATGACCCCACGACCACACTTTGTGCGTCGGAAGTTCCGACGGAGAGGCGACGTGAACGGTGCCGCTCTGTGTGTTCGGATGGTAGACGCCGACGAATGGTTCCTTCGTCCGGAAGGTGAACAATGATACCGGGCCATCCTCCTGGTTTCGAATGATGCTGAGGTCGCGCCCCTTTTGGTCGATGGGCCATCGTTCGATCCGGGTGAACCCGTGCGTCGCCATCAGCTCGGTCGGATACACGAGATGTGAATCATCCCAGACCTGCACGGCGCCGTTGCTCCACCAGTAGTAGCGATGACGAGCGCGGCTCGCGTTCGAGAGGTCGACCTGCTGTTCGAGGACTGATCGGCCAGGGCTCAAGCGAAGTTCGACTCGCCACTGGCCGCCGTAAACCTGATCGACGTTGCCGATAAAAATCGATCCGCTGCCATCGGCATTTTGAACCGTCGCGAAATCGACCGGCGACATCGACATCCAGTTGTGCGAGACGGGGAAGTTGAACTCGACGCCAAACGCAGCCCACGCGCCGCGATAACCAATCAGCGCCTTCTTGATTGCGGTGTTGGCGTAGAACATTTCACGGCCGCTGCGCTTGTCGAGGCAGCTGTAGATATGGCCGCCCAGCTCTGGAAGCACCGTCAGCCGGAGGTACTCATTCTCGAGATTCAGGGTCCGCCACGACACGGACTCACGACGATCCGTCAACGCATCGCGGATCGGATAGGGATAGTTGAAACGTCCGAATGAAAAGAGATCGAACGGTGGATTTGGGTTCGCCGGTCCTTCAGTGTAGGTGGGAATCTGCAGCGCGCTCTGCCAGACGCGAACTGGCGCAACCGGCGCCGCCGATATGATCGCCAGCGCCCCCAGGAGCGCGGCGCAACTCGGCAGCCACGAGGAACGCCCTCTGCCAGAGTTGAGCCGCGCGACCACTACCATCGACCGGGCATCAGAACGTCGCTCTGATGCCCAAGCGTATGACCCGTCCAGGCGAGAATCCTTCCGCGTTTCCTATGGCACCAGACCCCAGCACGCCCGTGGAGCCATTGTTGGGATCGTCCTCCGTCAGGAACGACGTGAGATCGACGAATCCGCTCCCATACGCCGGGAAGAACTGCGGATGGTTGAACGCGTTGTCAAGCAGCGCCGAGAACTGCAGCCGGAAGTGGCCCTGCTGCACGACATCTTTGTAGAACGCCAAGTTCACGACCCACGTGCCTGGTCCTTTCAGGCTGCCCTTCTTGGCGTTGCCGAGTTTTCCCGGCGCCGGTAGCGCGTACGCCGCCTGATTGAAGAAGGCAGCGCGCGACCCGCCGCTGTTCGGATCCCCAATCTGATCCGGCCGCCAAGCCTCGCAGAAGCAGTTGCCCAAACCGTCCAGCGCTTTGCCGGTGTTCCACGGGCTCGTCGTGTAGAACCCGCTGAAGAACGGCGTCAAGTTCTGGCCGCTACGCGCCTGGAAGATCGACGAGACAGTCCAGCCGCCGAACAGGCTGTCGGCCCATTTCGCCATGTTCGCGCCGTGGGGCCTGCCGCGACCTACCGGAATGTCCAGGGTCGCATTCGCGACGAGCCGGTGCTTCACCACGTTCGGATCGGGACCGCGATCTTTTTCGATGTCATAGGGATCGAATTGCACCGGCCCGATGGTGCTGTTGCCGGTATCCGGGGCATTGCTGTCGGAGTGGGCGAGCGTGTAAGCGGCGTTGAACGCCAGCCCGCTCCGCCAGCGGCGATTCAACTCGAGCTGGCCCGAATGGAACTGGCCGCTGCCAGCGTTTGACACGATGTCCATGAAGTAGCCGTACTGGGGGAACGGCAGCCGCGCATAGTCCGCAGGGTTTTCAGGGTCGAAGGGGACGGTGCTCGCCTGCAGTGTGTTGTGGTCGCGATCGACCAACAGTTTCCGCATCGTCGATCCGATGTAGCTGACACGCAGTCCCATCTGCCCCGGCAACTCGCGCTCGAGCGTCAGGTTGTATTGATAGATGTCGGGACTCTGGAGGTTCGGATCAATTCCCTGATTCCCGAAATCCGCGAGGTCCACGGACGGCGTGCCGCCAGAGAAGCCGTTGCGAAGCCCGCCACCGCGTCGCAGGTTGCCGTAGCGAAATTCGTTGGTAGCGAGCAGGTCGCGTATGCCCTGAACCGCGACGGTCGGATGGAACAACCCGAAACCGCCACGGAGGACCGTCTTGTTGCTCTCGTCGAGTCGCCAGGCGAAACCGACCCGCGGACTGAAGTTGTTCTTGTCGGTGTTGACCAACGTCTCCGGCAGACCCGCCTGGTCGGCGGTTTCGGTGCGGTTCAGCGCGATGAGGCCAGGCGGCAGCAGCGCTGCGATCTGCGCATTCGGCACGACGTGGTGGCCACCGTCGACAGGCAGGAAGTTTGCGAGGGTCAGGCTCTTCTCGTGCCACGCTCCGACGACTTCGTACCGTACGCCCAGGAACATCGTCACGCTCTTGTTGACCCGCCAATCGTCCTGGACGAATCCGGCGATGTCGTTGGAATGGCCATCGAGTGGGCCGCGATTGCTGATGTGGTCAGATACGTCGGTGGGCAACCCCAGTAGAAAATCCGTGAAGGCATTGCCGGTGGTCGTACCGCGAAATCGGTAACGGCCGCGGTAGTTCACTCCGAAGCCAAACCCGTCGCGGGCGGTGTTTTGGGTCCAGAGGCCGCCACCTTTCAGTGTGTGACCCCCACTGACCCACGTGATGTTGTCGCTGACCGAAAAGGCGTTCTGACGAAGCGTGCGATCCACGTTCCGCCCGGCATCGGAGATGTTGGTGGGTCGGTTCGTTCCCGCCGTGAACTGAAACTGAGGGAACCCGCGGCGGTCCGGTGCCAGGCTCGGCGCGTTCTCGATGCCGAGCCGGGCAGTCACATCGGCTGCCAGGAACGTGCTCTCCCGCCTCGAGTTGTCGTAGTTGTAGCCAGTCCGGAATTCATTGACGACCGTCGGAGAGAAGACTTTGGTCCAGCCCCCGATGACCGACGCCGTGTTGAGCTTGGTGTTCAGGATCGGCATGTTCGTCAAGGCATTGCCGGCCTCGAAGGTGATGCCGTTCGGACTGCGGTTCTGAAAGCTCCCGCGGAGGAACAGCGAGTCGTTCTTGCCGGCCTCGTGATCGATTCTGATGTCGCCGCGCTGCCGTTCGCGCGTTTCGGGGACGAACTGCTGGAAGACACCGTATCCGTTCGCCAGCGTCCCCTGATTGGGCAGCGGATAAAAGAAGTCCATGATCGCCTTTGCCGCCGGATCGATCCGGCCGGCGGGAATCACCTTATCGGGAAAGGGAAGGCCGGTGTTCGGATCATTAGGCGTGATCGCGGTGCCGCGGAAGTCGCCGGTCCGCATCGCCGCTGTAGGAACGGTCGCCCGCCCTCCACCGAATATCGACTTGTTGTTCGAACCCTCGTAGTTCCCATAGAAGAACAGCTTTCCAGTGATCAGTGGGCCGCCGATGCTTCCACCCCACCGGTGCTCGTGGGTGTCGGAGTTGGGATCGCCTCGCTGGACGCCCGTGAGCGTCTGGTTGTACGTCAGGGCGTTCAGGGAATCGCTGTTGAAGTCGTAGAAGCTGGTCCCGCGGTAGGCGTTCGCGCCGCGCTTGGTCGTCACCACCACACCAGCCAAGCCACCGTACTCGGCACTGTAGGAGTTCGACAGCACGGTCATCTCGGAAATCGCGTCGAGTCCGGGCGCGGAGTTGCCGATGGTGCCGAAGATCGCGTTCGTCGATGCCTGGCCGTCCTGAATGTACGAGACGCCGTAGGTCTTCGCCCCGAGAAACTGAATGTCGTCGGCGCCGCCAACCACGTTCGGGTTGAGGAGCAGGAACGACTGGATGTCCCGGCTGTTGCGCGGAAGGTCGTGGAGCTGCTGCTCGTCGAGACCGCGCGAGATGGCCTGACTTTCGAGCGTGATGTTGTTGATTGCATCGGCTGTGACGCTGACCGTCTCGTTGATACCGCCGACGGCCAGGGTCACGTCTACCAGAGCGGTGCCGGCAGCGCGCAGGACAACGCCTGTTCTCTCGAATTTCTTGAAGTTCGTCGTGACGACCTCGACCCGGTAGGTCCCAGGTCTGAGGTTTGTCGCTTCGTAGCGGCCCTCCGCATCGGTCTCGACCGCGCGAGGCACGCTGGTCGCCTCGTCCACGATCAACACCGCTGCGCCTGGCACGACACTTCCCTGGGGATCGACGACCGTACCTCGGATGGTACCGAGGAACGACTGCGCCGCGGCTGGTGTGGTCATGGTGTAAGTCACCAGGAACACGAGGAGCGCGAGAAATCCGCGTGCGACCCGTTGCATCGGCATCTTCCTCCCTTTCGACATCGCGTGCTCGAACACCCGGAAGGCACCGGCCTTCAGATCGCGCCCGAGTTTCGATGAACGTTTACTCTCTGCCCTGTCCGCTGTCAACTGTTTCACGGACGAGGTAAGGCTTGAGCGGTCCTTGGTTTGCCGGTACGCTCGTCCCATCTTGAGGCGTTCTCTCATCCCGCTCATGTTACTCGCGCTCAACGTCGGCTGCGGTTCGCGTGGTCCGGAATCCAGCGTCGCTGCGCGCCCGAGTCGGCCGAATGTGCTCCTCGTCACGATCGATACGCTTCGCGCCGATCACCTCGGCAGTTACGGATACCACGACGCCTCCACCCCGGCGATCGATGCCCTGGCGCGCCGCGGTGTCCGGTTCGAGACCGCGGTGGCTCATGCACCATTGACCGGGCCTTCACATGCGTCCATCCTCACCGGCCAGACCCCGCTGGGACATGGCTTTCGGAACAACAGTGGATTCATGCTGACGCCCGACGTGAAACCTGTTGCTCAGGACTTCCGGAACGCCGGCTATCACACCGCCGGGTTCGTCTCCGGGTTTCCTCTGGATCGCCGGTTTGGATTCGATCGCGGATTCGAGACATATGACGACCGCCTGCCCAAGGGCAACGATCGACGCCGGACACCTTATGTCGAGCGCTTCGCGGATGCGACAACCGACGCCGTAATCCACTGGCTGGCAACGGCCAGTCCACGAGAAGCTCCGCAACCGACTCCCTGGTTCCTGTGGGTCCATTACTACGATCCGCACGCGCCGTACGAGCCACCGGCGGCAGACCTGGCCGATCGGTACCGTCAATCGCCATACGACGGAGAGATCGCATTCGTCGATCGTCAACTCGAACGTCTGCTGCAGACGCTCGACGTCAGGGGCGAGACCAGCCGCACAATCGTGCTCGTCACCGCCGACCATGGCGAGAGCCTTGGCGAGCATGGCGAGGGCACGCACGGAATCTTCTTGTACGACGCGACGCTTCGAGTTCCCTGGATCATGGCCGGGCCGAATATCGCCGCGGGTCGTGTGTCGCCAACTGTCGCCCGCTCGATCGATGTGTTGCCGACGCTCCTCGACTACGCGGGGCTTCCTCAGCGCAGCGACGTCGATGGCCGCTCGCTTCGACGCGCTGCCGACGGAGAGCAAATGTCGGATGCTCCGGCTTACGCCGAGTCGCTCTATTCCGAGCTGGAGCTGGGTTGGGCTCCCCTGCATGCCTGGCGTACGGCGGGATTCAAGTTCATCAAGGCTCCGCGCCCGGAGCTGTACGATCTGCAGAACGACCCTTCCGAGAAGGCGAATCGCGCCGGTGAGCAAGCCGCAAGAGTCAGCGATTTGAGCGGCCAGCTCGAAGTGGCGCTGCGTCACCCAGTCCCCGCGGCCCCAGCACAATCTGTCGATCCGGAAACCGCGGATCGACTGCGCGCGCTTGGCTATGTGAGTGGCGGACGCGCCTCACGGCCCGCGGGCGCGGCGCTCCGCGACCCGAAAGATGGCGTTCGTCTTCTGCCGAAGCTCAATCGTGGCATGTCTGCCGCGCGCACAGAACCAGAGCTGGCGATACGCGAGCTGACCGTTGTGCTCGACGAGGATCCCGGTCTGTTCATGGCCAGGCGCACGCGCGCCGTCGCTTACGCTGCCGCTGGACGCCACGAGCTTGCCATCGCGGACCTGCGCGTGCTCGACAAAGAAGGGGAGCTCACACCCGAAGACGCGGTCGTCCTCGGCGACAACCTTCGGTCCGCAGGCCGGTTGGAAGAAGCGGCCCTTATCCTTCAACGTGCCGAGCGCGAGAACCCGAGCTTCCCGCAGCCCTTGATTTCCCTTGCCGCCGTCCGCATCCAGCAACGCAAGTACGATGAAGCCGCTGCCGCGTGCGAGCGGGTCCTCAAGCTGGTCCCAGATCACATCGAAGCCCTTCGCCACCTGGGCGACCTTGCTCTGCTCCGCGAAGATCTCAACGGGGCGGCTGCCCGTTACGCTCGCATCCTGGAAGTGGATGCTGGTGATGTGCCTGCCATGACGAAGCTCGGCGTGGTCCGCATGCGAAGCGGTCGCCAGGACGAGGCGATGCGACTTTTTCGCGACGCAATCGCGCGCGAACCCGGGAATGCCGAGGCGTTGTTGTATCTCGCGGGGGCGCTGGCATCAGCGGGACATTCCGCTGACGCCTTGCCGTACTTCGAGCGAGCCATCAAGGCGGACCCAGCCTCGACGATGGCGCTCAATGGATTGGGCCTGGCGCGTCTTGACGTCGGAGATAGAGCGGGAGCGGCCGCAGCCTTCCGTGAGTCGTTGCGGCTGGATCCAAAGCAAGCCGACGTCGCCCGAATGCTTGCCGATGTTCGGCGTTCTAATCGCTAATCACTGATCACTCATCCTGAATCCTTGCATCACTCATCGTGAATCGTTGCATCACTCATCCAGGAATCGTCAAATCCCTGGATCATCGAGTCCTCGAATCGACACTCCATTGGGGATTCTTGGACTCGAGGATTCACGGATTCGACGATGAGTGATGCAAGGATTCACGATTAGTGATGAGTGATTAGCGATTCATTGCTTCTTCGTCGCGGCGGCGACCCACGTATCAACGAGTGCCTGCGATGAGCCGCCGCGCTCTTTATAGGTATCCGCGAGGCGCAACATCCGCTCGCGATCCTGTGTGACACTTTCGACCGCCTGGCCGCTTTCGAACGCGTCGTAGAGGACGAGCACGCCGATGGCCAGCGCGGCTTCGTCGTCGGCTTTCTTTTCAATGAGTTCGTCGAGCGCTTTCAGACCCTCGGCGCGTTGGCCCGAGAGGAGAGCGGCAACCGCGAAGCGCCGTTTCAGCGCCAGATCGTCCGGCCATTTCTTTTGCGCCGTCACGAGATCGTTAATCGCGAGATCGGAACGTCCCTGACGGAGCTGTGCATCGGCGAGCATGATGTGCAGCGCCGGCGACTCACTTTCTCGAATCAGTGCGGTCCGCCATGCGCCCGCTGCTTCTTTGTCTTGTCCGCTAGCCGCCAGACAGGCGCCGAGATAGATCATCGCGGCGGAAAAATCGGCCGATCCCCGCATGGCCTTGCGGAATTGGTCGGCTGCCGGCTGTACTTTGTTGTCATTCAGGAGAGTCAGCCCTTTGAGAAAAGGACCAATCGATCCCTCCTTCGCCACCGACTCGGGCACATCGAGCCCTGCCAGGCCTGACGTCCTGGCGTGGTCGAGCACCTGCTTGACTGCCGCAGACGATGCATCCGGTCTTGCTGCCACGCGATCGAGGAACGGCGTGAGAATCTCCGGCGCAAGCACCTGGTCCATTGTGAAATGGGGAGCACCAGCGACCGGGAGCCGCACCGAGGAGGTCGCCGGCGCCGCCTTGGGCGCCGCAACAGTGGAGAAGGCCGGAGGAGGGGGTGGCGCGGTGACAAGAGCTCGCGGTGCGCCAACGACAGAGATCCCGCGTCGCAGTTCACCGATTTCCTGGTCAGCCGACTTGATCCGTGCGCGGACGATGTATGAACCGGCCGGAAGCATGCGCATGTCCGCAACACCTTGCGCGATGATGGCACCATCTCGCGACCCTCGCGAGAGCGCCGCCGGTGTGCGCAACAGTGCCGGTCCATCAGCCGTCGATGCAATTTCAAACTCGACGTTCGTACCCTGGAGGCGCGAGATTTCTGCCTCGAGATCGAGCTCGAGCGCCAGCTTTTCATTCTGGCTGACCTTGTCGAGCGCGAGATAAGGAACGGATGCTCCGCCGGTCGGCACTCGCACGAACACCGGGCCTCTGACCGACAGTGATCCGAACTTCGCATCCAGGACATCGGTCTTGTGATCCACCGATCCGGTGCGTCCTGCGCTGTCCATGAGGGCAACGCGAACGATGTAGCTTCCCGGAGGCACGCCGATATTGGTCGAGAAGGGCAGCGTTTCTTCGGTGCCGTGCGCCAGCGGTATCTCGCCGCCGGCGATCTTCTTGCCGTCAATGTCGCTGACGAGTACGCGCAGCGTGACGTCACCAGGCTGGAGGCGCGAAGCCTCCCCGGTAATCACGAGCTTCAGGCGTTTCGGATCGTCGAAGTCGGTGGACAGATAATTCGTTACCCGAAGCGGAATTTCCGTGGCCACGACGGGACCTTCGACCGCCAGCCCAAAACGCGCCGCCCAGTCACGATCCTCATAGGTGTGGACGTCGAACGTCTCACGCGCACGCACGGTGAGTCCCGCACCTTTCACCTGCACTTTCATGCGCCGTTCTTTCGCGCCCGCGTCGGTCGGATCCTTCTCGATGGCGAGCCGGTAATACCCTGACATTTCGCGCGCGAGCCGCTCGAACGCCGCTTCGGCGCCGATTTCGGCGCGGTACGAACCCCCGCCGGTCATCGATGCCAGCGTTTCAAGCGGACCCGAGTGCAGATAACTATCCGCGAGCGGCGTTGACGTCATGACTCGGCGATCGGCCGAGAACGTGGTGGTCGGTACGTAAATCGAGAAAATGCGGGCGCCAACCGCCGCAGCGTCTGCGGCGACCGTCGACAACATCGAAATCTGATCCCGTTCATCCAGCGGCCATCCGCCCGAAATCAGAATGACCGTCTTGTCCCCTGGCACCTGTCCCAGCATCCCGAGGAACTGCCGCAGTGCGCTGATGCTGGCCTGCGACGTCATCATGGCACTGCGCCAGGTCGACTCTGCCTGCATTTGAATTTCGCGCGTGCACGAGCCCGTGCCGAAGCCTCCTGAAGTGCGGCCGCCAGCCCCACCACCACCACCGCCGCCGCCACCACCACCTCCGCCACCACCACTGCCACCAGCCGGCGCCGGCGCGGATCCGCCCCCGCCGCCTCCGGATTCACCTCCACCGCCTCCGCCACCCCCACCGCCGCCGCTCCCTCCGCTTGGAGGGGCTGAAGGCGACGCGACTGGGCCGGCCGAACTGGCACCCGACGCACCGCTGAAGCCGCCCGATGCCGCGGCGGCCGCTCCGCACTCGCGTTCGCCCAGCGTGCGCAGCGCCATCATGTTGCGGTTGGCGATGTCGCGCGCGTCGGCCAGACTGCCGTACTCCCAGCCGACGAGGGGTCTGCCCATTCCGGTCACTCTCTGAAGCCCGTCTCGAACGCGATCGTGCGCCCAGGTAAACGACATGTTCGGGCCAACCGGCATCAGCATCAGCGCGGTTCGATCGGCAAAGGTCAGATGTGAGAAGAACCCGGCTGCGGAGTTTGCGACGCGGCGCGCACTACCGAGATCGAGCGTGTTCTGATCGACGATGAACGCAAACATCCGCCCGCGGCCGAGGCCCTCATTCGTGCTGATCGTTGCTCCCTCCACGCGCGGCGCCGCCACGACCTGGGCGGTCCGATCGAAAAACTCCGCGGTGACTACACGTCGCGGCTGGCCAGCCACCGTGACGGCGAAGTCGGCAGGCGTGAGCCCGCGCTGGGGCTGCCCCTGCCTGTCGACGACGCTGACGTCGATCGTGACGACCTCGACGCCGCTGCGGAATGATGGGATCTGATCCGAGCGTGGCTCTTGCGCCGACAACGCTCGATCACCGCCCGGATGAAGGATCGCCGTCGTGACCGCAAGAGCAAGAATGCCGCTGGCCCGCCGCATGATTACCTCCCCGTGCGCTTGGTATTGAGCACGCGGTATCCGTCGCGCGCCCTGACGTCGTACTTTCCGTTCTTGACCTTGACCGAGATTCGCCGCCAGCTATTGTCCTGTTTCTGATTGGTCGGCGAATACGACAGGACATATTGATTGGCGAGTTCCTCGACGATCTCGTCGAAGACGCGATTCAGATCCTCGGCTCGCTGAGGAAAAAACGCGCGGCCGCCTGTGTCGCGCGCGTACTGCTCGAGCTTCAGTTTCAAGCCCGGGACGGTGGCGCCGCCACCGAATCCGACGGTGTAGAGCATGGCGGCACTCGCCTGAACGCGCGCGGTGGCGGTCTCGCGCGATGTGATGCTGTTGCGGTCGTCGCCGTCGGAGAAGATGACGATACCCTTGCGGCCCCAATCGCTGCTGACGAGATCGATCGCGCTCACCGTCGCATCGTAGAGCGCCGTGCCTCCCCAGGGTGTGAGGAGATCGACCGCTGCTTCGCGGGCCTTCTGATCTTTCTCTTTCTCGGTGGCGAGGAACATGGTCTCGTTGAACCCGATGACGGTGGCCGCGTCGCCCGGCCGCAGCTTCGACAATAGCTGTTTGACCGCCACCTTCACGTCCTCGAGCGCGTGTTCCATGCTCCCGCTGACATCGATGGCGAGCACGAGATCCAGCGGCGCATCCTCACTTCCGAGACTGCCAATCGTCTGCTTGACGCCATCCTCGGTGATTTCGAAATCCTGCTGCTTCAATCCCTTCACGAACTGCCCGCGGTGAGTGACGATGACGGGCACGAGCACGGCGTCCGCGCGGACGTGCTCGCTGTAGCCGAGGTCCTTGGTGAAGACGGTGTCGGTGAGTTTGGTGCCGTCGGCAAGTACCGCGGCGACGCGCACATGGCGGGTGCGGATCGCTTCTCCCGAATCGTACGAACACACGAGCGGCGGCCTTTCGAGTGTGCACGCCATCCGGCCGTCAACAGTGATGGTCACCGTTTTCAGCGCCGCCAGTGCGGAAGCGGGCTCAATCTTGATCTCGATTCGCGTCAGCCCACTCATCGCCGTATCGGGCGTCGGCGCCGTGATGTGCAACGTCGCCGTCTGCCCGCCGCTGATCGCGATGCTCATCGCCCATGCACTAACCGCGACAGCGGCGATCGCCCGCCTTCGTGCGGGCACTTCGGCGCGCCAGATCTTCATCGTCTGTCACCCGCGGAAGTCGTGTTCCCATCGTTGTGCGATGAATCTTTGCCCGCCGGTGTGCGGCCGATCGGCACCAGCGGTCCATCTGTCGTGAGCAAAGCCAGATACTGCTCCACGCGGTCGGATTGGAGCGCCTGAACGAATTCGACAAGGCCGCGGTGATCGTCTTGATCGCGGCTCGTGGTGGAGTTGATGAAATCGAGCGTGGCGGACATGAGAACTGGCGCCAGCAGCGCGGCGGGCATGTGGAGGTCGCGCAAGAGTTCAGCAATGCGGAAGTTCAGGTCGGGGAATGCGCTCGCGATCATTCCGGTATTCCAGCGGCCAGCATAGAGTTCCCACGATCGCGCCTGCACCATGCGCAAGCACAGGCAGCCGGTGCGCGGGCCGCCCGGCGCGCCCCAGGCATCAAGATTCGCGACGCGCGCGTCACCGGCCCCCAGCCAGAAGAGTTCGGTTGGCGACAGAAACAGGGCGACGCGTGCCGGATCGTGCGTCACCGTCCACGCCAGAAGCGTCCGTCGCAGCGGACTCAAGAAGATCGTGTCGCCGATCGCCGGGACATCCGCTGTTGAACGAAGGGCGTTGAGACGTGCACGTCCGGCGCGAATCGCCGACGCGATCGTGTCGGCATCGGTGTCCGACAGTGATTTCGGCTCCATCAGGGCCAGTGTGTCGATGAACACGCGGCGATCGATCTCGCCGAGCATCGGCCGGGGCGGCGGTTTCATCGTGAGTCGTACGAGCAAAAAACGGGCGAGTGTGGCATCCAGGCCGAGCAGCGAACCAGATACGCGCCAGTGTTGTTCAGCGTCCATGCCCTCGTTGGGGACTTGCCAGACGCCGGTGCGGCCGCCGGCTCCAGGGCGGAGGCCGAAATCGTGTCGCGCCGCCGCCTCGGCTGCCGTGATCGAAATGCCATTGCGCGGACCCAACGCCGCGGCGTACGTCCATTCGACGAGACCCCGCGCGAGAAGCTCGTCGGCGATGTGGCGAAGTGCCGGCGCGAGTCGCGACGCGGCGTTGAGATCTCCGGACCGCGCGGCACGCTGCAGGGCGTTCGCGGTGTCGCGATGTGCGGCGAGTACATCAGCGACAGATTCCTCAATCGCATCGGGCGACTCGGGCTGCACGATGCGCGAGAAGACCTGGGCTTGTTGCTGCAGCGTCTCGCGTGTGAGGCGAGTGCCCAGCGCATCAGCAATCGACAGGACCGTTCGTGCCGAAGACAAATACGGTCGCGATGATTCACCCTGTGATCGGGTCAGCCGGATCGCCTCGGCGCGGGCAAAATCAAGGCGATATCGCGTGCCCTCCCAATCGAGCAGGCGCGGCTGGGCTGCCTGCGGTCCCGAGAGCACGCGCAAGGCATCTTCTTCGATTGGCCCGGCGACGCTCTCATACACGTCGTCGACCGAGCCGTCTGCGGCAGGCCCGCTCGGCCGCGCTTTCCGCGTCGACTGTGAGGCGGGATCCAGCCAGTTGCTGAGCCAGGCGACCACACGGCCTTCGTAGTCTCCGCGGTCGCTGAGAGGAATCGCAGAAAGCGTCGATACCAGGCTGGTGGCGGTCTCGCTGGTGATGCTGCCTCGCGCCACCGCGCGGGCGATCAGGGCGAGCGCACCTTGGTACTGGGCAAGCGATCGATGGATGCGAGCCTCATCTTCGATCGCTGTGAGGACAGCGGCGCGACGGGCTGCTGCCGCGAACACCGCGAGATCGGAGACGCCGGCGCGTTCCAGTGTCGCCGTCAGTACGGGATACGCCCCGACCGCCCGAATGGCGTCGACGGCGTCATGCGCGGTTTCCCTGGTGACGCCTGCAGCGTATCGAGAGGCAAAGAGCACCATCATGAAGTGCCGTCGCTGCTCGACTGAATCCCCCTTGAAGACCTGCTCGCAGAGCCACGGAAAATCAGGAGGCTGATCCCACGCAATCGTCGCGGAAGCTTCCTCGCGCGTGACCTTGCCGGCGTTCTGACGCGTCTCGGCGAAGATAGCCGTCCACAGTCCACGTGTTCCCGGCGGCGTGACGGCAGCATCGCCAATTGGATTGAGTTCCGAAATGAGCAGCGCCGGATCGAACGACGGACGAACGAACACACGCTGCTCGAGCGCGCGTCCTACCCATAACCGTTGGTACACCGCGTAGAGTCGCCGGCTGGCGTCGACGCGCCGATCGACGTCACTCATGTCGAGCGACAGCGCCGCGCGAATCTGCGCCGTGTTCAATTGAGCCATGGCGCCCAAAAAAAATGCGAGCCGCCCCTCGTCCGACGAAATGAGCGAGCGCACGAAATCGCCCGCTTCTGCAGGACGTCGGCCGACCAGCGCCTGCCACACCGGTTCGGCGGCGGGACCACCGGGAACCTGGACGCCGCTCCGTGCGACTCGAAGACCGGCGGCGATGGTGAAAAACGCCGCCGCCCGTCTTCCGACGATCTCGGAGATCAAGCCATGCTGTTCCCCGATCCACGCGCGAGTCTCGTCGTCGAGCGCGAGGAGCCCACTGTAAAGGAGCGCGGCGTTGCGCGATTGAATGATCGATGCGACGAGGGTGTCGGCGGTCGCTTGTTTCTTGAAGACAACGTCGGTCCAGAATTTCGTCGAGAGCGGCAGGGGAATGGTGTCAGCTGACGCGCCGCCAGACTTGAGCTGTACCAGCAAGGCCTGAAGTACCGGTTCGCGCGCGTCGCCTTTGACACCGAAGGGCGTGTCGTACAGGCGGCGAATCAACTCGGTGAGAAACTGGGCGCGATCCGGATTGGCGCGGTCGCCTACGGCAGCCGCCGCGGCGCGAAGCCCGCCGGGAAGCGGAACTTCGGACACGGTACCCACCTCGGTGGGAACCTGCCCGCTGGCGGGGACGACGAGCACGATCACGCCAAAAAAGGCGGCGTGGAAAAGCGCCAAAAGTGCAGTACGCACGTGCCGCTCCGTAGTAGGCCGCTATTCTGCTCCCGAAGGCAGAAAAAGCGAAGCGCAATCAGAGGCTCATCCGGAAATCCCTTAGAAAGACCATTCAATTCCAATCAATGGCGCCACTCGATCGGCCAGACCGTTATCGCCGACGTTGAAACGCATGTTGAAATTGACGAGGAGTCTGGAAGCCACGTTCGTTTTGAACCCCAGGGCCGCGTCCGTGACCCAGTAGGAGTCGGTGCTGAAACGGATGTCTGGCAGACTGGCGCTGCCGGCCGCCCCGGTTGCATTCAAGGTGTAAACGCTTAACCTCGGGGAGTTCAACACCCGCTGACCGAGGAGGTCGAAGACCAGGCTGAATCGCGGGTTGACTGCCAGGTCGGTCCCGGCCGCGTACTGGAACTGGTCGGGCAGCCCGGCCTTGATCCCCGCGCGGACGTCGCCGGCGAGCACGCTCTCGCCGTTCCATTGATAGGCGATGTTTGCGTGCGGCGCGAAGACACCGAACGCCCCTGAAACCGCGGCGAACGGCCGGAGGCCCATGGCGCCCGCGCCGAGGAGATTCTGTTCGTCTCCGGTTGGCAGACGCGCGTCGAGCCCGGCCGCCAGGGCGCGGCTGCCTTCCCGGATAAGCGTCGTCTTCACCCGTACGACGAGATCGCCGATGCCGCTTGCGGATCCTTCCGAAAAGTACTGGTGCGTGGATCCAAAGCTGCCAAGTGCGGCGGGATCGAGAAAGTAGTGCACGCCGAGGTTGGATCCCGTGCCAAGGCGCAGGATTCTTGCATTCGACAGCAACGCCAGATGGGTCCTGATCAGCGGCACCGCAAGCGACAGGTCGATGCGGCTCGTGAGCCCATACGTCAACGCGCCCGCGAACTGGCTGACGTCGGCGTCGACGGTATTTGTGGTCGAGACGACGTCGGCGCGGCCGCCACCCAATTCGAATGAGTCGTGTCTGAAGACGGCCGGGATCGCGGCGAGCGACACGCCGTCGAGATGATCGAATGAAAAAAACTGGTTCGAGAATCCGAAGGCGAGACGTCCCTGCCCGATCGTCTCGGCGCGATCGGACAGGATGGGACCGAAGCTGCGAGTCGATCTGACGAACGTGCCGGTCGCCGCGTCGAACTGGTAGGTGAAGCCCGATGCCGGGGAAGGCAGCGGAATCGAGGTGAGCTGACCGGTGAGCGCGATGTTGACGAGGCGGAAGTCCGACTGAAACGCACTATTGAAATGTGCGGCGTGGGTTGTGCCATCGAGCGACACGTCATCGCTGCTGAGCACGAGACCGTTCGGCCCGTAGATGTCTTCGAACAACGTCGCCAATGACGACGGCTTCGTTTGCGCGCTTGCCTGGACGACGGCGACGCACCAGGCCACCGCCACAATAACCGCCACTCTTCGCATCATCAGTCCTTTCGGATTTCCCGGTCGCAGGTCAACGGATTACGACGAATTGGATTCCCTCGATGAACCACGAATTCCCGCTACGGCGCAGCGACATCGTCGCGTCCGACTGCGATCGGTGGGGCTGTCCGTCGATGACCGCTTCGTAGCGTCGCACGAACGTCACCGTCGCGGTGTCGTTGGTCGCGGAGATTCTCGGATCGACGATGGCGGCCGTGATGCTGCTCGCGTGACGAAACTCATCACGCAGCCGTTGTTCCGGTGCTCCGGTCAAGCCGGGCCAGATCCGCTTCAAATTGTCGATGTTGCGCGACTCGATCGCTGCCTTGTACCGCGCGAGCACATCCGAAATCGCGGCGTCACGAGCCGCCGCGATTTCCGCGGCGCTCGGTTGCGCCGGCCCTGGCGGAGACGCGATCGTCGTGGTTGGGGGTACGGTGGTCGTCGGCGGTGCCGGCGCTGGTGGCGCCGGGATCGGCGGCGGCGCAGCTTCCGTAGACGGTTGAGCGCCAGCCGGCCGTGCCCCCTCATTTGACGCTGTCGATGCTGGTGGCGACGGCAGTGCGCGGGCAGTATCGGTCGGCCGGTCCGCAGGAACACTCTCGGCGCGTGCAGCGGCGTCGCGTCGCGTGGTTTCGTTCTGGGCGGCGACTTCGGCGCTGCGGTACAAGCCGCTCGACTGATAAAACTTGACCGTGGCGTCACCGAGACGGCCGGCATCGTACAGGCGCTGTGCTTCGCGTTCTGCATTTGCCGCGGCGTTGTACGCCTGGCCGGCCATGCGTTGTGCGCCTGCCGACCGCGCCGCCGCCCGCGCCCGTGCGACCTGCGTGCGCGCTTCATCAGCGCCGTGCCCGCGCGATCGCGTGGCGCCGTCCTCCATGATCTGTCGCGCTTCTTTGTTGCCCGGTGCAACGCCGAGGACCTCGCCCGCCGCGCGTGATGCATCCTCGAACTGGCCACCGGCAAAGAGCGTGCGTGCCTTCCGAAGGCCCTCTTCGACCGCCGTTGCCGCGGCGCGCGCGCGATCCCGCAATTGACGCGCGGCGTCGTTCCCCGGATCACGCAACAGCACCGCATCGCAGATCCGCACCGCGGTGGCGAAATCTTCGGCCTCGAACGCGGTGATCGCACTCTTCGTCAGCTCGGTAATCGGTGTGGCCGGCGGCACTGGGGTCGCGACCGAGGAAACGGGCGGACTCGATTGCGAGCGCGAGGAGTTCCACATCGCGATCGCCGCAATCGCCAGTGCGAGTACTGCGATCGCCGGCAGGAAGTACGAACGCACGCCGGCGGGCGCCGGCGGGCTCGTCGCAGGAGGTCCCGACACGGGTAGCGGCGCTCCAGTCACAGGCAGCGGTGTCGCAACCGGCGGTAACGGGATTGGCGGAGTGACCTCAAACGGTTTGTCGGACGGTGTGCGTAGTTCCGTCGGCGCGAGACGCCCTCCGGCGGGTGAATCCAAACCGGCCAGTTGCTGGCGAAACACTGACAAGTCCAGCAGCATCTCGCTCATGTGCTGATAGCGTTCGTCGCGCGGCTTCGACAGCGCCCGTTCGACGATTCGTACGATCTCACTTGGAATCGTGGGATCGATATGCTGCAGCGGCTCGGGGAACTCTTGCAGAATCTTGTAGAGCGTCGCGGCAAACGAGTCGGCATCGAATGCGCGGCGGCCGCTGAGCAACTCGTAGAGGACCACGGCGCTCGAAAAGATGTCGGCGCGGTGATCGATCTTTTCCCCCCGGATCTGTTCGGGCGCCATGTAATTGATGGTGCCCATCATCATGTTGCTGCGGGTGAGCTCGGACGTGACCAGCCGCGCCAATCCGAAGTCCAGGATCTTTACCATCCCGGAATCGGTGATGAAGATGTTGGCCGGCTTGATGTCGCGGTGGACGACGCCGTGCACGTGGGCGAAATCGAGGCCCTCGCAGATCTCGATCGCGACGTCGATCCGCCGCCGCAGGCTCATTCGCTGCGGCGATTGCATCCGCGCGAGCAGGTCCTGCCCCTGGAGATACTCCATCGCGAGATACGGCTGGCCCTCGTGTTCTCCGAGGTCGTGGATGGTAATGATGTTCTTGTGGGAGAGCTGGCCGGCGGCTCGCGCCTCACGAAAGAAACGCTCGCGCAGCTCCTCGTTCTGGTCGATCGACGTCGCGATTACTTTGACCGCGACGATGCGCTGAAGGAGCGTATCGCGCGCGCGATACACCGCTCCCATGCCGCCCTGGCCCAGTTTTTCGATAAGTTCGTAACGACCGATAGTTTGCATTCAGGGGGCGCCATGGGAAATCCCTGGCGGGAGGTAACCGGATGATAACAGCCGACTCCAGCGCCCACAAGTGCCAGCGGCGCTGAGGGATAGGGACGGGAGTACTGGTCCTGACCTCGCCTTTGTCGTCTGCCGCCTTAAAGCGGCAGATCAGTGCGCAAATAGCATCCCGAACGCGAGACAGATCAACGCATTGCCCGTGGCCATGAAGAAATCGTCGGTACCTCTAGGTGAGAAGAGTTCGAGCAGCGTGCTCGCAATGGCGATGGTGACGCCGAGGCCAATCCACGCCGGCGGCATGCCTTGGCTGAGAACGACCCAGGTACAGAACACCAACGCACCCGCAAAGCCGGCAACGGTGCCTCCGATCGACTTGCGATTGACGTCGCCAATACCGCGGACGCGAAGCTTTTGCTTGCCAAACAACGCGCCGCCGATTTCCGACATCGCGTCGGTGACCAGGTAGGCCCCCCAAATCAATGCGAACACCACCGCGAAATGCTTCGCTGGGAACACTGCGGCGAGGCGACCGCCGAGCGGCACCATCACGAACTTGAACACCGTCCACAGCGTGGTGATGAGCAGGCAGTTGGCTCGCGCCAGCACGCCGTCCATGACGCGCGACTGCGGTCCGTAAAAAGCGGCGGCGAGAAACCCGTTGGCGTAGTAGAACGCGAGAAACACCCAGCTCGTGATCACCGCGTCGAGGAGATTGTCCTGCAGGAAGAGGGTCGCGAATCCCGGCGTTTGCTCGACCTTGACACGCTCGTAGAGGTAGAAGAATCCGGCCGCTCCGAGCGTGATGAATCGGCCGCGGCGCCCGATCATGTCGACAATCCTGATGCGCCGTTCTGAATACCGCGCCGTGAACGACGCGACCTCGAACGGCGCATGCATGCGCGACGAAAACGCCCGCCGTCGTTCTTCTTTCGTAAACCCGACGAAGTATTTCAAGAGGGCTGTCTTGATGCCGTACCAGATGAATCCCCAGATGACATAGAAGAATCCGATGCCGCCGACGATGCGTGCGACGATGCTGCGATCGATCTCGTAGTGCTCGAAGAACCCGCCGGTGCGGTGGGTGAGCATCGCGAAGAGCCAGAATGCGGTCAGCGCACCGTTGAAGAGAAGGGCTCCGCGGAACACGCGATGTGCGGTACGCAGCCGCGTGTCTGTGGAGGTTGACGCTTCCGAGTGTTCACTCGTGACGGGTGTGTCCATGGTCTACAATGTGTCGCTTTCCGCCTTCAGGCGGAAGATCCCCGCGGATTCTAGTCTGGATACGCGTTTTGTGCGGCCGGCGTTCAGAAAGCCCCCCATCTCGTACAATTGTGCGGCTCTTCTCGTGTCATCGCGATGACTGGAGGCACCATGTGCTGAAGCTGGTGATTGGACCTTTCACGCGACGACATGGAACCAGATGGGCACGACCTGCGCGTCGGCCGATGCCTCGGCGGTGCGGCCGCCCGCGCCGTCTGAATATGGATATATGTTCGTGCGCGATATGAACGGCGACAAACGTGTGGACATTTTGACGACGATGGGACACTCCTGCGGCGTGCTGTGGTTCGAGCAGGCTGGTGATGGGAACTGGACGCGACATGTCATAGATGATGCGTCCTGGGCATGTATTGGTACACTCTGCCGAGTGGTTCGTCCGACACGACGACACGCCACATCATCGAGGAGGGCGGCGCGATGGGCGGCGGCCTTCAGATCGTGGCGGTCGACATCGACGGCGACGGCGATCTTGACATCATCGCGAGTGGCAAGACCGGGCTGTATCTGGCGGAGAACCTGAAAACCGCTCGCGGCTTGTAGGCCGGGCGAACGATTATGAAGAGGACTATTCTTGCCATCGCGATCGCAGTCGCCATCGCGAGTCCCCTCCTCGCGCAACGAGCGTCTCCTGTGTACGTGACGCTCTGGTTCGACACCGAGGACTACATCCTGCCGCAGGACGATGACGCGACCAAGCGTCTTGCCGACCTGCTGACCAATCTCGGCGTCCGTGCGACGTTCAAGGTGGTTGGCGAAAAAGCCCGCGTCCTCGAGTCGCGCCGGCGGACCGATGTGATCGCCGCGCTCAAACGTCACGACATCGGCTATCACAGCAACACGCACAGTCAGCAGCCAACGATTGCCGTCTATCTGCAGCACGCCGGCTGGGACGATGGGCGTGCCGAGTTTTATCGGCGCGAAATGCAGGGTGCGCGGGACGTCGAGCGAATCTTTGGCGTCAAGCCGGCTGCGTATGGACAACCCGGGAGTGCCTGGGCGCCGCAAACCTATCCGGCACTGCGCGACATGGGAATCGGCATGTACCTGGACGAGGCGGATCACGTCGGCATCGACGATCAGCCGTTCTATTACGGCGGGATGTTGAACGTGTTCAAGATGCGGTCGAATCTCGCGCGCATGAATCTGACTGGCGGCACGAGCCTGGCTGACGGCAAAGCGAGATTCACGAAAGCGTACGAGGCATTGCGGGCGAAAGGTGGCGGAACGATCAGCATCTACTATCACCCGAACGAGTGGGTGCACACCGAGTTCTGGGATGGGGTCAACTTCAGCCGCGGTGCCAATCCGCCGCGCGAGGCGTGGAAGCTGCCCGGTACACGTCCGGCAGCGGAGACCGAACACGCGTTCAACGACTTCGAGCAATACGTACGATTCATGAAGGCATTGCCGGGTGTTCGCTTCGTCACCGCCACCGAACTGATGACGGTCTACAGCGACAGAGCCTTGGCCCGGGATTTCACGCGAGACGATCTCGTCAAATTCGCGCGTGTCGTCGAAGACGAAATCAGCTTCCAGCGACTGGACGGATATGCGGTGTCCGCCGCTGACGTCTTTGCCATCCTGACCAGTGCGATGGCGGAGGTCAGCCGCGGGCAGCCGTTGCCATCGCAAACGAGAATCACGCCGCTTGACGGTCCGTCGCGAAGTTACATTCCGCCGGCCGGTGGCGCGCCAGCGACAACCTTTCAATGGCGCGCGTTTGCTGACGCGACCCGCGAGGCGTGGGAGTTCTGCAAGACCCGCGGGCGAGTGCCGGACGAGATCTGGATCGGCAGCGACAGTGTTTCGCCCGCTGATTACCTCGCGACACTGGCACACGCGTTTGGAGAGGTGGCGACAGCGGGACGACCGCCTGCGAGTGTCACCCGCCGGACGGGTCGTTTCACCGCCGATCGCTATGTCGCCCAGGACTCTGCCGCGTTGTGGGGGTGGATCATTTTCCCGGAGGGATTCCACGCGCCGCGCATCATGGAACTGGCGCGGCTGCAGGCCTGGACTCTGAAGCCCGCCATTCTGCGGCCCTGAGCCTCACGATCGGTCATCTCAGGCGCAAACCCCCATGTCGATCCGGCGGCGTCTGCTCCGACTACCAGTTAACAAGGAGCAGCGCTGATGCAGAAGATCACTCCATTCCTGTGGTTCGACAATCAGGCCGAAGAAGCTGTCAACTTCTACACCTCCATCTTCAAGAACTCCAGGGTTGACCACGTGAGCAGGTACGGCGATGCCGGGCCGGGCCCGAAGGGCGCGGTCATGACGGCATCATTCAACCTGGATGGACAGCAATTCATTGCCCTCAACGGCGGGCCGCAATTCACGTTCTCACCGGCCATTTCCTTTGTCGTGAACTGCGACACGCAACAGGACATCGACCATTACTGGTCGAAGCTGTCGATGGGTGGCCGCACGGATCATTGTGGCTGGTTGACCGACAAGTTCGGTGTGTCCTGGCAGATTGTGCCGACCATCCTTGGCCAGCTCATGACGGAGAAGGATGCCGAGAAGTCGGGTCGGGTGATGAAGGCACTCCTGCAGATGACCAAGCTCGACATCGAGGCCTTGAAGCAGGCGCACGAAGGTGGCGCGGTCGTCCGGTGAGCCGTTATCGCCGGACGAACATGTAGACCCCAAGGGCGAGAACAAGCACGCCGACGATCGTGCGGAACTTGTGCGGCGGAATCGTCTTGAGAAGCCGCGCGCCGATGAAGGTGCCGACAACGGCGCCGATACTCGCGACGGCCATCAGTGGCCCGAGCGCCATCAATCGAGCGTGCTCGGTCATGACGTAAACCGGCATTCGTGCCGCGTCGACGATCAAACCTGCCGCGGTGGCTGTCGCCACGAACTTCGCAGGGGAGAGATCGTAGCCGAGCAGGGCGGCTGAGCGGATGCCGCCCTGATTTCCGACCAGTCCGCCGAGTGCGCCGGAGAGGACGCCGGCGATCCATCCGGCGCGCTTGCCGAACCGCATGCGTTCGGACAGTCCCGTGAGTTGCGCGATTCCAACAAAGATCAAGAGCACGGAAAAGACCAGGGTCAAGCCCTGCGTGGCGGCATATCGCTGAAGTACGGCGCCAGTCAAACCGCCGGCCGCACTCATCAGACCGAAGGATTTCAGCACCGTCGAATCGACATCATGCCGAAGACGCCACAATCGCACGGCGGTCGCAATGACATGCGGTACCGACACTGCCGCGACGGCGAGTTTGATGTCGTAGCGGCTCTGAAGAACCGGCGTGAGGACGCTGCCGATCCCAAAGCCGGAGACCGCGGCAATCGCCCCGGCAATGACCGACGCCACTGCGACGAGCGAGGCGAGGTTCACCGCAGTCGCGGCCACTCGTCGATCTTGATCCGGCCGACGACCGTCGCACGACCTTTGCCGTCTGGCTTCAGCACGACCGCTTCGCCATCCGCCACGGCGCCCCATTCCGGAAAGGCACGTGAGATGTTCGGCATGTGCGTGACGATGACCGTGTTGGTGGCGGCGCTCACGCGCGACACCCGATCTTTCAACCACGCGGCCTGAGTGTCGCTGGCGGCCTGCATGCTTTGGCCGGCGTCGCCAAGCTCCGATTGCGCAAGCGGATTGGACAATCGGGCGAGGCGAACGGTTTCCATCGCGCGGTAGGTGGGGCTCGTGAAGACCTCGCCAATCGGAATCTTCAACTGTCGGATCGCCGTCCCCATCGCGACCGCGGACGAGCGTCCAGCTTCATCGAGTTGACGCTCGAGGTTGACGTTGTCGGGATTTGCAACGGATTTATCCGGGGCCTCGCGCGGCGAGCTCGCGTGACGCATGACGATCACGTAACCGCCATTGCGTAACGCGTCGAGCAACGCACTGCCGGATAACGTTTGCGTCAGTAATAAAGGTAGAAGGTAAAAGGCAGGAGGTACAAGGAAAGACTGCATGCCTCCATGGTATCTGACGCGCGTAATTTCGGCGCGGTCTGACCACTTTGGATTTGGTGCGTAGACGTAGTCCCGACTGCCGACCTTTCCCACAGCACCGAGGGCAACGCGATGGCACCTGAGCTACACTCCCGGACGCCTTTGTCCCGCACGTATTCGCCGGCCGCGCTCGGACCTCTCGGCCGCGCGCCAGTCACTCGCTCCGCAAAGCTACCGTTGGATCCACCGTTGCTGCCCGCCGCGCAGGGAGAAGGCTCGCGATGATCGCAGCGAGAAAGAGAACGATCGCCGAAACTATGAACGGCCTCAGATCGTGCGGATCGAGCCCGAAGAGGAATTGCTGCGCGACAACGGACAGATACCACCCAGCCGTGCCGCCAACAACAACTCCCGCCCCGACCAACGCCGCGGCATTGCGAAGCACCATGGCAATAATCTGATGGCGCGTCGCACCAAGGGCCATCCGCACGCCGATTTCACGGGTGCGCTGCGTGACCAGGTGGGCCATGACGCCAAACACGCCGATAGTCGAGATGACGAGACCGAGCACGCCGAAAAGGCTCAACATGACCATGTTGAGCCGGCGTGTCGCCGTTTGCCGGGCGATGAGTTCGTCCATGCTCGCGACACTCCGAAGGGGGTCATGCGGCAGCGCTGCTGCCACGACCGCGCGAACATCGGGCACCACGGCGTCCGGACTCCCACTCGTCCGAATGACCAGGTATCCATAACGGTTGGTGCGTTGCATCATCGGGACGTACACCTCCGGATGCGGATTGATTTCGATGCTCGCCTGCCGGGCGTTACCCACGACACCAACCACCGTGCGCTCTCTTTCGCCATCGATGACGACGGTTCGGCCGATCGGATTCTCGTCTGCGAAAAACACGCGGGCGGCCGCTTCGCTGAGAATGATCACGAGTGCACTGTTCGCCTGATCGGTCGCTTCGAGCAAACGGCCACGGCGGAGTGGGATCTTCAGCGCCCGATGATAGCCGGGTGACACGGACTTGAGGCTGATGCTCCTGTCGCCCTCCATGGCCTTCCCCGGAACAGTCAGGCCGGTGACATGCATGTTGAAGCGCAGCGGAATCCCGGGTGCGCCGGCAGACGCCTCGACGATGCCTGGCAGGTGCTGCAGTCGCGAGACGATGTTTTCCAGGACCGGTCCGAGATCCATCGAGCGCGGATCCTGTCCCGGCTGCACCTGCGGAACGACCTGCGCGGTGAGCACGTGGTCCCCCTGGAATCCGAAGTCGAGCCGCATCACGCTGACGAAGCTGCCGATAAAGAGCGCGGCGCCGACGAGCAACACCAGGGCAAGCGCAACTTCGACGACGACCAGCGCACTACGGATCCGCCGGCGTCCCCGGCCCGCGCCGCCGCCCCGCGAACCTTCGTTCAACGTCCCAGCGAGCCGCGGGTTCGACGTCTGAAGCGCGGGCACGATTCCCGAGAGAATTCCGGTCATCAGCGCCAATCCCGCGGCGACCGCAAGTACGCGTCCATCGATGGTAATTGTGGCGACCCGCGCCACGTTTTCCGGCATCGCGGATTTGAGGACACGAACTGCCTGCCACGCGACTGCGATGCCTAACCCGGTGCCGATCGCAGAAACGAGCACGCTTTCGACGAGCAGCAGCCGCACCAACCGCCAGCGACTTGCGCCCAGGGCGGCACGCACCGCGATGTCGCGATCCCGCGCTGCGGCGCGCGCCAGCCACAGACTGGCAACATTCGCACAGGCGATCAGCAGGACGATGCCGACAGCCGCGAGCAGCATCACCATCCAGGACTTCGTGCTCGCACCAACAAAATGATCGCGGAGCGGCCGAACCCCGATCGTGTGCCCCGCGTTCGTCTGCGGATTGGCCTGTTCGATGGTTGCAGCTACTTGATTCATCTGTGCGCGCGCCTGGTCAATCGAGACGCCCGGCTTCAGTCGGGCGATGCTTTGCAGGTAAATACTGCGCATGCCGCCGCGCACCCGCTCGTTGGCGGTTGGCACCCACGGCACCCAGAGTTCGGCAGGCTGGAGCGCGCCGACTGGATAGCTGAACCCGGCGGGCATCACGCCCAGCACTTCATACGGTTCGCCGTTGATTGGAATCGTTCGCCCGACGATGTTCGGATCGCCGCCGAACCGGAGTTTCCAGAACGTGTCGCTCAGAACCGTGACGCGATGCCGGCCATCGACTTCATGCTCACCAGTGAAGACGCGGCCGATGGTGGGCCGAGCTCGAAGCACGTCGAAGAAGCTGGCAGTGACGCGATGCCGGACGATCGCTTCCGGCGCGGAACCCGGCACGAGGAGCGTGTTGTCCCCCCATTGGTCGATCGCCGCGATCGATTCGAACACTCGCTGCCCGGCAATCCAGTCGAGGTAGTTCTGCGGTTCGATCTGCTGGAGCGCTTGTCGATCGGTCGGCGGGGCCGAGCCAGGCATGACAAACGGCCCCTTGCGCCCCTTCGCCATTGCCACACGCTCGCCCACCGCCACGATCTGGTTGGCATCGTCGAAGGGAAGGCCTCGAAGCACGACCGTGTCGACGACGGCAAAAACCGCCGTCGTTGCGCCGATACCGAGCGACAGCACCAGGAGCGCGGCTGCGGTGAAGCTCGGAGCGCCGCGGAGCGTCCGCCACGAATGGCGCAGATCGGCACCGAGGCCATGCAGAGAAACAGGGCGATTGGCGCCCGGCGGAGAGGGATCGGCCCAATGCGCCTGGCGCAGCGCTGATAGATACGGCGCGAGCACGTCATGGTCGGAGAATTCGTCCCGGGCTTTGCGCTCGGCGTCCTCCGCTGTCGCGCCGCCGTCCACGAGCTCGCGCCATCGATCGTCGAGATGCTGCGCGAGTTCCTCGACAATCTCGGCTTCACGAGCCGGCGCCAGACGTACGGCGGACAGCCGGGCGCGGATTTCCGGTTTCCAGTCAGGCATGTCGGTCTCCCGTCACGAGGCGCACCGCCTCAACAAACGCCGCCCACGTTTTGCGCTGACGCGCGAGAACTTTGCGGCCTTCGGTTGTCAGCCGATATACACGACGGCGCCGCTCGCCTGCTTTCTCGACCCAGACACCCTTAATCCAGGCACGCTCTTCGAGGCGATAGAGGAGCGGATATAGCGAATCGATGTGAAACGTGAGCTTGCCCCCCGAGCGTGACTTGATCAGCTTGCTCAAGTCGTATCCGTGGCGTGGCTGCGCTTCAAGCAGCGAAAGAATCAGGAGTTCGGCCGATCCTTTCTTCAGCTCGCGGTCGAGGGCTCTGATGTCGATATCTGTCATAAACAGATAATAAACAGACAGACACTAGACGTCCAGGATCTGGAGTTGGTTGATCGGCAATCTTCACCGTTTGGCGATTCGATATACAGTATGCCCACTATGACTAGGCCACTTCCTGTCTCGCTCGCCGTCGTGTGTGTGCTGGCTTTAGGACTCAGTGCAGGGGCGCAGCAGCCAAAGGGCGTCTCGTTGTTCAATGGCAAGGATCTGACGGGCTGGAAGATTCCAGCCGGGGATAACGGCCATTGGAAAGTCGTCGACGGAGTGATCGATTACGACGCAGAAAGCGAGTCGACGGCTGCCGACAAGAGTCTGTGGTCAGAACGGTCGTATGGTGACTTTACCCTGCACGTCGATTGGCGCATCAAGGCGACCCCTTACGTCAATCCGAATGTGCCGATCATCAAGCCTGATGGCACGCATAAGAAGGACGCTGATGGAAAGGAGATCCGGATCTCGGTGCCGGATTCGGATTCGGGAATTCTCCTGCGCGGTACCAGCAGGGCACAGGTCAACATCTGGTGCTGGCCAATCGGATCCGGCGAAGTCTACGGGTACCGGATGGACGAGAAGATGCCACCGGCTGTGCGCGCTGGCGTGACGCCGTCCAAAAACGCCGACCGCAACATCGGCGAGTGGAACACGTACGACATTACCGTTCGCGGCAATCGACTGACCGTAGTACTCAACGGCCAAACCGTGATCAACGCCGCTGAATTACCCGACCTGCCGGCGACCGGGCCGGTCGGACTCCAGCACCATGGAGGGAAGAAGGGCGGCGTGTGGACCAGCCCACCGTCGCTCGTGCAGTTCAGGAACATTGCAATCGAAGAACTGCATTGAGGTGGTCCACCATGCGCCATCACTCGATCGATACCGGAATCGACAGGCGAGACTTTGCCCGGGTGACAGTCGGCGCTCTTGGCGCGGCCGCGCTTGCCGGCCAGAACGCTCAGGCCGCCGCTCAGACAACTCGCCCGGGCATCAAGCTCTGTGTGCAGTCTTCGGCCACCCCCTCTGATGAACAACTGCTGTTTCTAAAACAGCTTGGCGCCGAGTACGTCAGCGTCGCATCGACGCCGGAACTGCGGACCGCTGATGGCTTCCTGCAGATTAAGAAGCGTTACGCGGACGCGGGCATTACCGTCTGGAACATCGGGAATACGAGCGTCCACAACATGCCCGAGGTGACGCTCAACTTGCCGGGACGCGATCAGAAGGTCGAGGAGTACAAGCAGTACTTGCGCAATCTTGGCAAGGCCGGCATCACGTATACGACCTACGCGCACATGGGCAACGGCATCTGGACGAGCGGCCGCGTTCCGGTTCGCGGCGCATCGGCGCGCGAGTTCGATGAGAACAGCCCCGAGGCGCGCGGCAATTGGGACGGGAAGGTTTACAGCGGCCCCCTCTCGCACGGTCGGGTGTTTACGAAGGAAGAGATCTGGGACAACTACACGCACTTCATCAAGCAGGTGGCGCCGGTGGCCGAGGAGGCGCGGGTCCACATCGGCATCCATCCCGACGATCCGCCGGTTCCGGTGCTGGCCGGCGTGCCGCGCTGCATCTTTGGCAACTTCGATGGCTACAAGCGCGCGATGGAGATTGCCAACAGTCCAAATGTTGGAATCTGTTTGTGCTGTGGCACGTGGCTCGAAGGCGGCAAGAAGCTGACCGGCAAGGATCCCGAGGAGATGATTCGCTACTTCGGCGCCCGGAAGATCTGGAAGATCCATTTCCGCAATGTCAGCGCACCGTTGCCGCATTTCGTCGAAACCTTCATGGACAACGGCTACTACGATATGTGGAAGATCATGAAGGCGCTTCGCGACGTCAACTTCGATGGCATCGTCATCCTCGATCACAGTCCGACGATGGTCGGAGGAAGTTATGCGCAGACGGCGTATGGATTCGCCTACATGAAGGCGCTCTTGAATCGGGCGAACGCGGAAGCCTGAGCGGAACGCGCACCATGCTCATTCGCACGATGGAGGCGCGAGACATCGATCGCGTCACAGAGCTACTCACGCAGCTCGGATACCCTTCGACGCCCCAGCAGATCGCACGGCGCTTCACCCGCATCGACGGCCGCAACGATCAGGTGTTGCTCGTCGCCGCCGACGGGAACGGCGTCGTCGGATGGATGCACGTCGGCACGCGTCCTTACCTCGAGTCAGATGCGTCGGCGGAGATTCTCGGCCTGGTCGTCGCCGACGGGCAGAGGAGTCGCGGCATTGGTGCCGCGCTCGTCAATGCCGCCGAGGCATGGGCCGTCGAGCACCAATGCCCGGTGATCCGTGTGTGGTCGCGCATCACACGCGATCGCGCGCACGCGTTTTACGAACGCGGCGGGTTCGAGCGGGTCAAGACGCAGCACTGCTTTCAGAAAGCTCTGGCACCCTGACAGAGCCTTTCGTCCCACTCTGCTGTCATTCGCACCAACTCTGTAGATGTGTGCGCGGCGGCTGTCCTACGCTCCTGTGACCCAGGAGGTGCGGGATGTTCCATTCAGTGGCCCGGCGCGCATTAGTCATCATCGCCGGTTCGTGTGCAGCTTTTGTCGCCGTGTCTGCCCAAACGCCGGCGAAGAGCGAGAAGGTGCCCATCACCACCGCGTCCGACGAAGCACGCAAGCTTTATGTTGACGGTCGCGATCTCCTCGAACGGCTGCGCGGGACCGATGGCCGCAAGCTTTTCGAGCAGGCGGTCGGGAAAGATCCCAATTTTGCGTTGGCGTATGTCGGGCTTGCCAACACTTCCGGGACGAATCGAGAGTTCGTCGAGGCTGTGACCAAAGCGGTCGCGCTCGCCGACAAAGTCACTGAAGCCGAGCGTCACCAAATCCTCGCACTCGATGCCGGACTGAAAGGGGATCCAGCCGGCAATCTGACGCACCTGAAAGAGGTCGTTCGCCTTTTCCCCAATGACGAACGGGCGCACACGCAATTAGGTGTGCTGTATTTCGGCCGGCAGGACTACCCGAACGCGATCGCCGAGTTCGAAAAGTCCATTGCGATCAATTCACGATTCTCGCCGCCGTACAACCAGCTTGGCTATGCCTACAAATTCACCGATCGCCTGAAAGAGGCCGAGGGCGTGTTCAAGAAGTACACCGAGCTCATTCCGGACGATCCCAATCCGTACGATTCCTACGCGGAACTGTTGATGAAGATGGGACGCTTCGATGAATCGATCAAGGCGTACGAAAAGGCGCTGTCGATCGATCCAAACTTCGTCAGCTCGTACGTCGGCATCGGCAACGACTATCTGGCGTCGGGAAAGACGGAGCAGGCCCGCGCGGCGTTTGCCAAGATCACGGCGCGCGCGCGAAACACCGGTGAACGGCGCCTGGAGAAGTTCTGGACCGCCGCCTCGTACGTGCACGACGGCGACACGGACAAGGCCATCGCCGCGTTGAAGGCCGGCTCTGCGCTGGCAGAAGCCGAGCACGATGCGGGTACGGTGTCAGGCGATCTCATTCAGATGGGGGACGTGCTGCGTGAAGCCGGTCGCGTGGACGATGCGCTGGCGAAGTACGGTGAGGCGATGAAGATTATCGAGGCCTCTCAGCTGCCCGAGCCTGTCAAGGCGGCAACGCGCCGCAACCATGTCTTCGAGGAAGCTCGCGTCGCCGTCGCGAAGAATGATCTTGCGACAGCGAAGACCAAGGCGGCGGAATACGTCCGCCTGACCGCGCCTCGGAACGCGCCGTTCGAAGTGCGGCAGCAGCATGAGCTTGCCGGGCTGATCGCGCTCGCCGAGAAGCGATATGCGGCGGCGTCGGAAGAATTCAACCAGGCCAATCAGCGCGATCCGCGCATCCTTTTGTTGATGGCGGAGGCGGCGCAAGGCGCCGGGAGCGCGGAGAAGGCGACCGCCATCGCGCAAAAGGCGGCGCACTTCAATGAGCTGAGCTTCAATTTCGCGTACGTCAAGAAAAAGGCTGAGCGCTTCAGAGGGTCATCGCTGTGATGCAGTTGGCGGGGTCGAAAGACCCCGCCCTACATTGATCCTCGTACTCCACCAGGGTAGGGCACGGTCTTCAGACCGCGCCACCAACGCGGGCGCCTATAATTGGGCGGCCGATGACCCTCACAGGACCCTCCGGATGCGTTGACGGCGACGCCGCGCTCGCACGCGGAGCATGGACCGACGCTCGAGACGCGTTCGACCGGGCACTCGCGGTTCAAGAGACTCCTGAATCACTCGAAGGACTCGCCACCGCCGGCTGGTGGCTCGATCTCGCCGACGTTGTCTTCGATGCGCGCGAGCGTGCGTATCGCCTGTATCTGGCGGATGGCAACCGTCGAGCGGCGGCCAGGGTCGCCGTGTGGCTCGCGTGGGACTACTGGGCGTTCCGTGGCGAACACGCTGTGGCCAACGGGTGGTTGCAGCGCGCGCGGCGCCTCCTCGACGGCGAGCCTTCGTGCGCCGAGCGGGCGTGGCTCGACATCCGGGAAGGGTCGATGTGCCTGTTCGAGGAAGGGGACACCGACCGCGGATTCGCGCTTGCCGGTGACGGCATCCGGATCGCCCGCGAGGCCGGCAGCGTCGATCTCGAGATGCTGGGACGCGCGGTGCAGGGGCTTGCGCTCGTGCAATCGGGCGCTGTCGCCGAAGGGATGCGCGGCCTCGACGAGGTGAACGCCGCAGTGCTGGCCGGCGAATTGACCGACCTCGTTGCGATTGGGCTCTCGTGCTGTTATCTGATCGCCGCCTGCGAGCGGGTTCGCGATTACGACCGGGCGGTGCAGTGGTGCACGCGGCTCAAGGCGTTCTGCATGAAGTGGGGGCTTCGTCCGCTGTTTGCCGTGTGTCGCTCCCAATATGCGTCGATCTGTTTGTGGCGCGGGACGTGGCTCGAGGCGGAAGAGGAGTTGCGGGCAGCGAGTCAGGAACTCGCGGCCAGCCGGCCAGCGATGACCGGCGATGCGATCGTCCGCCTCGGGGAGCTCCGGCGGCGGCAGGGACGTCTCGTCGAAGCGGCCGACCTCTTCGACCAGGCGGGTCCACACGGTGCGGCGCTACTCGGTCGAGCGGAGCTGGCTTTCGATCGCGGCGATTTGCGCGCCGCACGCGAGCAGGCGGAACGATATCTTCGCCACGTACCGACGCACAATCGAACCGATCGTGCGGCGGCCCTTGATCTGCTGGTACGGGCGCTGACCGGACTCGGCGAGCGTGAACGCGCGGCGACGGCGCTCACCGAACTCTCCGGGATTGCGAATCTCGTTTCAACAATGCCGCTCCGTGCCGCGGCGAGTTTTGCCCAGGGATACGTCGCCCTTGGCGACGGTAAGCCGGACGCGGCGCGACAGCACCTGGAAGATGCCGTCGATCTTTATGTCCAGAGCGGTGCGCCATTCGAAGTGGCGCGTGCCCGCATCGAGCTCGCCCGCGCACTCGGGTCGCTGGGGCGAACGGAAGACGCCATCGCGGAAGCGCAGCGCGCGATCGGCTTGCTGTCGGAGCTGAAGGCGGAGTTCGAGATGGGACGAGCGCGAACGGTCCTCGAATCGCTGCAGCAGCAGGTACCTGAGGCGAAAGACAAACCCGAGGCGCATTCCAGGAATGGCCTGACGAAGCGCGAAATCGAGATCCTGCGCCTGGTGGCTGAAGGGCTCAACAATCAGACGATCGCGGAGCGCCTCTTTGTCAGCGATCACACCGTCCATCGCCATCTTGCGAATATTCTTCGCAAACTGAGTGTTTCCACGCGCGCTGCTGCCGTGGCGCAAGCCGCGCGCCGCGGATTGCTCAGTTGATCTTCCGCCTATAGGCGAATCTTCCGCCTAACGGCGGAAGCCACATGGATGGCCCCTTCGGGCCATTTCTCCTTCCCGCCCGGAAATGACCCGACCAAGGGATGCGACGGTCCGTCGGCGTCCGTAGACTCTTCGCATCGCGGCGGGAACGCCCGCTGAAAAGAGGAGGCGGATATGACAAAGACCGTTTCGGTGATCACGGCCGCAGCGATTCTGAGCGGCGGGACGCTCGCGGTGCTGCAGGCGCAAAGCCACGCGCACGTCATGCAGGCCGAGAAGGAAGTGCAGTGGGGGCCTGCACCGCCGATGCTTCCGGCGGGAGCGCAGATCGCCGTGCTCACCGGAGATCCTGGCAAGCCGGCTCCCTATACCGTTCGGCTGAAGTTTCCGGCCAACTACGCGATCGCTGCGCACTCTCATCCCAGCGATGAGAACGTCGTCGTCACATCCGGTGCCTTGACCTTCGGCATGGGCGATGAGCTCAAGAAGGGGGCGGCAACGAACAAGACCATTGGAGTGGGCGGATACTTTCTGGCGCCCGCGAACATGAATCACTTCGCGTATACGACAACAGAGTCGACGATCGTGCTCTACGGAGTGGGTCCGGTCGAGTTCAAGTACGTGAAAGCGTCCGACGATCCGCGCAATGCCAGGAAGACGACCGGGCAAGAACAGTAGTTGCGCTCCAGCGTCCACAGCTGTGTGCGCATGGTAAGATCGGGTTGTTCTCCCGAACAATCTTGACTTCGCGAGGCTCCGTCCGGAGCCTCGCGTCAGCGCGCACGGCCATGAAATCTTGGGTTCAACGCATTGGCATCGGCTATTCGCTTGCGGCGGTCGTGTCGGCGACCGCTTGTGTCGGCGGCAGTTCGTCGTCCGCCCCGACTGCGCCAGGGGCAGCTGCTCCCACACCCCGGCGGGTCGTGGTCCTGGGGGACAGCCTGGCGGTGTCGCCGTCGCACGCGGAGGGGTTTCCTGCTGAGCTCGAGCGTCGACTGAACGCGCAGCAACCCGGCTGGATCGTCAATAACGCGGGCGTCAGCGGCGACACAACAAGTGGCGGACTGCGTCGGTTCGATCAGGCCGTTGCTGACGATACTCGAATCCTCATCCTCGAGCTGGGCGCGAACGACGGACTTCGCGGCGTCGATATCGCAACCGTCGAGCGGAATCTATCGACGATGATCGAGCGTGCGCAGGCGCGCGCGATGCGCGTGCTGCTGTGCGGCATGGAAACGCCGCCGATTCACGGCTGGAACTACACCGTCGACTTTCATCAACTGTTCCCGCGCCTGGCGCGAAAGTACAACATTGCTCTCGTGCCGTTCCTGCTCGAAGGCGTGGTGCTGAATCCTGATCTCAATGGCGACGACGAGATTCATCCGAACGCCGCAGGTGCGCAGCGGATTGCAGAGACCGTCTGGCCATTTCTGGAGCCGATGATAGTTGTGGGGTCGGGTCTTCAGACCGGACCATTATTTCGGTAACGCGTACGCCACGATCCCGACCGGGCCCTCTGGATTCGCACCTGCGACGTCCACCGTATTGCGTGCGGCGCCTCGGGCGCCTCCACCCGCGGCCGTGACCAGAAGGTATTGCCGCCCATTCATCTCGTACATCGAAGGTGCACCCGTCGTTGCAGCGCCAAGTGGCGTCTCCCAGATCTGGTTCCCGTCTTTGCTGTCGTAGACGTGGATCTTGTGGTCTCCGGCGGTGGCGAAGACGAGTCCGGTGGCCGTGACGATTAAGCTCGTCTTGACGTTCGCGGCGGTGCCGGTTCCCTTGATGCCCTGACCGACCAGGCGCAGATCGTCACCGAGTCCGACCTGCCACTTGATCGTCCCCTTATTCAAGTCGTACGCAGTCAACGTCGTGTAGGGCGGCTTGACGATGGTTGGATACAGGCCGAATCCCTCAGTGACGTAACGTCCCTCTTGAATCGGTTCCCCGGCGCCGCGTCCGCCGCGGCGCAGTTCGCCGGCTTTGAGCAGTCGGATGATGGTCGGCGTGTTGAGGCCGATGACGTACACCGTTCCGTCGTCCGGGTTTGCCGCCGTGCTGCCCCAGTTCGATCCTCCCTGGTTTCCCGGCATGTGAATGACGTCATCGAATCCGATCGGTGTGTACGGGCCATCGTTTCTTGCCTTGAGGATCCGCTGCTTGAACTGCTCACGCTCCTCGGGCGTGAGGATGTAAGGATTGAGATCCTCGACCGTGAACTTCTGTCGTGAGAATGGCGGCGGTGCAGTTGGGAAGGGCTGCGTCGGCCACAGCGCTTCGCCGGGCACGGTCGTGTTTTGCGGCACCGGTCGCTCTTCGATGGGCCAGATTGGCTTTCCCGTGACGCGATCGAAGACGTATAGGTAACCGGTCTTGCTCGCAACCGCGACGACGTCGATGGCGCGGCCGTTCTGTCGAATCGTTGTCAACTGCGGCGCGGAGTTGTTGTCGTAATCCCAGATGTCGTGATGCACCATCTGGAAATGCCACAGGCGTTTCCCGGTTCTCGCGTCGAGCGCGACGATGGAATCGCCAAACAAGTTGGCGCCGTGACGATTACCACCATAGAAGTTGTACTTGGGGCTCGCCGTGGGGACGTAGACGATTCCGCGTTTTTCATCGATCGTCTGCTCCCCCCAGTTGTTGGCGCCACCGACCGTCTTCCATGCATCCTTCGGCCATGTGTCGTAGCCAAACTCGCCGGGCCGCGGGACGGTGTGAAACGTCCAGACTAATTTGCCGGTTCGAACATCGAATGCGCGCACGTCACCGGGCGCCGATCCGTACTCCTCATTGGTTGCCGATCCCATGATGAGGAGGTTTTCGAACACACGCCCGGGCGTGCGAGTCTGCTGATTGATCGTCGCCGGGTCCCGATCCAGGCCGACGCGGAGGTCGACCTTTCCATTGGTCCCGAACGCGGTGATGGGCTCTCCTGTATAGGCATCGAGTTCCTGGAGCATGTTCTGGGTGCTGAAAATCAAGCGTCGATCTTTCCCATCCTTGCTCTCCCAGTAGTTCACGCCGCGACTGTTGAAGCCCTGCACCCCTTCGTGGATCCAGATCTGCTTTCCGGTGGCAGCGTCGAGTGCGACGAACGAACCATTGGGACCACGCCCGTACACCATTCCGCGGATGACCACCGGATTGAAATCTGTCTGACCGGCAGGGTAACTCCACGCCACCTGCAACTGATTCACGTTGGCGCTGGTAATTTGCTTTGCAGGGACAAATCGCGAGCTGTCCGGTCCTCCTGCGTAGTCACGCCATTCGCGCTGGCCATCAGGACCGGCAGCAAGCGTGGCACTCAGGGCGATCGCAGAGATGACGACCGCTGCGACTCGCGCATTTGTTGACTGTCTGAACATCGATGCTCCTTATACGCACCCGTGCGGGTAAGCCATCAAACAGTACACCATCCTACGGCGTGGTGGTTGTGGTGGTTGCCGTCTGCATCAGGATGACGAGTATGAGTGTGCGTCATAGTGCTGAGTACTACGACCGGCCGGTGACGCGATTACATCGCGTGTACGACCAAATCGTGACAAACTTCCTCAGGGGGAGTTCAATGAAACAGATTGTTGGATTGGTTCTTGGTGTGTCGATAATCGCTGCGCCGGTCGCGGCGCAGACCGGCGGCGGCGCGAGTGCTCACGTGGCCGTCTTGAAAGCGCAGGCAGAAACGGTCCGATCGTTGGTGCTTCGCACCGCCGAAAAAGTGCCGGAGGACGTGTATAGCTTCAAGCCCACTCCCGAGATCAGGAGTCTTGGCGGTGTGATCGGTCACATCGCGGACGGAAATAATCTGCTCTGCGGCATGGCAAATGGCGAGAAGCCAAACTTCAATCAGGCGAACGAAAAAAAGACGACGCGCGCCGAACTCGTTGCGGCGTTGAAGGCGTCATTCGCCGCCTGCGACAAGGTGTTCGATGCCACGACTGACGCGAATGCATCGACGGCGGTGGACCTGTTCGGGCAAAAGCAGACGCGCCTCGGCGTGCTCGCGTTCAATAACAGCCACATGTGGGAGCACTACGGCAATCTCGTCACCTACATGCGGCTGAAGAACATCGTCCCGCCGTCGAGCGAATTGAATCGCTAATCACTGATCACTCATCGTGAATCGTCGAATCACCAATCCTCGAATCCCGAATCGTCGAATCGCCAAATCTCGAATCGGATTCGCGGATTCAGGGATTCACGATGAGTGATCAGTGATCAGTGATTCAGCGACACCCGCACCCAGTCGACGACCATGACGGCTTTGTCGGCCCTGACCAGATCAACAGTCGATTGCGGCAGTCCGACATACGGTTCGGCGACCTTGTTCACGGACTGCGGATATTGGCCGCCGAGTGCGAGATTGACGATCAGGAATTTCGGATTGTCGTACGCCCAGCGGCCGTAGCGCTCGACGGTCGTCCGGGGGACACGGTACTGTTCTTTTCCATCGACCCTGAACACCAGCGCGTCGGTTGACCAATCCATCGAGTACACGTGCCAGCCGGTGATGTCACCGCCGTCGGTGAAATGCTGACGGCTGACGAGCGGTGTGTTGCCGGAATACCCCGGGCCATGGAGCGCGACATTGGTCCACGCCGGATCGCCGACGTTCTCCATGATGTCCATCTCGCCGGTGTCGGGCCAGCGACCCGTTCCGAGTGCCCAGAACGCCGGCCAGAGCCCGGCGCCGGAGGTCAGTTTGATTCGCGCCGCGGCGGTGCCATACGTGAACTCAAATTTCGATCGCGATTCGAGGCGGCCGGAGATGAAGTCGAAGGCACGCCCTTCAGGTGTTTTGAAGCCCGGCCGGTGGCGCGCGCGGATGATCAGGGCGCCGTTCTCGGCGCCGCTCGCTTCCGGGGCATGACCAACCGTGATCGTGTCGGTCGAGTCGACATACGCCTGCTGTTCGTTGTTGACCGTTCGGCCGGTCACGATCACGTTCCACTTCGAGCGATCGAGGGTGCCGGTGGAGAAGTCGTCGAAGAAGAGTAGCTCAGGGTTCGGGGTCGGCGTTTGAACGTGCCGTGCTGACGCCGTCGCCATAAGAATCAGGGCGAGCAGAATTGT